>NZ_LHVM01000022.1:0-307294 GCF_001269805.1 Pseudomonas sp. P1.8
CCTAGGCATTACTCACCCGTCCGCCGCTGAATTCAGGAGCAAGCTCCTGTCATCCGCTCGACTTGCATGTGTTAGGCCTGCCGCCAGCGTTCAATCTGAGCCATGATCAAACTCTTCAGTTCAAACATCTTTGGGTTTTGAGAAAACCCTAAACTTGGCTCAGCAATCGTTGGTTACATCTTTGATTTCTCGCGGAGTAACTTGTGATGCTGATAATCTGTTGACTAGCAGTCTGACTCCACAAGCACCCACACGAATTGCTTGATTCAGTTATTAAAGAGCGGTTGGTTAAGATCTTTCGTCTCAACCGAGGCGCGCATTCTACAGCAGCCTCATTTGCTGTCAAGTGGTATTTTTCAGAAGTTTTCAAGGATTTCCTTAACAACTTCAACCACTTGCGCTTCAGATCTCTCGTCAGCGGGACGGCGAATTCTACAGCGTTACACGCTGCTGTCAACACCTCTTTTTCAACTTCTTTCTGGCTTCGATGACCTGAAGCAACCCGCTGCCGAAAACTGCGTAACTCTTTGTTTTCCAAGGAGTTTTCCGTTTCGACTGCGCCGGAAGTGGGGCGAATTATAGACATCTGAAATCTGCCGTCAACACCTATTTACGCCTTTTTGGCAGAAGTGCCCTTTTTAGTCACTAAACAGGGGATTCGGCGAGCAAGAGGCGGTAATCGCAGCACTAATAGCACTGCACCTATAGATGCATAGATAGTCCACTCCTTCAGATCGGCGCGCACAATCCAGAGCATATGCAGCAGCCCAAGCCCGAGAACTACGTAAACCAGGCGGTGCAACTTCTTCCAGCGAGCACCAAATCGGCGCTGACTGTATCGATTGGAGGTCACCGCCAACACCAGCAAACACAAGAAGCCCATTACTCCGACAATAATGTACGGCCGGTTACGCAGCTCGACGCCGAGTTGCGACCAATCGAACCCAAGGATAAAAGTCAGGTAGGCAACCAGATGCAGAACCACATAAGCGAAACACCACAATCCCAATTGCCGACGGACAGCAATCCACCCCGCCCAACCGGTGAGTTTCCGCATCGGTGTCATGCTCAGTGTGATGAGCAACAGAATTAGCGTTCCCAATCCCAGCCGGTCGACTAATACCTTGCCAGGATCCGGCCCAAGCACATCCATCCAGGCCTGGTACAACCAGAACATTGGCCACACCATCACAACAACAAACACACCCACACGCCAAGCCGGATATCGCATCAGTAGTTCTTCCGCAGATCGAGCCCCGCATATAGAGAAGCGACTTCATCCCCATACCCATTGAACATCTGCGTCTCACGCACATTCGGCTTGAAGAGTCCGCTTGGCAGTCGACGTTCGCGTGCCTGAGTCCAGCGCGGATGGTCAACCGTAGGGTTCACGTTCGCATAGAAGCCGTATTCGTCCGAGGCGATGCTTTCCCAGGTGGTTTTAGGCTGTTCGCTGACAAGACTGATCCGAACAATGGACTTGATGCTTTTGAACCCATACTTCCAGGGCACCACCAGACGTAGTGGCGCCCCGTTCTGATTCGGTAACTCACGTCCGTACATGCCCACCGCGAGAATCGACAACGGGTTCATCGCCTCATCCAATCGCAGCCCTTCTATATAAGGCCAATCGATCAAAGCAAAACCGGAGCGTTGTCCCGGCATACTCTTGGGGTCCTGCAGGGTTTCGAACCGGATGAATTTGGCGCTGGAGGTTGGCTCAACTTCCTTGAGCAAAGCCGAGAGAGGAAATCCGATCCATGGAATCACCATCGACCATGCCTCAACACAACGAAGTCGATAGATACGCTCCTCCAATTGGTAAGGCTTCATGAAGTCTTCCAACGCATATCGCCCCGGCTTACCCACCTCACCATCCACAACAACGGTCCACGGCTGAGTCTTCAGCGCACCGGCGTTGGCAGCTGGGTCACCCTTATCCGTGCCGAACTCATAGAAGTTGTTGTAGTGGGTTGCGTCCTTGAACGGCGTGACCGCCTCATCCTTGACGTTTACTGCCCCCCACTCAATTGAGGGAAGCTTTTTGCCGAACCAGGAAGGTGCCTTTCCAGGTTCAACGCCCGCATAGCGCTCCACATCGTCGGCCGCCGCCGCCCACCGAGGTAGCCCGCTGATGGCCAAACCGGCAACAGCAGCACCCAATACATGGCGTCGAGAAAGATAGAGGGACTCAGGCGTGACATCCCACTCATGGCAGTCAGATGCTTTTGGGACTTTGATCAGCATGGCTACTCCGCAGCATTGGAGAACAGATGCACCAACAGACTGCGGAGTATGAGGGAAATTACATCACTCGGCGCTTTTGCGCCGACGAAGATGTAACAAGTACTGCACCGGACCGGATGCTGCATAGGCGAGGAAAACCAGCAGCAGAATGCGCGGTGGATCACTGAACACCACGGCGAACACCAGCACTACGACAAGGATCGCCACAAAGGGCACACGCCCCTTCAGATCCAACTCCTTGAAGCTGTTGTACTTGATGTTGCTGACCATCAGCATGCCCGCCGCCGCAACCATCAACGCAACCAGGAAAGACATCTTCGAACCCTGGATGCCGTAATCGCTGAACGCCCAGACAATGCCCGCCACCACACCAGCAGCCGCCGGGCTGGCCAGACCGATGAAGTAGCGCTTGTCGGCGGTACCGACCTGCGTGTTGAAACGCGCGAGACGCAACGCCGCACCCGCCACATAGATGAACGCCACCATCCAGCCAACCTTGCCCATGTCACCCAGGGCCCAGCCAAATGCCAGCAACGCCGGGGCAACGCCGAAGGCGACCATGTCCGACAGCGAGTCGTACTCGGCACCGAAGGCACTCTGGGTGTTGGTCATGCGCGCAACGCGGCCGTCGAGGCCGTCGAGCACCATGGCGACGAAAATCGCGATAGCGGCAAAAGCGAAATACTTGCTCGCGTTGACGGCGTCGCCAGCACTCAAGGCCGCCTGAGCACTCATCGAGTTGATGATGGAATAGAACCCTGCGAACAGGTTCGCAGTGGTGAACAGGTTCGGCAGAAGATAGATACCACGATGCCGGACTTTGCGACCTTCAGCGTCATGCCCTTCCTCGACATGTTCATCGATGGGCAGCAGGCTTTCGGCGTCAGGAGCCTGGTTTGGCTCTTCGGGGCGTTCGCTCATGGACATTACCTTGCAACGGGGTGGAAAGTTTGGACAGGTGTCTGGGACCACGATTCGGCCGCAAACGATGCAGCTTTATACCAGAACCGATCCTCCAAACGAAAAAACGCGGCCTAAGCCGCGTTTTTCGTACAAGCGCGTGACTTAGTTTTTAGCTTTGTCGACGATCTTGTTGGCACCGATCCACGGCATCATGGAGCGCAGTTGCTCGCCGATGACTTCGATACCGTGAGCGGCGTTGTTACGACGCTTGGCGGTCATCGAAGGATAGCCGGTAGCGCCTTCGCTGATGAACATCTTGGCGTATTCGCCGTCCTGAATACGTTTCAGGGCGTTGCGCATGGCCTGACGGGATTCAGCGTTGATGACTTCCGGACCGGTCACGTATTCGCCGTATTCGGCGTTGTTGGAGATTGAGTAGTTCATGTTGGCGATACCGCCTTCGTACATGAGATCAACGATCAGCTTCAGTTCGTGCAGGCACTCGAAGTAGGCCATTTCCGGCGCGTAACCAGCTTCAACCAGGGTTTCGAAACCGGCTTTGACCAGTTCAACGGTACCGCCGCACAGAACGGCTTGCTCGCCGAACAGGTCGGTTTCGGTCTCGTCCTTGAAGGTGGTTTCGATGATGCCGGTACGACCGCCACCAACGCCAGCAGCGTAGGACAGTGCAACGTTCTTGGCGTTGCCCGATGCGTCTTGATAGATCGCGATCAGGTCAGGGATACCGCCGCCCTTCACGAACTCGGAACGTACGGTGTGGCCTGGAGCCTTCGGCGCGATCATGATCACGTCGAGGTCAGCGCGCGGCACAACCTGGTTGTAGTGGATCGCGAAGCCGTGGGAGAAGGCCAGGGTGGCGCCCTTCTTGATGTTCGGCTCGATTTCGTTCTTGTACAGGGAGGACTGGAACTCGTCCGGGGTCAGGATCATGACCAGGTCGGCAGCTGCAACAGCGGAAGCAACGTCAGTCACTTTCAGGCCATGAGCCTCAGCCTTGGCAACGGTGGCAGAACCTTTACGCAGGCCAACAGTCACGTCAACACCAGAGTCTTTCAGGTTGCACGCTTGAGCATGGCCCTGGGAACCGTAACCGATGATGGCGACTTTCTTGCCCTGGATGATCGACAGGTCGCAGTCTTTATCGTAGAAAACTTTCATGAATTTCCCCTATATCAGGCCGTTCAGGCCATTCGCTAATTTGGTTTAGATGCTGAGTACTTTGTCGCCGCGTGCGATCCCGGTCACGCCGCTACGGACGGTTTCCAGAATCGAGGCAGTGCCAATGGACTGAATGAAGCTGTCGAGCTTGTCGCTGGTACCGGTCAGTTGAACGGTATACACGCTGGCGCTGACATCGACGATCTGTCCACGGTAAATATCGGTGGTGCGCTTGATCTCGGCGCGCTGGGCGCCGGTGGCCTTGACCTTGACCAACATCAGTTCACGCTCGATGTGAGCACTCTCCGACAAGTCGACCAGTTTTACCACTTCGATCAGTTTGTTCAGGTTCTTGGTTATCTGCTCGATAACTTCATCGTGACCGACAGTGGTCAGCGTCAGACGCGAAAGGGTCGGGTCTTCGGTTGGCGCCACGGTCAGGCTTTCGATGTTGTAGTTGCGCTGCGAGAACAGGCCGACCACACGAGACAGAGCGCCCGGTTCGTTTTCCAGAAGCAAGGAAATAATGTGCCGCATGATTAGGTACGCTCCGTCTTGCTCAGCCACATATCGCGCATGGAGCCGTCTTTGATCTGCATCGGATAGACGTGCTCGCTGGTGTCGACCGAAATATCGATCACCACCAGGCGATCTTTCATGGCAAACGCTTCTTCCATCTTCGACTTCAAATCTTTCGAATCGGTGATGCGCACACCAACGTGACCATAGGCCTCCGCCAGCTTGACGAAATCAGGCAACGACTCCATGTAGGAGTGCGAGTGACGGCTGCCGTAGCTCATGTCCTGCCACTGGCGAACCATGCCCAAGACACCATTGTTCAGGATGACGATTTTTACCGGCAAACCGTATTGCAGGCAGGTCGACAGCTCCTGAATGTTCATCTGGATGCTGCCCTCGCCGGTCACGCAGGCGACATCATCATCCGGGAAGCTCAACTTGATACCCATGGCCGCCGGGAAACCGAAGCCCATGGTGCCCAGCCCACCGGAATTGATCCAGCGGTTCGGCTTGTTGAACTTGTAGTACTGCGCCGCGAACATTTGGTGCTGACCCACATCGGAAGCGACAAAGGCATCGCCCTTGGTCACTTCGCACAGGGTTTCGATCACAGCCTGCGGCTTGATCACGCTGCCGTCGCCCTTGTCATAAGGGAACAGGCCGCGATCACCGCGCCATTCGTCGATCTGCTTCCACCAACTGGCAACAGACTCCTTGTTCGGGGTCTCGCCGATTTCCTTGAGGATCGCGACCATTTCGGTCAGGACGCTCTCAACCGGACCCACGATAGGCACGTCGGCCTTGATGGTCTTGGAAATCGAAGCCGGGTCGATGTCGATGTGAATGATCTTGGCGTTCGGGCAGAACTTCGAAGCGCCGTTGATTACACGGTCATCGAAACGCGCACCGACGGCAAGGATCACGTCAGCATGGTGCATGGCCAGGTTGGCGGTGTAGCTGCCGTGCATGCCAAGCATGCCGATGAACTGACGGTCGGTGCCAGGGAAGCCACCGAGACCCATCAGGGTATTGGTCACAGGCAGGTTGAGCATCTTCGCCAACTCGGTGAGCGGCGCAGAACCGCCCCCCAGAATAACGCCGCCGCCGGAATACATCACAGGACGCTTGGCCGCCAGGAGCATTTCTGCCGCCTTGCGGATTTGCCCGGAGTGACCACGAACAGCCGGACTGTAGGAGCGCAACTTGGCTTTTTTCGGGAAGACGTATTCGAACTTCTCCGCCGGGTTGGTCATGTCTTTCGGGATATCGACCACGACAGGACCAGGACGACCGGATTGGGCCAGATAGAACGCTTTCTTCATGATTTCCGGGATTTCCGACGCGTGCTTGATCATGAAGCTGTGCTTCACGATCGGCCGGGAGATACCGATCATGTCGGTTTCCTGGAACGCATCGGTACCGACCATAGTGCTCGGCACCTGGCCGGAAATCACCACCATCGGAATGGAATCCATGTAGGCCGTGGCGATACCGGTGATGGCGTTTGTGGCGCCAGGACCGGAAGTCACCAGTACCACACCGGCTTTACCGGTGGCACGGGCGTAACCGTCAGCCATATGGGTAGCCGCTTGTTCGTGACGAACCAGGATGTGGGTCACTTCCGGTTCTTTGAACAGGGCATCGTATACATGAAGAAGAGCACCACCCGGGTACCCGTAGATATATTTGACGCCTTCGTCACGCAAGAAGCGGACGAGCATCTCACCGCCAGATAAAAGCTCCACGTTGCTCACCTCTAAAACGCCAGAATACCGCCCACGAAAAATGGAACGGGTCTTAATAGGTTTACTTCTCAGCAGAGCATGAGCGACGGTGGTCGCCGACTACGTCAGCACTGACTGAGCAAGTATTGGGATCGTCCCAAGTGTTGCGGGGCTTTCCCACCCAGCGCGAGGTAACGCGTTGCGGGTGTAACAGGTCGACGCGGATATGCGCCTCATGATCTGCTGAGAGGGTCTGCTTCTGGCAGTCCCTGTACAGCGGACTTTGGATTCTTCTGTTTCGTCCCTTGCAAGTCAAGTCGTCTATGCGCTTTATTCTGGTAAGCGCATGAGAACGCAAGAAAAAACCTGTAAATACCGTGAGTGTTGGCTTCAATTGCGCAACTTTTAGCAAGAAATTGGCAGGCGTACGCACTTCACCGGCAGCGACCGACGATTGACCGGGGAGTATTATCGAAAACCGCCAGCAGGCACTGGCAGCTTTTGCTTCAGCGAGATGCCTTGATCAGCAGATCAAACTCTTTGAGCAACACTTGCAATTGCCGGTCCTTACCCCGGACATTGCGCCCGGCAAAGACCATTTCGGCCATTTCCTGTATGCCCGAGGCGTTGGGCAACGGTAGATCCTGTTCAAGAATCATCTTCATCCGCGGCAGGAAAATCCATTGCAGCCACTGCTCGAAGTCCAGGGTATCGACCGAAAACGGCTCCACACTGGAAAGCGCTTCAGCCGATGGCGCGACTTCGTCCCACCAGCCTTGCACCCGCAGTTCACGCTCGATCAGAAGCAACTGATCGGCAATCTTCAGAAAACGCGCATCCATCATGACGCAACCTTGGCTTTTTGACGGGCCAATGCTGCACCGGAAGAGTCTCCCTGTTTCTCACGCGCCTGCGCGATCAACTCCCACAAACTTGCCTGAAGTGCCGGACGACCATTGGCTAAAGTCAGTCCACGGCGAGCGAACTGCTCAGCCTGTGCTGCGTCACCCTGAGCCATGTGCACTTGCGCCAGGCGATAAAGCACTTGAGGTTCGCGCGGCGCCACACGCTGAGCGCGCTCGAGGCTGGAAGAGGCACCATTTAGATCACCACTGGCCTGTTGTTGCTGGGCCGTGGTCAACAGTGCGAGCACCGGGCCATCCAGTTGCTCGTCCGCGGACAGGCCACCAGCACTGGCCGATGGAATTCCGCTAGGCGTCGACGGCATGCTGTAACCGCCCTGATTGACCGGTGCGGATTGAACCGGCGACGTATCAATCGGGCCCGGCGTGATCGGGCCGGGAGTAATCGGTGTGGTGCTGATCGGCGTCGAGGTCGTCGCACCGCCACCTGGGACCATCACGACAACGCCGGTATCACCCTGCGGAATCGCTTGAGCCTGTGCCTGCACAGGACGTTTTACCGTCGTCTGACGGTAGCCGCCGTTCGCCGAAATCCGCTCGCTGTTGGACACCGCAGTACCGGAATCCACGACCGGAATCGAACCCCGTTGTACGGAGGAGCAACCGCTGAGCAAAGCCATGGCGGCAACCGCTGGAATCAACCACTTGTTCACTTGAAACCCTCTTTGCTTAATTCATCCAGCCTTTGACCCAATCCATCACCGATTCTCCGGAAGCGGGGCTTTCGCTCGCGCATGCGGCACCGGGAGGCGGTTCGCTGCCGCGAATATACGGCATCTGCACAGCGCCTGGGCAACCGGCATCAGAACCTTGGCCGGTGCGTGAATCGACCCAGGCCTGTACAACATTGTCAGGCTGTGGCATGTCCAGGGGAAGTGGGTCAGCCTTGCGCATGAAACTGGTCCAGACCTGCAACGCGCCAGTGGCACCGGTGAACGGCGTCTTGCCGTTGTCATCGCGCCCCAGCCAGACCACCGCCAGCAAATCCTGACTGAAGCCTGCGAACCAACTGTCTCGCGAATCGTTACTGGTACCGGTCTTGCCGGCCAGGGTCAGGGTCTTGGGCAGCACGTTATAAACCGAGCTGCCGGTGCCTTCGCGCATCACGCGCTGCATGGCGCTCTGGATCAAGTAAATAGAAGCCGGATCGAAACGCTGCTGAATCTGGAACGGATAACGCTTGAGCGGCTCGCCCTCGGCGGTCAGCACACTGCGAATCCCGCGCATCGGCGTGTTAAAGCCACCGTTGGCGAGGGTCTGGTACATGGTCGCCACTTCGATTGGCGTCATGCCGCCAGCACCGAGCAACATCGACGGGAAGGCAGGAAACTCGCGAGTCACCCCCAGCCGCCCCAGTGTTTTCAACACGTTTGGCACACCCACGGCCAACCCGAGACGTGCGGTCGACAGGTTGTACGAGTGCGCCAGCCCTTGATAAAGGAAGACCGTGCCATGGGAGCGGCGATCATAGTTCTGCGGTTTCCAGACCTGACCATCCGCCCCTTTGACCGAGAAGGATTCGTCCGACAACCAACTGGTCAACGTGTACTGACTCGGTTTCTCGAGCGCTGTCAGATAGACCGCTGGCTTGATCAACGAGCCTATCGGTCGCACCGCATCCAGCGCCCGGTTGAACCCTGCAAAACTGGCCTGACGACTACCGATCATGGCCTGTACTTCACCGGTTTCCGGATTGGTCACGACCATCGCCGCTTCAACGTCATCGGACCCTTTGCGCCCGGACAGGCGCTTGAAGGTGTCGTTGACAGAGGCTTCAGCCTTCATTTGCAGGATCGGATCGAAACTGGTGAAGATCCGCAGACCTTCTTCGGTCAAGTCTTCGTCGCGATAGTCTTCGCGCAATTGACGCTTGACCAGGTCAAGGAAGCCCGGGAACGAACTGTCCGCCAGACTGCCGCGCTTGGTCACGCCCAGCGGCATCTTCTTCGCGGCTTCAACTTGCTCGGCAGTGGCTACGCCCTGCTCTTGCAGCACATCCAGCACCAGGTTGCGGCGCTCAAGCGCACGCTCCGGATAACGACGCGGATTGTAGGAAGACGGGCCTTTGACCATGCTAACCAACAAGGCCACTTGATGCAGCTTGAGCTCTGCCAATGGCTGACTGAAGAAGAATTGGCTGGCGAGACCAAAACCGTGCACCGCACGCTGACCGTCCTGGCCAACAAACACTTCGTTGAGGTAAGCCTCAAGGATTTCGCGCTTGTCGTAATGCAGTTCCAGCAAGAGCGCCATCATGGCTTCGGTGAGCTTTCGGCTCAGGCTGCGCTCATTAGTCAGATAGAAGTTTTTGACCAACTGCTGTGTCAGCGTACTACCGCCCTGGCGCATGCGCCCAGACGAGCCGTTGACCCAGATCGCGCGGGCAATCGATTTCGGCGAAACACCGAAGTGATGATAGAAATCACGGTCCTCTACGGCGACCAGCGTATCGAGCAGGTACGGCGGAACCTGATCGATCTTGATCAGAATCCGGTCCTCAAGATTCTTCGGGTACAAACCACCGATCAGCAGCGGTTCCAGACGCACCACCGAAAGCTTCGAACCATTGGTCGCCGACAATTCGGCCACGTAATCCCCGGAGAAACGCACGCGAACAGGTTGCGCCTGCTCCATGCCTTCATAGAACTGGAAGCCACGGGTGTTGAGATCGATGGTATTGCCATTGACCGCCGCCGCACCCGGGCCATTGGCCACGCTTTCGCGGCGATAGCCCAAAGCATCGAGCTCGGTCAGAAAGTCCGCTTTGCTCAGCTTTTGTCCGACGAACAGTTCGAGCGGGCGCGCATAGACCTTCGCAGGAATCGTCCAGCGCTTGCCGGAGAACTTTTCCTGGACGATCGCGTCGAGGTAAACCGCGAAGCCGGCCAGCACTACAAGGCCGACCAGACTGAGTTTAATGGCCCAGCTCAACCATGGGCTCATGCCCTTGGCAGGTGGTTTTTTAGGGGTACGGGGAGATCTAGTACGAGTCATGGCGGCGGATTATACGCACTTTATTGCTCCTCAACAGGCACGCTCCGAGGTTTGCGTCGAGCGGACTTGCGGCCATAATGACGGCCTTGAATTTCCCAGACTCTGAAGGATCGCCTGTGAGCCAGTCCCTGATCGCTGCCCTGCAAAACCCTGCCCTCTATCCGCATCCCGTTGAGGAATTCCAGGTCATCGAAACCCATATCTCCTGGGTACTGCTCACCGGCCCCTATGCATATAAGGTGAAGAAGCCGGTTAATTTCGGATTTCTCGACTTCACCGGCCTTGAGGCTCGGGAACATTTCTGCAAGGAAGAATTGCGCCTGAACCAGCGCCTGACCGACGATTTGTACCTCGAAGTGCTACCGGTCACCGGCAGCATCGAAGCTCCGCAATTGGGCGGCGACGGCCCGGCCATCGAGTATGTCTTGAAGATGCGCCAGTTCGCGCAAAACGGACTGCTCAGCACTCTGCAAGCCAACGGCGAACTGACCCCTGCGCACATCGACGAAATGGCCGAACAAATTGCCCGCTTCCACCTCAGCGCACCGAAAGTCCCGAGCGAGCACGAAGCCGGCACTCCCGATAGCGTCATGGCACCGGTACGGCAGAACTTCGAGCAGATCCGCCCGTTCCTCAGCGACAAGGCCGATCTACTGCAACTCGACGCCCTGCAAGCATGGGCCGAAAGCAGCTTCGAGCGTCTCAAGCCATTGTTTGCCCAGCGCAAGGCCGACGGTTTCATTCGCGAATGCCACGGTGACATCCATCTCGGCAACGCAACCGTGATCGACGGCAAGGTCGTCATCTTCGACTGCATCGAATTCAACGAACCGTTTCGTTTTACTGACGTGTATGCCGACACCGGCTTCCTCGCAATGGATCTGGAAGACCGCGGCCTGAAGTGCCTGGCGCGTCGCTTCATCAGCCAGTACCTGGAGCTGACCGGCGATTACCGCGGCCTCGAACTGCTGAATTTCTACAAAGCCTACCGTGCCCTGGTTCGCGCCAAAGTCGCCCTGTTCAGCATGCCAGCCGAAGCCACTGCAGTGCAGCGCGCGACCACCCTGCGCCAATACCGCAATTACGCCAACCTGGCGGAAAGCTACAGCACCATCCCATCGCGCTTCATGGCCATTACCCACGGTGTTTCCGCTGTCGGCAAAAGCCATGTCGCAATGCGCCTGGTGGAAGCGCTGGGTGCGATTCGCCTGCGCTCCGATGTTGAACGCAAGCGCCTGTTCGGCGAGCAAACCGTCAAGAATGACCTGCAGGCCGGCATTTATAGTAACGATGCCAGCGTTGCGACCTATGACCGACTGCATGAAATCGCCGATGTCATACTCCATGCTGGATTTCCGGTGGTGATCGACGCCACTTACCTCAAGCGTGATCAGCGCAACAGCGCAGCGAAAGTTGCCGAGGCCACCGGCGCACCGTTCCTGATCCTCGACTGCAATGCGCCGCAAGCCGTGATCGAAAGCTGGCTGGCTTTGCGTCAGGCAGACAAGAAGGACCCGTCGGACGCCACCCTGGCCGTTATCGAAGCCCAGCAAGCCAACCGTGAAGCGCTGACACCGGCGGAAATTCTCTGCAGCAAGCGCGTACAGACCAATGAGAGCGGGACCCTCGATACCGTAGTCGCGCAAATTCGACAACGCCTTCCCGGGCTGTAAAAAGTATTTCAGCGTGAAGCCTTCATCGGCTTCACGGCTGTTAAATAGCGGCACTATACTGGCGTCATAAAACCAATAGGTGATGCGATATGAGCCAGCCGAAACTTCTCGACACTCCGCTTTATGCCTTGCTGCACAAAGACGACATCAGAGGCTTCAACAGCGAACGCACCACGGATGGCCCGATCGACATGGTCAGTGGCGATTTCCGGGGTCTGGACCTGCGGGAACTCAATGCCGATGGCGTAGACTTCCGCGACGCTTACTTCCGCTCTGCCGACTTGCGCGGCATTGACTTCAGTAAGGCCAACCTCGAAGGTGCAAGTTTGGGCCACGCGCAAATTTCCGGCGCCTACTTCCCCCGCGAACTCAGTGCAGACGAAATCCTGATGTCGATGAATTTTGGCACCCGCCTGCGATATCGAACTCGCTGAACAAGGCTACGCACTGAAAAGTCCAGCGCACTTATCGCGCCGGGTACAGGATGTCATTGCTGCAAAGGGCGATTTCTCACCGCCGTTTCTTGCGCATTTTCGAAGCGACCCACCCTCTCGACATTCGCCCCTTAGAAGCATTTGCGTCAAAAACGACCAAACAATCACGCTTTTCCTACTGATGGCTACACTCCTCAAATGCTTGCCCACGATCTCCATTTGGCCATCGCAAGGAGGCTTGATGAATGATGAATTGCAACACCTGAAGAATCTTGGCAAGACATCGGCGCAGTGGCTGCATGCCGTGGGCATCCACAGCGCCTCGGACTTGCGGCGCCTGGGAGCGGTGGATGCTTATCGGGCCGTGCGCACGCGCGGATTTCGGGCGTCCAAGGTGTTGTTGTATGCGATTGAAGGCGCCCTGATGGACGTGCACTGGAATGACATTCCTGCCGAACGCAAAGAGGCCCTGAATAAACAGCTGGAAGCCATCTCGTCGCGCCATAAGAACTGAGCGCATTAACGTTGTCCACTCCGGCTGCAGGTAGATCAAATTAATGGCCCCCTGAAAACGACAGATCAATACACAATGATTTCAACGACTTACTTCCAGCCTGCGACATGAAGTCGGCAAATGAGAAATCAGCTGTTGACTTGGTAATGAGAATCGCTATGATTATCACAACTGGTCGCGAGACTGGTCGATATTCTTGAAAGCCCTTGGTTCGGACTCTCAGATTATCTCCTCATCAGGCTAATCACGGTTATTTGACCCGGCTCTTGCCGGGTCTTTTTTTGCCTGTGAAAAAGTGCCGGATATCGGCGAATCCATCCGAAGGGTTAATGCAGCGCACCCTCTGGGTAAAAACCGTCAGACAGCCGCTTGATACCTTCCGGCAGACGGGGGCCCAACCCGCCTACCAGCAATGTCGGGTCGAGCTCCAGGACCCGTCCATCCCTTGCCGCGCGAGTAGACGCAAGAATCGGATTCTCCTTGAACAGCGCTGCCCGCGCTGCATCGCCGGCCAATGCACGATCGGCGAACACCAACACGTCAGGGTCCAGGCTGACCAGCGACTCAACAGAAAAAGGCTTGTAGCCGGTATGGATCGCCAGGTTATGCCCCCCGGCGCGTTGCAGCATCCAGTCGGCGGCCGTGCCTTTGCCGGCAATAAGCGGTTTGCCACCTGCGTGACCGAGCAGTAACAGGACACCTGGGGACTTTTGCGTCAACTGCGCCTTGGTCACCCGAATTTTTTGCTGTTCAAGTTGCTGTTGATAAGTTGCCAGTAATTGCGTGGCCTGATTTTCCGCCCCCAGCAGCTTGCCCAAATGTTGCACATTGTTTTGCAATGTCGACAGGTCCGGCTGCGCCGAGAACAATTCAACCTGCACCCCCGCGCTTCGGATCTGCGATAGCACCGGCGGCGGCCCCATTTCTTCGGTGCCGACAAGAATTTGTGGCTGCAGGCTCAAGACACCTTCTGCTGACAACTGCCGCTGATAACCAATGCTAGGCAGCGCTTTGAGGGACGCCGGGTGCTGACTGGTTGTATCGACACCGACCAGTTTCGATTCACCGCCAAGAGCGCTCACCCATTCTGACAGTGCCCCCCCGGCACTGACCCAGCGTTGCGGCAACTCGGCCGCCGCGGCGTGGTGACTGACGAAGAACCCCAAACAGATTGCAGTGACACGGGCGTTCAGGCGCATAAATAGCTTCCTTTGAAGCTTTCCCGGGCATCACATCAGCAGGCCAAGTATCCTCGGCACCATGGCGCGCGTCCCTTGCGGGCAAGTCAGCCATTTGATAATCGACAGCATTTGAACGTCAAGCTCGGACATATTCGGTCACGAGTTGCGAAACAGAGGATAGCGATGAAGTTGCTTTGTGCGGGCGCAGAACTGGTCAACGACCGCAGTCGGGGTTTCGAACTCGAGGGCCAAAAACTGTTTGCCGTGCGCCGTGGCGAACAGGTTTATGTCTACGTCAATCGTTGCCCGCACCGAGGCGTTGCGCTTGAGTGGCACCCTGATCAGTTTCTCGACTCCAGTCAAAGCCTGATCCAGTGCGCCACCCACGGCGCACTGTTCCTGATCGAAGACGGCGCATGCATTGCCGGTCCATGTGAAGGGCGATCACTGACGAGTATTCCCTGCAGCGAGGACGAACAGGGCATCTGGGTCAGCATTTAGTCTTCGAACACAACGTCCAGGCGTCGATCAACGACCATTTCCTCATGACTCAGGCGCACACCGTAAGCCAGCACTTCGACGCCGCTGGCCACCGCCTCGCGCAGTGCAGCGGCATACGCTGAATCGATCTCGACGGCAGGCCGCACCGACTCGATGCCAGTCAGGCACACACAATACAACTGCACCGCACGAATGCCATCCCGGGCTAAATGGGCCAACTCCCGAAGATGCTTGGCCCCGCGCTGGGTCACCGCATCGGGAAACGCTGCCACCGCCGTCCCGTCGAAGCCCAGCGTTACGCTTTTGACTTCGACATAGGCCGGCCCTTCGGGATAGTCGAGGCGAAAATCGATGCGGCTGTTTTCCTGACCGTATGCGACTTCACGCTTTAACCCGGTAAAGCCATTGAGCTCGCCGATCACGCCTGCTCGCAGTGCTTCTTCGATCAAAGCGTTGGCCCGAGCAGTGTTCACACAGAACAATCGCCCTTGCGGGGTTTCACCGACTTCCCAAGTGCCAGGCAGCTTGCGCTTCGGATCGTTGGAGCGGCTGAACCAGACCTGCCCACCCTCGACCTGGCAATTGAGCATCGATCCGGTATTCGGGCAGTGAATTGTCAGTAACTCACCGGTAACGGTTTCGATATCGGCGAGAAAACGCTTGTATCGACGAATCAACCGACCTTCTTCCAGTGGAGGATGAAAGCGCATCAGCCTTGCCAGCTCCGCAAGCCGCGAGCGATACGCTCGACCGCCTCCTGCAGGCGCTGAAGATTTTGCGTGTAGGCAAACCGCACATGATGACCGGCCTGATACCGCCCGAAATCCAGTCCCGGAGTAAACGCCACATGTTCGGTTTCGAGAAAATGCTTACAGAACGCGAAGGCATCGCCGCCGAACTTGCTGATATCGGCGTACAAATAGAACGCCCCTTCCGGCTCTACCGCGATGCCAAAACCCAACTCGCGCAAAGCGGGAAGCAAGAAATCCCGACGTCGACCGAACTCTGCCCGGCGCTCTTCGAGGATGCTGATTGTTGCCGGCTCGAAACAGGCCAGCGCAGCGTACTGAGCCATGCTCGGCGCACTGATGTAGAGGTTCTGCGCGAGTTTTTCCAATTCACCGACCGCGGCATCGGGCGCCACCAGCCAACCTAGACGCCAACCGGTCATTCCGAAATACTTCGAAAAACTATTCAGCACAAAGGCGTCATTGTCGACTTCCAGCACGCTGGCAGCATCGGTGCCATAAGTCAGCCCGTGATAGATCTCGTCCACGACCAGATGGCCGTGGCGCTCTTTGATCGAACGAGACAGCCCGGCCAACTCATCCCGGGTCAGGATCGTCCCTGTCGGGTTAGCCGGAGACGCCACCAGCGCGCCAACGCTATCGTGATCCCAGTAACGCTGGACCAGGTCCGGCGTCAGTTGATAGCGCACGTCGGGACCTACCGGAACCAACTGTGCAGCGCCCTCAACCAGTCGCAGGAAATGTCGGTTGCACGGGTAACCGGGGTCTGCCAACAACCAGTGCTTGCCCGGATCCACCAGCAAAGCACTGGCCAGCAACAACGCACCAGAACCGCCGGGCGTGATGAGGATGCGTCGCGGGTCGATGTTCAAGCCATAGCGCTGCTGATAAAAGCCTGAAATCGCCTCACGCAACTCGGGAATGCCACGGGCAGCGGTATAACGGGTTCGGCCCGATGCCAGCGCAGCCTGGCCGGCCTGAATGATCGGTTCGGCAGTGGTGAAGTCCGGCTCGCCGATCTCCAGATGAATCACATCGTGGCCGGCCGCCTGCAATTCATTGGCCCGCGCCAGCAGCGCCATGACATGGAAAGGTTCGATCGCACGACTGCGGGCACTGTAGGACTGAGCCATGGGCCTTCCTTCAACGGGAAAAAAACCGATTCTACCCAAGCGCAGGAACGAGCGAGAACCTAAAGCGGTCAGAAGCCTTAACACACTGGACACAAACGACTCATGCGGGTGCCCCAGGTTTGACTAAAATCAATAATTGAGCAGCGTTCCAGAGCCACCAGACAGCGCTTTGTCAGCATTTGAAAGCGCAACGGGCCGCAGCCTCGACATCCGGGAGTAGCGCGGTCTGATTTGATCTGGTAAGTTCGCCCGCTTGCAGCCGCAGGGCCGGCAGGTGTCGGTGATGGAGCAATCCTGCGCAGATGGATTACAAGAGTAGAGGCGGTCTATTTCATGTCCACCCAAGCAAAGCAGCAAAATCAGTCGATCAGCGGCTTCGAACCCTACAAAGAAGTGAAGGGCGAGGAGTACATGGGCAAGCCCATGCGCGCGCACTTCACCAAGGTCCTGAACAAGTGGAAACAGGACTTGATGCAGGAAGTCGACCGCACGGTTGATCACATGAAGGACGAAGCAGCCAACTTCCCGGACCCGGCAGACCGTGCCAGCCAGGAAGAAGAGTTCGCTCTCGAACTGCGAGCCCGTGATCGTGAGCGCAAGTTGATCAAGAAGATCGACAAAACGCTGCAATTGATCGAGGACGAAGAGTACGGCTGGTGCGAATCCTGCGGCGTCGAAATTGGCGTCAAACGCCTGGAAGCCCGCCCTACTGCCGACATGTGCGTCGACTGCAAGACCCTGGCGGAAATCAAGGAAAAGCAAGTCGGCAAATAATTGCGGCTTGAACGAAGAACGGAGCGTGCGAACGCTCCGTTTTTGTTTCTGAATTTTGCGATGCCCGTCTCGATATAATATCGCCATCACTGTAGGAACGAGCTTGCTCCGGGCGGCGTTCCGACGATGAACCTGAGATCGCCGAGTAGCAACAGGCTCCCAGCGTTATCGTTGACGACCTTCGCGAGCAAGCTCGCTCCTACGGGAATCTGACGACCGCCTGGAAAAGTAACGTTGCCTTCATGACCGCCATCACCAGACCTGACTACATCGGGCGCTTCGCCCCCACGCCCAGCGGCCATCTGCATTTCGGCTCACTGGTCGCCGCGCTGGCGTCCTACCTCGATGCCCGCGCCGTGGGTGGGCGTTGGCTGATGCGCATGGAAGACCTCGACCCGCCCCGTGAGGAACCGGGCGCGCAGGCAGCAATACTCAAGGCACTGGAGAGTTACGGCTTTGAATGGGACGGCGAACTGGTTCGCCAGAGCGATCGCCACGACGCTTACGCCGAAGTACTCAATGGCTTGTTCAATCATGGCCTGGCCTACGCCTGTACCTGCTCACGCAAGCAACTGGAGCCCTATCACGGCATTTATCCGGGGCTGTGCCGCAACGCTGGCCATAGCACGGAAAATGCCGCCATACGCCTGCGCGTGCCAACGCTGGAATATCACTTCGTTGACCGTGTGCAGGGCGAGTACCGCCAGCATCTGGGCCGGGAGGTTGGCGACTTTGTCATTCGTCGCCGCGACGGGCTTTATGCTTACCAACTGGCCGTGGTGCTGGACGATGCCTGGCAAGGCATCACCGACATCGTGCGGGGTGCAGACCTGCTCGACTCAACGCCCCGTCAGCTCTATCTCCAGGAGTTGCTTGGCCTGCGGCAGCCGCGCTATCTGCACATCCCACTGATTACCCAGCCCGATGGCAACAAACTCGGCAAATCCTACCGTTCGCCGCCGCTAACCGAAGATCAGGCAACACCTTTGTTGCTGCGAGCCCTTCGCGCACTGGGGCAGAATCCGGGCAGCGAACTGGCGTACGCCACGCCACGGGAGCTACTGAGCTGGGGTATTGCGCACTGGGATGCGTCGCTGATCCCGCGCACACTGAACCTGCCCGAGGCACAACTGCTGTGATCTTGCTTGCAGTGGCGCGCCCATCCGTTACCATCGCCGCACGTTTTCGGGCACGCGCATAAAAAAGAGAGGCCGGGATGTACATCTATCGCTTGGTCCTGCTTTTGGTAGTGGGGATTTACCTGTTTTCCCCGGCCATCATGGATTGGTGGATCGACGCCACTGGCGCCTGGTATCGCCCTTATCTGCTCTGGCTGATTCTGATTGTCGTGACCTTCATCCTGCAGAGTCAAAAAGATGCCGATGAGCTTTAGCCTGACCCAGATGATCCTGATCAGCGCCGCGTACCTGGCGGTGCTGTTCGGCGTGGCCTGGATCAGCGAACGGGGCATGATCCCCCGGGCGATTATTCGCCACCCTCTGACTTACACCTTGTCGCTGGGGGTTTACGCCAGTGCCTGGGCGTTTTACGGCACCGTCGGCCTGGCCTATCAATACGGCTACGGCTTCCTGTCCAGCTATCTCGGCGTGTCCGGGGCATTTCTGTTGGCGCCGGTGCTGCTGTATCCGATCCTGAAAATCACCCGCACTTATCAACTGTCGTCCCTGGCCGATCTGTTTGCGTTCCGCTTCCGCAGCACCTGGGCCGGTGCATTGACGACGATTTTCATGCTGGTCGGCGTTTTGCCGCTGCTGGCACTGCAGATTCAGGCGGTAGCCGACTCCATCGGCATCCTCACCCGCGAACCCGTGCAACACCGCGTGGCCTTGAGCTTCTGTGCCTTGATTACACTGTTCACGATTTTCTTCGGTTCCCGGCATATCGCCACCCGCGAGAAACACGAAGGACTGGTATTCGCGATTGCCTTCGAATCGGTGATCAAGCTGATCGCGCTGGGCGGCGTCGGCCTCTATGCGCTATATGGCGTATTCGACGGCCCGCAACAGCTTGAGCTGTGGCTGTTGCAAAACCAGACCGCCCTCGCCGCCCTGCACACGCCGCTGCAGGAAGGCCCGTGGCGCACTCTGCTGCTGGTGTTCTTCGCCTCGGCGATCGTGATGCCGCACATGTATCACATGACTTTCACTGAAAACCTCAACCCGCGCTCACTGGTCAGTGCCAGCTGGGGGTTGCCGCTGTTCCTGTTGCTGATGAGTCTGGCGGTACCGCTGATTCTCTGGGCGGGGCTGAAACTCGGCGCCACCACCAACCCGGAATACTTCACGCTGGGTATCGGCATTGCCGCCAACAGCAAAGCCCTCGCGTTGCTGGCGTATGTCGGCGGCCTGTCCGCCGCCAGCGGCCTGATCATCGTCACCACCCTGGCGCTGTCCGGGATGGCGTTGAACCACTTGGTGTTGCCGCTTTATCAACCACCGGCCGAAGGCAACATCTACCGCTGGCTGAAGTGGACCCGCCGAGCACTGATCGTCGCAATCATCATGGCCGGTTACGGCTTCTACCTGATGCTCGGTGCCGAGCAGGATCTGGCCAACCTTGGCATCGTCGCGTTTGTTGCCACACTGCAATTCCTCCCCGGCGTGCTGTCGGTCCTGTATTGGCCGACCGCCAACCGTCGCGGCTTCATCGCCGGCTTGCTGGCGGGGATTCTGGTGTGGCTGATCACCATGTTGCTACCGCTGGTCGGCAACCTGCAGGGCTTCTATATACCGCTGTTGAACATGATTTACGTGCTGGATGACACCAGTTGGCACATGGCAGCGATTGCCTCCCTGGCCGCCAACGTGTTGATGTTCACCCTGATTTCACTGTTCACCAATGCCAGTACCGAAGAAGCCAGCGCCGCTGAAGCCTGTGCCGTGGACAACGTGCGCCGGCCGCAGCGGCGTGAACTGCATGCCGCGTCGCCTCAGGAGTTTGCTACGCAATTGGCCAAACCGTTGGGCGCCAAGGCGGCGCAGAAGGAAGTCGAGCAGGCCCTGCGCGACCTCTATCTGCCCTTCGACGAACGCCGGCCGTACGCCTTGCGCCGCTTGCGCGACCGCATCGAAGCCAATCTCTCCGGCCTGATGGGGCCCAGCGTCGCCCAGGACATGGTCGAGACCTTCCTGCCTTATAAGGCCGGTGGCGAAAACTATGTCACCGAGGACATCCACTTCATCGAAAGCCGCCTCGAGGACTACCACTCGCGCCTGACCGGCCTGGCCGCAGAGCTCGATGCGTTGCGCCGTTATCACCGCCAGACCTTGCAGGAGCTGCCGATGGGTGTCTGCTCGCTGGCCAAGGATCAGGAAATCCTCATGTGGAACAAAGCCATGGAGGAATTGACCGGGATTGCCGCGCAACGTGTTGTCGGATCGCGACTGAGCACCATTGCCGATCCCTGGAAAGAATTACTGCAAGGCTTCATCAATCTGCCGGACGAACATCTGCACAAACAACATCTGACCCTCGACGGACAGACCCGCTGGTTGAACCTGCACAAAGCGGCGATCGATGAACCGCTCGCGCCAGGTAACAGCGGCCTGGTGTTGCTGGTGGAAGACCTGACCGAAACCCAGATGCTCGAAGACAAACTGGTGCACTCCGAGCGCCTGGCGAGCATTGGCCGGCTGGCGGCCGGTGTGGCCCATGAAATCGGCAACCCGATTACCGGTATCGCTTGCCTTGCGCAAAACCTGCGCGAAGAACGCGAGGAAGACGGTGAGCTGAAGGAAATCAGCGGACAGATCCTTGAGCAGACCAAACGTGTGTCACGTATTGTCCAGTCGCTGATGAGCTTCGCCCATGCCGGCAGCCATCAACACAGTGACGAACCCGTCTGTCTGGCCGAAGTGGCCCAGGATGCCATTGGCTTGCTGGCCCTGAACCGGCGCAATTTCGAGGTGCAGTTCTACAACCTGTGCGATCCGGATCACTGGGTTGAGGGCGACCCGCAACGACTGGCGCAGGTGTTGATCAATCTGCTCTCAAACGCCCGAGACGCCTCGCCTCCCGGCAGCGCGGTGCGAGTCAAAAGCGAAGCCGGCGAACACACGGTCGACCTGATCGTGGAAGACGAAGGCAGCGGTATTCCGTCGAGCATCATGGACCGATTGTTCGAACCCTTCTTCACCACCAAGGATCCTGGCGAAGGCACAGGTCTGGGCCTTGCACTGGTCTATTCCATCGTTGAAGAGCATTATGGACAAATCACCATCGACAGCCCGGCTGATGTACACAGCCAACGCGGCACCCGAATTCGGGTGACCTTGCCGCGTCATGTCGAAGCGACGTCCGCTGTGAACTGAGACCGTCGAGAGTATCGAATCAATGCCGCACATTTTGATCGTCGAAGACGAAACCATTATCCGCTCCGCCTTGCGCCGCCTGCTGGAACGTAACCAGTACCAGGTCAGCGAAGCCGGTTCAGTGCAGGAAGCACAAGAACGCTTCACCATTCCCTCGTTCGACCTGATCGTCAGCGATCTGCGCCTGCCGGGTGCGCCTGGCACCGAGCTGATCAAGCTCGCCCAGGGCACGCCTGTGCTGATCATGACCAGCTATGCCAGCCTGCGCTCGGCGGTCGACTCAATGAAAATGGGGGCTGTGGACTACATCGCCAAGCCGTTCGACCACGACGAGATGCTGCAAGCTGCCGCGCGAATCCTGCGCGACCGGCAATCAGCCCAGTCTGGTGTTGAGCCGGTGGCCAGCAAGGCCACCAATGGCGCAGTGAAATCCGCTACCGACAACAGCAATGGCGAAATCGGCATTATCGGCTCGTGTCCGCCCATGCAGGACCTGTATGGCAAGATCCGCAAAGTGGCACCGACTGACTCCAATGTCCTGATCCAGGGCGAGTCCGGAACCGGTAAAGAACTGGTCGCGCGCGCGCTGCACAACCTGTCCAAACGCGCCAAGGCACCGATGATCTCGGTGAACTGCGCAGCCATTCCGGAAAGCCTGATCGAGTCCGAACTGTTCGGCCACGAAAAAGGCGCTTTCACCGGCGCCAGCGCCGGGCGTGCCGGCCTGGTCGAAGCGGCGGACGGCGGCACGTTGTTCCTCGATGAAATCGGCGAGCTGCCACTGGAAGCCCAGGCTCGCTTGCTGCGCGTCCTGCAGGAAGGCGAAATCCGACGGGTAGGTTCGGTGCAGTCGCAAAAGGTCGACGTGCGTTTGATTGCCGCGACTCACCGCGACCTCAAGAGCCTGGCGAAGATCGGCCAGTTCCGTGAAGACTTGTATTATCGCCTCCATGTGATCGCACTGAAATTGCCTGCCCTGCGCGAGCGTGGCGCAGACGTCAACGAAATTGCGAATGCATTCCTGGCGCGGCAGAGTGCGCGAATCAACCGCACAGACCTGAAATTCGCCGCCGATGCCGAGCAGGCCATTCGTCACTATTCCTGGCCCGGTAACGTCCGCGAGCTGGAAAACGCCGTCGAGCGCGCCGTGATCCTGTGCGAGAGTCCGGAAATTTCCGCCGAATTGCTGGGCATCGACATCGAACTGAGTGACCTGGAAGACGATGATTTCATCGGCCTGCCCCCGCAACAGGGCAACGGTAGCTCCAGTAACACCAACCATGAGCCGACCGAAGATCTGTCCCTGGAGGACTACTTCCAGCATTTCGTGCTCGAACACCAGGACCACATGACCGAAACCGAGCTGGCGCGCAAACTCGGCGTCAGTCGCAAATGCCTGTGGGAACGTCGTCAGCGCCTGGGTATTCCACGCCGCAAGACCGGAGTGCCCAGCGAAAGCTGAATCGCACCTGTCTGATGTGCAGGTAACACGTGTTTTTGTGAAAAAACTGTTACCTCACTTTTTTCACGTAACAGAAGCCGGGGCTTACGGTAACGAAACCCCGGTTTTTTTTCGCCTTCATAAACCCACCTAACCGACCCAACCCCTTGTTTTACTAGGCTTCGCAAAAGTTGGCACGCACCCTGCTATATGTTTGGTACAAGAACAATAACAAGCAATGCACAAGACAATAAAAATAAGACGAATCGACTCACGCACAATAAAAACAAGACGGCGAGAGGCGCAGCTAACTGATTCTTTTGGAGAGGCGTTGTATTTGGGGCTAGCCCCACGACCAGGCCGAGAACAACAAAAAACTGTCCTAAGACAGAGCCTGTACTGGTTGGATCGAAAGATCACTGCAATTCAGCGACCAAAGCAATCCGTTTGCTCTTGGCTCCCGATTGGGAGGGTCATGAAGGAAAAGCTTCATGACGAGGGCACTCAACAAAAATAAAAAGCCCGAAACCAAAAATAAAAATAGAGCATGCAACTACTTCTTGGGGAGCTTCGGCTCCCCTTGTGGTTTCCGCGATTCAAAGAAATCACCCAGCCCCCTGTAGAAGCGAGCGTGCTCGCGAAAAACTCATAGGCGCCGCCTGGGCATCTGATTCCCCGCGTAATCGTTGACGACCATCGCGAGCATACTCGCTCCTACAGGGTCATAACGCGTCGTCCTACACCATCCCCCGACTAAATGCTAGAATCCCCGCCCATCATGCGGTCGTTCTTCTGGTATGGCCGAATATTCCTTCAAACAGTGCATCCCATGCTGAAGAAGCTGTTCCAGTCATTCCGTTCTCCAAAGCGTCATACGCAACACATTCGCAGTACGCCTGAAGTGCTCAACAGCGGCCAACACTCGCTGCAGAAGGCGCAATTCAGCCGTTATGCGGTGAATATCGTCGAACGCCTGCAGAGCGCCGGATACCAGGCCTACCTGGTCGGCGGTTGTGTGCGCGACATGCTGCTGGGTATCACGCCGAAAGACTTCGACGTTGCCACAAGCGCCACTCCAGAACAGGTACGAGCCGAATTTCGCAACGCGCGGATCATCGGTCGCCGATTCAAACTGGTGCACATCCACTTCGGCCGCGAAATCATCGAAGTCGCGACCTTCCGCGCCAATCACCCGCAAAACGAAGAAGAGGAAGACAGCAACCAGTCTTCCCGCAACGAGAGCGGGCGCATTCTGCGTGATAACGTTTACGGCACGCTGGAGGAAGACGCGCAACGTCGCGACTTCACCATCAATGCCCTGTATTACGATCCGGTCAGTGAGCGCATCCTCGATTACGCCAATGGCGTACACGACATCCGCAATCATTTGATCCGTCTGATCGGTGATCCGAAGCAGCGCTACCAGGAAGACCCGGTGCGGATGCTGCGGGCAGTGCGTTTCGCCGCCAAGCTGAATTTCGGCATCGAAAAGCACAGCGCCCAGCCCATCCGTGAACTGGCGCCGATGTTGCGAGAAATCCCTTCGGCCCGCCTGTTCGAAGAAGTGCTCAAACTGTTTCTCTCCGGCCATGCCGCCGATACGTTTGAAATGCTGGTCGACCTGCAACTGTTCGATCCGTTGTTCCCGGCCAGTGCCGAAGCGTTGGAATACAACCCCACGTACACGCACACCTTGATCAGCGAAGCTCTGACAAACACCGATCTGCGGATCAAACAGAACAAACCGGTAACCCCGGCCTTCCTGTTTGCAGCCCTGCTTTGGCCGGCCCTGCCGGCACGCGTCCTGCGCCTGCAAGAACGTGGCATGCCACCGATTCCGGCGATGCAGGAAGCGGCGCACGAGCTGATTGCAGAACAGTGCCAACGCATTGCGATTCCGAAACGCTTCACCATGCCGATCCGCGAGATCTGGGACATGCAGGAGCGCCTGCCACGCCGCAGCGGCAAGCGTGCCGATCTGTTGCTGGACAATCCACGCTTCCGTGCCGGTTACGACTTCTTGCTGCTGCGCGAAAGCGCTGGCGAGCAGACCGACGGTCTGGGCGAGTGGTGGACCGACTATCAGGACGCCAATGAAAGCGAGCGTCGCGACATGATCCGCGACCTCAGTGGCAAAGACGACGGCACCGGGGGGCCGCGCAAACGTCGGCGCAGCGGTGGTTCCAAGCGAAAACGCGCCGCAGGCGCTTCGAGCACCACGGACGAGTAATCCATGGAACGCGTTTATATCGGCATGGGCAGCAACCTGGCTGCACCCGCCGAACAGTTGCGCAGTGCTGTCGAGGCACTGGCGCAGTTACCCCATTCTGAGCTGTTCGGGGTTTCTGCGTTTTACCAGAGCGACTCGCTGCTGCCGGGTCAACCGCGCTACACCAACGCGGTCGCCGCACTCGACAGTACATTGGCGCCGTTGGCGTTATTGGATGCCCTGCAAGCCATTGAAAATGGACAAGGCCGCGAACGCCTTGAACGCTGGGGGCCACGTACGCTGGACCTCGATATTGTGCTGTTTGGTGACCGGTTGATCGACGAGCCGCGCCTCAAGGTCCCGCACTACCATATGCAGGAAAGGGCCTTCGTTCTGTATCCGCTCGCCGAGCTGGCACCGGCGGATCTGCGATTAGCCGATGGCCGGACCCTGGCCGAACTGCTCAAGGCATGCCCGTTCGTCGGCCTGGAGCGACTCCCCCCGAACTGACCCAAATCCCTTGCGCGAGCGGCCTGCTCGCGATGGCGGCAGTACATCCAATATTGGTATGTACTGATCCAGCGCCATCGCTGGCAGGCTCGCTTTTACATTGGTTTGTGGTGAACACAAAAGTGCAACTGGCCGCCGAATCGAACAAACCTGCTGAATCGCATCAGTTACCCCGGTAACACCCCACCCGTAACAATGCGGTAACACACACAATTGACTTCCCTCGTTCTCCTCACGACTATAGGCGTCCCGCTGCCGCCAACACGGCGTTAAAGGGCGCAATCCAGGCCTTAAAAGCACGACAGAAGAACGTGCGCCTGTGTTTATCGAAGAATCACGCGCGTTACTCGCAGTAGTTTCCACAGCGCCTGAATGAGGAACTTTTCATGCCAGCCATCACCCTGACCACCCTGCAAGGTCTCAAGCAAAAAGGTGAAAAGATCACCATGCTGACCTGCTACGACGCGACCTTCGCCCACGCCTGCAATCAGGCGGGAGTCGAAGTGCTGCTGGTGGGCGACTCCCTCGGCATGGTTCTGCAGGGTCACGACAGCACCCTGCCCGTTACCACTGCGGAAATGGCTTACCACGTCGCCTCCGTCAAACGCGGTAACAGCGATGCCTTGATTCTCGCCGACCTGCCTTTCATGGCTTATGCCACCACCGAACAAGCCATGACCAACAGCGCCCTGTTGATGCAGGCCGGTGCGCACATGGTCAAGGTCGAAGGTGCATTGTGGCTGGCCGACTCGATCCGCCTGCTAGCCGAACGCGGCATCCCGGTATGCGCGCACATGGGCCTGACGCCGCAGTCGGTGAACATCCTGGGTGGCTATAAGGTTCAAGGCCGCAACGAAAACCAGGCGCGGCAGATGCGTGCCGATGCAATTTCCCTGGAGCAGGCTGGCGCGGCGATGCTGCTGCTTGAATGCGTACCCAGCGAACTGGCTGAGGAAATTACCCAGGCGGTGAATATTCCCGTGATCGGGATCGGCGCCGGCCATCGCACCGACGGTCAGGTATTGGTCCTGCACGACATGCTGGGATTGTCCATTACCGGCCGCGTACCAAAATTCGTGAAAAACTTCATGACCGGCCAAACCAGTATTGATGCGGCCTTGCGTGCCTATGTGACTGAAGTCAAAGCGGCGACTTTCCCAGGAATCGAACACGGATTTTCTGCATGAACACCGTAAAAACCGTACGCGAACTACGGGCCGCTGTGGCCCGCGCCCGCAACGAAGGCAAGCGCATAGGCTTCGTGCCAACCATGGGCAACTTGCACAGTGGTCACGTGGCGTTGATTACCAAGGCCACCCAACGGGTGGATTTCGTGGTCGCGAGCATTTTCGTCAACCCGCTGCAATTCGGTGCTGGCGAAGACCTCGACAAATACCCGCGCACACTCGCCGCCGACCAGGAAAAACTCCTCGAAGCCGGTTGCGACCTGTTGTTCGCACCCACCGTTGAAGAGATGTACCCCGACGGCATGACGGGCCAGACCCGCGTCAGCGTCCCGCAATTGTCCGAAGGTTTGTGCGGCGCGAGCCGTCCGGGGCATTTCGAAGGCGTGGCGACGGTGGTCAACAAACTGTTCAACATGGTCCAGCCGGACCTGGCGATTTTCGGCCAGAAAGACTTTCAGCAACTAGCCGTGATTCGCGCACTGGTGCATGACTTGAACATGCCGGTCCAGATCATCGGCGAGCCAACCGTGCGCGCGGCCGATGGCCTGGCGCTGTCATCGCGCAACAGCTTCCTGAGCGAAGAACAACGGGCCATAGCGCCGATTGTGTATCGCACGTTGAGCGAGATCGCCGAGTCGATCAAGCAGGGCCAGAGGGATTTCCCGGCGCTGATCGACGCACAAATCAAACAGCTCGAAGCGACGGGTCTGCGTCCGGATTACCTGGAAATTCGCCATGCCCTGACCTTGCACCCGGCAACGGCGGAAGATCGCGACCTCGTGATTCTGGTGGCGGCGTTCCTCGGCACCACGCGGCTGATCGACAACCTGCACCTGAACCTCGACGCGCTCGTCTGAACACGAAAAAACCTGTAGGAGCGAGCTTGCTCCTACAGGGGTTGTGCTGTGCCCACCTGTAATGCATTGCCCCCACCAACCCTTCGGGCCATTTGCCCGCCGACCTGGGAAAGATCCATGCACGCCATCATGCTCAAAGCCAAACTGCATCGCGCCGAAGTCACCCACGCCGTCCTTGATTACGAAGGTTCCTGCGCCATCGACGGTGAATGGCTCGACCTGTCCGGTATCCGTGAGTACGAGCAAATCCAGATTTACAACGTCGACAACGGCGAACGCTTCACCACCTACGCCATTCGAGGCGAAGAAGGCTCGCGCATGATTTCGGTCAATGGCGCGGCCGCGCACAAGGCTAAAGTCGGTGACCGCGTGATCATCTGCGCTTACGCCCACTACAGCGAAGCCGAACTGCTCAACTTCAAGCCGCGCATGCTCTACATGGCGCCAGGCAATGAACTGAGCCACACCAGCAACGCCATTCCGGTCCAGGTCGCCTGATCCGGGCGCTTTCTCCTCCGTTTGTCGGACCGTTCCTAACTTCGATGTTAAAAAAGTACCGGAAACAGGTCAGACAAAGTCAAGACAGATCATGACGCGGGGTTTACTGTATTCGCCCTGCGCCATGAAATCGAATCGTCGCAGTTGACCGGACGCCCACCCACAGCGCTCCGGTATTTTCAGTATTAAAAATGCCGTTCAAGTAAAAAGGAAACCCGCAGCGATGGCGTACTACCGCACCCCTCACGACGTGACCGCTCTGCCCGCCTGGCAAGCGCTGAAAGACCACCGCCAAGCCATGCAGGATTTCAGCATGCGGGAGGCGTTCAATGCCGATCCGCAGCGCTTTACTCAATTCACTCTCAGCAGCTGCGGCCTGTTTCTCGACTACTCGAAGAACCTGATCAACGCCGAGACCCGCAATCTGCTGGTGGGCCTGGCTAACGAAGTCGACCTCAAGGGCGCAATCAAGGCGTTGTTCGACGGCGAAATCGTCAATTCTTCAGAAGGTCGCCCAGCACTCCATACCGCGCTGCGCCGTCCGGTTGGCGACAAGCTGTCAGTCAATGGCGTCAACGTGATGCCTGAAGTGCACAAGGTGTTGAACCAGATCACCGACCTCGTTGGCCGAATCCATGACGGCCTGTGGCGCGGTTACACCGAAAAACCGATCACCGACGTAGTGAACATCGGCATCGGTGGCTCCTTCCTCGGCCCCGAGCTGGTCTCCGAAGCACTGTTGTCCTACGCCCAGAAAGGTGTGCGTTGCCACTATCTGGCAAACATCGACGGCAGCGAATTCCACGAACTGGCCATGAAGCTGCGCGCCGAGACCACGCTGTTCATCGTCTCGTCGAAATCCTTCAACACCCTCGAAACCCTGAAGAACGCCCAGGCCGCCCGTGCCTGGTACCTGGCTCAGGGTGGTTCGGAAGCCGAGCTGTACCGCCACTTCATCGCGGTATCGAGCAACAACGCCGCCGCCGTGGCGTTCGGTATCCGCGAAGAAAACATCTTCCCGATGTGGGACTGGGTCGGTGGACGTTACTCGCTGTGGTCAGCCATTGGTTTGCCGATCGCCCTCGCCATCGGCATGTCGAATTTCAAGGAACTGCTGTCCGGTGCTTACACCATGGACCAACACTTCCAGACCGCGCCGTTCGAACAGAACATGCCGGTGCTGCTGGCCTTGCTCGGTGTCTGGTACGGCAACTTCTGGGGCGCGCAAAGCCACGCGATCCTGCCATACGACCACTACCTGCGTAACATCACCAAGCACTTGCAACAGCTGGACATGGAGTCCAACGGCAAGAGCGTGCGCCAGGACGGCACACCGGTTTCCACCGACACCGGGCCAGTGATCTGGGGCGGCGTTGGTTGCAACGGCCAGCATGCGTATCACCAGTTGCTGCACCAGGGCACCCAACTGATTCCGGCCGACTTCATTGTGCCGATCGTCAGCTTCAACCCGCTGTCCGACCACCACCAGTGGCTGTACGCCAACTGCCTGTCCCAGAGCCAGGCATTGATGTTGGGCAAAACTCTGCCCGAGGCCCAAGCTGAGCTGCGCGAGAAGGGCATGAGCGAAGACGAGGTACAGAAACTCGCCGCGCACAAAGTGATCCCGGGCAACCGACCGAGCAACACCCTGGTGGTTGAACGCATCAGCCCGCGCCGCCTCGGTGCGCTGGTGGCGATGTACGAACACAAAGTCTTCGTGCAAAGCGTGGTCTGGGGCATCAACGCCTTCGACCAATGGGGCGTGGAGCTGGGCAAAGAGTTGGGCAAAGGTGTCTACAACCGCCTGGTCGGCAGCGAAGAAACCCCTGCCGAAGATGCCTCGACACAAGGCCTGATCAACTACTTCCGCGGTCGTCACCGCGGATGATTTGACGGTGCGGCAGTAATGCCCTCCTCTGTAGGAGCGGGCTTGCCAGCGAAGACGGTGTGTCAGTCCGATAAATATTGACTGATCCACCACTTTCGCTGGCAAGCCAGCTCCTACGAGGGTCGTACCGCTCCCCTCTTGAACCCATTGACCTCTCGGCGCATCTTTATCCTTGTCGCAAAACAAGAATAAGGAACCGTCATGTTCGATATCAGCACGTTCCCCAAAGCCGATGCCGTCCGCCGGGCTGCACAATTGAGTCAAGACGACTACCACCGCCTCTACCGCCAGTCCATCGAACACCCCAGCACCTTCTGGGCCGAACAGGCCACACGCTTCCTCGACTGGAGCGCGCCGTGGGACACCGTCCAGCGCTATAACCTGAAAACCGGCGAAGCCAGCTGGTTTGCTGGTGGCAAGTTGAACGTCAGCTACAACTGTATCGACCGCCATTTGCAACAGCGCGGCGACCAGGTCGCAATCATTTGGGAAGGCGACGACCCTGCCGACTCCCTCTCGATCACCTACAAAACACTGCATGAAAATGTCTGTCGCCTGGCCAATGTGCTGAAAAGCCGAGGGGTGAAAAAAGGCGATCGCGTGTGCATCTACATGCCTATGATTCCGCAAGCGGCTTTCGCCATGCTCGCCTGTACCCGCATTGGCGCGGTGCACTCGGTCGTATTCGGGGGCTTCTCGCCTGACTCCGTACGCGACCGCATTCTCGACGCCGACTGCCAGACCGTCATCACCGCCGACGCCGGCGTTCGGGGCGGCAAACCCGTACCGCTCAAAGAGAAAGTCGACAAGGCGCTGCAAAGTTGTCCGAATGTCAGCACCGTCATCGTCGTCGAGCACACCCACAGTGAAGTCGAATGGATCGAAGGCCGTGACATCCGGTATCACCAGGCGCTACGAGACGCCAGCGCCGATTGCCCGCCCGAGCCGATGGACGCCGAGGATCCGCTGTTCATCCTCTACACCTCCGGCAGCACCGGCAAACCCAAAGGCGTACTGCACACCACCGGCGGCTACTTGCTACAGGCGACGATGACCTTCAAATACGTGCTGGACTACCGCGACGGCGAAGTCTTCTGGTGCACCGCCGATGTCGGCTGGGTCACGGGCCACAGCTACATCGTCTACGGCCCGCTAGCCAACGGCGCGACCACGCTGATCTTTGAAGGCGTGCCGAGTTACCCCAGCACTTCACGCTTCTGGCAGGTGATCGACAAGCACAAGGTGAACATTTTCTACACCGCCCCGACCGCTTTGCGCTCCCTGATGAGAGAAGGCCCGGAACCCTTGAAGCAAACGTCAAGGGCCAGCGTCAGGCTGCTCGGCACCGTCGGCGAACCAATCAACCCGGAAGCGTGGGAATGGTATTTCCACGCCGTCGGCGAAGAGCGTTGCCCGATTGTCGATACCTGGTGGCAGACCGAAACCGGCGGCATCATGCTCAGCCCGCTGGTCAGTGCGCAACGAATCAAACCTGGCTGCGCCACGCAACCGATGTTCGGCGTGCAACCGGTGTTGCTCGACGAACAGGGTAAGGAAATCAAAGGCGCCGGTAGCGGCGTGCTGGCGATCAAATCCAGCTGGCCCGCGCAAATCCGCAGCGTCTACGGTGACCCGCAGCGCATGGTCGACACCTACTTTAAACCTTACCCCGGCTACTACTTCACCGGCGATGGCGCGCGACGCGATGAAGATGGCGACTACTGGATCACCGGACGCATCGACGATGTGATCAATGTGTCCGGCCACCGCATCGGCACCGCCGAAGTCGAAAGCGCCCTGGTGCTGCACGACAGCATCGCCGAGGCTGCCGTGGTCGGTTACCCCCATGACGTCAAGGGCCAGGGCATCTATGCCTTCGTCACCCCCATGAATGGCGTCGAGCCCGACGATGAACTGAAGAAGGAGCTGTTGGCTTATGTCAGCAAAGAGATCGGCAGTTTCGCCAAACCGGACTTGATCCAATGGGCGCCGGCCTTGCCGAAAACCCGTTCGGGCAAGATCATGCGGCGTATTCTGCGCAAGATCGCCTGCGGTGAACTCGACACCCTGGGCGACACTTCGACCCTTGCCGACCCAAGCGTGGTACAAGGCCTGATCGATAAACGCCTGAATCAATAACGTACTGCCTTGCGTAGGAGCGAGTTCACTCGCGATGGACTCAAACGCACCGCGTATCCTCACGTCCATCGCGAGCATGCTCGCTCCTACAGGTTCATTATGGAATTCATCCGCACCCGCATCGAAACCCAGATCATGAGCCTGACCGGTTTATCCCTCGGCAAGCTCGATCTGGAAAATCCCAAGGGCGACCCTGGCCTGTTCGGACCCGATTCGGTGAGCTGGCAAGTCCACGGCGACTTCAGCAGCATGCTGATCGGGGGCATCAGTGCCTTGATGCTGCAAGCCCTGCATCCGCTGGCGCTGGCCGGGGTCTGGGACCATTCGAATTTTCGCGAGGACATGCTCGGGCGCCTGCGGCGCACCGGGCAATTCATCTCCGGCACGACCTTCGGCTCACGCCAGGACGCCGACTGGCTGATCGAAAAAGTGCGCACCATTCACCTGCAAGTGACGGGCACGGCGCCGGATGGGCGCCCTTACGCGGCCAGCGATCCGGACCTGCTGACCTGGGTACACGTCGCGGAAGTCAGCAACTTTCTCGCCGCGCACCTGCGCTATCGCAATCCACACTTGTCCCTCGCGGATCAGGATCGCTATTACGCCGAAATTGCCTTGGTCGCCGAACGGCTCGGCGCCCGAGATGTGCCCCGCTCGCGGCAAGAAATTCGCGACTACCTTGAACGCATTCGCCCGCAACTGTTGTGCGATGAACGCAGTCGTGAAGTGCTGCGCCTGCTATTGAATGCTCCCTCCCCCAGCCGCCTGGCCAAGCCTTTCGGCGGGTTGATGATGCAGGCCGGGATAGATTTGCTGCCGGACTGGGCCAGCGACATGCTCGGCGTCAGCCAGAACCCGTTGCAACGCAAACTGATCCGCGCCAGCGTCAATCGCAGTGCGCCGATGTTGCGCTGGGCGGTACGCAATGGCTCGGTGCAACGTGCCAGGCGGCGGATGGGCCTGTAGGAGCTGGCTTGCCAGCGATAACCAAAATGCGGATTGTCAGATAAGCTGTGTTGCGGCCTTCGCTGGCAAGTCGCAAGGCCGCATCGCAGCGCCTACAGGTTGCGCTCCAAACTGTTAAACTCCCGCGCCCAAATCCTCCAGCAAGGCGCCCAGCATGTCTTCCTTGAATCAGGCGCTGCGCGCCGCCCTCGAACATCGCCAGGACCTGCTTGCCGAACTGCATCAGCAGGGCACCGATTGCTACCGCCTGTTCCATGGCAGCCAGGAAGGCGCCGGTGGCCTGACCATCGACCGCTACGGGCCGCAATTGCTGGTGCAGAGTTTCCACCAGCCGCTGGAACGCGAGGCGCTGCTGCAATTGCACCAAGCGATCAATCAACACCTGGGCCTCGACTTGCTGCTGGTCTACAACGACCGTTCCCGTGGCAACTCACGCATCGACCGCGAAGACATCGTGTACCGTGCCGACGATGCCGCCCTGCAAGACCTGGTCGGTCACGAGTGGGGCCTCAATTACCGGGTTCGCGGGCGTCATGCCGGTCAGGACCCGCTGCTGTTTCTCGACCTGCGCAATACACGCGGTTGGGTCAAGGATCACAGCAAGAACAAAAGCGTATTGAACCTGTTTGCGTATACCTGTGGCGTCGGCCTCAGCGCCGCGGCCGGTGGCGCAAGCGAGGTATGCAACCTCGACTTCGCCGAAGGCAACCTGGCGGTGGGTCGGGAAAACGGCCTGCTGAACCCGCAGTTGCCGACCATGTCATTCATCCAGTCCGATTACTTCCCGGCGATTCGCCAATTGGCCGGACTGCCGATCAGCCAGCGTCGCGGGCAAAAACTCCCGAGCTATCAACGCCTGGAGCAACGTCAGTACGACCTGGTGTTGCTCGACCCACCAGCCTGGGCCAAGAGTGCTTTTGGTACCGTCGATCTGCTGCGCGACTATCAGAGCCTGCTGAAACCGGCGCTGCTGACTACCGCTGACAACGGCGTGCTGATCTGCTGCAACAACCTGGCAAAGGTCAGCATGGACGATTGGCGCGAGCAGGTCCTGCGCTGCGCCGAGAAGGCCGGGCGGCCCGTTCGGGAGTGGACGGTGATGAAACCGGGTGCCGATTTCCCGTCGGCGGATCAACAGCCGCCTCTGAAAACGCTTATTTTGCAGCTGTAAACTGACGTCGGATAAATCTGAAGTTTCCTGAATCGGGCGATTCCTTCGGAACCGTAATCGCATGCCATACTCCAAGGCACTCCGATTCAGACAGATGAAGCCACACATGCCCAAAGGATTGATTCGCGCCATCGGCGCCTTGTTGACTGCTCTGGCCCTCTACAGCTTGCTGGGCTTTCTGATCTTGCCGGGAATTGCGCTGCGCGTAGCCAATCAGCAACTGGCCAATTACGCCACCATGCCCGCCAAGATTCAGCGGATCGAACTCAATCCGTTCAGCCTTGAACTGACGGTCTGGGGCTTGAACATCGGCGAACCTGGCAAGGAACACGTAGGCTTCGAACGCCTATACGCTAACCTGCAGATCGACAGCCTCTGGACCAAGGCACTGCACCTGTCCGATGTTGAACTGGACAAAGCCAAGACAGAAATCCTGTTCGCCAAGGACGGCAAGCTCAATCTGCTCGGCTTGTTCAAGGTGCCCGCCAGTGAGCCGACGCCGACTGACCCGGACGCCAAGCCGTTTCCGTTGCGCATAGAGCGAATCAAATTCGCTGGCGGCGCCGTGCATTTCGAAGATGCCCGCCCCAGCGAGCCCATCGAATTCCTCTACGACACACTCGATTTCGAGCTGAAAAACCTCAGCACCCTGCCCGAAGACAGCGCCGACATGACCTTGGTGGCTATCGGCCCCAACGGCGGACAGATCGACTGGACCGGCAACTTCAGCCTTATCCCGCTCGCCTCCGAAGGTAAGCTGAAAATCACCGATGGCAAGATGAAAGCCTTCTGGCCCTATGTACGCGACGCCGTGCCGCTGGACCTCGAAAGCGGCATTCTCAGCGTCAGCACCGACTACAAACTCAACCTGTCCAAGGAAACCGAACTGCTGTTGAGTAACGTCTCGGCCACCATCGCCCCTTTCGCCATCAAGGCCCCAGACGGGCGTCCGCTGGTGAAGCTTGCGCGTCTGGACGTCAGTGAAACCACTGTGGACCTGGCGAAGCAGCAAGTAGTGGTCGGCAAGATCCGCAGCAACAAGCTGGAAACCTGGGCAGCGCTGGAGTCCGATGGCCAGCTCGACTGGCAGAAACTCTTCGCCAGCCAGCCAGCCAAACCGGTGGCCAAAGCCAAGGCTGACGCCGAACCCGCCACCGCACCTGCCTCCGCCGATTCGCCAAAACCCGAACCCACCGCGCCGAGCAAACCGTGGCAAGTGCTGCTCAAGGATGTGCAACTGCGCGATTACAAGGTGCATCTGGCGGATCGCAAGGCGCAACCTGCCGTGGAGCTGGAGCTGGCACCGCTAAATATCGATCTGGAAGGATACGACAGCCTCAATGGCTCGCCCTTCAAGCTCAGGCTCGATACCGGCGTAGGCAAACAAGGCAAGATCACGGCCGATGGCGAAGTCAACCTGGCACCGGTCAGCGCCAGACTGAATGTCCAGACCAAGGACATCGACCTGCGTGTCGCGCAGTCCTACATCAACCCATTCATTCGCCTGGAACTGCGCAGCGGCATGCTCGGCAGCGATCTGGCGGTCAACCTCAAGAGCACCGAACCGCTGGCTTTGAGCGTCACCGGCCGCGCCCGGATCGATCAGTTGCATACGCTGGACACCCTGAAAACCCGAGACTTCCTCAAATGGCAACAAGTGGTGGCCGAGGGTCTGAATTATCAGCACGGCGATAGCCTTTCGATCGACAGGATCAATCTGCTGCAGCCTTACGCGCGTTTCATGATCAACGATGACCGCACCACCAATATCGATGACCTGCTGATCCCCCAACCGGCCGATTCCGCTACCAAGACGACCACCGCCCAACCTGCCAGCAAAGACAAACCGTTGGGCATCCACATCGGTGGCATTTTCATCAATGATGGTTCGGCCAACTTCGCCGACTTCAGCCTGACACCGAATTTTGCGACCGCGATCCAGCAGCTCAACGGTCAGATTGGCACCATCGACAGCCGCCAGCCGAAACCGGCCAGTGTAGACGTCAAAGGCAAGGTAGATCGCTATGCGCCAGTGACCATCAAGGGCGCGGTCAACCCGTTCGACCCGATGGCCAGCCTCGACATCGCAACCAGCTTCAAACGCGTCGAATTGACCACGCTGACACCTTACTCGGGCAAGTTCGCCGGTTACCGCATCCGCAAGGGCCGACTCAACCTGGACCTTCATTACCGGATCACCAAGGGTCAGCTCAAGGCCGACAACAAAGTGGTGGTCGAGCAACTGCAACTGGGTGAAAAAGTCGACAGCCCGGACGCCGTAAGCCTGCCATTGAAGCTGGCCATTGCCCTGCTCAAGGACGTCGATGGCAAGATTTCCATCGAATTGCCCGTCACCGGCGACCTGAACAATCCACAGTTCAGCGTCATGCCGATTGTCTGGCAAACCCTGCGTAACCTGATCGTCAAAGCGGCGGCAGCGCCATTCAAGTTGATCGGCGGGTTGGTCAGTGGTGGCGGTTCGGAAGACCTGGGCACCGTCTCGTTCGCAGCGGGGTCCAGCGAATTGAGCAAGGATGCCGAAGGCGCGTTGGACAAACTGGCCAAGGCCCTCAAGGAGCGTCCGGCCCTGCGCCTGGAAATCGAAGGCACCGCCGCCAAGAGCAGCGATGGTCCGTTGATTGCCGAGCAACGCCTGGAACGGGAATACCAGTACAACTACTACAAAATGCTCCAGCGTCGTGGCGACAAGGTTCCCGCGCAGGCCTCATTGCTGGAAGTACCGGACAGTGAAAAGGGTCCCCTTCTGGAAGGCATCTTCCGCACTCGCCTTAAGACGCAACCAGCGCCGGAGTGGGAGGACTTGGGCAAGGAAGAACGCACCGCAAAAATGCGTGCCGAAGTGATCAAGTTCTGGAGTTCCAGTGATGTGCTGTTACGTCAACTCGGCCAGGAACGCGCCAGCAGCATCAAGGATTACCTGGTCGACAAGGGCCAGCTGGAAGATGACCGGGTGTACTTTATCGATGCCAACCTGGGCGAGGCGCAAAGTGACGGCCGGGTGATAACACCGTTGCATCTGGATGCGGAGTGAAAGCCCAGTCTTGCAACTGACGATCAATGTAGGAGCGAGCTTGCTCGCGATGGCTGACTGACATTCAACACAAATATTGAATGAAAGACCGCTTTCGCGAGCAAGCTCGCTCCTACAGGAATCATGTTGATTCCCCAAAAAAACAGGCCCCGGCACGAATGCGCGGAGCCTGTGGTGGCCAAATCCTTATGGCCGGTCGCATGAACTCTTCAAAGGCGACAGACGTATGACTTTTCCCGTCTGCCGCAACTTCTCCCGGTCCAGGCGAGAAGCATTGCCTTACTCGGCTTTCAGGCCGTCAGCGGAAACCGCTTTGACGCCTTCGATTTTCTTGGTGATCGCCACTGCGGTATCTTTCTGGGATTTAGTGACCGCTACGGTGGACGACAGGGATACAACACCCTTGTTGGTTTCGACTTTGATGTCGGTGCCTGGAATGCCTTTTTCGGTCATCAGGTCACTTTTGACTTTGGTGGTGATCCAGGTATCGGAAGTGTCCTGTTTCATTTCGGTCACTTCACCGGTAGCCAGCACCATTGGCGATTGGGTTGCCTGGCTGGTTTGAGCGAATGCAGCATTGGCCATGGTCAGGGTCAGCGCGGTAGCAGCAGCGGCAGTGATAGCGAACTTCTTCATACGAGTAACTCCTGTTTTTCGGAAAAGTCTGCCGGGTGTCATGTCGGCAGGGTTGTCTGGAGTATTGCGAACGCTGTGCCAACTTTTCGATTAGATAAAAAACTATAAAAATCAATAAGTTATAGAATTTCAATTTTCCCGGAATCATGCAAAATGCATGAGTAGCAAAAACACTGCATGCAAGTTGCAGGTTTGAAGAAAGTTCCTAAGCTCATGAATTTTTTGAGCTTTTTTTAGTAAATGACATGAGTTCTCGACATGCGATTGCTCACACTTGTGCAGGAGCGAGCTCGCTGCGGGCGGCGTTGCGACTATGGACTCGAGAACTCCGCGCTTAGCCAGTAAATACGCGTTATCGTTAACGACCATCGCTAGCTGGCTCGCTCCTACAGGGTACTGCGTCAGGTTGCAGAACCGATGCAACCCTTAGGCACGTAATCCTGCGACACGGTACTCGCGCAGGACCAGCCGGTGGTGCCGTTGCGGGTCAGGGTGATGGTTTTGCCTTGTACCTGACCGGGCGCATTCTGTAGCGTGCAAACAATTTTGCCGTCACCCGACTCGGTAGTGGCTGTCACCGTCAGTGCACAGTTGCTGGTCGAGGTCCCGCCTCCCGGGACCACGTTTTCGGTAGCGGGTGTACCGCCCTGATTGATCACATCCTCGAAAGGCACCTTCATCGCGGAAATTTCGGCCAGTCCGGCCGTGACTTTGGCTCGGGCCTGATACTTGGAATACATCGGCAAAGCAAAGGTGGCCAGGATCCCGATGATTGCCACCACGATCAGTAGCTCGATCAGAGTAAAACCTTTGTGATTGTTCATAGCAAAACTCCGTGCATGAGTGGAAATCTCATGATCTGACCTTGGGGGAGCACAGCTTGTGCCAAGGCTCTGCCCTCGTGTTTTCAAGGGATGCGACCCGTGCGAAGCACTTTCCTACCCTCAGGATCCGCACTATCTGACGCTTTTTGTCACCTGACCGACGCGGGTTGGGCTTCGCCCGTTGACTAGGCTATAAGTCTCGCGAGGCAGTTCGACTAATCGAGTCACCAAGGGCAGAACATGGCGGTCAAGGCAGCAAAAATCAGTGTCTATACGTGGGAAGGTACAGACCGCAAAGGCAGCAAAGTCACCGGCGAGCTCAACGGGGCGAACCCGGCACTGATCAAGGCGCAATTGCGCAAGCAGGGCATCACGCCCGCCAAGGTACGCAAGAAACCACCGTCACTGTTCAGCATCGGCAAACGCATCAAAGCCCACGACATTGCCCTGTTCACCCGGCAAATGGCGACCATGGTGAAGGCCGGCGTGCCGTTATTGCAGTCGTTCGACATCATCGCCGAAGGCTTCGATAACCCGGCCATGCGCAAAATGGTGGATGAGCTGAAACAGGACGTTGCAGCGGGCAACAGCTTCGCCGCGGCCCTGCGCAGGAAACCTCAGTATTTCGATGATCTCTACTGCAACCTGGTCGACGCTGGCGAACAGGCCGGCGCCCTGGATACCTTGCTGGAACGCGTTGCGACCTATAAGGAAAAGAGCGAGCGCCTCAAGGCCAAGATCAAGAAGGCCATGACTTATCCTCTGGTGGTGGTATTGGTCGCGGCCATTGTCACCGGGATTCTCCTGGTCAAAGTGGTGCCGCAGTTCGAATCCGTGTTCAAGGGCTTTGGCGCCGAACTGCCGGCGTTCACGGTGATGGTCATCAGCCTGTCGCAGTTCATGCAGGCTTGGTGGTGGGCGGTGCTGGGCGCACTGCTCGTTGCGATCTTCGGTATGCGCCACGCGCTCAAGGCATCCCGGGTTTTTCGCGAACGAGTGGACGCCTGGCTCCTCAACCTGCCGCTGGTGGGCAGCCTGATGTACAAGTCCGCCGTGGCCCGGTTCGCCCGCACCCTGTCGACGACCTTCGCTGCTGGCGTCCCATTGGTGCAAGCCTTGGGGTCCGTGGCCGGTGCCACCGGTAACGTCGTGTTCAAACGCGCCGTGCTGCGCATCAAGCAAGACATCGCAACCGGCATGCAATTGAATTTTTCCATGCGCACCAGCGGAGTCTTTCCGAGCATGGCGATCCAGATGACCGCCATCGGCGAAGAGTCCGGCACGCTGGACGCTATGCTCGACAAGGTCGCCGGCTTCTATGAGGACGAGGTCGATAACCTGGTCGATAACCTCACCAGTCTGATGGAGCCATTCATCATGGTGGTACTGGGTGTTATCGTCGGCGGACTGGTAGTTGCGATGTACCTGCCCATCTTCCAACTCGGCTCAGCGATCTGACATGCCCTTGAACGAAATTCTGATGCTCCATCCGCTGGCTTTTGTCGTCATCGCCGGGGTGATCGGCCTGTTGGTCGGCAGCTTCCTCAATGTGTTGATCTGGCGCTTGCCTAAAATGCTCGAACGCGACTGGCGCCTGCAAGCCCATGACATTCTCGGGCTCCCCGCCGAAACACCGTTGCGGACCTACAACCTGATGCTGCCGCATTCCGAGTGTCCGCACTGCGGTCACCGGATCCGTGCCTGGGAAAACATTCCTGTGCTCAGTTTTGTATTTCTGCGCGGACGCTGCTCCGCCTGCACGACACCGATCAGCAAGCGCTATCCACTCACCGAACTGGCTTGCGGCCTGTTGTCGGCCTTCATTGCCTGGCACTTTGGTTTTGGTTGGGCGGCCTGCCTGGTGCTGATCCTGACCTGGGGCTTGCTGGCGATGAGCCTGATCGACGCCGGGCATCAGATTTTGCCGGACGTGCTGGTGCTGCCATTGATGTGGCTGGGATTGATCGTCAACAGCTTCGGCCTGTTCGTGCCCTTACAAGAAGCCCTGTGGGGCGCAATCGCTGGCTACACAGCGCTGTGGGTGGTGTTCTGGCTGTTCAAGCTGATCACGGGCAAGGACGGCATGGGTCACGGCGATTTCAAGCTGTTGGCCATGCTGGGCGCTTGGGGAGGCTGGCAAATCCTGCCGTTGACCATCCTGTTGTCGTCACTGGTGGGGGCCATCATCGGGTTGGTCAGCCTGCGTCTGCGCCACGCAAAAACCTCAACTCCGATCCCTTTCGGCCCCTATCTGGCAATTGCCGGCTGGATTGCCTTGCTCTGGGGTGGTCAAATAACCGACTTCTATTGGCAGTTTGTCGGTTTGAAATGAATACCCCTGTGGAAAAACCCTGGATTCTCGGCCTGACCGGCGGTATCGGCAGCGGCAAAAGCGCGGCCGCCCAACACTTCATCGACCTGGGCGTGCACGTGGTCGACGCCGATCACGCTGCCCGCTGGGTGGTGGAGCCGGGTCGTCCGGCACTGGTGCAAATCGCTGAACACTTTGGCCCCGGCGTGCTGCAGGCCGATGGGCAATTGGACCGCGCCGCCTTGCGCAAGCTGATTTTTGAAGTCCCGGATGAGCGCCTTTGGCTGGAGGCCTTGCTGCATCCGCTGATCGGCGAGGAGATTGCCCATCACCTGGCGCTGGCAAAATCACCCTATGCGATCCTGGTTTCGCCCCTTCTCATCGAGTCCGGACAGTACGCCATGACTCAGCGAGTGCTGGTCATCGATGCCCCCGAGCAGCTCCAGATCGAACGCACATTGCGGCGTGACCAGACCAGCGAACAGCAAGTCCAGGCGATCCTCAAGGTGCAGTCCAGCCGCCACGATCGCGTGAGCCATGCCAACGACGTCGTGGTCAATGACCGCGACCTTGCCTGGTTGCACAGCGAGGTCGAACGCCTGCATCACTTTTATCTTTCTTTGCGTGGAGGCCAGTCATGAGCCAACCAACAACCGTCGAATGCCCAACCTGTGGCGCCCCCGTGGAATGGACCGCCGAGAGCAAGTTCCGGCCATTCTGCTCCGACCGCTGCAAGCTGATCGACCTGGGCGCCTGGGCATCCGAAGAACACAAGATTCCGGTGGCGCCCGATGCCGAGGACGAAATGTTCAGCGGCGATTTCGACCCGCGGCATTGATCCATCGAATCGGCGATTCCAGGTTTTGACGTGAATCAGGACTTGGGATCGTCGTCCTTCCACGGCGCCGAGAGATAGCGCGTGCGGTTGAATGTCTCGAGCCACTCGGGGCTGAATACCACCAGCGCACTGACGATCATGCCGTTGATGAACGCTTCAGGAAAAATGATCAGCCACAGGTATCCGACGAAATCCTCCAGCCAGTACGGCATCTCGAAACGCTCATCGAACCATAACAACCAAAGCGCCAGCAGCAGGCACAGCAACGCCGACAGTGCGGCGGCGAAGAAACCGGACACGAAGATATACACAAAGGGATTTCGTGGCTGCGCACGCTCCACCAGAAGGGCGCAGCACTCCGTGACCAGCACCGGAAGCGCAATCAACAGTGCGCCATTGACCCCAACCGCCGCCAGATCCTGTCGGCCAAGCAACACCAGCCCCATTTGCGCCACCAACCCGCCGACCAGCGCCAGCGGCCAGTCCAACAGCAGTGTCACCGCCGTCATGCCGATGAAGTGGTATGACACGCCAGTATCGAAGTCACGCCGTACCAGCCACAACAGAAACAGCGCAAACACTGTTCCGAACAGCAAATGCTGACGTCGGCTATCGGTGAACAATTCAACCCACGGTGCGCGGCTGATCGCCCAGATCAACACCGGCACGTAGATCAGCCAGCCGACCGCAAGGGTTTGCGATGACAGCAACTCTGCACCGATCATGGCTACGCGCGCCTCCTAGGCGAAGAACAACAGACACACAGTCTACACCGCCGCTGGCCCGCCCTTCGACTTCAAGCCCAATGCCGCGGATCGTTCATCACTGCCTCATGTTCGGCGAACACCTTCGGCAGTTCAGACTTGAGAAAGTCCACCCAGGTGCGCACCTTGGCATCGAGAAAACGCCGCGACGGATACAGTGCATACACATTCCGTTCGCGCAGGCGCCATGCTGGTAACACGCGCAGCAAAGTGCCGTCGCTCAAGGGCCGCGTCGCGGTGTAGAACGGCAGCAGGCTGATGCCCATGCCCGCCTCCGATGCCTTGACCATCGACTCGGCGACATTGCACTGAAAGGTCTTGGCCGGGCTGACGGCAAGCTCGCCGTGCTCGTCCTGGAACAGCCATTGATCGCTGTACAATGGGTCGAGCATGCGCAGGCATTGGTGATCGTTCAGCGCCAACGGCTGCTGCGGCACGCCCCGGCGTTGCAGATAGCCCGGGGAGGCGCAGGGTACGCTGTAGATCTGTCCGATGGCCTGCGCAACCATTTGCGAGTCGGCCAATTCGGCAGCGATCGAAATCACCACATCGTGCCCCTCCTCCAGCGGATCGGGATTGCGCTGCGACAAGGTCAGCTCGAACACCACATCGGGATAAAGCTCACTGTAGCGGGCGATCAAGGGTGTGAGCAGCACGCCCAGGCCGGTCATGCTGTGCACCCGCAGGCGTCCGGCCGGATTGATATGAGCGCCACGGGCCTCGGCCGTTGCCTCGTCCATGGCTTCGACAATTTGCCGACTGCGCAACAAAAAGCGTTCGCCGGCTTCGGTCAGGCTCAGGCGCCGTGTGGTGCGGTGCAGCAGACGCGCCTGTAGATGTTCCTCCAGATCCGCCACCAGTCGAGATACCTGTGCGGTCGACAAATCCAGTGCATCGGCGGCCCCGGTGAAACTGGCGCAATCGACAACGCGCATGAATACACGCAGGTTGTTAAGCACATCCATAAACCCTCCCCCGGGCGGTGACTGTTACGTTTTATGTAAGGCTGCATCCGCCGTTCACCCCTTTATCCGTCGGTGGCGAAGACTAAAATTCAAACATCAGAACCGACACGGAGCACACCATAATGAAAACGTTGATCAGCCTGTTGCTGACCGTCATCGCCACCTCGGCCATGGCCGCCGACAACGAACCTCTCGCGGTCCTGTACAACCCTGCGCAGCCGCTGGACATCGCCAAAGTTGTTTCCGTGTCGAACACGGCGACCGCGTGCGGGGTCGTACCGGCGACCATGGAGTATATCGATCATCAGGGCCAGACCCACCGCGTGACCTACAACGTCATGGGTGATTGCACCAGCAACCTGTGATCAATGGCTCACAGCAAGGTCCACGTGTAGCTGAGGATCAAGCGGTTCTCGTCGATATCACTGCGGTAGTTTGAGCGCGCCATCGCGTTGCGCACCCGGATGCCAAGGCCTTTGAGGCTGCCGCTCTGCAACACATAGCCAATGTCCAGGTCACGCTCGCGGTCCTTTCCTTCATAGCCCTTTCCGGTATCGACGTTATTGCCGCTGATGTAGCGCACGGTGCTGGTCAGCCCCGGGACACCGAGCGCGGCGAAGTCATAGTCGTAGCGGGCCTGCCAGGAACGTTCATCGGTGAAGGCGAACTCGTAGGTCGGCACTTCGTTGCCCAATGGCGAGATGTTGGCAAACACCCGGGGGAACGCGCTGTCGCCAAACATGCCTTGATAGCCGACGTAAAACGTATGGCCACCCCGCTTGGCCGACAGCAACGAGAAGAACGCCTGGTTGTCGATGTTGCCCAGCAGCTTTTTGCCGTCCTCTCGCGAGTCGAAATAACCGAGGTTCGCACCGAGGGTCCAGTCCCCCACCGGCTCGCTGTGCTTGAGACCGAAAAACCGTTGGCTGTAGATATCTTCCAGTTGCCCATACCAGGCGCTGACCGAGCTGCGCTTGTCGTTGAAGGCATAGTCGGCGCCTGCGAAATTGAAACCGTCACTGCTGACCTGGCGCTGCGGCACATGTCCCAGCATCGCTTGCATTTTTTCGTCGCCGGCCTCATTGCGCAGGCTGGTCGAGCTCAATTGACCACCCTGCAAGGTCAGGCCGTTGATCTCGCTGGAGGTGATGCTTGCGCCCTGATAACTCGGCGGCAGCAGGCGAATATCGCTGAACACCAGCACGGGCAGGTTGGGTTGCAACTCACCGACTTTCAGCTCGGTCTTGGAGTAGCGCATCTTCAACGCGCCTTCCAGACGACTGTAGTTGTCCGCCGCGCGGCCGTCGTCCTGCACCGGCAGCAAACCGGTATTGACCCGGTCCGGGCTGCTATCGAGCTTGAGGCCGAGCAAGCCGATGACGTCCACCCCAAACCCGAGGGGGCCCTGGGTGTATCCGGACTTCACGTTGAGGATGAAACCCTGAGCCCACTCTTCAGCCTTCGACTGCTGGTTGGCGCCGACGATGTCTGAATAGTCGCGACTGAAGTAATAATTGCGCGCCTGCAACGTCGCGGTGGTGTCTTCGATAAAGCCTTTTTCGGCGGCCATCGCGCCCGTGGAAAAACTCGAGACGACAGCCAGGGACAACGCCGAACCGGTTGTTGGGAGAATCTGTTTCATCGTTTTTCTCTTATTGTTATTGATCGACAGGTTGAAGGACTTCAGTTGCAGTGGATTTGCGAGTGGGAACGGGACGACGCACGCTCAACAGCACATGGGTGACCATGCCGAAAATCAGCCCCCAGAACGCTGCGGACAAACCGAACAACGACATGCCGCAAGCCGTGACCAGAAAGGTCACCAGCGCGGCTTCTCGATCGCTCGGCACAGCCATCGCGCCCGTCAACGCGCCGGCAATGGCGGCGAACAAAGCAAGGCCGGCCAGCGCCGCAATCAACTCTTTGGGGAACGCTGAAAACAGCGAGACCAGCGTGGCGCCGAAGATCCCCAGCAGCAGGTAACACAGGCCGCCGACGACCCCGGCCACGTAGCGTTTGCGAGGATCTTCGTGGCATTCGCGACCGGCGCAGATCGCCGCGGTGATTGCCGCCAGGTTCAGTCCATGGCAACCGAACGGCGCCAGCAGTGCCGTGCCCAGCGCGCTACTGGCGATGATCGGGCTTGCTGGTGTTGGGTAACCACTGGCTCGCAGCACCGCCATGCCGGGCACGAACTGACCGGTCAGCGCCACCATCACCAGTGGCAATGCGATGTTCAGGATCGCCCCCAGGCTAAACTCGGGGGTGATCCACACCGGCGTGGCCAGGCCGATCACCAGCGCGTCACGATGCAAATCACCGGTGAACGCGGCAATCGAACAGCCAACCAGCAGCACCATCATCACTGCATAACGCGGCATCACCCGCTTGCAGATCAGGTAGCAGGCAAACATCGCCAGGACCAGCAACGGCTTGCGCTGCATCGACACGAACAAGCCGGTGCCGAAGCTGAACAGGATCCCCGCCAGCATCGCCGCCGCGATGGCAGCGGGCAGCTTGCTGATGATCCGGTCGAAAGCACCCGAGATGCCAACCACGAAAATGATCAGGCTGCTGACCAGATAAGCTCCAACCGCCTCGGCCATGGAAATGTCCGGCAATAGCGTCACCAGCAATGCCGAGCCCGGCGCCGACCAGGCGATGATCACCGGAACGCGGTAGCGCAGGCTCAAACCGATACCGAGCACAGCGCTACCAATGGAGATTGCCCAGATCCAGGACGACAACACTTCCCGCGAAAGATGAGCCGCTTCTGCCGCCTGAAAGATGATCACCAACGGGCCGGCATAGGAAATAACCGTGGCAATGAACCCAGCCACAGCGGCTGACAACGAGAAGTCCTGGAAAAACGCTTTCATGTTTCAGGCACCCGTCGCTGACAACGCTGGGTTGACACCAGCAGCGCTGCGTCGGCTGCTGATGGCGAACACAGTCATGGCCAGGGCCGCCACCGCACCGGGCAAGGCAAACGCCATGAAGTTAAGTTGCAAGGGCAGACTGATCCCGAGCAAGGCACCACCCAGCAGCGGACCGACGATGGCCCCGTTGCGCCCAATGCCCGACGCCCAGCCCAGGCCGGTAGAGCGAATCGTCATGGAATAAAACTGCGCGGCGCAGGCGTACAAAAGAATCTGCGAGCCAATGGTGGTCGCACCCGCAATGGCGATCAGCAGGTACAACACCGGCATCGGGCTGTTGAAGCCCAACAGCGTGATCGATACCGCCGCCATGGCGAAAAACACCGCCAGCACTCTCGGCAGATTGAGTTTGTCGCCCAGCACCCCGCCGCCGACCGCGCCGAAGATTGCACCGAAGTTCAACACCAGCAGGAACGACAGGCTCGAACCCAGGCTGTAACCGGCGTTGGCCATCAGTTTCGGCAACCAGGAACTCAGCGCGTACACCATCAACAGGCAGCAGAAAAACGCCAGCCACAGCATCAGCGTGCGCAGCGCGCGGCCTTCACGGAACAACTGCAACACCGGGGTGCCCGTACCTTTCACTTCGGCCATGTGCAATTGATCAGACGTTTGCGCGACGTAGGCCGGATCGATGCGCTGAAGAATGTTGCGCGCCTCTTCATTACGCCCCTGACGCAACATGAAGCCCACCGATTCGGGCAGGAAATACATGATCAGCGGCAACAACAGCAACGGCAGGACCGCCACGTAAAACACCGACTGCCAGCCGAAACTCGGGATCAGCACAATGCCCAGCCCCGCGGACAACATGCCGCCCACCGAATAACCGCTGAACATGATCGCAACCAACGTGCTGCGGATTTTTTTCGGCGCGTACTCGTTCATCAGCGCCACCACGTTAGGCATCACGCCGCCGATGCCGAGCCCTGCAATGAAGCGACAGAGGCCAAACTCGGTGGGGTTGCGTGCGAAACCATTGAGCACGGTGAAACCACTGAAGAGCATCACGCAGATCGTGATGGCTTTCTTGCGGCCGATCCTGTCCGACAGCGGTCCGAAGAACAGCGCGCCAAACATCATGCCGAACAGTGCATAACTGCCCAGTGCACCGGCTTGCAGAGGACTGAGCCCCCACTCTTTCATCAGCATCGGCAAGACCACGCCGTAGATCACCAGATCGTAACCGTCGAAGATGATGATCAGGGCACACCAGAACAGCACCATCCAGTGAAAGCGGTTGAAACGTGCGTTGTCGATAACCTCATGTACGTCGATCTTGCGCATGGCATATATCTCTTGTTGTTGTTTTTTTAGAGCATCGGTAACACGGCTTACGTCCGTACAGCCGAGGGTAGAGCTGTCCGGTGCGAGGCAATATCCAGTGAGCGCAGATCACTATCCGTTTTGTGCAGAGCCCTGAAACGGGCATGAGGAGCAGAGGAATTGACCCAATGAGGCAAATTGTCTTCTTTGCGATCACGTTTGAACGCTAAGCTTGGGCCTATGGATGACTCAGATTATTTACGCCTGCTGACCATTGCGGCCGAGCAAGCCAACGCGTTCCTGTCCAATGCCCGCAAATGGGAGCGTGAGCGTTGGGTCTGCCAGCGCCTGTTACAAGGCTTGAACATCCCCTACCGCGCCGACGAGTTTGCCCCTGCCGGCGAGCCGCCGGACGTGCTGTTTCGTGATGCCAATTTCGAAGTGTTCTTTGTGCTCGATGAAGGCCGTCGCCTCAATGATGAATGGCGCGACGAACTGCAACGCCGCCGCAGTGCGTTCTCCCTGAGCCAACTGGTGCGCCGTGAAGCCAAGCCTCGACGCATCCCCGCCAACGAGTTCTTGCTGCGACTGGCGCCGACCTTGCGCAAAAAAGCCCACAACTACAAAGAACGTGGCATGGATCTGGGCGAACTGGACATCATCGCGTTCGCCAGCCTCAAGCGAGAAGTGCTGGACCTCAACAGCCACTTCCCTCCGCCCACCGAATACCTGCGCCAGGGCTGGCGATCGTTGTCGCTGGTCGGTCCGACCTTCGCCCGCGTGCTGTTCGCCCATCCGGACGCACCGGACTTTCTGCGCAGTAACCTGGGACGCAGCATTGTGTTCGACGTCGGGATCAGCCTGTGAGCCCATTGCAACAACTGATTGCCGACGTGCCGCAGCAAGGGCGCGTGCGCTGGATTGGCGTACGACCGTTCTCACATTCGCAGATGATTGAACTGGACGCCGTGGAAGCGCGTCTTGAAGCCGGCCTGACCGGCGATCACGCCCGCCCGGGCGTGCGTAATGCGCGACAGGTGACACTCCTTCAGTGGGAACATCTGGCCGTGATCAGTTCGCTGATGGGCCGTGCCCAGGATCATCCGGTTGGGCCTGAAGATCTGCGGCGCAATCTCGTTATCAGTGGGATCAACCTGTTCAGCCTCAAGGGCCGACGATTTCGCATCGGCCAGGCGATTTTCGAAACCACCGGTTGGTGTCAGCCCTGTGCACGCCTTGAAAACAACCTCGGCCCCGGTACCTTCCAGGCTGTGCGTGGGCATGGCGGAATCACCGCACGGGTGTTACAAAGTGGCATCATTCGCCTGGACGATACAGTGAGCGTCGAGCCCATTCCGGACAGCGGCTATGCTGCGTTCAACCCCGGATAAAACCACTGTAGCTTCTACAGATTTAGCAACGTCTACTGACGAGGCCCAAATATGACCAGCCGCCTGAACCCCGACGACCAAAAGCATGTCGAAGAGTACCTGCAGTTGTCTCAGCACCAAGTCGAGCGCCGGCCTTTTCGGCCGTGGATGCTCCTTGTACTGGTCCTGGCAGTGACCATTGGTCTGGGCCTGTTGAGCCGATTTATCAGTTACCTAACGCTATGAGCTGCCGAGGGTCTGTTGACGTTTAATGACGAACTGCGTTGCGTTCCAACGAGTGCGAGGCAAGGCGCGGGATGCCGCCAATGGTTGTTCCCTTGGCAAATCCCGCAACGCAGCCTCGCGCTCGTTGGAGCGCAACCCGAAGGGACGGACGCCCACGTGGCGGTCGTCATCAAACGTCAACAGACCCTCATGCTCGCTTGGGTAACGAAAAAGATTTCTTTTAGCCTTGCGAGTTATCCCCATGTCCCATCGTATTGTTATTGTCGGCGGCGGCGCCGGCGGTCTGGAGTTGGCTACCCGTCTGGGTAAGACTCTGGGCAAGCGCGGCACAGCCAGCGTGATGCTGGTCGACGCGAACCTGACCCACATCTGGAAACCGTTGTTGCACGAAGTGGCGGCCGGTTCCCTGAACTCCTCCGAAGACGAACTCAACTATGTTGCCCAGGCGAAATGGAACCACTTCGAGTTCCAGCTGGGGCGCATGAGCGGGCTAGATCGTGCGAGCAAGAAAATCCAGCTCGCCGCCACATATGACGAAGCCGGCCTGGAATTGGTACCTGCACGCGAAGTGCCTTATGACTCGCTGGTGATTTCCGTCGGCAGCACCACCAACGATTTCGGCACCCAGGGCGCGGCACAGCATTGCCTGTTCCTCGATACCCGAAAACAGGCCGAGCGCTTTCACCAGCAACTGCTCAACCACTACCTGCGAGCGCATGCCGGGCAGACCGACACCGTCGAGCAGATCAGCGTGGCCATCGTCGGTGCGGGTGCCACCGGCGTCGAGCTGGCCGCCGAGCTGCACAACGCCGCTCATGAATTGGCGGCTTACGGTCTGGACCGAATCAAACCGGAAAACATGCACATCACCTTGATCGAAGCCGGCCCACGGGTATTACCCGCGCTGCCGGAACGGATTGGTGGACCTGTGCATAAAACCCTGGAGAAGCTCGGGGTCAACGTCATGACCAATGCGGCGGTCAGTGAAGTCACCGCCGACAGCCTGATCACTGCCGACGGCAACGAGATCAAGGCGAGTCTGAAAGTCTGGGCTGCGGGGATTCGTGCACCGGGTTTCCTCAAGGACATCGACGGCCTGGAAACCAACCGCATCAATCAACTGCAAGTGCTGCCGACCCTGCAAACCACCCGCGACGAGAACATCTTCGCTTTCGGTGACTGTGCAGCCTGCCCACAACCGGGCAGTGATCGTAACGTGCCCCCACGAGCCCAGGCCGCTCACCAACAGGCTTCGTTGCTGGCCAAATCGCTGAAACTGCGCATCGAAGGCAAGGCACTGCCGGAGTACAAGTACACCGACTACGGCTCACTGATCTCACTGTCGCGTTTTTCGGCTGTGGGTAACTTGATGGGCAACCTTACCGGCAGCGTGATGCTCGAAGGCTGGCTGGCGCGGATGTTCTATGTGTCGCTGTACCGCATGCACCAAATGGCGCTGTACGGACCGTTTCGCACGGCAATGCTGATGCTGGGCAGCAAAATCGGGCGAGGTACCGAGCCGCGCTTGAAGCTGCACTAAGATCCGAGGGCCTCTTCGCTGGCAAGCCAGCTCCTACAGGACCGCATCGATCTTGTAGGAGCTGGCTTGCCAGCGAAGCTTCTCATGGGCTCCACAAAAAACCGGAACAAAAAAAATCCCCGTATCTTTCGATACGAGGATTTTTAATATGGTCGGGGTAAGGGGATTCGAACTCCTGACATCCTGCTCCCAAAGCAGGCGCGCTACCGGACTGCGCTATACCCCGGTAAAAAAAAGGCGACCTTACAAAAGTCGCCTTCTTCGATCAGCGCTTTTGGCCTCTGATCTTAAGATTCGATCCCAGCGTTAACTGGTTTCAAAAATGGTGGGTCGTGTGGGATTCGAACCTACGACCAATTGGTTAAAAGCCAACTGCTCTACCAACTGAGCTAACGACCCAAAAATGGTCGGGGTAAGGGGATTCGAACTCCTGACATCCTGCTCCCAAAGCAGGCGCGCTACCGGACTGCGCTATACCCCGGTTTGAAATTGGCTCCGTGACCAGGACTCGAACCTGGGACCCAATGATTAACAGTCATTTGCTCTACCGACTGAGCTATCACGGAACTACATATTTCAATTTACAACTTTGAAGCTTTACTGCGTTCTCTTCGACCCGTTTGCATCGCTGCGTTCGTGTGTCTGAGGCGCGCTATTCTACAATCTTCAGAACCTCTGTCAACCCCCTAAATTGCTTTCAAGTTAATGATTTGCAACTTATTTTGGATTCCTGCTTGGGGAGCGGAAACCCTGGCGGGTGACTTACTGCGGGGCGCACTTTACAAGCCTTTTCCTTTGAGTTCAACAGCCTAACGAAAAAAAGGTCCCGCAATGCGGGACCTTTTCAATTTTGTTGCGGTTATGGATCAGGCGAATACGATTTCGTCGTTTTCCACGACCCCGTGCGCAGTGTCGCCCGGCATGAACCGCCCCGACAGAATCAACTGTGCCAGCGGGTTCTCGATCCAGCGCTGGATCGCTCGTTTGAGCGGCCGTGCGCCGTATACCGGGTCGTAACCCACCGCGATCAGCTTATCCATCGCCTCGGGACTGAGATCAAGCTTCAGCTCCCGTTCGGTCAGGCGGCTGCGCAGACGACCCAACTGGATCTCGGTAATGCCGGCGATCTGATCCCGCGCCAAAGGCTCGAAGATCACCACTTCGTCGACACGGTTGATGAACTCCGGCCGGAAATGGCTGGAGATCGCATCCATCACCGCCGCACGTTGCGCCTCACGATCACCGACCAGTTCCTGGATCTGTACCGAGCCCAGGTTGGAGGTCATGACAATCACGGTGTTCTTGAAATCCACCGTGCGGCCATGGCTGTCGGTCAAGCGACCGTCTTCAAGCACTTGCAGCAGGATGTTGAACACATCCGGATGCGCCTTCTCGACCTCGTCCATCAGGATCACCGAGTAAGGCTTGCGACGCACTGCCTCGGTCAGATAACCGCCTTCTTCGTAACCGACATACCCTGGTGGCGCACCGATCAGGCGAGCCACGGAATGTTTCTCCATGAACTCGGACATGTCGATCCGCACCATCGCCTCTTCCGTATCGAAGAGAAATTCGGCCAACGCCTTGCACAGCTCGGTTTTACCGACACCGGTCGGGCCGAGGAACATGAACGAGCCGCTTGGCCGATTCGGGTCGGACAACCCGGCACGGGAACGCCGCACCGCGTTGGAAACCGCGACCACCGCTTCGTCCTGGCCGATCACACGCTGGTGCAACAGGCTTTCCATCTTCATCAGTTTGTCGCGCTCGCCTTCGAGCATTTTCGATACCGGGATACCCGTCCATTTCGAAACGACTTCGGCGATCTCTTCCTCTGTCACTTTACTGCGCAGCAACTGGTTTTCAGGTTTGCCATGCTGGTCAACCATTTGCAGGCTGCGCTCCAGATCCGGGATCACCCCGTACTGCAATTCGGCCATGCGGTTCAGGTCGCCTTTACGACGAGCGGCTTCCAGTTCCTGCCGGGACTGTTCAATTTTCTGCTGAATCTGCGCAGAACCCTGCACCTCGGCTTTCTCCGAGTTCCAGATTTCTTCCAGATCCGAGTACTCACGCTCAAGCCGAGCGATTTCTTCCTGCAGCTTTTCCAGACGCTTCTTCGCGGCATCGTCGCTTTCTTTCTTCAGCGCCTGGGATTCCACCTTCAGCTGAATCAGGCGACGCTCCAGACGGTCCAGCACTTCGGGCTTGGAGTCGATCTCCATGCGGATGCGGCTGGCGGCCTCGTCGATCAGGTCGATGGCCTTGTCCGGCAACTGCCGGTCGGTGATATAGCGATGGCTGAGCTTGGCCGCAGCGATGATCGCACCGTCGGTGATCGCCACCTTGTGGTGAACCTCATAGCGCTCTTTCAGGCCACGCAGGATCGCAATGGTGTCTTCCTCGCTCGGCTCGTCCACCAGAACCTTCTGGAAGCGTCGCTCAAGGGCCGCATCCTTCTCTATATATTGGCGGTACTCGTTGAGCGTGGTCGCACCGACGCAATGCAGCTCACCGCGCGCCAGGGCTGGCTTGAGCATGTTGCCTGCGTCCATCGAACCTTCGCCCTTACCGGCACCGACCATGGTGTGCAGTTCGTCGATGAACAGGATGATCTGCCCTTCCTGCTTCGACAGTTCATTAAGCAGGGACTTCAGCCGCTCTTCGAACTCACCGCGATATTTGGCACCGGCAATCAACGCCCCCATATCCAGGGACAGCAGGCGCTTGCCCTTCAGGCCATCCGGCACTTCGCCGTTGATGATGCGCTGGGCCAGACCTTCGGCAATGGCGGTTTTACCCACGCCAGGCTCACCGATCAGCACGGGGTTGTTCTTGGTACGGCGTTGCAGCACCTGAATCGTGCGGCGAATTTCATCGTCGCGGCCGATCACCGGGTCAAGCTTGCCGTCCTCGGCGCGCTTGGTCAGGTCGACGGTGTACTTGTCCAGCGCCTGACGCGATTCTTCGTGGTTTGGGTCGTTGACGGCCTCACCACCACGCAGGTTATTGATCGCATTTTCCAGGGCTTTCTTGCTCACCCCCTGGCCGAGCAACAGCTTGCCGAGCTTACTGTTCTCGTCCATGGCGGCCAGCAGCACCAGCTCACTGGAGATGAACTGGTCGCCTTTCTGCTGGGCCAGACGGTCGGCCTGATTGAGCAGACGCGCCAGATCCTGCGACATGTTCACGTCACCGGTCGGGTTCTGGATTTTCGGTAGCTGGTCGAGCTCTTTCGTCAGCTCTTTACGCAAACTGTTGACGTCGAAGCCCACCTGCATCAGCAGCGGCTTGATCGAACCGCCCTGCTGTTCGAGCAAGGCTTGCATCAAGTGCGCCGGCTCGATGGCCGGATGATCGAGCCCGACTGCCAGGGATTGAGCATCGGACAACGCTAACTGCAATTTGCTGGTTAAACGGTCTATACGCATAAGTCACCTTCCTTTTGAGCAGGTCGGACCTATAAAACGTCCTGAATGAAGAAACCTGCCAGATACCACAATAGATGCGGTCGATTCTGGGAGTTTCAAGCGTCAAGACATTGATGCAGATCAGACAAGCTTAGCGGGCGAGCCAGATCAGGGAGGCGAACCGACCGGTGCGAGGGGCACGGCGATAGGAAAAGAATCGTGGGTCGGTCACGGTGCAGAAACCGCCACCGTAGACAGCGGTGACGCCGCGAGCTGCCAGACGCAGACGTGCAAGCAGATAGATGTCGGCCATGAACTTGCCGGGGTTTTGGCTCGGCACAAAGGCTTCAGCCGCTTGCGGCAACTGGTGCACGAAGGTTTCACGCACTTCCGGGCCGACTTCAAAGGCTTGTGGGCCGATGGCTGGACCGAGCCAGACCAATACTTCTGCTGGTGGCACCGCCAGACTGTCGAGGGTGGCTTCCAGCACGCCCGCCGCCAACCCGCGCCAACCGGCATGGGCCGCCGCTACACGAGTGCCGGCGCGGTCGCAAAACAGCGCAGGCAGGCAATCGGCCGTCATCGCCGCGCAGGCGATCCCCGGTGTTGATGTCCAGCTGGCATCAGCCGTATCCACCCGACCCGGATCAGCATGGGCCACGACAATGCCGTGGACCTGCTGCAACCAGGCCGGTTGAACGGAGAAATGCTCGGTCAGACGACGGCGATTCTCGGCGACGGCTTCAGGGCTGTCGTCGACATGATCGCCGAGGTTGAGGCTGTCGAACGGCGCCAGACTGACGCCGCCCGCACGGGTGGTGACACAGGCTTTGACCCCGGCCGGCGTGGGCCAGTCAGGAATCAGCCAGTCACTCATCCGATGAACGCCTCGCGGTCTTGCTTGAGCAGGGTCAACAGCCAGACGAAGTCTTCCGGCAACGGCGACTCCCAGCTCATGCGCTTACCGGTGGTCGGATGATCCAGCTCCAGGAAACGCGCATGCAGCGCCTGACGCGGGAAGTTTTTCAACGACTCGACCATGGTCGGGTTGGCTGCCGGCGGGATACGGAAACGACCGCCGTAGGCAGGATCTCCGACCAACGGGTAGTTGATGTGCGCCATGTGTACGCGAATCTGGTGCGTACGGCCGGTTTCCAGCTTCACCCGCACATGAGTGTGGGAGCGGAAGCGCTCGAGCACGCGGTAATGGCTGACGGCTTGCTTGCCACCTTCCATTACGGCCATGCGCTGGCGTTGCTGGCCGTGACGACCGATCGGCGCGTTGATCTTGCCGCCCGCTGTCACCACACCGATCACGATGCATTCATAGATGCGGCTGACGCTGCGGCTCTGCAACTGTGTAACCAGCTGCGTCTGCGCTTGAATGGTCTTGGCCACCACCATCAGACCGGTGGTGTCCTTGTCCAGACGGTGCACGATACCGGCGCGGGGCACGTTGACGATGTCCGGCACGTGGTGCAGCAAGGCATTGAGCAAGGTGCCGTCGGCATGACCGGCAGCCGGGTGCACCACCAGGCCCGCAGGCTTGTTGATCACCAGGATGTCGTCGTCTTCATAGACGATGTCCAGGGCAATGTCTTGAGCGACCCACTCGCCCTGAGCTTCCTGCTCGGCAGTCAACTCAAGGATGGCGCCACCATGGACGATGTCTCGCGGGCGGATAACCGCCCCATCCACAGTCAGGCGGCCGTCTTTGATCCAGGCGGAAAGGCGCGAGCGCGAGTGCTCAGCGAATAATTGTGCGGCGACTTGATCGAGGCGTTGGCCGCCCAATTCGGACGGCACCTCTGCGCGAAGTTCAATTTTATCGGACATGCTCAGACTAGGCGTCGGCACAGCTTTTGGTTTCGGCTGCGCGCTTGTGGTTAAATACGGCGTCTTTTGCCCCGAGGCTATTCAACGGGGCGCTCATCATAACAGGACGGCCACGCCCAAGACAGCGGCCGTCATAGGGACGCAAGCCGCCATGCAAGTGAAACACCTGCTGCTGATCGCCATCCTCGCATTGACCGCTGCTTGCTCATCGAAGGAAGTCGTAGACGAAAACCTGAGTGAAGTCGAGTTGTACCAACAGGCTCAAAACGACCTGGACAACAACAACTACTCCAGCGCCACCACCAAGCTGAAGGCTCTGGAATCGCGTTATCCGTTCGGTCGCTATGCCGACCAGGCGCAACTTGAGCTCATCTACGCCAACTACAAGAACACCGAGCCAGAGGCAGCCAAGTCTGCCGCAGAGCGCTTCATTCGCTTGCACCCACAGCATCCGAACGTGGATTACGCGTACTACCTCAAGGGCCTGACATCTTTCGATCAGGACGTTGGCCTGCTGTCGCGCTTCCTGCCGCTGGACATGACCAAGCGTGACCCAGGTGCCGCGCGTGACTCGTACAACGAGTTCGCCCAACTGACCAGCCGCTTTCCCAACAGCCGTTACTCGCCTGACGCCAAGCAGCGCATGATTTACCTGCGCAATCTGCTGGCGGCCTACGAAATTCACGTTGCCAACTACTACTTGACTCGCCAGGCCTACGTTGCCGCTGCGAATCGTGGCCGTTATGTCGTGGAAAACTTTCAGGAAACCCCTTCTGTCGGTGACGGCCTGGCGGTGATGACCGAGGCTTACCAGCGCCTGCATCTGGATGAGCTGGCGACCACCAGCCTGGAAACCCTGAAACTCAACTACCCGAACCATCCAAGTCTGGTAGACGGCCAGTTCGTACCGTCGATGGCGGAAGCCGACAACCGTTCGTGGCTGAGCAAGGCAACCCTGGGTCTCATCGAGTCGCGTCCACCACTGCCACCGGGTGAAACCCGTGCCAACCAGGATGTGCAGAAGCAGTTCCAGGAAGCCAAGGACGCGATTCCTAACGAGCTCAAGCCAAAAGACGCAGAAGGCGATGTGATAGAGGAAGAAAATCACGAAGCTGAAGGCAACAACGACGACCGTTCGTGGTTCAGCTACATGACCTTCGGTGTGTTCGACTGACACCTCGGGTGTACAAAAAGGGAGACTTTCGAGTCTCCCTTTTTTATGTCAGCGTTTTATTAGGCTGTGCGCCTGTCAGGTCCTTGGCTAAACTGGCGGTTCATCCGCCATAAAGCAGCTCACCATGCTTCGTCTATTGTTCTGGATTGCCCTGATTGCCGCTGCAGTATGGTTCTGGCGCAAGTTCAAGGGTCAGTCCTCTGCCCCCAAATCTCCTGGCGAGCGAGAAGCCGCGCCCATGGTCCGTTGCGCCCATTGCGGCGTCCACCTGCCCCGCGACCGCGCTTTGAACCTGGAACAACAATGGTATTGCAGCCAGGCTCATCTCGAGCAAGGCCCAGGCTCCAGTGACCGCTGAGAGAATCAGTCCCGGCGGCAAACAGGCCCGCCGCCTGCTGCGCCTCTATCATCTCTACCGCTTGACCATCGGCATTACCCTGGTGCTGGTCTCCAGTAACATTGATACCCCGCTGCTGACATCTGCCAACGATGCTTTATTGCGCCGTGGCAGTTGGCTGTATCTGGTCCTGAATATTTTGCTGGTGGCGCTTCCTGGAAACACGCGCCGGCACGGGCAATTGTTCAGTCTGGCGCTGGTCGACGTCCTGTTGCTGAGCGGCCTGTTCTACGCCGCCGGTGGTGTGGCCAGCGCCATCGGCAATCTTCTGGTCGTATCGGTGGCCATCAGCAATACCCTGTTGCGAAGGCGCATCGGCCTATTGATTGCAGCTGTCGGTGCGCTTGGTATCGTCGGCTTCAGCTTTCTCCTGAGCCTCACCCATGCGGCCAGCGCCAATGATTACCTGCAAGCGGGCACGCTCGGCACCCTGTGCTTTGTAGCAGCACTGTTGGTGCAAGGCCTGACCCGGCGCGTCGAAGTCAGCGAAAGCCTGGCCGAACAGCGGGCCAGCGAAGTGGCTGGCCTCGAAACCCTCAACGCCCTGATCCTGCAACGCATGCGCACCGGCATTCTCGTGCTTGATGAACAGCGATACGTGCAACTGGCCAATCACAGCGCCCTGACCTTGCTCGGTTGTGCCCTCATCCAAAGCCGCCGAATCGACGACTGCGCTCCTGCCTTGGTCGAGCGTTTGCAACGCTGGCTCGACAATCCGGTTCGCCGCCCCCAGAGCCTTAAGATCGAAAGTAACGGCCTGGAATTGCAACCTAGCTTCATTGCACTGGACCAGAGCCCACAACACCAGACACTGGTCTTTCTCGAAGACCTTGCCCACATCGCGCAACAGGCTCAGCAACTGAAACTCGCAGGGTTGGGTCGCCTGACCGCGAGCATCTCCCATGAAATCCGCAATCCGCTGGGTGCCATCAGTCATGCTGCACAACTGTTACGTGAATCAGAGGAACTGAACGCTGCCGATCGACGTCTGACGCAGATTATTCAAGATCACTCCCAACGCATGAATCGAGTCATCGAAAACGTCCTGCAACTGTCTCGCCGCGAAAAAACTGTGCCGCAACGGCTCGACTTGAAGCCATGGCTGGAACAATTCGTGGCCGATGCCCGCGAAGAAATAGCCCAAAACCAGAAGATTCACTTGAACATCGGTGCCGGCAATTTCAAAACCCTGATGGACCCGAATCAGTTGAACCAGATTCTCGGTAATTTGTTAAACAATGCGTGGCGCCATAACACCCGTGACCAGGAAAACGCGAAAGTCTGGCTTGATCTGTTCATCGACCGCGACACCCAACTGCCAACCCTCGATATCCTCGACAACGGCCCCGGCGTAGCGCCGGAGCTTCAAACGCATCTGTTCGAACCTTTCTTCACTTCCAGCCCACAAGGCACAGGCCTGGGGCTTTATCTGTCCCGTGAGCTGTGCGAAAGCAATCAGGCCGGCCTGGACTTCAAGGCACGCCAAGAGGGCGGCTGCTTTCGCATCATCTTTGCTCACGAACGGAAACAAATTTGAATACCGGCACACGGAAAAAAGTATTGGTCGTCGACGACGAGCCGGACATTCGCGAACTCCTGGAAATTACTCTGGGACGAATGAAACTCGATACGTTCAGCGCCCGCAATGTCGCCGAGGCTCTGGCTCTGCTGAAGCGCGAAACCTTCGATTTGTGCCTGACCGACATGCGCTTGCCGGACGGTACCGGCCTTGAGCTCGTGCAGCACATCCAACAATTTTATCCACAGGTGCCGGTGGCAATGATCACTGCCTATGGCAGCCTGGACACCGCGATCAGCGCACTCAAGGCCGGGGCCTTCGACTTCCTGACCAAACCGGTGGACCTCACACGCCTGCGTGAACTGGTCACCAGTGCCCTGCTGCTTCCCCTTGCCGGCGTCGCCATTGACCGACGCCTGCTCGGTAATTCGTTGCCCATGCGCACTCTGCGCAAGCACATCACTAAACTGGCCCGTAGTCAGGCACCGGTTTACATCAGCGGTGAATCCGGTAGCGGCAAAGAATTAGTCGCGCGCCTGATCCATGACCAAGGCCCCCGCGGCGGCCAACCGTTCGTCCCGATCAATTGCGGAGCGATCCCGTCGGAGCTGATGGAAAGCGAGTTTTTTGGCCATCGCAAAGGCAGCTTCAGCGGCGCCATGGAAGATAAACCCGGCCTGTTCCAGGCGGCCCAGGGCGGCACTCTTTTCCTTGACGAAGTGGCTGATTTGCCGCTGGCGATGCAGGTGAAACTGTTACGTGCCATTCAGGAAAAAGCCGTGCGCAGTGTCGGTGGGCAGCAGGAAACGGTAGTTGACGTGCGCATCCTTTGCGCTACGCACAAGGACTTGAATGCGGAAGTTGCTGCCGAGCGCTTTCGACAGGATCTGTATTACCGCTTGAACGTCATAGAGCTGCCAGTCCCCCCTTTGCGCGAACGACGCGATGACATCGAAGCACTGTCCAGCCACATGCTGAAACGCCTCGCCGCCAACACCGGTCAAGCGGAGGTAAAACTCCATCCGCAAGCCCTCGACGTGCTCAAAAGCTACCGTTTCCCCGGCAATGTCCGGGAACTGGAAAACATGCTCGAGCGAGCGCATACGCTATGCGAAAACAAGCAGATCGAAGCCGGCGACCTGCGCCTGGCCGAAGGCAATTGCGCTGTTGGAGATGGCCTGCCAGACCTGACTCAGATCCACAATCTGGAAGCCTACCTGGAAAACGTCGAACGCCAGTTACTGCTTCAGGCATTGGAGCAAACCCGCTGGAACCGCACGGCGGCGGCTCAGCGGCTGAACCTTTCATTCAGGTCGATGCGTTACCGACTGAAGAAACTGGGGCTGGATTAAGCATTAAAGATCACAGCCTTCGACAGCTCCTACATGGAAAACACATTCCTATGCAGGAGCTGCCCAAGGCTGCGATCTTTTGACTTTACTTCAGATCCGACCGCTCGGCGCATACGGCGCAGGATCGATAATCGGCACCCGGCCCAGCATCACATCAGCAAACAACTGGCACGAGGCTGGCGCCAGCACCAACCCGTTACGGTAGTGCCCACAGTTGAGCCACAGCCCGTCAAATCCCGGCACGCGACCGATGTAGGGAATGCCCTCAGGTGAACCTGGGCGTAGACCAGCCCAATGCCCAACCACTTCGGCGTCGGCCAGTGCCAGAATCAATTCCACCGCCGACGCTTTCAGACTTTCCAGTGCCGGCCCGGTGGGCGTCTTGTCATAGCCTTCATGCTCCAGCGTGCTGCCAATCAGGATATGTCCATCGCGCCGGGGAATTGCATAACGTCCCTTGGCCAGGACCATGCTCGGCAAGAAGTCAGCCGCGCACTTGTAGAGAATCATCTGCCCTTTTACCGGTTCGACAGGCAATTGCAGACCCAGGTTCTTGAGCAAATCACCGCTCCAGGCACCCGCAGTCAGGACCACTTGATCCCCATGGATCGCCCCCATGGCAGTTTGCACGCCAAGCACTTTATCGCCGTCACGAACAAAACCGCTGACTTCACACTGCTCATGAATTGTCACGTTTGGCAGCGCCTGCAATGCAGCCTTCAGCGACTTCACAAGGCGTGGATTACGCACATTGGCCACGTCGGCCATGTAGATCGCCCGGGAAAAACCACCACCCAACACCGGCACCGCGTCGTGAGCCGCCGAGATATCCACAGCACTCAAAGGACGATTTTCCCGGACAGCCCATGCCAGCGCTTCAGCCTCGTCATCCAGATCCAGCCAGTACAGCCCGGTGGTATGCACTTCAGGATCGACGCCCGTCGCTGCAAACAATTGCGCGCCCAGCTGTGGATAAAAATCCTGCGACCAATGAGCCAGCGCTGTGACTGCCGGACTGTAGCGCCACGGGTAAAGCGGCGAAACGATCCCGCCGCCGGCCCATGAAGATTCCTGGCCGACGCTCGAACGATCCAGCAGCACAATATTCTGTCCTTCGGATGCCAGATTGAAGGCCGTCAGCAAACCAATCACCCCGCCGCCGACAATCACCACTTGCTGTTGCCTGGTCATGTTCTGATCCAACCATTCATTAGACAGAGGGCAAAAAAAAGCGCCCGAAAAAGGAACTCAACGACCCCAGCAATCCTTGCTGGTCAGGCCGGAGGCGGCGTTGACCATGCTGCGCACCCCGGTGTTGGTGATCGTGAAATCACCACACTTGTCTGTGGCCATGCTGGTGTCAGCCTTGCGCACTGCCGTCAGCAGGAAGGTCTGGTCAGTCAGGGTAGCTGTGATCGTGTAGTAGTCATTACCGCCGCTCAGACCGGCAGCACCGGTGTAGGCATTTTTCTGCGAATAGAAGCGCTCAAGGATCTGCGCCTGTTCAGATAGCAGCCCGGCCACTTCGGCACGTCGGCCTTTCTGCAGATATTCGGTAAAGCTCGGTGCTGCAATGGTCATGACAATACCGATGATCGCGATCACGATCATGATTTCGATCAGGGTAAATCCACGGTTGAATCTCTGCATACCTCAACGCTCACTTACTGTATTTGTCGCCACATGATGCGACGGCTGACGCCGCCGGATTTTTCCACCCCTAGGGTGTTGTCGCCACTGGAATCACTGCCGATCCCGGTCGCGTCATTGTCGATGGCAGTCGCGTCTTCTCCGACAAAGATCACGCCGCTGGAAATCGCATCGGGATTATCGATCACGCCATCGTCGTTGCTGTCGAGCATCTTACCGCTGAACGCCTCGGGCAGGTTCAGGCAGATTGGCCGCAACCCTACGCTGACATGATAAAAACCGTACCAATTACCCGCAGCCAAACACCGCTCCCGATTCAGGGCTGGCGTGTTCGGCAGCGTAAACGACCAGGCGGGAACTGTAAGACACACCCCCAAAACAACACCGCACACTCGCGGCCAAAGCCCGGCACGCAGTTCAGTACTTCGCATAGATGCTCTCCACCACGCTGCGAGAATGTCCGGTGATACCTACTGCTGTTACCCGATATAGAGTCGCTGGCGTGTTGATCGGCACATTCACGGCATCCCGGACAGGTCCTAAATTTTGCACACCATAAAAGCCATTGCCGGATGCAATCCAGGTCACCCCCGACGTGGAGTTGAACCCTGCAGCGGTAATGGTCGACGACTCGGTCGGCGGCGTGCATTGGCGAGTACTGCTGCAAACATGCAGTGAATAGTTTTTTTGCTGCACTGCGCTTTCGCCAACCCTGAGCACCGCTTCAGCACCCTGAAAAGATTGATTACGCAATGCCACACTACCGGCCATTTTTTCCTGCAGCGTAGCGCTCTGCATTGACGAAATGCCGATCAGCGTCAGCAACAGCAAAAACACCAGACTAATCAGCAGCGCCATGCCGCGCTCGGATTGGCAACTCATTGACACTCCCTCACAACAAGCGATTGCGCAAGGCGGCAACCACATGGAAGGTTTGATCACGGACCCTGTTGCCGGGGTCATGAAGCGTCAGCGTCAAACGAACGCTGCGGATTCGCGCCGGGTCCGACGGGTTGCTGCTGTAACTGGAAACGCCAATGTCAGTGGCGGACCTGGCGAGACCGAAGCTCACATCGAACGCACCGACATTATCTACCAGCACTTGTTGCGGGCCCTCTCCACTCCCCATCGTCAACTCGTTATTGCTGACGCCGTAAATCACCCGTCGAATCGGAAATGCCAACTGCCCGGGCGCCGCAGTCTGCGCATCGCTATACGCCGTTGCGCTGTTGCGACAATCGGAAATCACTGTCCAGGTGGGTGCGCCTCCATTACTGCCGACATCTGCCGTCACCAGGGTCAACTTGCGGGCGGCGTTATCCCAACGGACCGGTGTCATCTGGTTTGCCTTGAAGTCCTTTTTTTTACTTGAGTCGGTAATCGTCCCCAGGCAGCCGAACATGCCGACCATGCGGATTTCCTGAATCATTTTGCTCAGCACGAAACGCGCATCTTCTTGCAGGGTGGCCGAGACGTTCTGGCTGACAAAGGTATTTTTGGAAGCGATGAACACCTGTACCACGCCAAGCACCACAACCAGGCTCAGTGCCAGGGCGATCAGCAACTCGATCAGGCCAAAACCTTTACTGGTGTGGCTCATCGTGTTGATTGCGGATCGACGGTTGCACGACTGGTCAGCACAAAGCTGCGTCGCGAATCAGCCCTGCTGGCCGCTCGCGAGTCATCCCATTCCAGGGTGATCGTGTATACGCGCTGATTGACGGAGATGTTGCCAGTGGCGGTAGGACCGCCAAAATCGAGGATGTTGCTGGTGAAGTCGTAAAGATCCTGATCCCGGGCATTATTCAGGTTGCCCGAGCCGGTGGGCGTAACGGTGTAATCGGCATTAGCGTTAGCGCGAATGCGGTCCATCATGTCATAGGCGATAAAACTCGCCTGGCTGCTCATTCGCGAACTGTCCGTGTACTTCAGCGCATTGAGCTGTAACGCCGCAGCCCCCAACAACCCCACGCCGAGAATCAACAACGCCACCAGGACCTCGATCAGCGTCATGCCCTCCTGTATAAACTTGCTCCCTGCTCTCATCCGCAACTTCCACCCAAAAGAATTCGTCCGTTCAAACACACATTTAGCATCCTGCTCTGGCCCCCCAGCACATGGCTGATCACCACCGTTGTGGGCGGCGATGACAACCCGCCGAGATTGTTGAAATCGATGGCAGTGACATCTGAGGTTAGCGTCAGGATTGCACCACTGCTCATCGCCGGAATAACCCGCAATACATTGGCTGATTTGCCAGTACCGTCATAAACCGCCAGTTCCCCGGTCCATTTGTTGTCGTCTGCTGTCGGGCGAAGCCGCGTGGTGATGCCACGTTCGATAGCTTCGAGTCGGGCCATATTCAAACCGCGTTGCAGGTCACTGATTTCCGTATCAGCCTTGGCCGATTGCACCGAACGGGTAAATGCCGGCATGGCCAAGGTCATCAGCACCAGCAAGATCGCAATCGCGACCAGTAACTCGATCAGCGTGAAACCTTTTGTAGGATGATCCATCGCAGCCTTTTGTTTCCTTCGGCTATACCTGCTCTTACGCCGCACAACGTTCGAGCGCTGTGGTGCGATTGCGTTACGATTTCTCGCGCAAGGATTGCGCGAACCACATCACGCCACGGAGGGAGACGTCATGCGGCAACAGGGCTTCAGCCTGATCGAACTGCTCATGGGACTGGCAATTGCAGGAATTGTTCTGCATTTGGTCAGTCCGGCGTTCGCAACGCTGATCGAGTCGAACCAAAGAGAGCAAGCGGCCCAGGCTCTTTACAGTGGTATTCGCACCGCCCGGAGCGAAGCCATCGTCCGCAACCAGGCCGTGGTGATTCACGGCATCAATGGCGACTGGAGCCAAGGCTGGCGGATCATTCTGGATATCAGCGGCAAGGGAGAGATGGACAACGACAATCCACTGCTGGCCGAACGCCAGAGCGGTGCACGCGTATCGATTGTGGGGAACAGCACGGTCGAAAGCTCGATACGGTTCAGAGGTCAGGGCGAGACACTGTTTGGGGGGACATTACACATTTGTGCAGCTCGCAAACCGGTAAGCCAGCATCAAGTGGTGCTGGCACGGACCGGTCGTGTAAGCCTGCGCAATGCAAAACCTGAACAGGCGTTATGCGAAAAAAGGAAAAAACTCAGGGCAAGGAGCGAACACGCAGTTCTTTAGGCATAGAGAACGTGATGTTCTCCTCGCGACCAGCCAGCTCGTCGGCACCGGTAGCGCCCCAGGCCTGCAACTGCTGGATCACGCCACGCACCAGCACTTCCGGAGCAGAAGCGCCCGCGGTGATACCAATACGCTCTACACCGTCGAACCAACTCTTTTGCAGGTCTTCGGCGCCGTCGATCAGATAGGCAGGCGTGGACATGCGCTCTGCCAATTCGCGTAGGCGATTGGAGTTGGAGCTGTTCGGACTGCCGACCACCAACACCACATCACATTCATCGGCCAGTTGCTTGACCGCGTCCTGACGGTTTTGCGTGGCGTAGCAAATGTCATCCTTGCGCGGTCCGCCGATAGCAGGGAAGCGCGTACGCAGTGCGTCGATAACGCGACTTGTATCGTCCATCGACAGCGTGGTCTGGGTCACGAAGGCGAGTTTTTCCGGGTTGTTCACCTGCAACGCGGCGACATCTTTCTCGTCTTCGACCAGATAAATTGCGCCGCCATTGCTGGCGTCGTACTGACCCATGGTGCCTTCGACTTCCGGGTGACCGGCGTGGCCGATGAGAATGCACTCGCGGCCGTCACGGCTGTAGCGCGCCACTTCGATGTGGACTTTGGTCACCAGCGGGCAGGTAGCGTCGAATACTTTCAGCCCACGGCCAGCCGCTTCGGTACGCACAGCCTGGGAAACACCATGGGCGCTGAAGATCACGATGACATCGTCCGGCACCTGATCCAGCTCTTCGACAAAGATCGCACCACGGGAGCGTAGGTCTTCGACGACAAACTTGTTATGGACCACTTCGTGGCGCACATAGATCGGTGGCCCGAAGACTTCCAGGGCGCGGTTGACGATTTCGATCGCCCGGTCCACACCGGCGCAGAAGCCACGGGGATTGGCGAGTTTGATTTGCATGCTGTGCCTCGTGTCTTGCGCGCAAGAATTCAGATCGTTACAACTCACCGTAGGAGCTGGCTTGCCAGCGATGAGGCCATTGGATTCACCGCAAGGCTTCAAGGCCACTTCGCCGGCAAGCCGGCTCCTACAGAAAGACGTTTACAGCGCTTTGACGGAAATGATTTCCACGTCAAAGGTCAGCGTCTTGCCAGCCAGCGGGTGGTTGAAGTCGATGGTCACTTGCGCGTCATCGAACTCTTTGACCACACCCGGCAATTCAGTATTGGCCGCATCGTTGAAGATCACCAGCAAACCTGGCGACAGCTCCATGTCCTGGAACTGCGAACGCGGGATGATCTGTACGTTTTGCGGGTTCGGCTGGCCGAAAGCGTTTTCCGGCTCGATGTTCAGCGTGCGCTTGTCACCGGCCTTGAAACCGAACAATGCCACTTCGAAACCTGGCAACAGGTTGCCGTCACCGACCTTGAAGGTCGCCGGGGCTTTGTCGAAGGTGCTGTCCACCGTGTCGCCGTTCTCCAGGCGCAATGCGAAATGCAAGGTGACTTCCGTGTTCTGGCCGATGCGTTGCTCAGCCAATACCTGTTCAGTCATTTACGGCTTCTCCGGTCTTTTTACTTTTGAACATGTCCAGTGCCAGCATTACCGCACCAACCGTGATGGCGCTGTCGGCAACGTTGAACGCCGGGAAACGCCAGCGATCCTGCCAATGCACCAGAATGAAATCGATCACATGGCCAAGGGCGATGCGGTCATACAAATTGCCTAGCGCGCCCCCCAGCACCAGCGCCAGGGCAATGGCCAGCCAGGTCTCGTTGCGTCCCAGACGCTTGAGCCAGACCACCAGTACTGCACTGACCACGATGGCGATCAGGGCAAACAACCAGCGCTGCCAGCCAGAGCTGTCAGCCAGGAAGCTGAACGCAGCGCCAGTGTTGTAGGCCAGGGTCCAGCTGAACAAATCGGGAATCACCACGATTTGCTGATACATCTCGAGCTTGCCTTCGAAGTAGAACTTGCTGGCCTGGTCGATGACCAGAACCAGCAGGCTCAACCAAAGCCAGCTCAGCCGTCCGAAACGGCCAATGGCATTAGGCATAGTGACGAACCTCGCCAGCGCCGCTGATGTTATCTACGCAACGGCCGCAGATTTCAGGATGCTCCGGGTTCACGCCGACGTCTTCACGGCAGTGCCAGCAACGGGCGCACTTGGCGTGGCTCGACTTGACGATTTGCAGCTTCAAGCCGCCGACTTCGGTTACCACAGCATCGGCCGGTGCTTGCACGAACGGTGCGACAGAGGCGGTCGAAGTGATCAGCACAAAGCGCAGCTCGTTGCTCAGCTTGGCCAGATCGGCACTCAGTGCGTCTTCGGCGAACAGCGTCACTTCGGCCTGCAGGTTGCCACCGACAGCCTTCGCGGCGCGCTGGATTTCCATTTCCTTGTTGACCGCGACCTTCACGGCCATGATCCGGTCCCAATACGCACGACCCAGTTCAAAGCCTTCCGGCAATTCGGTCAGGCCTTCGTACCAGGTGTTGAGCATCACCGATTCGTTGCGTTCGCCCGGCAGGTATTGCCACAGCTCGTCGGCGGTAAAGGCCAGGATCGGCGCGATCCAGCGAACCAGCGCTTCGGAGATGTGGAACAGCGCGGTTTGCGCCGAACGGCGGGCCTTGCTGTTGGCGCCGGTGGTGTACTGACGGTCCTTGATGATGTCGAGGTAGAAACCACCCAGCTCCTGCACGCAGAAGTTGTGGATCTTCGAGTACACGTTCCAGAAACGGTATTCGCCGTAGTGCTCTTGCAGCTCGCGCTGCAGCAGCAGGGTGCGGTCCACGGCCCAACGGTCCAGCGCGAGCATTTCTTCTGCAGGCAGGATGTCGGTGGCCGGATTGAAGCCGGTCAGGTTCGACAGCAGGAAGCGCGCAGTGTTACGGATACGCCGGTAGGCGTCCGCACTGCGTTGCAGGATTTGCTCGGAAACAGCCATTTCACCCGAGTAGTCGGTCGATGCAACCCACAGACGCATGATGTCGGCGCCCAGGGTGTCGTTGACTTTCTGCGGTGCAATGACGTTGCCCAGAGACTTGGACATTTTGCGGCCGGACTCGTCGACGGTGAAGCCGTGGGTCAGCAGCTCGCGGTATGGCGCGTGATTGTCGATGGCGCAACCGGTCAGCAGCGACGAGTGGAACCAGCCACGGTGTTGGTCCGAACCTTCCAGGTACAGGTCGGCGCGTGGCCCGGTTTCGTGGCCCATCGGGTGAGAACCGCGCAGGACGTGCCAATGCGTGGTACCAGAATCGAACCAGACGTCCAGGGTGTCGCTGATCTTGTCGTACTGCGGCGCTTCGTCGCCCAGCAGCTCGGCGGCGTCCAGCTTGAACCAGGCTTCGATGCCTTCGACTTCAACGCGCTTGGCGACTTCTTCCATCAGCTCGACGGTACGAGGGTGCAGCTCGCCGCTTTCCTTGCTCAGGAAGAACGGGATCGGCACGCCCCAGTTGCGCTGACGGGAAATGCACCAGTCAGGACGGTTGGCGATCATCGAGTGCAGACGCGCCTGTCCCCAGGCCGGAACGAACTGAGTCTCTTCGATGGCTTTGAGCGAGCGCTGGCGCAGGGTGTCGCCAGTCACTGGCTGCTTGTCCATGCCGATGAACCACTGCGCGGTGGCGCGGTAGATCAGCGGGGTCTTGTGGCGCCAGCAGTGCATGTAGCTGTGTTCGATGATGGTGGTGTGCAGCAGCGCACCGACTTCGGTCAGCTTGTCGACGATGGCCGGGTTGGCCTTCCAGATGAACTGGCCGCCGAAGAATTCCAGCGAGGTCGCGTACACGCCGTTGCTCTGGACCGGATTGAGGATGTCGTCGTTGACCATGCCGTACTTCTTGCAGGTCACGAAGTCGTCCACGCCATAGGCCGGTGCGGAGTGAACCACACCGGTGCCAGCGCCCAATTCAACGTAGTCGGCCAGGTAAACCGGCGACAGACGGTCGTAGAACGGATGACGGAAGTTGATCAGTTCCAGTGCTTTACCGGTCGTGGTCGCAACAACCGAACCTTCCAGCGAGTAGCGCGCCAGGCACGACTCGACCAGTTCTTCGGCCAGCACCAGCAGTTTGTCGCCGACATCGACCAGTGCGTAGTTGAATTCCGGGTGAACGTTCAACGCCTGGTTGGCCGGGATGGTCCACGGGGTGGTGGTCCAGATCACGATGGAAGCAGGCTTGGCCAGCGACGGCAGACCGAAAGCGGCAGCCAGTTTGGCTTCATCGGCAATCGGGAACGCCACGTCGATGGTCGAGGACTTCTTGTTCTCGTACTCGACTTCCGCTTCAGCCAGGGCCGAACCGCAGTCAAAGCACCAGTTCACAGGCTTCAAGCCCTTGAACACGAAACCACCCTTGACGATTTCGGCCAAGGCACGGATTTCACCGGCCTCGTTCTTGAAATCCATGGTTTTGTACGGGTTGGAGAAGTCACCCAGCACACCCAGACGGATGAACTCGGACTTCTGGCCTTCGATCTGCTCGGTGGCGTAGGCCCGGCACAGTTCGCGGGTCTTGTCGGCGCCCAGGTTCTTGCCGTGGGTCACTTCGACTTTGTGCTCGATCGGCAGACCGTGGCAGTCCCAGCCTGGAACATAAGGTGCATCGAAACCCGACAGGGTCTTCGAGCGGATGATCATGTCCTTGAGAATCTTGTTCAGTGCGTGACCGATGTGGATCGTACCGTTGGCGTACGGAGGGCCGTCGTGCAGGACGAACTTTGGACGATCCTTGCCAATCTCGCGCAACTTTCCGTACAGGCCAATACTGTCCCAGCGCTGCAAAATCTGCGGTTCGCGCTGTGGCAGGCCGGCCTTCATTGGGAAGGCGGTGTCCGGAAGGTTTAGCGTGGCTTTATAGTCGGTCATTTAAGGCTCTTCATTAGCGATGGGCGCTAGGTGCGGCTAGTGCACGGGCGGCGGCGACATCCGCGCTGATCGCCGTTTTCAGCGCCTCCAGAGAGGCGAAACGCTGCTCTTCACGCAGCTTGTGGTGGAAAACCACCGTTAAACGCCGGTCATACAGATCGCCGGCAAAATCTAAAAGATGCACTTCCAGGTGGGCTTTGCCATCACCTTGGACCGTAGGCCGCACGCCGATATTGGCGACGCCGGGCCAGGTCTTGCCGTCGATCTCGACGTCGACCAGGTAAACCCCGGTGAACGGCACGCGACGGCGCTTGAGTTGAATGTTGGCAGTGGGCGTTCCCAGTTGCCGGGCCAGTTTCTGACCATGCAACACCCGCCCGGCGATCCGGTACGGACGCCCCAGCAGGCGTTCGGCCAGGGCGAAGTCAGCGGCAGCCAGGGCGTTACGCACCTGTGTGCTGCTGACACGGATGCCATCGAGTTCGACAGTCTGCGCCGCTTCAACGGTAAAACCCTGAACCATGCCTGCCTGCAGCAGGAAATCGAAATCCCCTGCACGGTCACAGCCGAATCGGAAGTCGTCACCAACTTCCAGGTGCTGTACGCCAAGACCATCAACCAGGATGGTATCGACGAATTCACTGGCGCTGAGTTTGCTCAGGCGCTGGTTGAAAGCCAGGCACAAAACGCGGTCAACACCTTCGGCGGCCAGCAACTGCAGTTTATCCCGCAGGCGGGCCAGGCGAGCCGGCGCAGTCTCCGGCGCAAAAAACTCGCGTGGTTGCGGCTCGAAAATCACCACGCAACTGGGCACGCCCAATTCAAGCGCACGCTCACGCAGCCGCGCCAGGATAGCCTGGTGGCCACGGTGTACACCGTCAAAGTTGCCAATAGTGGCGACGCAGCCCCGATGCTGGGGGCGCAGATTGTGGAGGCCTCGAACCAGCTGCATAACGCGCTTCTTGCTCATAAAGTGGTCGATTATAACCACACCCGGCGCCCGACGACAGGCAACACCGTAACCCAAAGTAATCGAGCCGACCAAACTGTCGGCTCGCCCGTATTTTTCAAGACCTTAACCTTAGCCCAACGCCTTTCGATTGAAGTCGCGCAAACGAAAGCCCATCAACCCTAACATGCCGAAATATGTCACTACGCCAGCAGCCACCAATGCACCCAGGCGCAGGAAACGCTCCAGCATCTGCCCTTCGCCCCACGCCGGCATGAAATGCATCCCGGCCAACAGTACGCCAGACATCACCGAGACCGCGATCACCAGCTTCAAGCCGAACTTCGCCCAGCCCGGTTGCGGCTGGTACATCTGCTGCTTGCGCAGTTGGTAGAACAGCAGCCCCGCGTTCAGGCAGGCACCGGCACTGATAGCCAGCGCCAGCCCGGCGTGGGCCAATGGCCCGATCAGCATCAGGTTGAACAGCTGTGTGACGACCAGCGTGAAAATTGCGATTTTTACCGGTGTGCGGATGTTTTGTTGCGCATAAAAGCCGGGAGCAAGCACCTTGATCACAATAATCCCCAGCAATCCGACGGAATAGGCAACAAGGGCTCGCTGGGTCATCGCCGCATCAAACGCGTTGAACTGGCCGTACTGGAACAGCGAAACCGTCAGCGGCTCCGCAAGAATCCCCAATGCCAGCGAACATGGCAGCACCAGTACAAAGCACAGCCGAAGCCCCCAATCGAGGATGCGCGAGTACTCGTGGCGATCCTTGCTGGCATAGGTTTTGGCCAGCGTCGGCAGCAGAATCGTACCCAAAGCCACGCCCAGTACGCCGGATGGCAATTCCATCAAACGGTCGGCGTAGTACATCCACGACACGGACCCGGCGACCAGGAACGAAGCAAAAATGGTGTTGATGATCAGCGAAATCTGGCTCACCGACACGCCGAGAATCGCCGGCAACATCTGCTTCATCACTCGCCAGACACCACTGTCGCGCAGATTAAGGCGCGGCAGCACCAGCATGCCGATCTTTTTCAGATGCGGCAGCTGATAGAGCAACTGCGCCACCCCCCCTACCAATACGGCCCAGCCGAGCGCCATCACGGGAGGATCGAAATACGGCGTCAGAAACAGCGCAAAGATGATCATGCTGACATTCAGCAGCGTCGGCACGAAAGCCGGCACCGAAAAACGATTCCAGGTATTGAGGATCGCACCGGCCAGTGACGAAAGGGAAATCAGCAGAATGTAGGGAAACGTGACCCGCAGCAGGCTGGTCGTCAGCTCGAATTTTTCCGGGGTATCAGTGAAACCCGGTGCCGTCACCCAGATAACCCAGGGCGCTGCGATCATGCCCAGCACCGTGACCAGCGCCAGTACGAGCGTCAACAGGCCCGAGACATAAGCGATGAAGGTTCGTGTTGCCTCCTCACCCTGCTGGCTCTTGTATTCGGCAAGAATCGGCACGAAAGCTTGGGAAAACGCCCCCTCGGCAAAAATCCGCCGCAGAAGATTGGGTAATTTGAAGGCGATAAAGAAGGCGTCCGTCGCCATTCCCGCGCCAAATGTGCGCGCAATGAGGGTGTCACGAACAAACCCCAGAACCCGGGAAAGCATCGTGATAGAGCTTACGGCGGCCAACGATTTGAGCAGATTCATTGAAAGAGTTTGCGCCTGTCGATAAACAGCAGGCGAATAAAGCGCCCACTTATGCGATACTCCGCGCCGCAACAGCACAGAGCCAAAGCTCGCGAGTTTACAGGTCGCACGCTGGAAAGAAATCTCCAAGCTTGCGTCACCTACCACTTAGCGGAACGTCTCAACCGCCCTTGACAAGACCTCAACTCATCGGCATGATTCGCGGCCTATTTTGTTTGCTATTTCCTAAAAAGTCTTTCGAGGAGCTCGACGGTGGCCAACTCACCTTCCGCCAAAAAACGTGCAAAACAGGCTGAGAAGCGTCGCAGCCACAACGCCAGCCTGCGTTCCATGGTTCGTACCTACATCAAGAATGTAGTTAAGGCCATCGACGCAAAAGACGCTGAAAAAGCTCAAGCTGCATACGTTCTGGCTGTGCCAGTTATCGACCGTATGGCCGATAAAGGCATCATCCACAAGAACAAGGCTGCTCGCCATAAGAGCCGTTTGAATGGCCACGTTAAGGCCCTGAACGTTGCCGCTGCTGCCTAAGCGACTCGTTCATTAAAAAACCGACCTCAGGGTCGGTTTTTTATTGCCTGCGATTTGGCGGACACACAAAAAACTGTAGGAGCGAGCTTGCTCGCGATGACGGATTAACGCTCAGCATTTGTGCTGGCTGGATATCCGCTATCGCGAGCAAGCTCGCTCCTACAGTTCGATTTGCGTCCGATTACTGAGCGTGAGCCCACGGCAAAATCGGAATCGCCGTCACCGCATTCTGCGGGCTGCCCTCGATCAGGCGATCGCTGTACACCAGGTACACCAGCGTATTGCGCTTCTTGTCGAGGAAGCGCACCACCTGCATGGTCTTGAAGACCAGCGAGGTACGCTCCTTGAACACCTCATCACCATCCTTGAGCTCGCCCTTGAAGGTAATCGGCCCGACCTGACGACAAGCGATAGACGCCTCGGCACGATCTTCGGCCAGGCCAAGCCCACCCTTCACACCTCCGGTCTTGGCGCGTGACAGGTAGCAGGTCACACCCTCAACCTTCGGATCGTCGAAAGCCTCGACCACAATCCGGTCATTCGGCCCGACGAATTTGAACACCGTCGACACCTGACCAATCTCTTCGGCCGAAACCAACAGCGGCATCGCCAACAGCAATCCCAACAATCCATTTGCCACGCGCATTCAGGTATTCCTTCAGACCAGGATCAGGTTATCGCGGTGAACCAGTTCCGGCTCCGCCATGTAACCCAACAGACCGACAATCGCATCAGACGACTGACCGATGATTTTTTGTGCCTCGAGCGCGCTGTAGTTGGCCAGGCCACGGGCAATTTCACGACCGTCCGGCGCTACGCACACAACCATTTCGCCGCGCCGGAAACTGCCCTGGACCAATTTGACGCCAACCGGCAGCAAGCTTTTATTGCCCTGGGACAACGCCGTCACCGCACCCGCATCGAGCACCAGGGTGCCACGGGTTTGCAGATGCCCGGCCAGCCACTGCTTGCGCGCCGCGAGCATGCCGCGCTCAGGCGAGAGCAGCGTGCCGATGCGCTCACCCGCCTTGAGGCGATCCAGCACGCGCTCAATTCGTCCACCAACGATTATGGTATGAGCACCGGAGCGTGCAGCAAGACGCGCCGCACGCAACTTGGTCTGCATGCCACCACGACCCAACGCACCACCCGTACCACCCGCCACCGCATCGAGCGCGGGATCATCGGCGCGCGCTTCGTAAATCAGCTGGGCATCCGGGTTATTGCGCGGATCAGCGTCGAACATGCCATCGCGATCAGTGAGGATCACCAGCAAATCAGCTTCGACAAGGTTCGCCACCAGCGCTGCAAGGGTGTCGTTGTCGCCGAAACGGATTTCGTCGGTGACCACGGTGTCGTTTTCATTGATCACCGGAATCACTTTCAGCTCGACCAGTGCACGCAAGGTACTGCGGGCATTCAGGTAGCGCTTGCGGTCGGACAGGTCGTCGTGAGTCAGGAGAATCTGCGCGGTATGCCGGCCATGCTCGGCAAAGCTCGATTCCCATGCCTGCACCAGCCCCATCTGACCGATTGCAGCCGCGGCCTGAAGCTCGTGCATCGCACTGGGTCGCGAGGTCCAGCCCAAACGGCTCATGCCAGCCGCCACCGCCCCAGAGGACACCAGCACCAGCTCAACACCTGCCTCATGCAAGGCCACCATCTGATCAACCCAGACACCCATTGCCGCGCGATCCAAGCCCTTGCCGTCAGCCGTCAGCAAAGCGCTGCCGATTTTGACGACCCAACGCTGCGCACCTGTCACCTTGCTCCGCATCATCTTCAACCTTAGCTTGAGGGCAGCACGACCTAGCACTGCCCGTGACATTATTCGTGGTTATTCGTGACCAACAATCGATTTCCAGATACTAAAACGCCGCTCAATTGAGCGGCGCTTAAGTTTATCGCAACGAATCAGTCACGCACGTAAATGATTTCCGGACCGTCTTCGTCATCCACATCTTCTTCGTCCCAATCATCGTCGCCGATGTCATGGACCGACTTCACGCCGCTGCGGCGCAGGGCACGCTGATCATCCAGCGCCTGCAACTGAGCACGGGCTTCGTCTTCGATGCGCTGATCGAGATCCGCCAGCTCTTCCTTGTAGGCTGGGTCGTTAGCCAGACGATCAGCACGATCCTCCAGGTAACGCATGATGTCGTGGCACAGGCGCTCGGTGTTCTGCTTGGCGATGGCCGAGATCACATAGACCGGACCGGTCCACTCCAGGCGATCAACGATCTCCTTGACGCGAGCATCGTGCTCTTCGTCGAGGATCTGGTCGCACTTGTTCAGAATCAACCAACGATCACGCTCAGCCAGGGACGGGCTGAATTTGGTCAGCTCGTTGACGATGACTTCAGCGGCATCCGGCGCACTGGTGTCATCCAGGGGCGCCATGTCGACGAGGTGCAGCAGCAGACGCGTACGCGACAAGTGCTTGAGGAAGCGAATCCCCAGGCCCGCACCATCGGAAGCACCTTCGATCAGACCCGGGATGTCGGCGACCACAAAGCTTTTCCAGCGATCGACGCTGACCACGCCCAGGTTCGGCACCAAGGTAGTGAACGGGTAGTCGGCGACTTTCGGCTTGGCAGCCGATACCGAACGAATGAAGGTACTCTTGCCAGCATTCGGCAAGCCCAGCAGACCGACGTCCGCCAGCACTTTCATTTCCAGTTTCAGGTCACGCTGCTCGCCTGGCTTGCCCGGGGTAGTCTGGCGTGGTGCGCGGTTGGTACTGGATTTGAATCGGGTGTTACCCAGACCGTGCCAGCCACCGTGAGCGACCAACAACTTCTGGCCGGCCTTGGTCAGGTCGCCGATCACTTCCTGAGTCGCGGAGTCGATTACCGTCGTGCCGACCGGAACGCGCAACACCAGCTCTTCACCTTTTTTACCGGTGCAGTCGGTGCTGCCGCCGTTGGAGCCACGCTCGGCATCGAAGTGCCGGGTGTAACGGTAGTCGACCAGAGTGTTGAGGTTTTCGTCGGCGATCATGTAGACCGAGCCGCCATCACCACCATCACCGCCGTTCGGGCCGCCATTTTCAATGAATTTCTCGCGACGGAAGCTCATGCAACCGTTGCCACCGTCACCGGCCTTTACTCGAATCGATACTTCATCAACAAACTTCATAACAAAACGCCTCTCGCCATACGGACGAGCCGAAAAAATCTAGACATAAGACTCTTGCAAAAATGAGCGCAGCGACCTCAATCAACGACCGCGAATCCAGCGCTGGAGCCCACCTCAAACAGCTTTGCAAGAGACTCACCCCACAAACGAAAAAGCCCCGTCGCAAGACAGGGCTTTTCCAGCAACCACGTAATTATGCCGCGACGACTTCAGTCTTCGGGACAATGCTTACGTAACGACGACCGAAGGCGCCCTTTACTTCGAACTTGATCACGCCGTCGATTTTAGCGAACAGAGTGTGATCTTTGCCCATGCCAACGCCGTAGCCAGCGTGGAATTGGGTGCCGCGCTGACGCACGATGATGTTGCCCGGAATGATAACCTGGCCGCCATACATCTTCACGCCAAGGCGTTTGGCTTCTGAGTCGCGACCGTTACGGGTACTACCACCAGCTTTTTTGTGTGCCATGAGTTCAATTCTCCTAGTGAGGAATTAGGCTGAAATTAAGCCTGAATACCGGTGATTTTGATCTCGGTGTACCACTGGCGGTGGCCCATACGCTTCATGTGGTGCTTACGACGACGGAACTTGATGATGCGGACTTTATCGTGACGACCTTGGGAGATCACTTCAGCCACAACGGTAGCGCCAGCAACAACTGGAGCGCCGATATTCACGTCGTCGCCATTGGCAACCAACAGAACGCGATCAAAGGTAACGGATTCGCCGGTAGCGATTTCCAGTTTTTCGATCTTCAGGTATTCACCTGGGGCGACTTTGTACTGCTTGCCGCCAGTAACGATTACTGCATAAGACATGGTATTTCTCCGATAATCCTGCTCACCCAGCTCTTTATAAGAAGAGGTATTGGCTGGCATGGCTGCATGGGGCTGGAAGGCCCGCTTGCAATTGCGTAAGGCAGGTGCTGCCCAGGAAGTTCAGGGTGCGCGATTGTACGCAAGCCACGCTTGCCTTGCAAGGGGCCGTCCATCGCGCCTTGACACCTGCTGGCGTGGGTCCTAGCATGCCGCGCAACCCTTCTGGAGCAACTGTCGCTGATGCAACCCCAAGCTTTCTACCGCGCGGTGGCGGACGATTTTAGCGCCGTCGACGGCATCATCAAGAAGCAGCTGACCTCCCGTGTGCCGCTGGTATCGAAAATCGGCGACTACATTACCTCGGCCGGCGGTAAACGCCTGCGTCCTTTATTAGTGTTGCTGTGTGGCAAGGCGCTGGGTCGCGAAGGCGACGAACTGCGCCTGCTGGCTGCGACCATCGAGTTCCTGCACACCGCGACCCTGCTGCATGACGACGTCGTCGACATGTCAGGCATGCGCCGTGGCCGCTCGACCGCCAATGCCATGTGGGGCAACGCGCCGAGCGTACTGGTGGGCGACTTCCTGTATTCGCGCTCGTTCGAAATGATGGTCGAGCTGGGCTCTATGCCGGTGATGAAGATCCTTTCGCAAGCCACGCGCATTATCGCCGAAGGTGAAGTGTTGCAGCTGTCCAAGGTCCGTGACGCCAGCACCACCGAAGAGACCTACATGGAAGTCATCCGCGGCAAGACTGCGATGCTCTTCGAAGCCTCGACCCACAGTGCCGCAGCCCTGTGTGAAGCTACACCGGAACAGGCTGAAGCCCTGCGCACGTTTGGCGACCACCTGGGCGTAGCCTTCCAGTTGGTGGACGACCTGCTGGACTACAAAGGTGACGCTGAAACCCTGGGCAAGAACGTCGGCGACGACCTGGCCGAAGGCAAGCCGACCCTGCCGCTGATCTACACCATGCGCGAAGGAACACCCGAACAGGCTGCCCTGGTGCGCAAGGCGATCCAGAAAGGCGGGATCGAAGACCTGGAAAGTATCCGCGAAGCCGTGGAAGCCTCAGGTTCGCTGGAGTACACCGCGCAACTGGCCCGTGATTACGTAGCCCGCGCAATCAAGTGCCTCGACGCGCTACCTGCCAGTGAATACCGCGATGCATTGGTTGAACTGAGCGAATTCGCGGTCGCGCGTACGCATTGATACGCGTTCTGTAGGAGCCGGCTTGCTGGCGATTGCATCACCTCGGCGCCCCTGGCACACCGAGTTGCATGCATCGCCAGCAAGCCGGCTCCTACAGTCCCACCTTCCGACTCTAAAACCCTATATAATGTGCGCTTTTTAGCGATCCTGAATCCAAGGAGCTTTAGTGAGCACGTTGCCACCCTGCCCGAAATGCAATTCCGAATACACCTATGAAGACGGCGCTCAGCTGATCTGCCCCGAGTGCGCCCACGAGTGGTCCGCCAGTGGCGAAGCCGAAGCGGCGTCCGATGACGCGGTGAAGAAAGATTCGGTCGGCAACGTCCTGCAGGACGGCGATACGATTACCGTGATCAAGGACCTCAAGGTCAAGGGCACATCGCTGGTGGTCAAGGTCGGCACCAAGGTCAAGAATATCCGTCTGTGCGATGGCGATCACGACATCGACTGCAAGATCGACGGTATCGGTCCGATGAAACTCAAATCCGAGTTCGTCAGAAAGGTCTGATTGCGCTGTACTCCATCCCGCGCCCGGCGTGGGATGGTGCCTCACCCTCCTCCGTTTCGCCCCGCATATCCGCACACTAGCCAAACGCCAGCCGTTTTGACCTGACGCAATCTTTACCCACAAAAAAGTCCAAACTGCCAATAGGGCCTTGCTATTTATTGAATAGGAATTATTCTCATTGAACCCACCAATGGAGATGAGAACTCATGACTTATTTGATCGACGCCTGGCTGGACCGCCCGCACCCCTATCTCAGGATTCTGCATCGGGAAACCGGTGAAGTTTGCGCTGTACTGGAAGAGGAGGCCTTGAGTGAGTTGCAGGATCAAGGTGACCTTGACCTCAACGGTTTGAGTTCCAGCGAGCCGGTGGTACTCAAAGAGGTGGTGCGCAACCTGTTTCTGTTCTGCTATGCCCGGGCGTTGCGCCCGTCGCACGAAATGACCCACAAGCTCGAAATATGAAACACGCTACAAAACCTGTAGGAGCTGGCTTGCCAGCGATGCAGACGACACGATTTACCTATGAAATCGCGCAGATGCAATTCGCCAGCAAGCCGGCTCCTACAGGTAACCGCAATTACAGAACGTCGAGCAGCTCGACGTCGAACACCAGTACGCTGTGCGGCGGAATGCTGCCAACGCCTTGAGCGCCGTAAGCCAGTTCGCTCGGCACGTACAGGCGCCATTTGCTGCCAGCATTCATCAGTTGCAGGGCTTCGGTCCAGCCGGCGATCACGCCGCCAACCGGAAACTCTGCTGGCTGGCCACGATCGTAAGAGCTATCGAACACGGTGCCGTCGATCAGAGTGCCGTGGTAGTGAGTACGCACGGTGTCTTCACGGGATGGCTTGGCGCCTTCACCGGCAGTCAGAACTTCGAACTGCAGGCCGGAAGCCAGCGTGGTGATGCCATCACGCTTGGCGTTTTCAGCCAGGAACGCCAGGCCTTCGCCAGCGGCCGCTTCAGCCTTGGCTGCAGCTTCGGCTTGCATGATTTCGCGGATCACTTTGAAGCTCGCGGACATTTCTTCCTGGCCAACACGGCTTGGTAGACCGGCAAATGCGTCGGTCAGGCCAGCCAGGATCGCGTCCAGGCTAACGCCCGGTGGCGGGTTGTCGCGCAATTGATCGCCCAGCTGACGGCCGATACCGTAGCTGACGCGCGTTTCGTCGGTGGACAGATTTACTTCGGACATGACACTGCTCCGCTGTGCGGACGGCTCAGGAACAGGCCGTGCGTACACAGCGCGTCCCGGAGCGCCCGGAACCAAAAGGGCCAGCAGACTAGCACAGTTGTCATGGCGTTGATGAGGGACGTCAGGCGATCGGCACCTTCAGATTTTCCTCGACATCGGCAACCAACCCGCACATCTCGTCATGAACGACGGTATGCACCAGATTGAAATGCAACTTGGGAAAGGAGCGAAGTACATCACGCGCATGCTCCACCGAACGCAGGTTCATCATGTGGCCATGTGTATCGCTCAACGGATACGCCGCACCATGCATCCGTGCCTCCAGCAGGTAGATGCCTCCCTCCATGGAAATAAGGTTCAGCTCGTCTACCTTCCCGGCGACGGCATAGGCATTCAACTCTTGCAGGTTCATGGACGCACCTCTCGCAGTGACGAGCCAATACCTCTACAGGGATAAGCCTCGACGCAGCAAAGTACAAGCCTCCAGGCGGACCATTGGTCTGTTATCGGGGTATTTTGTGGCGAGCGAGCTTGCTCGCCACAAGGGAGCTGGTCCGGATCAGTGCTTGGTGACTTTATCCAGATAACCCATGGCAAATGCCGATACCACGAAGGTCATGTGAATGATCACGTACCACTGCAAATGCTCAGGGTCGACGTTCTTGGCATCCATGAAGATGCGCAGCAGGTGAATGGACGAAATCGCCACGATCGATGCGGCGACTTTCATCTTCAACGACGACGAGTCCATGGTGCCGAGCCAGTTGAGCTTCTCCTTGCTGTCGTCGATATCCAGTTGGGAAACGAAGTTCTCGTAACCGGAAATCATCACCATCACCAGCAAACCGCCCACCAGCGCCATGTCGATCAACGACAGCAGCACCAGAATCAGGTCCGACTCGGCCATCGAAAATATATTCGGAATGACGTGGAAAACTTCCTGGAAGAATTTCAGTGCCAGCGCCAGCAACCCGAGGGACAAGCCGAAATAGATCGGCGCCAGCAGCCAGCGCGAGGCGTACATTGCGTTTTCGATAAAGCGTTCCATTGAAACTCACATGTGGACTGGAAATGGCCGCGAGTATAACAGCCGCTCGTTACACCCAGAAACCACTGAAAAATCCGTCACCTGCACCTGTGTATCAAGGTTTTTCTGCTAGTGTCCAAATCATTGACCGCCCCGCGGTATCGGACAGGAAGACTGGAAATGGATGCGCGATTGCCTTTGACGAGTGCCGGAATCTGCCTGGTACTGTTGCTAAGCGGCTGCTCACCCAGCGATGAAAAACGCCAGGTTGGCCTTGAAGAAAAAACCGCACAGTTCGAAAAATCCCTGGATGCCATAGCGGATCCAAAACTCAAGGATGCCGTGGCGGAATTGGGCGGATCCCTGTTATTGCTTGAACGGGCGCAGCTGAAGCTCGACAGCAAGCCATCGGAAACCGAATACGCCGAAGACGTGCTCGCCATGCTCAAGCATTACCCCACGCCGCAGGCGCTGGTCGACACCTATATCAATGGGTTGTTCGTGCTGCAAAAAGACTCCAGTTCCGATTACCTGATCGATCTGCAACCGGTATTCCCCTTCACATTCGGCATCCCCGCCGCGTTTCTGTTTCCCCATGGCCTGGAATGGCAATCGGTCACCCTGAGTAACCAGCGGGTGATCCCCTTTCAGCCGGAATGGTCGGAGACCGATCCCGGCATTCAACTCAGCCCATCAAGCTCCAACCTGACAAATCCCGATGACCTGACCGTGACCTACCCCTTTATCGACGGCCTCGACGCCGATAAGAAGCAGCAGCCGCAACCGGTAACCCTGCAGGGTAAACTCGAAGTCATTGCACCGCGCCGGCTCTACAGTTTCGACCTGACGAAAAAGGATGTCGGACAGACGCGCACCAATGACAATCTGAGCGTCACCCTGCTGAATCTCACGAACAATTACGCAGAAATCGAATATATCAATAGCGCGCCACCGGCCGCTGAAGTCAACGAGGCACTGCTGAACCCGCTGATTGTCCAGGCGAGGGACAACACAGGCCAATTCCTGTCACGCGCCGGTTCGATCAACGAAACCGCCGCACAAATCGCCTTCTATCAGCAACAACTCGCGAAAATGCAGCAACAGAAGAGCTGGAGCGTGGACCTGGAAAGGCAGCTCAACGAAGAACAGCGTACCTTCGAAAAGCAGCAGGCGCGCCACTATTCCAAGGTGTACTTCAACGGAACCATCGAAACCCTCGAAGTCAGCCTGCTCGATTTTTCCACCACCACCGTAACCCGCAAAAACCTGAACCTGCCAATCCGGCATTTCGAGGCCAGCACCACGGACAAAACCATCCAGCCGCTGGATCTGTCGGTGGTGGTGTACGACGATCAGGCGCCAGCCTGGCTCGCGGGAGCCACGTTAAGTGAGGAGCAACTGAAAAAAGGCGTCAGCATCACCCAGTCGGTCGATGACCCCAGCGCAGCGCGCATCGAGTTCAGTCACCTGCGGACTTTCAATGATGAACTGCTCGGCACCTCGTTCAATCCGGGTGAAAGCCCGGTGAGTTTTTTCACCGAAGACAGCCACGGCAAACGCGACGAGCCGATTGAACTGCCACCGCAGGCTTATCAGATTGATAGCTTGCGCGGCACTATCATCTACGATCTGAATCTGTTCCCGCAGACTCCGGCCTACGCGGTGGGCTCTATGCCATTGTTCCTGGCCACCGTCGACAAAAAAGTAATCGACGCGCCTCAAATGCCCAAAGGGTTGGCACTCAAGGGCAACAAATTGGTGGTCGATCTGAAGACGTTTCCTGCCCAGGACTGGCGTTTTTTCGCCAAGGACGACAGCGGCAATTACTTGAAGGAAATTCTATCAGTGACCCATGAAGCCGGCGCGCAAGGTCCGGCGCTGTTTGCCGTGCATTACTTCTACGGCCAGCCAACGCGCCTGGAAACCTATCAACGCACCGACCTTACCACCGTGCAATATGGTTACGAGGTCAAACTCGACAAGGCCGACATGTCGCGTCTTGATCAATAGTGCGACTCAATGCTCGGGGTGAAACTCGAAGCCACCGACATTGCGGCAGCGGCCGCCATTGATTTCACGCAGCTGGGCTTGCAAGTGCAGGCACCAGATTTGCGGATCATCGGCCAATTCGTAGCCGTGCAGGGTCAGGCTTTCCACGATGGTATCGAGAATGGACTCGGCCACAAACGGTCCGTGAAACGGGCCTTGGGCCTTGATCGCCGAAGGCTGTTCACCGGCCATTCCGGCGGCAAACAGCAAGGTCCACATGCCCGTATCTCCCGCCAATGGGCGGACGGCGCACTCGATCCGGGTCACAAGACCCAGGCATTGACGGGTAAGGCAGAGGTTGCGCGACATGGCGGCGACCCTCGGTAGTGCGGTTGTTCAGCCCCCGCGGGAAGGCTGTCTCGATCCAGTGATTACTGTCGATATCCTTGAGCTGAGAATAGAAGAAAAGTCTGATCCGGACGCCCATCAAGACCAGAAGGCGCCGAGCGGTCATAGTGTGAATATTGACGTCATTTCGATGGCGCATTTTCACGATTTCACACATGAAAATGTGGGAGCGAGCCTGCCCGCGATAGCGGAATATCAGTCACCACACCGGTGAATGTCAGTCCGTCATCGCGAGCAGGCTCGCTCCCACACTAGAGGCGCGAGTTCAGTTCAGGTGCGGCCTCAAGCCGGCTTGGCTTCGACCAAGGCTTCCTGTGCGGCTTCTTTTTCAGCTTCTTTGAAATCTTCTTCGCTGATCATTTCCGCGATAACCCGCAGGCGCTCGACCACCCGCGCATTCACGCTGCCTTCCGGAAATTCGCCATTCTCGTCCGGCTCGCCGGCAGGCTCGCCGACCAACAGGCTCAGCGCCTCGTCGGCCTGACGCACGGCGTAGACATGGAATTGCCCGGCGCGCACCGCGGCCAACACTTTCTCGTCGAGCATCAGCGTTGCAACGTTGGCCTGCGGAATGATCGCTCCTTGTTCACCCGTCAACCCACGCGCCTCACAAAGACGGAAGAAGCCTTCGATCTTCTCGTTCACGCCACCCACGGCCTGCACTTCACCGAACTGGTTGATCGAACCGGTAATGGCAAAGCACTGCTTGAGGGGGGTTTTCGACAGCGCCGAAATCAGCGTACACGCCTCGCCGAGGGAGGCGCTGTCGCCATCGACGTAACCGTAGGACTGCTCCAGCGCGATACTTGCGGAAATGGCCAGCGGGAATTCCTGGGCGTAACGGCTGCCCAGATACCCGGTGAGGATCATCACGCCTTTGGAGTGGATCGGCTGGCCGAGATTGACCTCACGCTCGATGTCGACGATGCCACTGCCGCCCGGATAAACCGTGGCGGAAATCCGCGCCGGCACACCGAAGGCCGAGTCGCCGACCTCCAGCACCGTCAAACCGTTGCACTTGCCGACCGCCGCGCCATCGGTATCGATCAGGATGATCCCGGCCAGCATATCGTCGAGAATCCGTGCCGATACACGCCCGGTACGGGTGGCCTTGGCCTTGAGTGCGCGCTCGATGTGCCCCGCGTCAGTCATTTCATCACCGGCCAGGTGACGGATGAAGTCCGCCTCGCTGACCAGTTGAAACAGGTCACCGATACGTGCCGACAAACGCCCCTGATGTTCCGCCAGACGGGCGCTGTACGTCGCCAGGCGCGCCACCGCATCGGCGGTCAACGGCGCCATGCCTTCTTCGGAAGTACGGGTTTTAAGCAACTGGGCGAATTGCTCCAGGCTCTCGTCGACCATCGGGATGTCTTCGTCGAAATCCACCAGGACACGAAACATTTCCTGGAAGTCCGGATCGAGGTCTTGCAGCGTGTAATAGAGCTGACGGGCACCAATGATAACGACTTTGACCTGCAACGGAATGTGCTGCGGGGTCAGCGTCACGGTCGCAAAACGGCCCATCTCGCCCAGTGGCGATTCCATTTTCAGCTTGCGCGATTGCAGGGCGCGTTTGAGCGCATCCCACACGAACGGCTCGCTGAGCATTTTTTCCGCTTCAAGAATCAGGAAACCGCCGTTCGCCCGGTGCAACGCACCCGGCCGCAACTGACGGTAGGTGGTGTACAGCGCGCCCTGGTCGGTGCTGTATTCGATGCGGCCGAACAGGTTTTCGTAGGTCGGATGCGGCTCGAAAACCACCGGTGCACCGCCACTGGCCGAATGACCCACCACCAGGCTCGGTGCGTATTGTTCTTCCAGCATCTTGCGCGCGACAGCGTCGGTTTTGCTGTCGTCCACCAGTTGCTCGACCACGGTCTTGAGTAAATACACCTGCATCGCTTGCAGGTAACCGCACACCGCCGCGTTCTCGGCGTACTTCTCGGACAATGGCGACAACAACGGCTGCAAGGCCAGAGTGATGGTTTCTTCGTTGAAATGGCGCAATTGATTGCTCGACTCGCGCTTCCACTGCGGCAGGCTGGCGAGCTCTTCGTTCAGGCGCTCTTCGAGGGCCGAAATATCGTCATGAAAGCGCTCGCGAAGGGCTTCCGGCAACTGGGCGAACTCCGCTTCGTCCAGTGCCTTGCCATCGCTCATCGGAGTGAATGCGATATTGCTGGCATCGCGGTAGAGCGCGACGTCCTTCTCCAGGGCCAGACGTTCGATTATGTCCAGCGCCTTGTCGTAACGCTGATTGAATGCGCGGTCGATGGCGCTTTTCTTTTGCTGATAGGAAGGGTGCTCGAACACCGCCGGAAATGTCGCCAGCAGGTTATCGATCAACCCGTTGATGTCGCTGATGAATGCACCGGCGCTGCCCGACGGCAATTCCAGTGCGCGTGGCTCGCGCGGCTCATCGAAATTGTTGACGTAGACCCAGTCCGCCGGGGTCTGCAGGCGCTTGCCTTCAGCCTTCAGATAGCGTTTGACGAACGAGAAGCGACCGGTGCCGGGCTCCCCCATGACAAAGACGTTGTAACCGGGGCGTGGCATGGCCACACCAAACTGCAAGGCTTCAACCGCACGTTCCTGGCCAAGCACACCGCGAAAGGGCTCCAGATCATTGGTGGTAGAGAAGCTGAACTGTTCAGCGGAAAACGGACGGGTCAGCGCTTCAGGCGCGAGACGCAAGCTGGCAGCAACAGGATCAGGCATCGGGCTTCCTTAACAATCAGGCGGGGCAGATGGCAGCATTCTGGCGCTGCCCATGCCCGACTGGCAAGGAGCGCCGTAGGCCTGAGCATAGACAATCCGACATCCCCAGGCGCAACGGGCACAATTCACAGTTCCCAATGAATGTTTTGCAAAAAATCACGGAACCCCTTGATCGTGCCTAAACTCCAACCTGCGCGGCCGGAGTAATGTCCGGCCCACTGGCACCGGAATGGGCCAGACCCCCTTGTCTATTAGTACGCACATAAAGAGAACAACGCTATGAAACGGATTCTTCTCGGTACTCTTTTCACCGCTGTATCCATCAACGCTATGGCGCAGGCGCCAGGCGGTCCGGATTGCGGTTGGGGCAACATGCTGTTCGAAGGTCAGCGTGGTACTCCGGCTCACTTCCTGGCATCCACCACCAACGGCACTTCCGGCAACGCAACCTTTGGTATGACGTCCGGTACCAACGGTTGTGCGACCAATGCGTCGCTGACCTATGGCGGCAAATCGTGGTTTGCCATGAACGGCATGATGAACGAGCTATCCGAAGACATGGCCAAAGGTCAGGGCGAAGCGCTGACCACTTATGCCGTTGTACTGGGTGTGGCGCCGCAAGACCGTGCGCACTTCGCCGCCGTGACTCACGAGCACTTCCAGCAGATCTTCAGCAAAGCTGACGTGACGGCGGAAGATGTGCATACCAACACGCTGGCCGTTCTGAAGAACGACCCACGACTGGCCAAGTACGCCACCCAGGCTTAAGCTCGATCCGCCCCGCTTTCTTCGGGAAGCGGGTTTTTGTTTTTTGGACCTGCCCTCTTTTGGGAATACCAGATCAACCGTAGGAGCTGTCGAGTGAAACGAGGCCGCGATCTTTTGATCTTGTCTTTAAAGATCGCAGCCTCGTTTCACTCGACAGCTCCTACAAATGAGCGGCATGAACCGCGCCGGGTCTTTCATTTATTTTCTGTTTAAGTTGCCATTTATGCTCAAACGCCTTGCCTGGCTGGCGCTCTGTGTCTGCGCCCCGCTGTCCGCCGCGCCTCACATCGACCCTCAACGTTTGCAGCAACTGGCCAACGACCCCTTCTGGATATCCCTGGGACATTACGAAACCGCCAAGCTCGGTGGCTGGCGCAGTTATGTCAGCGACCCGAAATTCTTCCTTGCCGCCGATGGCAACGAACACCCCGATCATGAATTGGCCGCGACGGTGCAGGCGCTGTACACCCCAGCCAGCGCAGGTGAGCAACATGCACAATGCGTATACCCGGCCCGTGCACGCTGGCTCAAAGCACAGCTGAATCTCACTGACCTGCCCGCACCGGACTGCGCCGAATTCAAGCAATGGTTCAAGGATGTCTCCCCCCACAGCGCGGTGATGATCTTTCCTGCCGCCTACCTGAACAGCCCATCCTCGATGTTCGGCCATACCCTGCTGCGCATCGATCAAGCTGATGTGCAGAGCGACAAAACCTCGCTGCTCAGTTACGCGATCAACTTCGGCGCCTACATCGAGGGTTCGGACAACAGCATTCTGTATGCGTGGAAAGGCTTGATGGGCGGCTATCCTGGCCTGTTCGCGCTGGTACCCTATCAGGAAAAACTTTCGGAATACCGCAGCCTGGAAAACCGTGACCTGTGGGAGTACCGACTGAACCTGACCCAGCAAGAGACCGCACGTATGGTCGAGCACGTCTGGGAACTCAAGCAGATCAAATTCGACTACTTCTTCTTCGACGAAAACTGCTCCTATCGCCTGCTTGAACTGCTGCAAGTGGCACGCCCAAGCCTGCGCCTGACGGAACAATTTCCGATCACGGCCATTCCCACCGACACTGTCAAAGCTGTGAAAGAGGCCGGGGTGGTGGAATCCATCCAGTATCGCCCTTCGCGCGAACGTGAGCTGCTGAGCCGTGCCGAGCCTTTGTCTGACGAAGAGCAACAATGGGTACTGAAAGTCAGCGCCGATCAGAATCAATTGCAAGACCCGGCGTTCAAGGCGCAACCCCGCGACCGTCAGGCCCTGATTATCGATGCGGCCTATCGTCTGGAGCGCTACCGCGCCAATGGTCAGGAGCGCGATCCGCAGCGCGCCCAGCGCAGTTTCGAATTGCTGCGGGCGATCAATCAGAATCCGGCACCGGAGCTGGACATCCCGCAACCCGGCCTGCCCGAGGACGGCCATGAGTCCCGCACCTGGCAACTCGGCGCGGGCACCAGAGGCGACAAAGCGTTCGGCGAATACGGCCTGCGCATGGCCTATCACGACCTCAATGACAACGCCGAAAGCTTCCCCCTCGGCGCACAAATCGAAATCCTGCAACTGAAACTGCGCCAGTACGAGGGCAATGACTGGCAGGTCCAGCAACTGGACCTGGCAACCATCCGCTCCCTGACCCCGCGCAATGAGTTGTTGCAACCGTGGTCCTGGCAAGTCACCGGCGGCCTGGAACGGGTGCCGGGCAAACATGATGACGAAAACCTGGTCAGCCACGTCAACGGCGGCGGTGGCGGCACCTGGCAATTGGCCGATGACATGCTCGGTTTTGCCCTGGGCACCGTGCGCGTGGAGCACAACAACGATTTCGCTGAATTCATTTCCCCGGCGGCGGGTTTCAATACGGGCCTGCTATGGAGAAACCCGCTGGGCAACCTCAGCCTGGAAACCAAGGGTGATTTTTTCACCAATGGCGAAGTGCGGCGCTCCATCAGCTTGAATCAGCAATGGGAGCTGTCACGCAATCTGGGTCTGCGCCTGAGTGCCCAGCGTGAATTCAGTCACATGGCCACGCCAGAAAACGAAGTGATGCTGGAGGTGAAGTGGTACCACTACTGATCCGAACGCACCGCAACTCCCTGTAGGAGCCGACTTGCTGGCGAAAGCGGTCCAGCCGACACCGCATGGTCCATTTCGCCAGCAAGCCGGCTCCTACAAAGCTGCGTTTTTTTGATCTTCCTTTCACAAACCACTGACGCATCCACTTCTAGACTCACCCTATCGGCCACGTAATGGCTTTGGAGTGAATGATGTGGCGGTGTGCAGGATTGCTGACTGTATTGTTGATCACAGGTTGCCAGTCAACCCACGATGATCTGCTCGCCAAAGGTTACCCGCCCGCCTTCGCCGATGGTTTTGACGACGGTTGCAGCAGTGGCCGGCAAGCCGCCGGATCCATCAGCGGCGAGTTTCGCAAAAACGTACCGCGTTATCTGAAGGATCCGTTATACGCAGAGGGCTGGAGCGATGGATTCCACCAGTGCCTGGCCATGCGTGACAACCAGGATCGCGCAGACTACCGCAACAGCCATCTGGAGGAACGGGACAAAGCCTGGCAACAACAAAAGGATCAGGACGCTGCCCGAGCCTATCGCTCGCAATGAGTCGCTTACAGACATCCAGTGAAACCAAATGCCTGCGACCATGGCCAAAACCCTATTACGGGAGCAAAACCATGAGCCGTGCCTTCGTCAATGAAGATAATGCCGCCGCGCAAGCCGATCAGCCGGTCGAGCGGCAGGTCAGTGCGCAACCCAACTACGTCACCCCGCAAGGCCTGAGCCAGTTGCAGGGCAAAGTCGCCGAGCTGCAAACTCTGCATGCCGAGCAATCGGCCAAGGGAGAGCAAGCCGACAAACAGCGCCTGGCGGACCTTGAGCGCGACTTGCGCTACTTCAAACAACGTCTGGGCAGTGCGCAAGTGGTGCCAGCCGCGACCTCGACCGAGAAAGTGCAGATCGGCAGTTGGGTGACCTACGCCGACGAACACGACAGCGAACGCCGCGTGCAACTGGTGGGCGAAGATCAGGCCGATGCCGCCCATGGCCTGATCAATTGGGGCTCTCCACTGGGTCGGGCGCTGCTGGGAGCACAACTCAATGATGAAGTGCTGTGGCAGCGCCCCGCCGGGGATCAGCTGATTGAGGTGATCCGCATCGAGCCGGCTTAAACCACGCCTTGAGCCAGCATGGCATCGGCGACTTTTACGAAACCGGCGATGTTGGCGCCTTTGACGTAGTTGACCCGACCGTCCTCTTCGCCGTAGTGCACGCAAGCGTGATGGATCGACTGCATGATCGCGTGCAGCTTGCTGTCCACCTCTCCACCGGTCCACAGCAGGCGCATGGCGTTCTGCGACATCTCCAGCCCGCTCACCGCGACACCGCCGGCGTTGGACGCTTTACCCGGCGCGAACAGAATATCCGCCTCGATGAACAAATCGACGGCCTCAAGGGTGGTCGGCATGTTCGCGCCTTCCGCCACACAGAAGCAGCCGTTGCGCAGCAAGGTACGAGCAGCCTCGGCATCCAGTTCGTTTTGCGTGGCGCACGGTAAAGCGATGTCGCAGCTCAGGCTCCACGGCAGCTCACCGGCGCGGAACTCCAGGCCAAAACGGCTGGCCAGTTCACGGATGCGCCCGCGCTGCACATTTTTCAGCTCCAGCACCGCCAGCCATTGCTCCTCGGTTAAACCACTCTCGCAGTACAAGGTGCCTTCGGAATCGGACAGCGAAATCACCTTGCCACCCAAATCCATGACCTTGCGCGCCGCGTATTGCGCAACGTTGCCCGAGCCGGAAATCGCCACACGCTTGCCTTCGACAGCCAGGCCGCGACGTTTGAGCATCTCTTCGGCGAAGTACACACAACCGAAACCGGTGGCTTCCGGGCGAATCAGACTGCCGCCGTAGCTTGGACCCTTGCCGGTCAGTACGCTGGTGAACTGGTTGCTCAGGCGTTTGTACTGGCCGAACAGGAAGCCGATTTCACGGGCACCGACGCCGATATCACCGGCCGGCACATCAACATCTGCACCGATGTGGCGGTACAGCTCGCTCATGAAGGCCTGACAGAAGCGCATGACTTCCGCGTCGCTTTTGCCCTTCGGATCGAAGTCCGAACCACCCTTGCCGCCACCCATCGGCAGCGAGGTCAGGGAGTTCTTGAAGGTCTGCTCGAAGGCGAGGAATTTCAGCACACCCATGTTCACCGACGGGTGGAAGCGCAAGCCGCCCTTGTACGGACCGATGGCGCTATTCATCTGGATACGGAATCCGCGATTGACTTGCACCTTGCCCTGATCGTCGACCCAGGAAACCCGAAACACGACCGCCCGCTCCGGCTCGCAGATGCGCTCCAGGATGCCCGAGGCCAGGTAATGCGGATTGGCTTCGAGGAAGGGCCACAGACTGCGCAGGACTTCTTCGACAGCCTGGTGAAACTCGGGTTGGTCCGGGTCGCGTTTTTTCAGGCGCGCAAGGAAGGATTCGACGGATTCGATCATGGAAATGTCTCGGCAAATTTATTGTCGTTGGAGGAGATTTGGCCGGACTGTAACAAAGGATTCACGCACAAGAACAGCGCAGAACGTCGCATTTATGAAATTAAATGGTGCGCAGGATATAAATTAATCTGCTTTTTGGCCTTTTTCGCACCTGAATAGGGAGATCAATTCCCAGCAATGCACCATCAGTTACACCGCATCGCCGGCAAGCCAGCTCCTACAGTTTTCCCTGAGCTCACACAATCCGGGCACAACACAAATCCTGTAGGAGCTGGCTTGCCGGCGATGAATTCAACTCGGTATGCGTAAAAAACACGCAAAAAAAACGGAGCCCGAAGGCTCCGTGTGTTCATGCAACCGGCCCGAATCACGCCAGTTTCTTGTGCCGTACACGGTGCGGCTGTGCAGCGGCTTCGCCGAGGCGCTTTTTACGGTCGGCCTCGTACTCGGTGTAGTTGCCTTCGAAGAACACGGCTTGCGAGTCGTCTTCGTACGCCAGGATGTGGGTCGCGACGCGGTCAAGGAACCACCGATCGTGAGAGATCACAATGGCGGCGCCCGGGAAGTCCAGCAGGGCTTCTTCCAGGGAACGCAGGGTTTCAACGTCGAGGTCGTTGGACGGTTCGTCGAGCAGCAGGACGTTGCCGCCCTCTTTCAAGGTCAGGGCCAGGTGCAAGCGACCGCGCTCACCACCAGACAGGTCCTTGACGAACTTCTGCTGATCGCCACCCTTGAAGTTGAAGCGACCGACGTAGGTACGCGACGGGATCTCGTAGTTGCCGATGCGGATCTGATCCGAACCGTCGGAGATCTGCTGGAACACGGTCTTGCTGCCATCCAGGTCCTCGCGGCTCTGGTCCACGCAAGCCAGCTGCACGGTTTCGCCGACTTCGATGGAACCCGAATCCGGTTGTTCCTTGCCCATCAGCATGCGGAACAGCGTCGATTTACCGGCACCGTTACCACCGATTACACCGACGATGGCGCCTTTAGGCATCGAGAACGACAGGTTGTCGATCAGTACGCGATCCCCATAGCCCTTGGTGACATTCTTGAATTCGATGACCTTGTCGCCCAGGCGCGGACCGGCCGGGATGTAGATCTCGTTGGTTTCGCTGCGCTTCTGGAATTCCTGCGACTGCATTTCTTCGAAACGTTGCAGACGAGCCTTGGATTTCGACTGGCGAGCCTTGGCGCCTTTGCGCACCCACTCCAGTTCTTCTTTCATGGCTTTTTCGTGGGCCGACTGCTGCTTGGATTCGGCAGCCAGACGATCGGACTTGGCTTCCAGCCAACCCGAATAGTTGCCCTCGTAAGGAATACCAGCGCCGCGGTCGAGTTCCAGAATCCAGCCGGCGACGTTATCGAGGAAGTAACGGTCGTGCGTGATCGCGACCACGGTGCCCGGGAAATCGTGCAGGAAGTGCTCAAGCCACGCAACGGAATCGGCGTCCAGGTGGTTGGTCGGTTCGTCGAGCAGCAGCATGTCCGGTGCGGACAGCAGCAGACGGCACAGGGCCACACGACGTTTCTCACCACCGGAGAGGAATTCGACCTTGGCGTCCCACGCTGGCAGACGCAGCGCATCGGCGGCGACTTCCAGTTGGCGATCCAGGTTGTGACCGTCGCTGGCTTGCAGGATGGCTTCGAGCTTGGCCTGTTCTGCGGCCAGTTTGTCGAAGTCGGCATCTTCATCAGCGTAGGCCGCGTAGACCTCGTCCAGGCGAGCCTGGGCGTTCTTGATCACGCTGACCGCTTCCTCGACCACTTCACGCACGGTCTTGGTCGGATCCAGTTGAGGCTCTTGCGGCAGGTAACCGATGTTCAGGTCCGGCATCGGACGGGCTTCGCCGTCGAATTCGGTATCAACGCCAGCCATGATTTTCAGCAGCGTGGACTTACCCGAACCGTTGAGGCCGAGGACGCCAATCTTGGCGCCCGGGAAGAATGACAGAGAAATGTTTTTCAGGATTTCCCGCTTCGGTGGAACAACTTTGCCCAGCCGATGCATGGTGAATACGTATTGAGCCATGGAGAACCTTGGGTCAGTGACTGATGAATGATTGGAGCGCAGGCAATGCCCGGCCAGACCGTGCGCGTCGCTCGCTTGAGGCTATCAATACGTGCGCGCTGAAAAAGTCTGAGTCTAGGAGCTGGAACGCTCCCGCGTAACCGGCAAAGCTACCTGATTGACCAGTGGCAGTCCAGCCGACGGACTGGGGCTGGCACTTCGCCACAACTCAGGGCATGCTAGCCGCCCTTCGGGCGTCCGGCTTATAGTGCGCGTCGCGCCAGTCCAGCCAAACCGCAGGATGACAGCTTGTCCAACGCTCCTTTGTCCCTGACTTCCAGTGCGCCGACCACCGCGCCCGGCTCGCCCCTGCGCGGGACCTTGAGGGGCAGCCTGGCAACCCTCGTTTTGCTGCTACTGGCACTGCTGTTCTGGCAGTTGCTTGATCAACTGCGTGAAACCCAGACAAACCAGCGTCAGTACACCATCGATTACACCGCCGATCTGGCTGCGCAAGTCAGCCTCAACATGGCGCTCAACGCGCAGATCGCCCTCAACCTGCTGCCGATCATCGAGCAACCCCAAGGCACCGACGAATTGCAGGCACTGCAGCGCAAACTGCAACAGTCCCTGCCGGACTTGCACAGCCTGACCTTGCTCAGCCCTTCAGGTAAGGTTATCGGCGACAGCGCCAGCAACAGCGATGACACCGACTACCTCGCTGAACTCGTTCGTCGCAGCCATGCCCAGGCGCATTATTTCAGCAATGCCAATGATGGCTCGGTGGTGTACTTGCTGCTGCATCAAGCCAGCGGCAGTTCCCGTGGATACTGGGCACTGCGCCTGACACCGACCTTCTTTGCTTCGCTGACCAAGCAATCGCAAGCCGGTGACCGCCCGCTGTGGCTGGTAGAGAACCGCATCGATCACCAGATCATCAGCCGCGACGAAGCGATGCCTTCGGTCAATCCGGGCACCCTGACCGAGGACGATGTTGCCAACAGCGTGCTGACCGTTCCGTTGAGCAGCAGCGACTGGCAATTACGCGGGCTGTTCGATCGACAAGATGTGCTCGAAGAACTGCTGCCGGCGTTTATTGGAAAATGCCTGCTGGGGCTGGCGTTTTCCATGCTGCCGTTCATCGCCTTGCTCAACATGCGCCGCCGCCAACGCCAGCTGCATGAGGGCCGCCGCCGCTATCAAGACATTTTCGAAGGCACTGGCGTCGCCTTGTGCGTACTGGATATGTCCGGGTTGCAGAACGCTTTCAACAAGGCGCAACTGCAAGGCGGCGAACAGTTGCAAGCATGGCTGGCAGTGCCGGAGCAGCGCCAGCGATTGCTCCAGGAACTGCGCATCACCGAGGTCAACCAGGTCGCGCTGCAATTGCTCAACGTCGATTGCTCCGACCAAGCCTGGAAACGCCTGATCGATGGCGATCCGCTTAATGGCAGCGCCATCGGCGACCAGGTGCTCGAGGCGGCGCTCAACCAGCAAAAACAACTTGAGCTGGAAATCAAACTGCAAAATGCAAATGGTCGGGACCAACACTTGTGGCTGGTGCTTCGCCTTCCGGAAAACAAGGTCGATTACCAGGCAGTGATCCTGAGCATCACCGATATCACCAGCCGCAAGCTCATCGAATTGTCTCTGCTGGAGCGTGAGGGATTCTGGTCGGACGTGGTGCGTACCGTCCCGGATCACCTGTATGTGCAGGACGTGATCAGTCAGCGAATGATTTTCAGCAACCACCATCTGGGCCAGACACTGGGTTACAGCCGCACCGAGCTGCACCAGATGGGTGAGTACTTCTGGGAAATCCTGCTGCATCCCGAAGACGCCGATTACTACCACCGCTCGCGTCAAGTCCAGCGCCAGGCCGGTTACCGCCAGTTGATGCAATGCCAGTTGCGCTTCCGCCATCAGGATGGGCAATGGCGACGCTTCGAGATTCGCGAGCAGGCATTGGCGCGGGACAAGGACAATCAGGTCACGCGGATTATCGGCGTGGCCAAGGACATCACCGACCAGATCGAAGCCAGCGAATCCCTGCGCGACAGCGAGCAGCGCTACCGAATGCTCGCCGAAAGCATCAGCGATGTGATTTTTTCCACCGACAGCCGGCTGGCACTCAACTACGTCAGCCCGTCGGTGCAAGCAGTATTGGGCTATGACGTCGAGTGGATATTTCAGAACGGCTGGCAATCGACGATCGCCAACCCGCAACAATTGATGGGCATCTACAGCCTGATGGACCGGGTCAGCAAGGCGCTGGACTCGGCCGATCAACTGGCCCGTTTGCGCAGCCAGGTGCAAACCCAACTGTTCCTTTTCGACTGTCTGCGGGCCGACGGGCGCAAGATTCCCATCGAACTGCGCCTGGTGCTGGTCTGGGACGAACACGGCGCCTTTGAAGGGGTGCTGGGTGTCGGCCGCGACATCAGCCAGCAACGCCGGGCGGAAAAGGATCTGCGCATGGCGGCCACGGTTTTCGAGCACTCGACATCGGCGATCCTGATCACCGACCCCGCTGGCTACATCGTTCAGGCCAACGAAGCGTTCAGTCGTGTCAGCGGCTACGCCGTGGAGCAGGTGCTCGACCAGTTGCCGAACATGCTGACCGTCGACGATCAGCAGGAAGCCCACCTGCGTTACGTGCTCAAGCAACTCAATCAGCACAGCACCTGGGAAGGCGAAGTGTGGCTGCGCCGGCGCAATGGCGAACACTATCCCGCCTGGGTCGGCATCACCGCAGTACTGGATGACGAAGGCGATCTGGCCAGTTACGTGTGCTTTTTCAGTGACATCAGCGAGCGCAAGGCCAGCGAGCAACGCATTCACCGCCTCGCTTATTACGACGCCCTGACCCACCTGCCCAACCGCACGCTGTTTCAGGATCGTCTGCACACGGCGTTGCAGGCAGCGGAGCGCCAGAAGTCATGGGTCGTGCTGATGTTCCTCGACCTCGACCGTTTCAAGCCGATCAATGACTCCCTGGGTCATGCCGCTGGCGATCGTATGCTCAAGGACATGGCCACGCGCCTGCTCGGCTGCGTGGATGACGACGACACCGTGGCACGCATGGGCGGTGACGAGTTCACGTTGCTTCTGCAACCGCGGGCCAACCGTGAAATCGCCTTGAACCGGGCGATTCATGTGGCCGAGCAGATTCTCGCCAGCCTGGTGAAACCGTTCGTGCTCGAAGGCCGCGAGTTCTTTGTCACGGCCAGTATCGGCATCGCCCTGAGCCCGCAGGACGGCAACGAACTCAGCCAGTTGATGAAGAACGCCGACACGGCGATGTACCACGCCAAGGAGCGCGGCAAGAACAACTTCCAGTTCTATCAGGCGGACATGAACGCCAGCGCCCTGGAGCGACTGGAGCTGGAAAGCGACTTGCGCCACGCCCTGGAGCAAAACGAATTCGTGCTGTATTACCAACCGCAGTTCAGTGGTGACGGCAAGCGTCTGACCGGTGCCGAGGCGCTGTTGCGCTGGCGTCATCCACGCCGCGGGCTGGTGCCGCCGGGGGACTTCATTCCGGTACTCGAAGAGCTCGGATTGGTGGTTGATGTCGGTGACTGGGTGATCCTTGAGGCCTGTCGTCAGCTCAAATCCTGGCACCAGGCCAAAGTGCGCGTGCCCAAGGTTTCGGTGAACATCTCGGCGCGGCAGTTCTCCGATGGCCAACTCGGCACGCGCATCGCCACGATTCTCAAGGAAACCGGCCTGCCGCCGGGATGCCTGGAGCTGGAGCTGACCGAAAGCATTCTGATGCGCGAAGTCAGTGAAGCGATGCAGATCCTCGACGGCCTGAAAAATCTTGGATTGAGCATTGCGGTCGATGACTTTGGCACCGGCTATTCGTCGCTCAACTACCTCAAGCAGTTCCCGATCGATGTACTGAAAATCGACCGCACCTTTGTCGACGGCCTGCCGTCCGGCGAACAGGATGCGCAGATTGCCCGAGCGATCATCGCCATGGCTCACAGCCTCAATCTGTCGGTGATCGCCGAAGGTGTGGAAACCCAGGAGCAGCTTGATTTCCTGCGTGAGCACGGTTGTGACGAAGTGCAGGGTTATCTGTTCGGGCGACCGATGCCGGCCGATCGATTCGAAGGGCAGTTCAGCAATGATGCGCTGTTCATTTTCGACTGAAATTGTGCAGCGAGGCTGATGACGCGATCGCCAGCAAGCCGGATCCTACGTTGAAATGCAGTCTCCTGCAGGAGCCGGCTTGCTGGCGTGGCCGGCACATTCACCGCTGATCCCGTCATGAAGCCCACTTGTCTGCGACATGATGCCGTTTCATATGCCTTCCAAAACGCGTTGGGGTAGAATGCCCCCCTTTTCTGCCCCCGATCCTTGAGGACCGCCATGTTCAGCCGTGATTTGACTATTGCCAAGTACGACGCCGATCTCTTTGCCGCCATGGAGCAAGAAGCTCAGCGCCAGGAAGAGCACATTGAGCTGATCGCTTCGGAAAACTACACCAGCCCTGCGGTGATGGAAGCTCAAGGCTCGGTACTGACCAACAAGTACGCCGAAGGCTACCCGGGCAAGCGCTACTACGGTGGTTGCGAGTACGTCGACATCGTCGAGCAGCTGGCTATCGATCGCGCCAAAGAGCTGTTCGGCGCCGACTACGCCAACGTTCAGCCACACGCCGGTTCGCAAGCCAACAGCGCTGTTTACCTGGCCCTGCTATCGGCCGGTGACACCATCCTGGGCATGAGCCTGGCCCACGGCGGTCACCTGACCCACGGTGCCAGCGTTTCGTCTTCGGGCAAGCTGTACAACGCCGTTCAGTACGGCATCGACGCCAACGGCCTGATCGACTACGACGAAGTCGAGCGCCTGGCGGTCGAGAACAAGCCGAAAATGATCGTGGCCGGTTTCTCTGCCTACTCGCAGATCCTCGACTTCCCGCGTTTCCGCGCAATCGCGGACAAAGTGGGCGCTTACCTGTTCGTCGACATGGCCCACGTGGCCGGTCTGGTCGCCGCTGGCGTCTACCCGAACCCGGTTCCGTTCGCTGACGTCGTGACCACCACCACCCACAAGACCCTGCGCGGTCCACGTGGTGGCCTGATCCTGGCTCGCGCCAACGCCGACATCGAGAAGAAGCTGAACTCCGCGGTATTCCCGGGCGCCCAGGGCGGTCCGCTGGAACACGTGATCGCGGCCAAGGCGATCTGCTTCAAGGAAGCGCTGCAGCCTGAGTTCAAGGTTTACCAGCAACAAGTGGTGAAAAACGCCCAGGCCATGGCCAGCGTCTTCATCGAGCGCGGTTTCGACGTGGTATCCGGCGGTACTGAAAACCACCTGTTCCTGCTGTCGCTGATCAAGCAGGAAATTTCCGGTAAAGACGCCGACGCCGCTCTGGGCAAAGCGTTCATCACCGTGAACAAGAATTCCGTACCTAACGACCCACGCTCCCCGTTCGTCACTTCCGGTCTGCGTTTCGGCACCCCGGCTGTGACCACCCGCGGCTTCAAGGAAGCAGAGTGCAAGGAACTGGCTGGCTGGATCTGCGACATCCTGGCTGACCTGAACAATGAAGCGGTGATCGACGCCGTTCGTGAGAAGGTCAAGGCCATCTGCAAGAAGCTGCCGGTGTACGGCGCTTAATCAGCCCGCCTAACCGCAGTCTAAAAAAACCGGCCATGGAAATGGCCGGTTTTTTTTCGTCTGCGTTTTAAAGGCCGTCACTCTGTAGAAGCCGGCTTGCCGGCGAAGGCGGTCTTGAACCATTCACCAACCACTCGGACGCCTTCGCTGGCAAGCCAGCTCCTACAGGACCAGTATTACTGGTCAGACCGGTCATGCCAATTTCTTAAATTTTACTTGCGATCACCCAAAAGCCGAGCCTAGACTGCGCCTGCACTGGACATACCGGTAAGACCACAATAATTAAGTCCTGAAGTCAATGCGACTGACGCTCGGCTGCCAGGACACCGACCAGGATTCCTCCCATGCTCAGATGGTGCACGCGTTCAATCTTCCTCCAAGTGGTTCTCGGACTGGTGCTCGGCATCGTCTGTGGACTGACCCTTCCCGAATATTCCGCTCAACTCAAACCGCTCGGCGACGGCTTTATCAAGCTGATCAAAATGCTGATTGGCCTGATCGTGTTTTGCGTCGTGGTCAGTGGCATCAGCGGTGCCGGTGATCTGAAAAAAGTCGGCCGTATCGGCCTGAAGTCAGTGATCTACTTTGAAATACTCACCACCATTGCGCTGGTGATCGGTCTGGTGTTCGCCTTCAGTACTGGCATTGGCAGCGGCGCGAACATTCACCTGGAGCAGCTTTCCGCAGCCGACATGGGTGATATCGCCCAGCGCGGCCAGCACATGCACACCACTACGCAGTTCCTGATGGACCTGATTCCGACGTCGGTGATCGGTGCATTCGCCGACAACAACATCCTGCAAGTGCTGCTGTTCTCCGTGCTGTTCGGTAGCGCACTGAACCTGGTGGGTGAGGCGGCGTCAGGCATTTCCCGCCTGATCAATGAGTTGAGCCACGTAATCTTCCGCATCATGGGCATGATCGTGCGCCTGGCGCCGATCGGCGTGTTCGGTGCGATCGCCTTTACCACCAGCAAATATGGCCTGGACTCGCTGCAACATCTGGGTAGCCTGGTCGGCCTGTTCTACCTGACCTGCGTGGCTTTCGTGACGCTCATTCTCGGCCTGGTGATGCGCCTCTCCGGCCTGAAGATGTGGCCATTGCTCAAGTACCTGCGCGAAGAATTGCTGATCGTCATGGGCACCGCTTCATCCGATGCCGTGCTGCCACAAATCATGCGCAAGCTTGAGCATCTGGGGATCGGAAGTTCGACAGTCGGACTGGTGATTCCTACCGGTTACTCGTTCAACCTCGACGGTTTCTCGATATACCTGACCCTGGCCATCGTGTTCATCGCCAATGCTACCGGCACACCGCTGGCAATGACCGACCTGCTGACCATTCTGCTGGTGTCGTTGATCACCTCAAAAGGTGCGCACGGTATTCCGGGCTCGGCACTGGTGATCCTGGCGGCAACGCTGACGGCGATCCCGGCCATTCCGGTGGTGGGCCTGGTGCTGGTGCTGGCCGTGGACTGGTTCATGGGCATCGGCCGGGCGCTGACCAACCTGATCGGCAACTGCGTCGCCACAGTGGCCATTGCCCGTTGGGAAAAAGACATCGATGTGCAACGGGCGAACAAGGTACTTTCCGGCCAGGTGGGTTATACCTTCCAGCCGAGAAAACCGGTAACCGCGGCCCATCAGCAGGAATTTTGACGCAGGACCATCCGTAGGAGCTGCCGAAGGCTGCGATTTTTTGATCCTGCCCTCGGCGCTCAGTGACTGGTCATCAGCAACTCACGGAGCAAAAAGTGATTAGCACCTCAACCGTCGTCAATTCAGTCGTAGAAAAACTTCGGGCCGCGCTGGCCCGTGGTCAGTGGCGCTCCGGCGAAATGCTACCGGGACAACGTGAACTGGCCGAACAACTGGGCATCAGCCGGCCAAGCCTGCGTGAAGCAGTGATCGTGCTGGAAACCCTCGGCCTGGTGCGCTCGATGCCGGGTAAAGGCGTGGTGGTGCTTGAAGCGAATCTCGCCGACAGTCAGGCACATGACAGCGCAGTCGCCGCCGCGAGCCTGGAGGATGTGTTGCAACTGCGCTACACCCTCGAACCTTTCATCGTCGGCCTCGTGGCGCAGTCCATCAGCAGCAAGGAAGTCGGGCAACTGCGCCTCACCCTGATGGACATGCGCGAAGCCCTGGAAGCCAACGACAGCGAAGCCGGTGCGAATGCGTACATCGCGTTCCACGAAGAGCTGTTCGCGCTGACGTCGAATCCAATCTTCCAAAGCGTGGTCCAGCAAACCAGCAATGCCCTCAAGCAAAGCGCCGAAGTGCTGCGCAACTCCCCCGAACACCTGGCTGAACGGCTTGAAGAAAACGAAGCCGTGGTGCGGGCGATCCGCAGCAAGAACAGCGCCCAGGCCAGCGCCGAGATGCGTCGGCACATTCTTCGCGAAGGCCAGCGCATGGGCATCGAGTTGAACATCCCGGAAGACAACCTCGGCAGTTGAATCCTCTTCGAACCGGAGACAGGCCATGAACAGCTTCGCTTCACCGCAAACGCTTACCACCCTGCCCTTTCCACTGGCGGCGGATGATCTGTACTCGCGGGTCCTCGACGCCATCTTTGCACAGCGCATTCATGAGGCCAGCCGCTTTACCGAGGAAAGTCTGGCGCAGATGTTCGGCGCTCGGCGCAGCGACGTTCGTGGCGTGCTGACACGACTTTCTCATCAACAGATCATTGTTCTGCGCAGCAATCATCGTCCACGCGTTGCAACGCTCGGAGTCGATCAGGTTCGGCAAAACCTGCATGCCCGGCGCCTGACCGAGATCACGTTGGTACGACTGGCCTGTCAGCACCCTCTTCCACAAGATCTGCAATGTCTGCGCGCACTCATCGCGCGCGAGCGCCAATGCAGGGATCCTGCCTCAGCACTCCGGGTTTCGGGGGAGTTTCACGCGCAGCTGGCCGAAATGGCGGGAAATGCGCCACTGGCGCATTTTTTGGGAACACTTGTGCCGCTAGTATCGTTGGCCATTGCGCAATTTGATGCGCAAGCGGGAGGCTATTGCGATTGGCAAGCACATCAAGAGATTGTGGATGCGATTGAGCATGGCGATGCTTTGAAGGCCGAGACACTTCTACACCGGCATCTGGATCATTTGGAGGAGATGTTACTGAACGCTCAACCGTTACTCAGCCAGAACCGCGTTGCCGGCTAGTTCGTCTTCGCGGGCGAACCTCGCTTCTACAGACGAATACACTGCAAATGCAGGAGCGAGCCCGCTTGCGATGGCGACGTCAGACCCAATGAAAACGGCGGAGCTTACTCCGCCGCCACCCGCGAAAATCCTTCACGGATCTTTTCTTCCGGCAAATCATCGGCAATGAAAACGATCACGCTTTCACGCGTTTCATCGTCGGACCACTCGGTATCCCAGTCGAAACCGTACAACTTCAGAACTCCCTGGAACACCATGCGTCGCGGTTCGCCCTGGATGTTCAACACCCCCTTGTAGCGCAGCAGTTGCTTACCATGCTCCTCCAGCAGTTCGTTCATGAACTCGCTGAGCCTGTCGATATCCAGTGGTTTGTCGGTGCGCAGCACGAGGCTCGATATGCGGTCGATGGACGGGGCTTGGCTTACTGGACGCAAACTCACGCCGCCACCGAGATCAGCGTTTAGATTGAACCCGCGAACATCAAGCAATTCAGCCAGATCGATCTTGCCGTGATCGACGATGCGAATCGGTGCTCGGCGGTTGATACGGGTCAGGCGCTCGCTCAATGCCGTGAACGTCGGCTCGTTCACCAGGTCGCGCTTGCTCACCAGCAAACGGTCGGCGAAACCGATCTGTGCCTGGGCGATGGTCTGGGTCAGGTGCACGTCGGCATGCGCTGCGTCGACCAACGTGATGATGCCGTCAAGGATGTAGCGTTCGCGCAGTTCTTCGTCGATGAAAAAGGTTTGCGCCACCGGTGCCGGATCCGCCAGGCCTGTGCATTCGATCACCAGGCGGTCGAAGGCGATGTCGCCGCTGTCGAGGCGCTCGAGCAGCAGATACAAGGCTTTGGTCAGGTCGGTGTGGATGGTGCAGCAGACACAGCCGTTGGACAGCGTCATCACTTGTACCGGCTCGTCGCCCAACAGTTGGGTGTCGATACCGGCATCGCTGAATTCGTTCTCGATCACGGCGATTTTCAGGCCGTGCTCGGCTTTGAGCAGGTGGCGCAGCAACGTGGTCTTGCCGGCACCGAGGAAGCCGCTGAGGATCGTGACGGGTATAGGGACTGACAAAATAAGGTCTCCTGGGCGCAGAAAAAACTGTAGGAGCCGGCTTGCTGGCGATGGCGTCCCGAAGATCGCTATCGCCAGCAAGCCGGCTCCTACAGAGGTGATGCCTAAGTGGTGTGTTTCAACAGCACTTAGGCCCACCCTTGCCACCGTAACGGGCTTCCTGACGTTCGCGAAAGAACATCTCGTAGCTCATCACCGGTTTGTCCGGGTGCTTGGTCTGCATATGCTCGACGTAGTTGTCGTAGTCGGGCATGCCGACCATCAGGCGCGCAGCCTGACCGAGGTATTTACCGAGGCGACTCAGGTCATTGAACATGGTGCAAATCCTCGGTTACGCGTCCGGCAGTGCCTGGAATGGCGACTCTTTATCCGTGCGTTCTTTTTTACCCCAGGCGGCAATGCCGACCTTGAGCGCATAGAACAGGATGCTGAATACCACGAACAGGAACAGCGCGGTCAGCGTTGCGTTGGTGTAGGCGTTGAAGATCACGTGTTGCATCTGCGTAATGTCCTTGGCCGGGGCGAGAATCTGGCCATTGGCCAAGGCATCGCTGTATTTTTTCGCCAACGCCAGGAAGCCGATCGCCGGGTTGGCGTCGAACAGCTTGATGAAGCCTGCGGTGGTGGTGCAGATCAGCAGCCATACTGCCGGCAGCATGGTCACCCAGACATAACGCTGGCGCTTCATCTTGATCAGTACCACGGTGCCGAGCATCAATGCGATACCGGCCAGCATCTGGTTGGAGATGCCGAACAACGGCCACAAGGTGTTGATGCCACCCAGTGGATCGATCACGCCCTGGTACAGCAACCAACCCCACATGGCCACACAACCGGCGGTGGCAATCAGGTTGGCGGTCCAGGATTCGGTGCGTTTCAACGCTGGCACGAAAGAGCCGAGCAAATCCTGGAGCATGAAGCGCCCGGCTCGGGTGCCGGCGTCGACTGCCGTCAGGATGAACAGCGCTTCGAACAGGATCGCGAAGTGGTACCAGAACGCCATGGTGTTTTCACCCGGCAGAACACTGTGCAGGATCTGCGCGATACCGACCGCCAGGGTCGGTGCACCGCCGGCACGGGCCAGGATGGTGGTTTCACCGATGTCGTGGGCCACTGCCTGCAGCGCTTCCGGGGTAATTGCAAAGCCCCAGCTGCTGACGGCTTGCGCCACTGCCACCACATCACCGCCGACCACGGCCGGTGGGCTGTTCATGGCGAAGTACACGCCAGGTTCGATCACCGATGCTGCAACCATGGCCATGATGGCGACGAAGGACTCCATCAACATGCCGCCGTAGCCGATGTAACGGGCGTTGGTTTCGTTATCCAGTAACTTCGGCGTGGTGCCGGAAGAAATCAGCGCATGGAAACCGGAGACCGCGCCGCAGGCAATGGTGATGAACAGGAACGGGAACAGACCGCCTTTCCATACCGGACCGGTGCCGTCGACGAACTGGGTCAGCGCCGGCATTTTCAGCTCGGGCATGGTCACCAGGATGCCGATGGCCAATGCGACGATGGTGCCGATCTTGAGGAAGGTCGACAGGTAGTCGCGCGGGGCCAGAATCAGCCACACCGGCAACACTGCGGCGACGAAACCGTAGCCAATCAACATCCAGGTAATCTGGATACCGGTAAAGGTAAAGGCCTTGGCCCACACCGGATCGGCGGCTATCTGCCCGCCGAGCCAGATCGAACCGAGCAGCAACAGCACGCCGATCACCGAGATTTCGCCGATGCGACCCGGGCGGATGTAGCGCATGTAGATGCCCATGAACATCGCGATCGGGATGGTCGCCATCACCGTGAAAATACCCCACGGGCTCTCGGCCAGGGCTTTGACCACGATCAGCGCCAGCACCGCGAGGATGATGATCATGATCAGGAAGCAGCCGAACAGCGCGATGGTGCCGGGAATCCGGCCCATTTCTTCGCGGACCATATCGCCCAGGGAACGACCGTTGCGGCGGGTGGACATGAACAGGACCATGAAGTCCTGAACGGCACCGGCCAGCACCACCCCGGCGATCAGCCACAGCGTGCCGGGCAGGTAGCCCATCTGCGCCGCCAGGACCGGGCCGACCAGTGGACCTGCACCGGCGATGGCCGCGAAGTGGTGACCGAAGAGGATGTGTTTGTTGGTTGGAACGTAGTCCAGACCGTCGTTATTGAGCACGGCAGGGGTAGCCCGTCGCGCATCGAGTTGCATGACATTGTTGGCGATGAACAGACTGTAGTAGCGGTAGGCGACCAGATAGATGGCCACAGCAGCGACCACAATCCACAAGGCGTTGATCGCCTCGCCTCGGCGCAATGCCACTACGCCCAAAGCACACGCACCTATGATTGCCAGCAACAGCCAGGGTAGATGGCGTAGCAGGCTATTATTATTTTTCATTTTAGGATTCCAGCCAGAGTGGACAAGAAAAGACAGCCACACCGAGTTTAGCGCTCCTGACGACAAAGACCATACCCAACGTTGGTCTAGAGCCCTGTCCTGGTTGGCAGGTTCTGACAATGCGGGTCTATAGTCAGCGAACATCAAGAGGATTGCGCCATGAGCGAGCACCCCGCCGAACGTCGCCGCTTCAAACGAATCGCGTTCGATGCCAGGACCGAGCTGAGCCAGGGAGAGTACATCTGGCCGGTGAAGCTGGTTGATTTGTCGCTCAAGGGCTTGCTGATCGAGCGACCCGATCCTTGGCAGGGCAATCCCGAGCAGGACTTTTCAGTCGACATTCATCTAAGCGATGACATCGACATCTTCATGGATGTGCACCTGACCCACGAAGAACACGGCCAGCTCGGCTTCGTCTGCCGACACATCAGCCTGGAGTCTATTGAGCGCCTGCGGCGCCTGATCGAACTCAACCTGGCCGACCAGCATGAACTGGAGCGCGAACTGGGCGAACTAATCGAAATCTGACCTCGTAGGAGCTGCCGAAGGCTGCGATCTTTTGACCTTATAAAAAAGATCGCGGCCTTCGGCAGCTTCTACGAGAGGTAGCACTTTATTCGAAGAGCGCATCCAGGGCCTGTTCCAGACGAGTGACGGCAATGATCTGCAACCCTGCCGGCGACTCTTTCGGCGCATTGCCCTTAGGCACGATGGCCCGCTTGAAGCCGTGCTTGGCGGCTTCTTTCAAACGCTCCTGACCGCTAGGAACCGGACGCACCTCACCGGAAAGCCCGACCTCACCGAACACCAACAGATCGTGGGGTAACGGCCGGTTGCGCAAACTGGACATCACCGCCGCCATCAACGCCAGGTCCGACGCGGTCTCCAGCACTTTCACCCCACCGACCACGTTGAGAAACACATCCTGATCGTGGGTTGGAATGCCACCATGACGGTGCAACACCGCCAGCAACATCGCCAAGCGGTTCTGATCCAGCCCGAGCGTGACCCGACGCGGATTAGCCAGGTGGCTGTCATCCACCAGCGCCTGGACTTCCACCAACATCGGCCGGGTGCCTTCCCACGTCGCCATGACCACGCTACCCGGGACTTCTTCCTGAGCACGGGTCAAAAAAATCGCAGAAGGGTTTGAGACTTCTTTCAGGCCCTTGTCGGTCATGCCGAACACGCCCAGTTCATTGACTGCACCGAAACGGTTCTTCACCGCCCGCAGCAGACGCAGGCGTCCATCGGACTCGCCTTCGAAATACAGCACGGTGTCGACCATGTGCTCCAGCACTCGAGGGCCAGCCAGCGCGCCTTCCTTGGTGACGTGGCCCACCAGGAAAATCGCCGTACCGCTCTGTTTGGCATAACGCACCAGCAACGCCGCACTTTCACGCACCTGGGATACACCACCCGGTGCCGATTGCAGTTGCTCGGTAAAGATCGTCTGGATCGAATCGATCACCATGACCTTGGGCTTTTCCTGGCGGGCCGTGGCAATGATGGTTTCGATGCAGGTTTCGGTCATGACCCGCAACCGATCCTGGGGCAACCCCAGTCGCCGGGCACGCATGGCCACTTGCTGCTGAGACTCTTCGCCAGTGACATACAACGCCGGCATGCTTTTGGCGAGATTGCACAGGGTTTGCAAAAGAATCGTCGACTTGCCGATGCCAGGGTCGCCGCCGATCAGCACCACCGATCCATCCACCAGGCCACCGCCCAGCACGCGGTCGAGTTCGCTTGAGGCCGTAGAAAAACGCGGTATCTCTTCAACGCTGACCTCGGCCAGGGTCTTGATCTGCGCCTGTTGGCCGGTCCAACCGGTACGACCACTGGGCGCCGCTGCCCCGCCGCTTTCCACCATGGTTTCGGTGAGCGTGTTCCAGGCCCCGCATTCACCGCACTGGCCGGCCCACTTGGGGAAGGTTGAGCCGCACTCGGTGCAGCCGTACATGCGCTTGGCCTTGGCCATCGGAACCCCCGGAAAAAAACGCGATGATAGCTCAGGTGGGGCGCATCAGCGCGGCAAGAAAATGATTGATACGTTCAGGTTTACAGGAAGTACCCGTTGAATTGGCGCTTATTCAATTACTCCCACCATTTAATCTACCCTTGTCTAACTTTTCCACCCCGCCCCCTATACAGAGCAAACAACACTCAGAAAGCACTTCTCAAAAGCTATACAACCTTTAACCAATTAAACATGCACTGCACAACCAATCCAGAATAATGAATCTTGTTTAGATTCACTTAAACAGCAACTTCAACTTCCCCTTCAGAATATATAAACGCCAGAAGCACCTGTTCGACATCAACATCAGCGCTAATTAACCCCCTGGTTAATTAGCAACCTAAACGATCAACAAGACCGATGCGATCCTGTCAGATATATCATTCGGAACAAATATCAACTGCTCGACGAGGCATCAAGACTTCCATGAAAACATTGTTTCAAAAAGGAACTTTGCGCATCGCCGTGGCGCTCACCCGCGAGCGATCACTGCAACCTTTTTACCGCTGGCCTGGTCGATAGCAAGCTAATGCCGTGAGCAGTGGTTTCGAGCAAGAAGCGATTCGCTGATTTACACTGCGTTCATCAACCTCATCTGTAACAAGGAAATAACCTATGGGCGTGCTCAATGAATTCAAGGCCTTCGCGGTCAAAGGCAACGTGGTCGACATGGCTGTCGGCATCATCATCGGGGCCGCTTTCGGCAAGATCGTTACGTCGTTTGTGGGCGATCTGATCATGCCGCCAATCGGGATGTTGATCGGTGGCGTTGACTTCAGTGACCTGGTCATCACGCTCAAGGCAGCAGAGGGCAACACCCCGGCCGTGGTGCTGGCATACGGCAAATTCATTCAGACCATCATCGACTTCGTCATTGTCGCCTTCGCGATTTTCATGGGGGTCAAGGCCATCAACCGTCTGAAGCGCGAAGAATCCGTGGCGCCGACCTTGCCGCCGGTTCCGACCAAGGAAGAAGAATTGCTTGGCGAGATCCGTGACCTGCTGAAGGCACAGAACAACCAGCCTTGATCGAATGGCTTGGTAAAAAAACGGCGCCCGCGAGGCGCCGTTTTTTTTACCAGAAGTTTTCCACTGCGACCTGCCCGGGTCGCCGGCTCAGGCTCAGGTGCATATCGCGCTGTTTAAGCAGTTTGCGCGTGTCGTCGATCATCTGAGGGTTGCCGCAAAGCATGACCCGCGAATGCTCTGGCGTCAGCGCAACACCCGCCGCCCGCTCCAGCTCGCCATTCTCAATGAGCGTGGTAATTCGTCCATTCAGGGCTCCTGGATGCTGCTCGCGCGTGACCGTCGCGATAAATTGCAGTTTATGTGCGTGTTCCGCGAGGTACTCCCTTTGCGCCAGACCCGAAATCAATGCTTGATAGGCCAGCTCCCTGGTTTCACGCACGCTATAGACCAGGAGGATGCGCTCAAACTTCTCCCACACCTCGAAGTCCTGAAGTATTGACAGGAACGGCGCTATGCCTGTGCCTGTGGACAACAGCCACAGATCTCGCCCATCGACAAAACGGTCCAGTGTCAGGTAGCCGAAGGCCTGACGGTCCACCAACAAGGTATCGCCGACGCCCAAACGACTGAGCTCGCTGGTGAACTCACCTCCCGGGACGACGATGGAAAAGAACTCGAGGAATTCATCAAAAGGTGAGGACACCATGGAATAAGCGCGCCATACCGTGCTGCCATCAGCCTTGACCACTCCCAACCGGGCAAACTGTCCTGCACGGAATCGGAAACCTGCGTCGCGGGTTGCGCGCAAAGTGAACAGGTTCGCAGTCACCGGCTGTACGTCGACCAAGGTCTGACGTGTGAATTTCTCTTCGCTGGCGGTCATAGGACGCTCCAATCAACAGACAGGAGCAGTGTCCCGCAAACCCACGGACGTAACCACCCATAGTTTGTAGTGGCTTTTAATGTATATCGAAGTGACTTATATCTATTTAGCACTACGAACAGTCCATATTGGATGTCACATAGCATTTCAATGCTGATCTTTCGCTTAAGAACCACAGGTACACTTTTCCTTATTTGCAAGAGCAAAAAGTCACAGCATGGCGCTAGGAATTATCCTACACTCGTGGCGTGCCGGATCTCGGATCCAAAGAGTGCACCCTGCGGACATGATGATGGAGTACAAGTATGGAGATCTGGAAGGAGTCACAGCTTAAACAGCTTTCACATACGCACGAGATCAAAACAGCCTATCGAATCTCACTGAATTTTGTCAGAAATCTGGGATACAAATTTTGTGAATTTTCAGTAACTTCTAACAACAACGTTGCAGCTTGCGACATTCTGAATCTGAACAATTTTCCTCATAGCTGGAGCACCCGCAATGAGCAACATACAGTGGGTCAAACAAACCCGATAGTGGCATACTGCAACCATTCCACTTTGCCGGTTCTCTGGAGTGAAGAGCTTTTTTCTGAAGCACCGTGGATCTGGCAAGCGATGCAACAGCAAGGCTTGCAATATGGCTGGTCGCAAGCGATCCACGATGAGCAAACGGGTCTGTGCAGCACCCTGAGCCTGGCCAGAAGCCACTGCCCTATTTCAGCCTTCGAATTGTATGAAAACATGGGATTCATGGTTTTCATCATCCACCACCTGCATGCCCTGGCGGCTCTGGCTTACCCGAAAAAAACGCCTGCCCACCCGGCACCGCCATTATCACCACGTGAAAAAGAAGTACTGCAGCTGTCAGCCTTGGGCAAGACCGCCTATGAGATCTCCAGGATCCTCAATCTGAGCGAGCGTACGATCAACTTTCATGTGCACAGGGCTATCGAAAAGCTTGGCGTTAACAACAAGATTGCGGCAGTCATCGCCGCGGCCAGGTCAGGAGCCATCTGAGCGCGTCCGTCTTCAGGAAATCCTGCGAGTAATCCCATCGAAAAAAAAGTACCATTTGCGGCCCTCCTGAGTGATGACGTGTGAACCCTTCACGACGCAGTACACTCGGACGGCTCCGCCCGCCACAACGCCCTCGGGCTGCGGGACATACGTTGATCACCCAGAGCCCCGCCCCATGCCTTTGCTCGAAACACCCTTCGCCCGCCTTGACCTGATCCGCCAGCCTGAACAGCAGAACGAACCGCTGCAGGCTTTCGACGCCGCAGACGAATACCTGCTCAACCATCTGGCCGGACAACAACCAGCGGCGGACACCCGAGTGCTGGTACTCAACGACAGTTTCGGCGCTTTGGCCGCCAGCCTGGCGGGAAAAGTCCAGGTGATCAGCAGCGGCGATTCTTACCTGTCCGCTCAGGGGCTGGAAAAAAACCTCGTGCGCAACGGCATGGCATTTGATGCAGTACCGAGCGTGCCGGCCAGTGAAGCGTTGGTCGGCCCCTTTGATCGCGTGCTGGTCCGGGTGCCGAAAACCCTGGCGTTGCTGGAAGAACAACTGATCCGTCTGCAAAGCCAACTGACACCCGGTGCTCAAGTGATTGCGGGCGCCATGATCAAGCATCTGCCACGGGCGGCGGGAGACCTGCTGGAGCGTTACATCGGTCCGGTGCAGGCCTCTTTAGCGGTGAAAAAGGCGCGTTTGCTGATTGCGACGACCGAAAACAAAGCGCCCGCCACTTCCCCTTACCCGACTCGTTATCGACTCGAAACGCCTGCGATTGAACTGCTCAACCACGCCAATGTGTTTTGCCGCGAAGGCCTGGACATCGGTACGCGAGCGTTCTTGCCGCATTTGCCAAAAAACCTGGGTACGGCACGCGTGGCCGACCTCGGTTGCGGCAATGGGGTGCTGGCCATCGCCAGCGCGCTGCAAAACCCCCAAGCCCATTACACGCTGGTAGATGAATCATTCATGGCGGTGCAATCGGCCGAGCAGAACTGGCGCGCGGCGCTGGGTGAGCGGGATGTGATCGTCCGCGCCGGGGATGGGCTGGCCGGACAAGAGCCGCAGTCGCTGAACGTGGTGCTGTGCAATCCACCCTTCCATCAGCAACAGGTCGTGGGCGACTTTCTCGCCTGGCGGATGTTTCAGCAGGCACGTGAAGCGCTGGTCGTCGGTGGCGCGCTGTACATCGTCGGTAATCGTCACCTGGGGTATCACAGCAAACTGGCGCGGTTGTTTCGCGGCGTCGAGCAAGTGGCGGCCAACCCTAAATTTGTGATCCTCAGGGCGCGTAAGTAACAGGTAAAAAAAACCCTCCGGTCGGAGGGTTGAAATCCGCGCCTGATGGCCGCGGGATGGGATGTCAGGTGGTTCAGTGGGTGCTCAGGCCTGCGGCGTTCATGAACATGCGCATCAGGCTGGCGACGATGAACAATGCACCGACGCTGCCCGCCCAGATCATGGCCAACCAGCCGAGCCGCTGCCACAGCGGTTTTTTTTCGGCTTCTTCAATGTCGTGCAAGGTGTGTTTGCCGCTCATTGTTTCGACCTCCTTTAGTGGTAACCATCTTCATGGGTCACCTTGCCGCGGAATACGTAGTAGCTCCAGAAGGTGTAGCCAAGGATGAAAGGGATGATGAAGAGCGTGCCCACCAGCATGAAACCCTGGCTCTGCGGCGGCGCGGCGGCATCCCAGATCGAGATCGACGGCGGTACGATGTTGGGCCACAGGCTGATCCCCAATCCGCTGTAACCGAGGAAGATCAGCACCAGCGTCAGCAGGAACGGCGTGTAATGCGCATTGCGTGCCACGGCACGGATCAGGCCGTACATCGTCACCAGCACCAGAATCGGCACCGGCAGAAACCAGAAGAGGTTCGGCAAGGTGAACCAGCGCGCCGCAATTTCAGCGTGAGCCAGAGGGGTCCAGATGCTCACGATGCCAATCACCGCCAGCAGCACAAACGCCAGGGGCCGCGCCAGGTCATGCATCTGTTCCTGCAACTTGCCTTCGGTCTTCATGATCAGCCAGGTACAACCGAGCAGCGCATACGCCACGACGAGCGCCGCTCCGCAGAACAACGTGAACGGGGTCAGCCAGTCCAGTGAGCCACCGGCAAACTGCCGATTGACCACCGGCAATCCGTCGATGAATGCACCCAGCGCCACCCCCTGGAAGAACGTGGCGGCAATCGAGCCGCCGATGAAGGCCTTGTCCCACAGGTGACGCTTGTCGTCCTTGGCCTTGAAGCGGAACTCGAAGGCCACGCCGCGGAAGATCAGCCCGATCAACATGAAGATCAGCGGTAGATACAACGCCGAGAGCACCACCGAATAGGCCAGCGGAAAGGCGCCAAACAACGCCGCGCCGCCCAGCACCAGCCAGGTTTCGTTGCCATCCCAGACCGGGGCGACAGTGTTCATCATCACATCACGGTCGGTTTTACCGGGAATGAACGGGAAGAGAATCCCGATACCCAGGTCAAAGCCATCCATGACCACGTACATCATGATGCCGAAGATGATGATCACGGCCCAGATCAGCGGAAGATCAATACCCATGATTCAAATCTCCTTGGTCACGGCGTGGTCGGCATCAGCGTGCTCGTCGTCGGCTGCGGACAGCGGACGGGCGGGCGTACGTTTTTGGCCTGGACCACCGTCGTTGGTTTCCTTGCCTTCGTCGATCTTCGGCCCTTTGCGCACCAGGCGCATCATGTAGCCCAGGCCGGCGCCAAACAGCGCGAAATACACCACGACGAACAGGATCAGGGTGATGCTCATCTGCACGAAACTATGGTTGGAGGACGCATCCGCCGTGCGCATCAAGCCATACACCACCCACGGCTGGCGGCCGATTTCCGTCGTGAACCATCCGGCGAGAATCGCGATCAGGCCGGATGGCCCCATCCACAGCGCCAGATACAGAAAAGGTCGCGAGGTATAGAGCTTGTCACGCTTGCGCAACCACAGGCTCCACAAGCCGGTGAAGATCATCAGGAAGCCCAGGCCAACCATGATCCGGAACGACCAGAACACGATGGTCGAGTTCGGCCGGTCTTCAGGCGGGAATTCCTTGAGTGCCGGCACCTGTTTATCCAGCGAGTGAGTAAGGATCAGGCTGCCCAGGTAAGGGATCTCTACGGCAAATTTGGTTCTCTCCTCTTTCATGTCCGGCCAGCCGAACAGGATCAACGGAGTCGCCTCATCGCCCTTGTTTTCCCAGTGCCCCTCGATTGCCGCAATTTTTGCTGGCTGATGCTCGAGCGTGTTGAGGCCGTGGAAGTCACCGATAACGGCCTGGATCGGCGCGACAATCAGGGCCATCCACATCGCCATCGAAAGCATTTTACGGATCGCCGGGTTGTCCTTGCCGCGCAGCAAATGCCAGGCCGCGGAAGATCCGACAAAGAACGCCGTGGCGACGAACGCCGCCGTCGCCATGTGCATCAGGCGGTACGGGAACGATGGGTTGAAGATAATCGCCAGCCAGTCGGTGGGGATGACCTGGCCATTGATGATTTCGAAGCCTTGCGGGGTTTGCATCCAGCTGTTGGAGGCGAGAATCCAGAAGGTCGAGATCAGTGTGCCGATGGCCACCATGACCGTGGAGAAGAAGTGCAGGCCACGCCCGACTTTGTTCCAGCCGAACAGCATCACACCCAGAAACCCGGCCTCGAGGAAAAATGCCGTGAGCACTTCGTACGTCAGCAACGGACCGGTCACCGCCCCGGCAAAATCGGAGAAGCGGCTCCAATTGGTGCCGAACTGATAGGCCATGACCAGGCCAGAAACCACCCCCATGCCGAAGTTGACGGCGAAGATCTTCGACCAGAAATGGTAGAGGTCACGGTAGGTGTCGTTGTGGGTTTTCAGCCACAGGCCTTCGAGAACCGCCAGGTAGCTCGCCAGACCGATGGTGATGGCCGGAAACAGGATGTGGAACGAGATGGTGAATGCGAACTGAATTCGGGCGAGATCAAGTGCCTCTAAACCGAACATAAGTCTTCCTCTGTCAGGTAGTACGGCTGCGGGCTGAAAGCCTGCACCCACGGCCCCCACGGATATGGAGTGTGGCGAATCTCTGTTTGTTCTTTTTTTATACGCATCACAACGCAGGGAGTCAGGCCTTGCGGCCGCCGGATCAATTCCATTTGAGGGTTTTGATCTGGATCAATCAACGTTGAAAGAGTAGTCCCATTTCCGGGGAGGACTCGCGTGGTCTTTTGCCGCGTGACAAGTTGCCTCAGGGTTGGCGAAATGGCCTGAAACAGATTTTTGGATAGAACAACATCAATGTGGTGAGGGGGCTCGTCCCCGTCAGGTTGTGAAGCGACTTCAGCCCCCGGCAAAAAATGCATTTATCAGTTAGCCCTGCTTGATCGTTTTTACGGCTGCTACGCAGCCGAACGGGGCAAGCCCCCTCGCCACAGCAAGCTCCCTCTCCAGAAGATTTTCTATTGAGTGGACAATCGATGTCTGGCTAACTAAATTTTCTGTCACTGCAACTTCCTGTTACAGCTTGGTGATAACCTCGCCGTTCCCCTCCCCCAGATTTGCCGCAGATGCCCAGCCAAGAGCCCTTGCTGTTACGTCACCATCGTCCGTTCCTCGCGTTCTGGCTGGCCCGGATTTTCACCGCCAGCGGTTTTCAGATGCTCACGGTGGCTATCGGCTGGAACCTGTACCAACTGACGGGGAACGTGCTCGACCTTGGCTTGGTCGGCCTGGTGGAGTTTGCCCCGCGCGTGTTGTTCATGCTGCACACCGGGCACGTCGCGGATCGCTATGACCGGCGCAAGGTCGCGGCGATCTGCCAGTCGTTGCAAGCGCTGATCGCCTTATCGCTGGCCATTGGCAGTGCGACGGATCATGTCACTCGGGAACTGATCTTCATCCTCGCCTTCCTGCTCGGTGCGGCCCGCTCCTTCGAGATGCCGACCACCCAGGCCCTGCTGCCGAGCATTGTGCCCAGCGCCCTGTTTCCCCGGGCCGTTGCCGCTGCACAGTCAGCGCAGCAATCGGCGACCATCGTTGCGCCGGCCCTCGGCGGTCTGCTCTACGCCTTCGGCAGTGTCTGGGTGTATGGCCCCACCGTGCTCCTCTATGTCATCGCATGTTCATTGATGCTCAACCTGCCGGCCCGGCAAACGCCGTTGAACAAAGGCAAAGCCACATTGGACTCGCTTTTGGCAGGCGTTCGTTTCATTCGCAGCCGACCGGACATTCTCGGGGCCATTTCCCTGGATCTGTTCGCCGTTCTGCTGGGTGGGGCGACGGCGCTGTTGCCGGTGTTCGCCAAAGACATACTGCTGACCGGCCCGTGGGGGCTTGGCCTGTTGCGCTCGGCACCGGCAGTGGGCGCCTTGCTGATGTCACTGTTCCTGGCGCGATTCGCCGTGGAACGCAATGTCGGGCGCGTGATGTTTACGGCCGTGGGTGTGTTCGGCGTGGCAACCATTGCCTTCGGCCTGTCGACCTCGTTCTGGTTCTCGCTGGCCGTGCTGGTGGTGCTGGGCGCCGCCGACATGATCAGCATGGTGATCCGCGCATCGTTCGTACAACTCGAAACACCGGACGAAATGCGCGGTCGGGTCAGCGCCGTGAACGGTTTGTTTATCGGTGCTTCAAATCAGTTGGGCGAATTTGAATCGGGATTGACCGCCCACTGGTTCGGCACCGTGCCAGCCGTGGTCATGGGTGGAATCGGTACGCTGGTGGTGACCGGGACCTGGATCAAGCTGTTCCCGACCCTGGCCAATCGCGACCGCATGCATGTGCCAAAGGAAGAGGTGAAGGCCTGACCCTCACTTGATCAACATCTCCCCCGCCACCGCCGAACGCGTGGCTTTGCCACAGAGTTGCTCAACCAGCACCAAGGCAAACGCCAATGCCGCGCCCGAGCCTTGGGCGGTGATGCAGTTACCGTCGACCACCACCGGCTGATCGACGAAGTTACAGCCCGACAGCTGATGACTGGCCGAAGGCAGGCATGTCATGCGCCGTTGCCGCAATACCCCAAAGGCTTGCAGCGCCACCGCAGGTGCTTCGGCAATTGCTGCGAACAGTCGACCGGCGGCGGCCTGGTCCTTGATCAATTGCTGCACGGGCTGGTGCGCCGCCAGATGTTGCGCACCCACCGCACCGCCTGGCAGGGCGATCAGGTCAAAAGGCTGGGCCAGCAAATCCACCAACATCGCATCGCAGGTCAGGCGGGTGCCGCGGGCGCAGGTGAGCATGCGTCGCCCCTCGATGCTTGCCACCACCACTTCAACCTGGGCGCGGCGGAGCACATCGATCAAGGTCACGACTTGCAGGTCATCAACACCCTCGGCGAGGGCAATCAAGGCACGAAAGGTCATGGGCTACGATCCACAAAATGATTCTTAAAGCGTAGTCAGCTTTCGTGCCCTCTGTTTCTGGTCCGGCCGTTACTTGATGTAAAGCTGAGTAGACAGCGTATTGCCCGGTGCATTGAGCGAGGTGTTGCTGAAGCTGAAAGTGCCTTCCTGTTTGCCCGCGAGATCGAAGGCATATAAATAGCCGACGGTTTTTTCTCCGGGGGTGCAGGTGGTCAGGTTTCCATTCCTGAAAGCACAGACCGGCGTGCGGGTGCCATTCACTTCGAAGCCGTCCAGCGCGACACGGGGCTCGCGGCCGTAACCGACTTCCAGCACGTAAACAAGGATGTTCGATCCGCTGTGGTCACAACGCGTCTGTTTTTGTCCCTCGTCGATACTTTCGACGCCGCAGGAAGGCGAAGCGACCTTGAGCACCTTCACTTCACTCAAGGGCGGGGCCGATGCCGCCTTGGCCACTTGAGTCCCGAGAAACAACGCCATCAGTACGCCAAATACGCCAGCCAGACGCTTTTTCATCCAGGACCTGTCCACCTCAAAAAACCAGCGCGCAGTATGGCGCACTTGGCTTTGTCGCAAAACATCGACGACGATCACCGCCATAAGCAGCCATAACCCCACGCGACTGGTATGATGCGCGGCTTTTTCCGACCCACAGTATTTTTCAGGCGCGTTCTGCGGTCTGTGCTTTGCTGTTGAGGTCGATACATTCACGGCGCCCGGCGCGCCACGGGGAGCAGACATGCTGGAAAGGCTGTTTCAACTCAAGGCACATAACACCAATGTACGCACCGAGATTCTCGCGGGCGTCACGACCTTTTTGGCCATGGCCTACATTCTGTTCGTCAATCCGAGCATCCTCGGCGAGACCGGCATGGACAAGGGCGCGGTGTTCGTCGCCACCTGCCTGGCAGCCGCCATTGGCTCCACGGTCATGGGCCTGATCGCCAACTACCCGATCGCCCTTGCACCGGGCATGGGTCTGAATGCCTTCTTCACTTATACCGTGGTCCTGCACATGGGCCATACCTGGCAAGTGGCGCTGGGCGCGGTGTTCATCTCGGCGGTGTGCTTCTTCCTGCTGTCGATCTTCCGCATCCGCGAATGGATCATCAACAGTATCCCGCTGCCGCTGCGCTCGGCGATTGCCGCCGGTATCGGTCTGTTCCTGGCCCTGATTGCCCTGCACAACGCCGGCATTGTTGTCAGCAACTCGGCGACCATGGTCGGCCTCGGCGACCTGAAACAGCCGGCGCCGATCCTCGCCACCCTCGGTTTTGCCCTGATCGTCGCCCTTGAAGCCCTGGCCGTGCGCGGTGCGGTGCTGATCGGTATTCTGGTGGTCACCATCATTTCCATCGTCATGGGCTTCACCCCGTTCGGCGGCGTGATGTCGATGCCGCCATCCCTGGCGCCGACGTTCCTGCAACTGGACATCAAAGGTGCGCTGGACATCGGTCTGGTCAGCGTGATTTTCGCCTTCCTGTTCGTCGACCTGTTCGACAACTCCGGCACCCTCATCGGCGTGGCCAAGCGCGCTGGATTGATGGGCAAGGACGGCCACATGCCGAAAATGGGCCGTGCGCTGATCGCCGACAGTACCGCTGCAATGGCCGGTTCCCTGCTGGGCACCTCGACCACCACCAGCTACATTGAGTCCGCTGCCGGCGTAAGTGCCGGGGGCCGCACCGGCCTGACCGCTATCGTCGTGGCGATCCTGTTCCTGTTGGCGCTGTTCTTCTCGCCACTGGCCGCCAGCGTTCCAGCCTTCGCCACTGCACCGGCCCTGCTGTTCGTCGCCGTGCTGATGACATCCGGCCTGGCCGAAATAGACTGGGACGACATCACCGTCGCTGCACCTGTCGTGATCACCGCGCTGGCCATGCCGTTCACTTACTCCATCGCTAACGGCATCGCCTTCGGTTTCATTGCCTGGACCGCCATCAAGCTGATGTCCGGTCGTGGTCGCGAGCTGAACCCGGCGCTGGTGATCCTGTCGATTCTGTTTGTGATCAAACTCGGTTGGTTCAACGCATGACTTTTGATTCCCAGGCTTACGCCACTCAACTCGAAGAGAAGGTCACGCGCTTGCGGGACCTGCTGGCCCCGTTTGATGCGCCGGAGCCGGCCGTATTCGACTCGCCGTTGCAGAACTTCCGCCTGCGCGCTGAGTTCCGCCTGTGGCGCGAAGCCGGCGAACGTCATTACGCGATGTTTTCCCAGGAAGACAAACGCACGCCAATCCTGATCGAAGAGTTCCCGATTGCCAGCCTGCGCATCAACCAGTTGATGCCGCAGCTGAAGGCAGCGTGGCAAGCGAGTGCGCCGCTGAGCCACAAGTTGTTCCAGGTGGAGTTCCTGACCACCCTGGCTGGCGATGCGATGATCACTCTTTGCTATCACCGTCCACTGGACGAGCACTGGCACGCGGCGGCCACAAAGCTGGCGGCCGAGCTGAATGTCAGCATCATCGGCCGTTCCAAGGGCAAGCGCGAAGTCATCGGGCACGATTACGTGGTCGAAAAGCTGGAAGTCGGCGGCCGCACTTTCAGCTATCGCCAGCCGGAAGGCGCGTTCACCCAGCCCAACGGCACGGTAAACCAGAAGATGCTCAACTGGGCATTCGATGCGCTTGGCGATCGCTCCGATGATTTGCTGGAGCTGTATTGCGGCAACGGCAACTTCACCCTGCCGCTCGCCACCCGCGTGCGCAAGGCGCTGGCCACCGAAATCAGCAAGACCTCGGTCAACGCGGCCTTGAGCAATCTCAGCGAAAATGCTGTGGATAATGTCACCCTGGTGCGTTTGTCCGCCGAAGAGCTGACCGAAGCCCTGAACGAAGTTCGTCCTTTCCGGCGCCTGCACGGCATCGACCTCAAGAGCTACGAGTTCGGCAGCGTGTTCGTCGACCCACCGCGCGCCGGCATGGACCCGGACACCTGCGAGCTGACCCGACGCTTCGACAACATCCTGTACATCTCCTGCAATCCGGAGACCCTGGCAGCCAACATCGCCCAACTGCACGACACCCACCGCATCACCCGATGCGCGATGTTCGACCAGTTCCCGTGGACTCATCACATGGAATCCGGGGTGATGCTGACCCGGCGTTGAGTGCATCTGCAAGACGCAAAAACCGTCCTCGTGACGGTTTTTTTGTATTCGTAGGTTTGGCGCTGATAAATACTGGGTCGAATACTTCATCTACCCCCGGTGTAACCCATCATGCAGCGACATTTCGACGATCTACAGCTGGGCAGCATCGAGCTGTTTTGCCTGGCCGCCGAGGCTGGCAGCTTCACCGCGGCGGCGCTGGTGGCAGGGGTAACACCGGCCGCGGTGAGCCGTTCAGTGTCACGCATGGAGGAGCGCCTTGGCGTGCGCTTGTTCGCCCGCACCACGCGCAGCGTCAAATTGACCGACAGTGGCCGCCGTTATTACGAAGAATGCCGCCAGGCTCTGGCACAACTGGTCGAGGCCCAGCGTGAGGTCATGGGTCAACAGCAAGAGCCATCAGGAACCTTGCGCATCAGTATTCCGACCACCTACGCACACCATCGAATTCTGCCGCTGCTGCCCGAATTCCGGGCGAGGTTCCCGGCTGTGAAAGTCGAGTCGCACATCAGCAATCGCAACATCGATTTCGTCGGTGAAGGCTACGACATGGCAATTCGCGTGCGAGCCATCCCGGATTCCGGTCTGATCGCCCGGCATCTGGAAGACGCCGCACTGGTGATGGTCGCCAGCGCGGATTACTTGAAACGTAACGGTACTCCGCAAACCCTCGGCGATCTTGAGCAACACGAATGCATTCAGTACGAATTGCCCAGCAGTGGTCGGCGTATTGCCTGGCTGTTCAATGATGCCGGCGTACAACGGGAGATTCTGGCCGAGGGCAACCTCAGTTGCTCCGACGACGTACTGGGTGGCGTGACCCTGGCCAAACACGGCGCCGGATTGTTCCAGACCTACCGCTTTATCGTGGAAAAGGAACTGGCCGATGGCTCGCTGCTGGAAGTGCTCAAGCCTTATGGCGGGCGCTCACGGCCGTTTACCCTGCTCTACCCGCAAAGCCGTCACGTGCCGCTGCGGTTGAGGGCGTTCATCGACTTCCTCGTAGAGCATTTACCGCGTTAGCCGCTGAAAGTGTCCGATCACCGCCCACAAACAGCCAGCGTGCAGTCACTTCAATTGACCGAATTAACCAGTTAGTACAATTTATCTCCACAGGCTGAAACATACGGCCGAATCCAAAAATAATAAGTGGAGAAATTGCGATGCCCCCTATCGTTCTGGTGCTCAACGGCCCGAACCTGAACCTGCTCGGCACCCGTGAACCGGCAACTTACGGCCACGAAACCCTGGCAGACATTTCGGTCCTGTGCGCACGTACCGCCGAAGAGTTCGGCCTGGCAGTGGAGTTTCGCCAGACTAACCATGAAGGTGAATTGCTCGACTGGATTCACGCCGCCCGCGGACGCTGTGCCGGGATCGTCATCAACCCTGCCGCGTGGACCCACACTTCCGTCGCCATTCGCGACGCCCTCGTCGCCAGCGAACTGCCGGTGATCGAAGTGCACCTGTCCAACGTCCACGCCCGCGAGCCCTTCCGCCACCACTCTTTTGTATCCGCCATTGCGACCGCTGTCATGGCCGGTTTCGGCAGCCACGGCTATCGCCTGGCGCTGGAGCATTTCAGTCAGCGTTTGAAGGGGTGACTACCGTGACTCAGAACTCCGCGATCCTGGCCGGGCTGATCGGCGCCGGCATTCAGGCCTCCCGCACACCAGCGTTGCACGAGCACGAAGGCGACGCCCAAGGGCTGCGTTATCTCTATCGCCTGATTGACCTTGATCAGTTGAAACTCGACAGCAATGCCCTGCCCGACCTGTTAATGGCTGCCGAGCGGATGAACTACACCGGGTTGAACATCACCTTTCCGTGCAAACAGGCGATCATCCCGCTGCTCGACGAACTGTCGCCGGAAGCCCGCGGTATCGGTGCGGTCAACACCGTGGTGCTGAAAGACGGCAAGCGCATCGGCCACAACACCGATTGCCTGGGATTTGCCGAGGGTTTTCGTCGCGGTTTGAAGGGTGTTGCCGTTGAGCGCGTGGTCCAAATGGGCGCCGGCGGTGCAGGTGCAGCGGTGGCTCACGCGTTGTTGAGCGAAGGCGTACAACAGCTGAGCATTTTTGACGTGGATATCCGCCGCGCCCAGGATCTGGCTGACAATCTCAATCAGCATTTCGGCGTGGCACGAGCGGTGGCCGGGTATGACCTGTCAACCGCCATGGCTCAGGCTGACGGTTTGGTGAACACCACGCCGATGGGCATGAAAAAACTGCCGGGCATGCCGGTGCCAGTCGAGCTGCTGCGAGCCGAACTGTGGGTGGCGGAAATCGTCTACTTCCCGTTGGAGACCGAATTGCTGCGCAACGCCCGTGCATTGGGTTGCCGGACTTTGGATGGCGGCAACATGGCGGTGTTTCAGGCGGTGAAGGCGTTCGAATTGTTCAGCGGTGTGGTGCCGGATGTCCAGCGAATGCTTGAGCATTTCCAGAGCATGAATGACTGAAGCGCCAACCTGCTTTTACGTAGGAGCCGGCTTGCTGGCGAAGCAGGCGATGCGGTGAATCAGGTCAGCCGCCTTCGCTGGCAAGCCAGCTCCTACAGAGTGTTGCGTGAATGCGATTGGTTGAGAACCAGGACAATCAAGCCTGCAGGTAGCGCAAAACCGACTCGCAAATCATCTCGCGATGACGCTGTTTGACAGCCTCGTCCGGCAGATCGATCTGAAAAATCTCCCCCACGGTATGGCGGTTCGAAACCCGATAGAAGCAGAACGAACTGATCAGCAGATGCACATCCAGCGGCACCAGGCCCGCGCGGAATACACCCTCTTCAACACCCCGGCGCAGAATCACATCGAGTGAATCGAGCACGGTGTTGTTCATCGCCCTGATCGCCTCGGAACGCTTTACAAACTCGGCGTTGTGGATGTTCTCGATGCTGACAATCCGCACGAAATCCACGTTGCGGTCGTGGTGATCGAAGGTGAATTCAACCATCCGCCGAATGGCATCCACCGGCGCCAGCTCGGTCAGGTGCAAACGGCTTTCGGTGTTGCGGATGTCGCCGTAAAGCTTCTCCAGCACCTCAACGTAGAGCTGTTCCTTACTGCCGAAGTAGTAATAGATCATGCGCTTGGAGGTGTGAATGCGCTCGGCGATGGCGTCGACACGAGCACCGGACAACCCCTGCTGGACGAACTCGACGATCGCCTCTTGCAGGATGTTCTCGCGGGTCTTTTCCGGGTTGTTCTTGCGACTCTTGCGCGGCTCGGCAACGGGCTGGTCGGGCACTGAAGAGAGTTCTGAAATTGTTGTCATCGCGGGCTCACGGCCATCACTGCACAGGCGGCGATTATGGGCTGCGCGGCACAGTGAAGGAAGCCGCGCAGCAGCGCTTTTGTTACCGTGATTACGATTTCCCTACAACTTTGCCTGACGTACGGCGCCGCTTCGGGATTTGGCCATGGCCGCCAAACGCACGGCTACGTTGGCCGCACCGTAGCCGGCGTAACCATTCTTGCGCTGGATGATCTCGAAGAAGAACCGCCCTTCGAACGGCTCGGTGTACACGTGGAACAGCTCGCCGCCCTGGGCATCGCGGTCGTACAGCACGTTGTAGTACGCCAGTTCGCTGAGGAACTCATCGTCGAAATCGAAGCGCGCCGCCAGGTCATCGTAATAATTTAGCGGGATGTCCAGCAGCGGCACACCCGCCTCTTTCGCCCGGCTGACCTGGGCAAAGATATCGTCACAATCAAACGCAATGTGATGCACCCCGGAGCCGCGATAACTCGACAGCGCGTGTGAGATCGCAGTGTTGCGGTTCTCGGAAATGTTCAGCGGCAGGCGGATCGAACTGTCCCGGCTGCGCAGTGCCCGACTCTTCACCAGACCATAGGGATCGGGCAACACCACTTCGTCATCGGCCTCGAAATCCAGCAGGCTCTTGTAAAACAGCACCCAGCTGTCGAGGCTGTCGGCGGGCAATGCCATGGCCATGTGATCGATGCGCTTGAGCCCTCCGCTGACCAGCGCTTGCGGGGACAGGTTGAAGTCGGTGCCATAGACATCGGCATCCTGATCCACCAGGTAAATCAGGCTGCCATCGGGTGCGCGCACGGCGGCGAGCTCCAGTTCATTGGGGCCGACCAGCCCGCGATACGGCTGACCTTTGTAAGCCACGGCCCGAGCCAGCGCACTGCTGCTGTCCTTGACCCGTACGGCGGTAGCACACAGCGAAGGACCGTGAGCCTCGAAGAAACTGTGCGCAAACGAGTACGGTTCAGAGTTGAGGATCAGGTTGATATCGCCTTGGCGAAACAGGCTGACGCTTTTGGAACGATGTTGCCCGGCTTTGGCGAACCCCAAGCGTTCCAGCCAATGGGAAAGCTTGGCGCCGAGACTTTCGTCCACTGCGAATTCGAGAAACTCGATACCGTTGTATTCGCTGGCCTTGGGCGTTTCAAAGAGAATTTCGCTGTTGCTCGCAGGCTGGGCTTCCATGGCCAGGCGTTCGCGGGTTTTTTCTTCCAGATACAGCAACGAACGCAATCCATCGGCGGCGTTGGCCCGAGGTGGCGCGGCGCGGAAGCCGTCGTTGAAGATTTCCAGCGATAGCGGCCCGGTGTAGCCACTCTTGATGATCGGTGCGAGAAAGCCTGGCAGATCGAATTCACCCTGGCCCGGGAAGCAGCGGAAATGTCGGCTCCACTCCAGTACATCCATGGCCAGAATCGGCGCGTCGGCCATTTGCACGAAGAAGATCTTGTCGCCGGGAATATCGGCGATGGCACTCGGATCCCCCTTGAGCGACAGCGTGTGGAAGCTGTCGAGCAGCACGCCGAGGTTGGGATGATCGGCCTGGCGCACGATGTTCCACACTTGCTGCCAAGTGTTCACATGCCGCCCCCAGGCGAGCGCTTCGTAACCGATGCGCAGCCCACGGGCACCAGCGTGCTCGGCCAGCAAACGCAAATCGTCGACTAAAATCTGTTCATCACCCATGGAGTCGGCCGAGGCGTTACTGCACACCAACACCAAGTCAGTGCCTAGTTCCTGCATCAGGTCGAACTTGCGTTCGGCCCGTTCCAGGTTGCGTGCCAATCGATCACGGCGGCAACCCTCGAAATCGCGGAACGGTTGAAACAGGGTGATGGCGATCCCGAGATCGGCGCACATCTGTTTAATTTCCCGAGGGCTGCCGTCGTAGTAGAGAAGGTCGTTCTCGAAAATTTCGACGCCGTCGAAACCGGCGGCGGCAATGGCTTCGAGTTTTTCCGGCAGGGTACCGCTCAAGGACACGGTGGCAATGGAACGCTGCATAGTTCGGCTCCCGGTGGAGGCAATCTTGTTAGGGGCGTTGCACGCTTTGTATGTAGGAGCTGGCGAAGGCTGCGATCTTTTGATGTTGATTTCGGTTGATCGAGGATGGCCAAAATCAAAAGATCGCAGCCTTCGGCAGCTCCTACGAGGATAGCGTTTGTCTTGGGAGAATTATTGGGCTGACAGCGTGACACAGCAATTCAAAGTGTACTATCTGGTTAGTTTTGTGTGCGATTATCGAACAAAATGGCCGTAGGCGAATTGACGGTTTTTCGTCTTCTGCCCAACATCGACTCCACATTGAGGCCATACCGGTCGCAGTGAACAACAACCAGTTCGATGCTTCAGAACACCACATAACAAATTCAAAAACGGGTGGCACACATGATTCCTTCCCAAAGCTCACGCATGGCTCCGGCCATGAGCGTCACTGCCGGCGGTATCGGCGACAAAATCCGCGGCGCCATGGCAGTCGGCAAAACCCGTTGGGGCATGCTGGCGCTGGTGTTTTTCGCCACCACCCTGAACTACATCGACCGCGCCGCCCTGGGCGTGATGCAGCCAATCCTGGCCAAGGAAATGAGCTGGACGGCGATGGATTACGCCAACATCAACTTCTGGTTCCAGGTTGGGTACGCCATCGGTTTCGTGCTGCAAGGCCGCTTGATCGACCGAGTTGGCGTCAAGCGCGTGTTCTTCTGCGCGGTGCTGCTCTGGAGCCTGGCGACCGGTGCCCACGGCCTGGCCACTTCAGCGGTCGGCTTCATGGTTTGCCGATTCATCCTCGGCCTGACCGAAGCAGCCAACTACCCGGCCTGTGTGAAAACCACACGCCTGTGGTTCCCGGCCGGCGAGCGCGCCGTAGCGACCGGTATCTTCAACGCCGGCACCAACGTCGGGGCGATGTTCACCCCAATGCTGCTGCCGCTGATCCTGCACGTCTGGGGCTGGCAAGCCGCGTTCCTGTGCATGTCGGCGCTGGGCGGGGTCTGGTTGCTGTTCTGGGGCTTGAAGTACTTCAACCCGGAAGATCATCCGAGCGTGAAACAGTCTGAGCTGGACTACATCCAGAACGAAGTCGAACCGGAACAAACCCGCGTACCGTTCTCGAAAATCCTGCGCATGCGCGGCACCTGGGCCTTCGCCCTCGCCTACTCGATGACCGCACCGGTGTTCTGGTTCTACCTGTACTGGCTGCCGCCGTTCCTCAACCAGCAATACAACCTGGGCATCAATGTGACCCAGATGGGAATTCCGCTGATCATCATCTACCTCACTGCCGACTTCGGTAGCGTTGGCGGCGGCATCCTCTCCTCGTTCCTGATCGGTCGCGGTGTCAACCCGATCAAGGCGCGACTGATGTCCATGTTCCTGTTCGCCTGCTGCATCATCGGGGTGATCATGGCGGCCGGTTCCAGCAACCTGTGGGTCGCGGTGGCTGCCATCTCCCTGGCCATCGGCGCCCACCAGGCCTGGACCGCAAACATCTGGAGCCTGGTGATGGACTACACGCCCAAGCACATGATGAGTACGGTGTTCGGCTTCGGTGGCATGTGTGCGGCGATTGGCGGAATGTTCATGACCCAGTTGGTCGGCCACATTCTGACCATCACCAACAACAACTACACCGTGCTGTTCACCATGATCCCGGCGATGTACTTCATTGCACTGATCTGGATGTACTTCATGGCTCCGCGCAAGATTCCGACCATCACCGACTGACGTTCGGCGCATTACCCCCTGTAGGAGCGAGCATGCTCGCGAAAAACCTGAGCGCGATGCGGGTATCCAGACAACCCGCGTCATCGTTAACGAACATCGCGAGCAGGCTCGCTCCTACAGGTCGTTTCTCTTTGGGCTTTTACCGGCGGCTTTGCTGCCACGCCGCCGCCAACCCACTGCAGCAGATCACGGCAATACCGATCACGGTGGTCAAGGTCGGCGTGTGGGAAAACAGCAGCCAGCCCAGCAGACCGGCAAAAATGATCTGGCAATAGCTGAATGGTGCCAGCAACGCCGGTGCCGCGAGGCGGAAAGCCTGGGTCAGAAACAGGTGCGCCGTCATCCCGCAAGCTCCCAGCGCCAGCATCATCGCGCCATGCACCAGGTTTGGTGTCTGCCAGAAGAACGGCACCAGCGCACTCATCACCAGCGTGTTGCACAAGCCGGCGAAGAAGTTACTGGTGGTCGGGCTGTCGATCTTGCTGAGCTTGCGCGTCAGCAGTTGATAGAAGCAGAAAAACAGCGCCGAACAGAATGGAAGCAATACCGCCGGGGTAAACAGATCCCCACCGGGATGAACAATGATCAGCACCCCGATAAACCCGAAAATCACCGCCAGCCATTGTCCTCGCGTCACCCGCTCGCCCAGCAGCGGCACCGACAGCGCAGTGACCAGCACTGGAGCCAGGAAGTTGACTGAGGTCGCCTCAGCCAGCGGGATATACATCAGCCCCGTGGTAAAAAACAGGCTGGTACCCAACAGGCACAGCGCCCGGGCCAGCTGAAGCAGTGGCCGCTTGGTTCGCAGTACTCGCAGCCCGGATTGCGGCAGGAAAATCCCGGCCATCAGCAAGGTATGCACCACATAGCGCGCCCAGACCACCATGACAATCGGGTAGAAACCGGACAGGTATTTGGAAAAAGCGTCGTGGCTGGAAAACAGGAAGGTGGCTACAACGATCAGCAAGATCCCTTTAAAGGGATGGTTGACGCCGGAAAGCGGGGTGCTGGTAGGCGACGTCAAAGCGAAGTCCTTTTTAGGTTGAGGCGCGATTCGATTAATTTAGAACTTGGTTCCACTTTTTCACACAGAGAAAGCAAAAAAAAGGGCGAATACCGCACACTTCAGAATGACAACGCCAAGGCGCTCAAGTGAACAACTCCGACGCCTGACTCGCCGCCGACAATTCCTCAGTGTATTTCAACAACGTGGGCGCCAACTCATGTAATAGCGCGCCCGGTAATCGTGCGCTCGGACCGGCAATGCTGAGCACGCCGATCACTCGCCCCTCCCGTGGATGGCGTATCACCGCCGCAATCGCCGAAGTGCCCACTGCAGAACTTTCTTCGACCCAGGCATAGCCCTGCTCCCGGGCCAGACGCAAGCGCTCCAGCAGTTCAATGTTGGAACGTGGTGCATTCGGTCCAATATCGTGAGGCAACTCTTGCGCCTGCTGCTCCACTCGCGACAACGCCTCGGCATCACTCATGCTGGCCAGCCAGGCGTGCCCGGAAGCGGTGTAGAACAATGGCGCGTCGCGTCCCATGTCGGGGTCGTATCGCAGGCCCGAACGGGCGCCCTGGGATTTGGCGATCCACACTTGTCGTTCGCCCTGGACAACGCCCAACCGCACCAGCTCACCGGTTTCCCGGGCCAAACGATCGAGCACTGGCTGAACGATATCCGCACCACTGACCGACAAGTAACGAAACCCCATGGCGACCAGTCTGGTGGACAGGTGATAGCGCAGGTTTTCCGGATTTTGTCGCACATAGCCCAAACGGATCAGCTCGGCCAACAAACGATGGGTCGCGCTTTTGGGGATGTCCAGTTGTTCGGCCAACGTCTGCATCGGCAAACCCTGAGGTTCACCGGTCAAACTTTCCAAAACGCTGAAGACACGTTCGATCTGACTGCCTGCCATGGGACGTTCCAAAGAAAAATTTTGTTGATTCTAGAAGATAAGGCGATTGAAGCGAAATCTGGAACCACAAGTACAAAAAGCAGTCTGACGACCGGACTGGCGCGGGTCCCACTCAACAGCAACACTCATCGCACGGACAACCAGAGGATTCCCACATGCTATGGAAAAAAGGCCGACGCAGCGACAACGTGGTCGACGCCCGTGGCGATAATGTCGGCGGTGGCGGTGGCGGCATGCGCTTTGGTGGTGGCAAGGGCCTGAGCCTGACGGCGATCCTCCTGATTGTCGGCATTGGCTGGATCACCGGCCAGGATCCGTTGCAAATCCTCGGGCAGTTGACCGGGCAAATGGGCCAGCAATCGGCACCGGCCACCAACCAGAGTCGTCAGGCGCCACCGGCCAATGACCAGGGGGCTGAGTTTGTGCGCTCGATCCTCGGCGATACCGAAGACACCTGGGGTCAGATCTTTCAGCAGGCCGGTCGTCAATATAAGGACCCGACTCTGGTGTTGTTCAGCAACCGCGTCAATTCAGCCTGTGGTCTGGCCACCTCCGCTACCGGTCCGTTTTACTGCCCCGCTGACCAAAAGGTCTACCTGGACATGGCGTTCTTCCAGGAAATGTCCCAACGGTTTTCTGCCGCTGGCGACTTCGCCCAGGCCTACGTGATCGCTCACGAGGTCGGACACCATGTGCAGACCTTGCTGGGCGTCTCCGCGAAAATTCAGACCGCGCGCCAACAGGGTCGGCAGATGGAAGGCGACGGTGGTCTGTTGGTACGCCAGGAACTGCAAGCCGATTGCCTCGCCGGGGTCTGGGCCAACAATGCGCAGAAGCGTCTGAACTGGCTGGAACCGGGCGATATCGAAGAAGCACTGAATGCAGCGAACGCCATCGGCGACGATCGGTTGCAGCAACAAGGGCAGGGCCGTGTGGTGCCGGACTCGTTTACCCACGGTACGTCAGCGCAACGGGTGCGCTGGTTCAAAACCGGTTTCGCCCAGGGCCAGGTTGGCCAGTGCGATACCTTTGCGGCGAAAAATCTGTAAATGAAGAAGTGGTTGTTGGTTGTTCTGTTCACATGCGCAACGTCCCAGGCCGCCGAACGGGCGGTCAACGAGATCAGTCCCGGACGCCTGCTGTTGAAATCAGGCGAAATTGCAGTGGGCATCAGCCCCGCCCCGGCAAAACTCGAACGGGTATTGATCATCCTCCACGGTCGCCTGCGCAATGCGCAAACCTATCTGCAAAGTGGTGAACGGGCGGCCGAACTGGCCGGGCAAAGCGCGACGACCCTGGTGATCGCCCCGCAATTTCTCAACGACACCGACGTCGCGCTGCATCCGGTAGCGGACACCGTTTTACGCTGGCAGGGCGACGAATGGATGGCGGGTGGGGAATCTACCGCACCGTTTCGCCTGAGTTCTTACCAGGCGCTGGACGATATCATCGCCCGCCTGGGTGACCGACAGCAGTTTCCCGAGGTGAAACAGATTGTCATTGCCGGACATTCCGGCGGCGCGCAGGTTGTTCAGCGCTACGCATTGCTCGGTCACGATCAGTCAGCCCTTGAAGCCTCCGGTGTGCAGGTGCGTTATGTGATTGCCAACCCTTCGTCTTACGCCTATTTCGACGAGCGTCGGCCGGTGGCGTTCAACCATGCAGGCTGTCCGGATTTCAATCGCTGGAAATATGGACTGGCTGATTTACCCGCTTACGCCGAAGGACAAACACCCGCACAGTTGCAGGAAAAGTACCTCAAGCGAGACATCGTTTACCTGTTGGGCCAGCAGGACACCAACCCGAATCATCCACAGCTAGACACGCGTTGCGAGGCCAAGGCTCAAGGTCCCTCTCGGTTGGCGCGGGGGCGTTTTTACTTTAGTTATCTGAAGCGGCTGCAACCCGAAGGGCTGAATCAGCAATTGATCGAAGTACCCGGCGTCGGGCATGACGGGGATGGGATGTTTACATCGCCGCAGGGCCAGAAGGCGCTGTTTGGGCAGTAGGGAATGCAGTGGCTGATATGACGCCATCGCGAGCAGGCTCGCTCCCACACTGGAAGGCGATCATCTGTAGGGCGAGCCTGCTCGCGATGGCGATCAAGCAGAGAACAACGCCCTCATGCGCAAAGCATTTGGCGTAACTCAATACAATCGGCTGCATGCCAATCGGTCAATTCCGGCCACGGATTATCCGGCAGATTGACCAGCACCGTCCGCGCTCCCGCTGCCCGACCGCAATCCAGGTCAAACCGGTAGTCACCCACCATTACCAATTCGCTGGCCGGCACGTTCCACGCTTGCGCCAGCTTCAGCAATCCGCCGGGATGCGGCTTCGGTGGTGCTTCATCGCGACCCAGAACATCTTCCACCGCAAAGCAGTCGGCCAGGCCGATAGCTTCCAGCGTGACGTGCGCCAGCTCGCGGGCATTGCGCGTGAGGATGCCCAGGCGATAACCGCGACCGGCCAGTTCACGCACCAGTTCCACGGCACCCGGCGCGGGTTTCGATCCCAGCGCCAGGTCTCGTTCGTGCTCCAGCAGCCAGGCGTGTTTGGCTGCCGCTTCATCGGCCGGCAACGCGGCGAGATGGGTCAGGATGTCGTCCTCGGCAGGAATCGACAACGCCACGCGAATCGCGGCGAAGTCGTGCACGGCGACGGTCAAGGTGCCGTCCATATCAAACACCCAATGACGCACGTCGACCAGACTCATGCCCAATCCTTGCGATGACGAATCAACCCTTCCTGGGTCACCGACGCCACCAGTTGTCCGGCACGGTTAAACACGCTGCCACGGTTGAACCCGCGTGAGTTGCCGGCCCACGGGCTGTCCATCGCGTAAAGCAACCAGTCGTCCGCGCGCAAATCCTGGTGGAACCACAACGCGTGGTCGAGGCTGGCGACCTGCATGTCCTTGTCCCAGACCGTTTTGCCGTGGGGTTGCATCGAGGTCACCAGCAGGCCGAAGTCCGAGGCGTAGGCCAGCAGATATTTATGCAGCGCCGCGGAGTCGGCCAAGGCGCCATCGGCGCGAAACCAGACGTACTTGACCGGATCGCACGGCAGCGGGTTGTAGGGATCTTTTTCGGTCACCGGGCGGAATTCGATCGGCTTGGGGCACAACAGTTTTTCGCGCATTTTCTCGGGGATCAGGTGTGCGCGCTGCTGAGTGATCTCCAGCTCCGACGGCAGGTTTTCCGGACCGACCACTTGCGGCATTTCGGTCTGGTGCCGGAAGCCTTCTTCGTCGTATTGAAACGACGCACTGCACGTGAAGATCGGGTGGCCTTTCTGGATTGCCGTCACCCGACGCGTGCTGAAACTGCCGCCATCACGCACCCGGTCAACCTGATACACCACCGGCAAACCGGCATCGCCCGGACGCAGGAAATAGCCGTGCATCGAATGCACATGGCGCGCCTCTTCAACCGTCTGACTGGCTGCCGATAGCGACTGGCCGAGCACCTGACCGCCGAACAACTGGCGAAAGCCCAGGTCCTGGCTGCGGCCACGGAACAGGTTTTCTTCGATCGGTTCCAGGGTCAACAGGTCGACCAGATCTTCCAACACTTGGCTCATTCAGACTCTCCTCACATACAACATTACCGCGCAGTCTTGACTGCGACAGTCAATTCAATTTCCGGACTGGGCCTATGGGGTCATTGTAAACATCCAAGCAGGCTTATCCATGCAAGGTTTGCAGCCATTGCTCACGGTTGATGCGATACAGCACATGGTGACGCAAGGGATGATCGACGGCGAGCTTGGGGTGGTTGAAATCGTCGGCCGGATCATGCTGCATACCGATTGCCTGCATGACTTTCTGTGATGGCAGATTGTTGTCAGCGGTGAACGAGACGATTTCATTGACCGAAAGGCGATCAAACCCGCACCGCAGAGCGGTCCACGCCGCTTCACTGGCGTAGCCCAGCCCCCAATGTTCACGAGCCAGGCGCCAGCCGATTTCAATGGCCGGGGTAAACGGCGCGTCGAAGCCGACGACGCCAAGCCCGGTGAAACCGATGAACTGGCCTGTGTCCTTGCGTTCAAGCGCCCACAGCCCGAAACCATGCTCGGCAAAATGTCCCCGGATTCGCCCGATCAATGAAGCACTTTCCAATCGACTCAAGGGGGCTGGAAAGTAGCGCATCACCTGCGAGTCGGCACACATTGCCGCAAATTCCGGCAAGTCCTCGTCGCGCCACTGACGTAACAACAATCGCGCACTTTCAAGTTCCAGTATCGGCTCCATTGTTCCCCCGCCCTCCGTTTGCATGCTGCAAGTCTACAACGCTGGTAGGATCCTTCTCTCATTCCTATCCGAAATGACCATGTCACTGCCACTGATTTATCACGAAGACTACAGTCCCGAGTTCCCGGCGGAGCACCGCTTCCCCATGGACAAGTTTCGCCTGCTGCGCGATCACTTGATTGACAGTGGTCTGACCCGCGATGTTGATTTGCTGCGACCTGAGTTGTGCCCGGCAGAGATTCTCGCCCTCGCCCATGACCCTTCGTATATCGAACGCTACATGAGTGGCGATTTGTCCCGCGAAGATCAGCGCCGCCTCGGCCTGCCGTGGAGCGAAGCACTGGCGCGGCGAACCGTTAGGGCAGTCGGCGGTTCGATACTGGCGGCCGAACAAGCGCTGGAACACGGCTTGGCCTGTCATCTGGCGGGCGGCACCCACCATGCTCATTACGACTACCCGGCCGGGTTCTGCATCTTCAATGACCTGGCGGTGATCAGTCATTACCTGCTGCAAAGCGGTCGGGTCAATCGGGTGCTGATCTTCGATTGCGATGTGCATCAAGGCGACGGAACTGCACGGATTCTGCACAACACTCCCGAAGCGGTGACCGTTTCCCTGCACTGTGAGAAAAATTTTCCGGCACGCAAAGCCGAAAGTGACTGGGACATTCCGCTGCCCAATGGCATGGGTGATACGGATTACCTGAGGGTGGTGGATGACGCACTCAATTACTTGCTGCCCCTCTATCAACCAGACCTTGTGCTGTACGACGCCGGGGTCGATGTGCACAAAGACGACGCCCTGGGTTATCTGAAGCTGACAGACGAAGGCGTTGGCGCCCGGGATGAAAGCGTCATGCGCCATTGCCTGGGCCGGGATATCCCGGTGGTCGGGGTGATCGGCGGCGGCTACAGCAAGGACCGCCATGCGCTGGCCCGTCGTCACGGCATCCTCCATCACAGCGCGCAGCGCGTCTGGGCGTCATCAGGTTGTCACTGACGTGTGGATGCTTTACCCACAATGCCTGTGGAACTGCCTGTGGATAACCTGAGTGAAAGCGCCTACAGCCCTTGCTACTTACAGACTACAGAGAAGTGGTTATTTTTTAACCAGCATTAAAAACACCGCTCCCCCCCCCTGTAGGAGCAAGCTTGCTCGCGATGGCGCAGGCACATTCAACGCATAACCTACTGACAGACCGCTATCGCGAGCACGCTCGCTCCTACAGGGGATCGGGCTGGTAGAATGCGCGGCTTATCCAGCCAAACCGCAGCGCACTCCATGACCCAGCCTTCGAATACCTCCCCTTCTACGGTCGCCATCATCGGTGGTGGCCCCGCCGGTCTGATGGCGGCCGAAGTGTTGAGCCAGGCCGGGATCAAGGTGGATCTGTACGACGGCATGCCTTCAGTCGGTCGCAAATTCCTGCTGGCCGGTGTCGGCGGCATGAACATCACCCATTCCGAAGCCTATCCGGCATTTCTCTCACGCTACGCCGAACGCGCCCCGCAGATCGCACCGTTGCTGAGAGGTTTCGGTGCCGATGCGTTATGCCAATGGATTCATGACCTGGGCATCGAAACCTTTGTCGGCAGTTCCGGCCGGGTGTTTCCGACCGACATGAAAGCCGCCCCCTTGCTGCGCGCCTGGCTCAAGCGCCTGCGCGACAGCGGTGTAGTTATCCACACCCGTCACCGTTGGCTGGGATGGAATAACCAAGGTGACTTGCGCATCGACAGCCCGGAAGGCGAAAAAACCGTGCAAGCCGACGCCACCCTCCTCGCCCTCGGCGGCGGCAGTTGGTCGCGCCTGGGCTCGGACGGCGCGTGGATGCTGCCGTTGGAGCAACGCGGCGTAGGACTTGCACCCCTGCAGCCGAGCAACTGCGGCTTCGAGGTGCAGGCCTGGAGCGATTTAATGATCAGCAAATTCGCCGGCGCCCCGCTGAAAAACATCGCCATTGGCCTCAATGACGACGTACCACGGCTGGGTGAATGCGTGATCACCGCCACCGGAATCGAAGGCAGTTTGATCTACGCCCTGTCTGCACCGATTCGCGAGGCGATCAACCGGCATGGCTCGGCAACGATTCATTTGGATCTGCTGCCGGGTCGGCCTGTGGATAAAATCCAGGTTGCGCTGAACAAGCCACGGGGCTCACGCTCCATGGCCAAGCACTTGCACAGTCAGTTGGGTATCGATGGCGTGAAAGCCGCACTACTGCGAGAACTGACCCCTGCCGACACTTTCACGGACCCGGCCCTGCTGGCCAACGCGATCAAGGCGTTGCCCCTGACGCTGGTAAAAACCCGCCCACTGGACGAAGCCATCAGCAGCGCGGGCGGTGTGCTGTTCGAGGCGATGGATGAACGCTTGATGCTCAAGCAAATACCTGGCGTGTTTTGCGCCGGGGAAATGCTCGATTGGGAAGCGCCGACGGGTGGCTATCTGCTGACCGCGTGTTTCGCCAGTGGGCGAGCGGCCGGATCGGGAATGGTGCAGTGGTTGCAGCGCAAGGGCTAATGACCGCGTAGCTCCCATCGCCAGCAGGCTGGCTCCCACAGGGGATATGTGTCGTTCACAAAAAACCTGTGGGAGCCAGCCTGCTGGCGATGACGGCCTAACGGACGCAGTGCGAAATTACGGCTTACGCTTACGCGGCCCAGTATTGAACACCGGCACTTTTCGCACAGGCTTGATCGACGGTTCCGCTGGCGCAGCTTCCCCGCTATCGACCCATTTACCCAGATTGCGTTTACCGCCGCCGCCGCCCGAAGCCTTTGGCTTCTTCGGTTTCTTCGGCTTCTTGACCACCTGACCGCTGGCATCGGTGTCCGGCACGCGGTGCTCCGGTTCAAAATCCGGCTCGCTCTGACGCTTCAAGGTCTGGCGCGTCAGCATCTCGATGGCCGACAGCAAATTCACTTCATCGGCACACACCAGCGAAATCGCCTCGCCAGTCGCACCCGCGCGACCGGTACGACCGATGCGATGGATGTAGTCCTCGGCCACGATCGGCAAGTCGAAGTTGACCACCAGCGGCAAGTCTTCGATGTCCAGGCCTCGGGCGGCCACGTCAGTGGCGACCAGGATTTGCACTTCACTCGCCTTGAAACGGTCCAGTGCACGCTGACGGGTTGCCTGGGGTTTGTCGCCGTGGATGCCGTCGGCATTGATGCCCAGGCCCTGAAGTTTTTCCACCAGCGCGTCCACGCCGTTGCGGGTCTTGGCGAACACCAGCACTTGTTTCCACTTGCCCTTGCGCATCAGGTGCACGAACAGTTCCGGCTTGCGTTTCTTGTCCACCGTCACGATCCATTGCTTGACCGTGTTGGCCGCGACGTTGCGCGGGCTCACTTCAACGGTCAGTGGGTCGTTGAGCATCTGCCCGGCAAGCAGGCGGATCTCATCGGAGAAGGTGGCGGAGAACAGCAGCGTCTGGCGTTTCTTCGGCAGCGCACGGTAAATGTTCGCCAACTCCTCGGAAAAGCCCAAGTCGAGCATGCGGTCGGCTTCGTCCAGTACCAGAGTTTGCAACTGGTTGAACTTCAGCGCGTTCTGGCGGAACAGGTCGAGCAAGCGGCCCGGGGTGGCAACCAGCAGATCAACGCCGCTGCGCAGCTTCATCATTTGCGGGTTGATGCTGACGCCGCCGTACACCGCGTAAGTGCGCAATGGCAGATTCTCGGCGTACTGGCGCACGGCTTCGTGAACCTGCTCAGCCAGTTCGCGGGTCGGCACCAGGATCAGCGCACGCACCGAGTTGGCGGTGACTTTCGGCCCTTCCATGGCCAGCAGTTGCAGCAGCGGCAGGGCGAAACCTGCGGTCTTGCCGGTGCCGGTCTGGGCGGCGGCCATCAGGTCGCGACCGGCCAGCACCGCCGGAATGGCTTGCGCCTGAACCGGCGTAGGCGTCTGGTAGCCGAGCGTCTCAAGGGAGCGCAGCAAGGGTTCGATCAGGCCAAGGGAGGCGAAAGTCATGGGAGTACCGTAGGAAAATTCAGCGCGGGTGTGCAATGCCGCGCAGTTTACCCTAATTCACGCGGGATTCTGTCGGCACTGCCGTCACCACTGGCCGCTGCGGTGTCCGGCGCCATTGCGGAAGGCCAATCAGCACCACCGCGCTGATGATCACCAGCATGGCCAATGCTTCCTCGATGCCGATGCTTTCACCGACAAACACGATGCCCAGCAACACCGCCACCGCCGGGTTGACGTAGGCATAGCTGGTCGCTGCCGCCGGACGCACGTGTTTCAACAAATACATGTAGGCGTTGAAGGCGATGATCGAACCGAACACGGTGAGGTACGCCAGTGCGGCCCAGCCTTCGATTGGCGGCATTTTCTCCAGGTGCTCACCGCTCGCAGCGCTGGCGATCAGAAGCACGACGCCGCCCACCAGCATTTCCACGGCACTGGCCATCGCGCCTTGGGGCAACGGCAGGTGTTTGCTCCACACCGAGCCGAACGCCCAGGTGGCCGCCGCAAAAATCAACAACGCCGCACCCAATGGACTCGATTGCAGGTTGGAACCCAGGTTGAGCATGGCAATGCCGATCATCCCGAGCACAATCCCGGCCCATTCGAGACGGGTATTACGTGCGCCCCAGAAATATCCGCAGAGCAAGGTAAACAACGGCACCGTCGCCACCGCCAGTGCCGCGACGCCGGAAGCCACGCCGGTGTGTTCCGCCACGCTGACCGCGCCATTACCGCACGCCAGCAGCAAGATCCCGATGATACCTGCCGCTTTCCACTGCGCCCAGGTCGGTGCCGGCGCCCCGCGCCAGCGCAGAAAGACGTACATCAGCGAGCCGGCAATGACGAAACGAATACCCGCCAGCAGCAACGGCGGCCAGTACTCCACGCCGATACGGATCACCAGATACGTCGAACCCCAAATCACGTACAACGCGAAAAAGGCAGCGATCAACGGCAAAGGAAAGCGACGGAGGCCAGGCATGGTGACAGCTCGCAGGCAAGACAAGTGAACGGCTATTCTAGAAAGGCCAACGGTGGAAAATAAGTTACAAAACGTGTTTATAGCGCCAGTACACTTTTCAAATCACGGAGTTTGTTGCAATAAACCGTGCTTTCGAAAGTCTGTCATTTCAGGAGCCTGCTCGATGGACAAATATGACCGCATGTTACTGAGCGCCCTGTTGGAAAACGGTCGCGCGTCCTACGCGGACCTGGCGCGCAAGGTCAACCTGAGCGCCCCGGCGGTGGCCGAACGCGTGGCCAAGCTCGAAGCCAGCGGCGTGATCACCGGGTACCAGGCGAAAGTCGATATGGCCAAGCTCGGGCTACCGATCCAGTGCGTGATCGAACTGCGCCTGAACCAGCACGGCAACCAGAAGGCCTACGACGACCTGATCAAAATCCCGCAATTGACCGAATGCCACCGGGTGACAGGTGACCCATGCGTGATCATGCAAGCGGCGGTGGGCTCGATGCCGGAGCTGGAAGAGCTGATCAACCGGATTGCCACGTTCGGGTTCAGCAAGACGTCGATTGTGTTGTCGAGTGCGATAGAGAAGCGCGTGCCGCTGGGGCATATCGAAGGGAATGGCAAATAGTTACATCTAGGCGCTGGCGTGCCAGCGATGACGGATTCAAATTCAAACCCAATGCTGGCTGATCCACTGCGTTCGCCAGCAAGCCGGCTCCTACAGCGGATATGCGGTGTACTCGGGATCAGCGATAGCGCTGGAGATGCTCGGTTACTTTCGCGGCCGGTACTTTCTGCAACTTGCACAGCAAATCATGGGACAGCTCGCGCAAGCCATGCTTCTTCAACAACTCTTCGGCGAGATGGGTGGTCAGGTTGGCCGCCATCTCGGCATCGGCCATCGCCCGGTGGGCCTTGCCGGTATTTGGCAGGTTGGCGAATGTGGTGAGCGTGCCGAGTTTGTGGTTCGGCGCAGCCGGCATCAGACGTCGGGCCAATAACAGCGAACAGGCAAAGTTCTGCAACCGGGTGCGCTTGATCCGCCCCAGTTCAAAATCCCAGAACTTCTGGTCGAACGCGGCGTTGTGCGCCAGCAGGGGCGTAGTGCCGACGAACTCATTGACCTCGTTCATCACCTGCTCCGCCGACGGCGCGGTGCGCAGCATGGCATTGCTGATGCCGGTAAGTTGCTCGATGAACGCCGGGACCCGCACACCGGCGTTCATCAGGCTCTGGTAACGCTCGACGATGCGCCCCTGTTCAAGGATCACCACGGCGATTTCCGTGGCCCGGCAGCTGCTGCTTGGGGAGATCCCGGTGGTTTCAAAGTCGATGACTGCGATGCGTTCCAAACCTGTTTCAACTCCGTAAAAATCAATTCTTGAGCAGCAACGCGCCTTCGATCGGCACGTAGCGGCTGGCGGCGCGGATCAGCGAATTGGCGGTCAGGCCTGGGACGCCGTAGGCCACCGCTTGCACGCCATGTTTACTGATGATGCGTTCGAGCAACATGTCGAAATCACCGTCGCCGGACGCCAACACGACTTCGTCGACATGGTCCGCGGCGTCCATGATATCGAGGGTAATGCCCACGTCCCAGTCGCCCTTGGCCGAGCCGTCGCTGCGCTGGATGTAGGGTTTGAGCTTCACGGTGAAACCGAGGTTGCGCAGGATCTGCTGGAACTGCTGCTGTTTGCTGTCGCCACGGTCGATGGCGTAGGCATAGGCTTCAACGATTTCGCCCTGTTTGCTGATGTCAGCCCACAGCGCGGCGTAGTTGAAATGGCAACCATAGGCCTGACGCACGGTGTAGTAGAGGTTTTGGACATCGGCGAACACTGCGATTTTTTTCACCGGCATTCCTCAAAGGCGGAAATCAGGCTCCAGGCCCGAAAGGCGCCCAGTATGCCAGCCCTGAGGAATGTTCCGCGAATAATCGGCTATGTGGCGAGGGAGCTTGCTCCCGTTGGGGTGCGAAGCAACGCGCTTGCTTTAGAACCCAAAGGGCCTGCTACGCAGTCCAGCGGGAGCAAGCTCCCTCGCCACAGGTGTGTCAGACGAAAGAATCGTCGTCGCCGCTGAAGAACGATTCATCACCGTAATCGGCGTCGTCGAAGCTACCCTGATCGTTGCCCGCCATACGCTGATCATCGCCCCAGGTGTTGTTGCTCTGGTCGTTGACCTGGGCCGGCTCTTCCTTGATGACTTCGACGACTTCCTGCGGTTGCTGATTGTGCTGGAACAGGCTGCTGATGCCTTGTGCCAGCATCACGCCACCCGCCACGCCAGCGGCGGTTTTCAATGCACCACCGAGAAAACTGCTCCCTGCCGCTGCTGGCGCCTGAGGGGCGTAATTGTGCTGCGGTGCTCCGAAGTTCTGCTGTGAACCGAACGACGAGCGTCCCGGTTCACGCCAGCCAGCGTTCGAAGGCGGCGCACTCTGGGTTGGCACGGGCTGTGGATCGCGGGTAGCGCCGCCGAAGATGCTCGACAAAAAGCCGCCGCTGCTCGCTGCAGGGGCCGGGGCCGACTGCGCCTTGGCTTGTTGCAGCTCAGCCTGCAATTGCTGGATCTGTTGGGTCTGTCGCCTGTTCTGTTCATCGAGACTCTTGATCGCCGCCTCTTGAACCAGAATCGCCTGAGTCATGAAATAACCTGCCGCCGGCTGGCGCGTCAGGTGTTCCTTGATCCGCGCCTCGGCCTGGCCGTCGCGCGGGGCTGCGTCCGATTCGGCTTGTTGCAGCCGGGAAAACAGTCCATCGATCAGGGTTTGTTCTTCGCTGTTCATGGCGACCTCATAGATTGCCGGGAAAATCGTTGCCTTTATCCATTAAGGATAAGGTGCTCGACCTTAATGGAGGCTGAAACAAGATGTTTCAATGTCCTTTACCGAACGTTTACGTTTGCTAACGCCTGCATATCATCGGTTACAGTGTGCACCTGATTACAACCTGCGATAACGACTGATGAACCCCTTAGATGTACTGCGTGACTCCCTGTATTTCTTCAAGCGCAATCTGGGTCAGATCGTGCAGCTATGCCTGCCGCTGGTGATCCTTGAAGCGCTGCTGCAACAAGTGGTCGACCACTCCACCGAGCCGGACAGCTTTCCCGGCATCAGCGTGATCGTCGGCCTGCTGGTGTACCCGCTGTACACCGCCGCACTGATTCTGTTTCTCGACGCTCGCAGCCGTGGCGAATCGCCGAGCAATCGCGAGCTGTTGTCGAGGGCCGCTTACCTGTGGCCACGCTTCGCCCTGTTGACAGCGCTCAACACCGTACTGATTCTGCTGGGTCTTTCGCTGTACTTCCTGCCGGGTATCTACTTGATGGTGACCTTGGCGTTCGGTGAATACCTGCTGGTCCTGCGTGGCCTGGCGCCACTGGCCGCGATGAAGGAAAGCCTGCGCACGACCAAAGGTCACTTCCTGCGCATCCTGCTGTGCATTCTGTGTGTGATGGGACCGTTGTGGCTGCTCAAAGGCCTGACGCTGGCGGCTTACCCGGAACCGCAGAACCCGGTGGTATCCGTGCTGATCGACAGCGCCCACAGCTTCCTTCAGCTGTTTACCAGCGTTGTGCTCTTCCGGCTGTTCATGCTGATCAACCCGTTGCCCGAGAACAATGACGCAGCGCTCTGACCGTGGGCGCGGCCATCGCGCTCAGGTATGCTCGGGAACAATTTTGTAACGCTAATAAGTCGAGCCATGACCCGTCTACTGCGCTACACCCTGCTGGGCCTGATGATTGTGACCGGTCTGCTCGCACTGTCGATCTACAGCCTGACCTGGCGCCCCGAGGCCAAGGAAGTGCTGCCGGTCAATTGCAGCTCCAAGGCACCGACACTGGTCCCCGGCCAGGCGCTGAAGGTGATGACCTGGAACGTTCAGTACCTGGCCGGCAAGCGTTATGTGTTCTGGAACGACCTGGCGGCCGGCACCGACGACAGCCCCACGCCCGAAGACATGGCCTTCAGCCTCGACGAAGTGGCGCGGGTGATTCGAGACGAGCAACCGGACGTGGTGCTGTTGCAAGAGCTCGACAACGGTGCCAAGGCCAGCGATTACCAGCACCAGCTCAAACTGCTGCAGGAACGGGTCGCCGACTTGTATCCGTGCAGCGCCAACGCCTTCGACTGGAAGGCGGATTTCATCCCCGATCCACACATCTTCGGCAGCGTTGGCCGGCAGTTGGCAACCCTGAGCCGCTTCCAGATCGAACATGCCGAACGATTGCAACTGCCGGTCGCCTCGGCCAACCCGATCAGCCGCCAGTTCAATCCCAAAAACGCCGTGCTGGTGTCCTACTTGCCGTCGAGTGATGGCGGGCAGATGGCGGTCCTCAACACTCATCTGGACCGCGCCACCCAGAGCGACGATACATTGCAGGCCCAGGTAAGCGCCGTGGCCAAGATGCTCGACAAGTTCGAAGGTCGTGGCACGCCGTGGCTGATCGGCGGTGACTTCAACCTGTTGCCGCTGGGCCAGTATCGACGCCTGCCGGAAGATCAACGCACGCCCTACTCCGCCGACAGCGCGCTGCATGTGCTGTGGGACAAGTACCCGATGATCCCGACCAACAACGAGGCCGGAGGTGTCGACCGCGAGCGCTGGCTGACCCACTACCCGAATGATACGGGGCTGAGCGGCCCGGACCGGACTGTCGACTATCTGTTCTACAGTCCGCGGATCAAACGGGTCGAGGCGCAGGTCAGGCAAGACGATACGCTGCGTATTTCCGATCACCTGCCGGTGATTGCCCGGTTCCTACTCCCGGCTGCGCCTTAACGCATAACCTGTAGGAGCTGGCTTGCCAGCGATGACGTAATGTCGACATCATCGTTGAATGTTCAATCGCCATCGCTGGCAAGCCAGCTCCTACAGGGGGTGTGCGTTGGCGGCTTAATGCACCTCTTCCAGATCATCATGCAGCAGCCCGAAGATCTCACGCTTCATCTCGATGAATGAGCGCTCCATGACCATATCGAGGTTGCGTGGACGCTCTATCGGCACATCCAGGATCTGTTTGATCCGTCCAGGTCTGGCACCCATCACGTACACCCGGTCGCCGAGCAGAATGGCTTCGTCGATGTCGTGGGTCACGAACAGAACGGTCTTCTTGCTGTTGCCCCACACCCGCAGCAACAACTGCTGCATTTGCAGGCGGGTCTGGCTGTCGAGGGCGCCGAAGGGCTCGTCCATCAGCAGGATCTGCGGATCGTTAGCCAATGCCCGGGCAATCGCCACGCGCTGCATCATCCCGCCGGACAGCTGCTTGGCGTAGTTGTCGGCAAATCCGCTCAGGCCCACTTCATTGACGTAATAGTCGACGATGTCCTTGCGCTGCGCCGCCGGCATGCCGCGACGCTTGAGACCGAATTCGACGTTCTGCCGCACGGTCAGCCACGGGAACAGCGTGTAGCTCTGGAACACCATGCCGCGATCCGCGCCCGGGCCTTCGACTTGCTGGCCGCCGACGTAAATCTCGCCTGAGGTCGGTTCCGCGAGGCCGGCGGTGAGGTACAGCAGGCTCGACTTGCCGCAACCCGACGGCCCGACGAGCACGGCGAATTGCTGGTCCGGCACTTCGAACGACACTTCCTCCAGCGCAGTAAAAGTACCGCCATCGGGTTTCTTGTAACGAAGGCTGACCTTGTCTACTTGCAGCCGGGGCGCGTTCACCGGGGCAGCCTGAGGGGCGACAAAACGATGAGTGGCGGCGGTTACTGAGCCCATGCGGTGATCCTCAGGCGAAGGAAACGAAACAGTTGATCGGTGAACAGGCCCAGCAGGCCGATGATCGCGATAGCGAGGAAAATCACGTCCACCTGAAAGCCGCGCATCGCCTTGAGGCTCAGGTAACCCAGGCCACTGGAAGCGGCGACCAGTTCAGCCACCACCAGGTAAGTCCAGGCCCAGCCCATGGTCACGCGCAGGGTGTCGAGCACACCGGGGAGGGAAGCCGGCGCGATCACATGCAGCACGGCATCGCGGCGATTGGAGCCCAAGGTGTAGGAGGCGTTGATCAGGTCCTTGGAGATGCCTTTGGACACGTCCGCGATCATCACCAGTTGCTGGAAGAACACGCCGAAGATGATCACCGACACCCGCTGCTCCAGACCGATGCCGATCCACAGGATGAACAGCGGCACGAACGAGGTTACCGGCAGGTAGCGAATGAAATTCACCAGTGGTTCAAGGAAGGCCTGGACGATGCGAAAACTGCCCATCAACAGCCCCAGCGGCACCGCCACCAGGGACGACACAATGAAGCCGACCATCACCACTTCAACGCTGGCCCATACATGCTGGCCAAGGGTGCCGTCGCGACCCAACCGCACGGCGGCCTCGACCACCGCGCCCGGCGTCGGCAGGAACATGCCCGGCACCACGCCGCCGTAGGACAACCCGGCCCACAGCCCGACCAACAGCACCCAGGCCAGGCCGCTCGCGCTCCAGATCACCGAGACCGGCAAACCGGTCTTGGGCGTTATGCAGCGGCTCAGCCATGAATTGCGCTTGAACATGCAGCCTCCTAGAGCGGGGTGACGAAGCGGTTGTCGATCAGGTCGTCATTGCTGACGTTGTAGGGCTTGCCTTGCAGCTCGCTGGCGGTCTCGTTGGCCAGCTTGATCAGCGGTGCGCTGTCACCCGGTTGGCCCGGCGAGCCCAACAGTTTTTCGCTCATCGCCTGATCGTAGAAACGTACCCCTTGGGCGGCGGCTTCCAGCTCTTTCGGATCGGACAGGTAACCGCCGACCCCCTTGGCCATGATTTTGTAGGCTTCCTGCGGATGGTCCTTGGTGTATTGCACGGCTTTATACAAACCGGCCACCAGCGCCTTGACGTCTTCCGGCTGTTTTTCGATCACGCTGCAGTTCAGTGCGACCACGTCGACGATCACTCCCGGCGTGCTGCTGCTGTCGATCAGCACCTTACCCTGCTGCTTGTCGCGGACCATCGACAGGTGCGGTTCCCAGGTCACGGCGGCCGGTACGCGACCGGCGATAAATGCAGTGGCGGCGTCGTCGGCCGTCATGTTCTGCACAGTGATGTCGCTCATGCTCATGCCGTGTTTTTTCAGCAGATACGAGAGCCAGAACTGCGAGGTCGAACCTTCGTTCACCGCCACGGCCTTGCCCTTGAGTTCCTGCAGGCTCTTGACGTCCTTGCCGACCAGCACGCCGTCGCCACCATGGCTGTCATCCAGCGCGGCCACAGCCTTGAAGCAGAATTGCGGACGGTACTTGAGCACCTCGTCGATGGTCGACGCCGAGCCGGACAACTCGCCGGACGCTTGCGCGGCCATGTACATCGCCGCTTCCTCGACCACCGGCAACTCGACGGTCAACCCGTTTTCCTTGAAGTAGCCAAGGTCCTGTGCGAGGTAAAGGGTGCCGTAGCCAACCCAGGTGGTATGACCGATGGACAGGGTGCCGGCCTGGGCGCTGGTGGCGACCGTCGCGGCGATGGCGGTGACCGCCAGTGGATGGGCAACGCGGGTAAGCAAGGACTTGATCATGGAGCACTCCCAAAGCTGTTGATTTAGTTTTGTCATGGGCAGTACGGCGAGCCCTGAATCGGCTGCAACCTGTGGTCTCTCGGGGACCCTTCGGTGGGCAGCGTTCGGTGGGCTGGCGAGATCGATGGTGGCCCAAGGGCGGGATTAGGAAAATGAGGAAATATGTGGATGTGGACGATGAAAATACTGCTTAGCGCGCACCGGGAAAGAGCGCTGTAGGCGGTGATGCCCGAGGTGGGTGCAGAACCTGGAGAATGTGTTGAATGTGCAATAGCGATCGCCGGCAAGCCAGCTCCTACGGTTCTTTGTCGCACCCAAAAAACAGGGTCGACGCAAACCCTTTAGGAGCTGGCTTGCCGGCGATCAAGGTCCGAAGAACCTTCAGGCGATATCAGAGCCGGCCGTATTCCTGCGCCGTACGATCCATCGCTTTCAGGGTCTTGCCGATCAGCTCGTCAATCTCTTCACGACTGGCAATCAACGCTGGCGCCATGATCATCCGCCCCAACGTCGAGCGAATAATTACACCTTCCTCGAAACCAATCGTGCGGCAGCGCCAGGCGATGTCATTCTCGTTGGCAAAGCGCTTGCGGCTGGTTTTGTCTTCAGCCAGTTGCAGCGCCGCAACCATCCCGGTGCCCTGAATGTCACCCACCAACGGATGCTTGCCGAACACTTCGCGCAGGCACTGTTGCAGGTACGGGCCGATGTCGTCCTTGACCCGCGTCACCACACCTTCATCGCGCAGGGCCTTGAGGTTGGCGATCGCCACCGCCGCCGCCACCGGGTGCCCGGAGTAGGTCAGGCCGTGGGCAAATACACCGCCCTGCTCCACCAGCACCGAGGCCATTTTCTTCGACAGAATCAAGCCGCCCATGGGGATGTAACCCGAGGTCAGGCCCTTGGCGATGGACAGGGTGTCCGGCTCGAAACCGAAGTACTCGTGGGCGAACCATTCGCCTGTACGACCGAAGCCGCCGATCACTTCATCGGCGCACAACAACACATCGTACTTGCGGCAGATGCGCTGGATTTCCGGCCAGTAGCTTTCCGGCGGGAAGATCATCCCACCCGCGCCCTGAAACGGTTCAGCGATGAAGCCGGCAACCTTGTCCGCCCCCAGTTCAAGAATCTTGGCTTCCAGTTGCTGCGCCGCACGCAGACCGAATTCGGCCGGGGTCAGATTGCCCTCGTGAGCGAAGAAGTAAGGCTCGTCGATGTGCTCGATGTCCGGAATCATGCCGCCCATTTCGTGCATGAATTTCATGCCGCCGAGCGCCGTCGCGGCCAGGGTCGAACCGTGGTAACCGTTCCAGCGGCCGATCATGATTTTCTTCTCGGGCTTGCCGAGCACCTGCCAGTAGCGACGCACCGTACGGATCAACACCTCGTTGGCTTCGGAGCCAGAGTTGGTGTAGATCGCGTGGCTGTAGTGAGCCGGCAGCAGGCTGAACAGCAGCTCGGACAGTTCGATCACCTGCGGGTGGGTGGTGTGGAAAAACATGTTGTAGTACGGCAGCTGTTCCAACTGCTGGCTCGCAGCGGCGGCCAGGTCCTTGCGCCCATAGCCGAGGTTGGTGCACCACAACCCGGACATACCGTCGAGGTAACGCCGGCCATCGTTGTCCCACAGGTGCAGGCGCTCGCCACGGACCATCACCCTTGGCCCCTCGTCGTTGAGGGCTTTCTGATCGACGAACGCATGGATGTGGTGCGCAGCGTCGGCGGCCTGGTAGTCGCGGGTATCACGTGGTGTGGTCATCACCGGTTCTCCGTTTTGTTATCAGCGCAATTGAAACCAGGTGGTCTTCAACTGGGTGTATTTATCGAATGAATGCAGGGACAGGTCGCGGCCGAAACCGGACTGTTTGCCACCGCCAAAAGGTACGGTCACGTCCAGCGCATCGACGCTGTTGACCGACACCGTGCCCGCTCGCAATTGTCGCGCCACACGATGAGCGCGGTTGAGGTCGTCGGTCCACAGCGAAGCCGCCAGACCGTAGACGCTGTCGTTGGCAAGTTGCAACGCGTGGGCTTCGTCGTCGAACGCCGTGACGGCCAATACCGGACCAAACACTTCATCGCGAAACAGCGGCATGTCCGGGGTCACACCGGTGAAAATCGTCGGCTGAATGAAGTTGTCAGAGCCGTTGAAAATCGACTGCCGACCGCCACAGACTCTGGTCGCGCCTTGCTGTTCGGCCTGTTGGATGAACTTCATGATGCGCGCGGTCTGACGGTTGTCGACGATGGCCCCCGCGGCGCTCGACGGGTCCAGCGGATCGCCCGGTAGCCAACGTTCGGCCTGGGCCTTGAGGCGCTCGACGAACTCGTCATGAATCGAACGCTGCACCAGCAACCGCGAGTTGGCCGAGCAGACTTCGCCCTGATTGAAGAAGATGCCGAACGCGGCTTTTTCCGCTGCCAGATCGAGGTCCTGACAATCGGCGAAAACCAGGTTCGCACTCTTGCCGCCGCACTCCAGCCACACCTGCTTCAGGTTCGATTGCGCCGAGTACTGCATGAAATATTTGCCGACTTCAGTGGAGCCGGTGAACACCAGGCAGTCGACGTCCGGGTGCAGACCGAGGGCCTTACCGGTTTGTTCGCCGAGACCCGGCAGCACGTTGAGCACTCCTGCTGGAATCCCCGCCTCTAGCGCCAGCTCAGCCAGGCGCAGAGCGGAAAACGGCGACTGCTCGGCAGGTTTGAGAATGACGGAGTTGCCAGCGGCCAGGGCCGGGGCGAGTTTCCATGCGGCCATGTCCAGCGGGAAATTCCACGGCACTACCGCTGCGACCACACCGAGTGCTTCGCGGGTGATGGTTGCCAGCACGTTCTGCGCACTCGGCGCGATCTGGTCGTAGAGTTTGTCGAGGCTTTCGGCGTACCAGCGGAACACCCCGGCGGCACCCGGCACGTCGATGTTGTAGGCGTCCGTGACCGGTTTGCCCATGTTCAGCGAATCGAGCAGCGCCAGTTCTTCACGGTTTTCCAGGATCAAGTCGGCCAGGCGCAACAGCACTTGCTTGCGTTCGCTCGGCGAGCGTGCCGACCAGGTACCGACCTCAAACACCTGCCGCGCATTGCGTACTGCCACGTTTACGTCTTCTTCGCCGCAGGCGGCAACGTTGGCCAGGCATTGCCCGGTGGCAGGATTGATCGAAGCGAATGTCTGCCCCGATTGCGCAGGGCGGCGTTGACCGTCGATCACCGCCAGGTCGGGAAACCGCACTGTGGCGGCCTTGCGTTGCCAATACTCAAGATCGAACACGTTCAGATGCTCCAGAGGACATTCTTGTGTATTGGATAGTCGCTCAGGCCCGAGCGGTGCAAAACCAGTAAAAATGTGTTCGCAGGCCAAGAAAAAACTACGTAGCCAATCTCCCTTCTGGCGCAGCATGTGGTTATTGTTCAAACACAACAAATCGCTACCCGAGTGGATAGGGGTGGCGCGCAAATTGCCAGGATGCCTGATCCGTTCTCCCCCGAGGTTTGCTGTGGCTGCCTACAATCTGCGTCAACTGAAATACTTCATCACCACCGTCGAGTGCGGCAGCGTCGCCGAGGCTTCACGCAAGCTGTACATCGCCCAGCCTTCGATCTCCACGGCCATCAAAGGGCTGGAAGACAGTTTCGGCGTGCAGCTGCTGATCCGCCACCACGCCCAGGGCGTGTCATTGACCCCCAGTGGTGCACGCTTCTACCGCAAGGCCCAGGAACTGCTGCGCATGGCCAAGGAGTTCGAACAGAACGCGTTGGCCGACAACGACGTAGTGTCCGGACAGATCGATATCGGCTGTTTCGAAACCGTCGCTCCGCTGTACCTGCCGCAATTGATCGCCGGGTTTTCGGCGTTGTATCCGGGGGTGGAGATCCGCATTCGCGACGGCGAACAACAAGAGCTGGTGCAGGGCCTGACCTCCGGCGCCTTCGACCTGGCGATTCTGTATGAACACGACCTCGACGGCACCATCCAGACCGAGCCCTTGATGCCGGCACAGAGGCCTTACGCGCTGCTGCCGGCGGATCACCGCTTTGCCCAACAGGCTCAGGTGTCACTGCGGGACCTGTGCCTGGAGTCGATGATTCTTCTGGACGTGCAACCGAGTCGGACCTACTTCGTCAGCCTGTTCGATGAGCTGGGCCTGACCCCACGCATCGCCTTCAGCTCGCCTTCCATCGAGATGGTGCGCGGCATGGTCGGCCAGGGATTCGGCTTCTCGATCCTGGTCACCAAGCCACACTCGGAGTGCACCTACGACGGGAAGAAAGTGGCGTGCGTGAACATTGCAGAAGAGGTCACCGGTTCAGGGCTGGTGGCGGCATGGCTCAAGCGCGGGCAACTGACCAAGCCGGCGCAGTTGTTTGCTGATTACTGCCGCGAACAACTCACCGCCAAATCCGAACGTTCACACCCTCCCCTGTAGGAGCTGGCTTGCCAGCGATGGCGTCATCGCAGCCGATGCAAATCTCAAGGGTCTCATCGCCAGCAAGCCGGCTCCTACAAAATCAAACCTGCGCACAACCCTCTGTAGGAGCTGGCTTGCCAGCGAAGGCGTCATCGCAGCCGATGCAAATTTCAGGGACCTTATCGCCAGCAAGCCGGCTCCTACAAAATCAAACCTGCGCACAACCCCCTGTAGGAGCTGGCTTGCCAGCGATGGCGTCATTACAGCCGATGCAAATTTCAGGGACCTTATCGCCAGCAAGCCGGCTCCTACGTAATCGCGTTGCGATTATTTACGCGGTTTGATCCGCGCAGTCGCCTCGGCCACCAACGGATCATCCGGCCAATAATGTTTCGGATAACGCCCTTTCAAATCCTTCTTCACCTCGGCATAGGTGCTGCGCCAGAAGTTCGCGAGATCCTGCGTCACCTGCACAGGCCGCCGCGCCGGCGACAGCAGATGCAGTTTCACCACTTGCCGACCACCGGCGATGCGCGGGGTTTCGGCCAGGCCGAACAACTCCTGCAAACGCACAGCGAGAATCGGCGGTTGCTCGCTGTAATCCAGACGAATCGAGGAGCCCGACGGTACGCTTAAATGGTGCGGCGCCAACTCGTCCAGCCGTTGTGGCAGCGGCCATGGCAACAAGTTGCGAATGATGCTCGACAGGTCGAGATTGGCAAAATGACTGAGTCGCGAAACTTTGCCCAGATACGGCATCAACCAGTGTTCGAGGCTTTTGAGCAGCGCAGCGTCGCTGACATCCGGCCATTCGCTTTCGCCCTTGCCGGTCAGATCCAGTTGCCGCAACAGTGCGACCCGCGCCTGCCACTGGCGCAGCTCAGGAGTCCACGGCAACAACTCCAGCCCTTTGCGTCGCACCAGGTTGACCAACGCCTGGCTGCGGGCACTTTCGTCGAGGCCGGTCAGCGGTTCGCGGCTGAGGATCAACTCCCCGACCCTACGCTGGCGCTCGGCGCGCAGCACACCTTCGCGTTCGTCCCAATCCAGTTGATCGACGCAGCGCACCTGTTCGGCCAGCACTGAATCAAACAGCGCCGGATCGAAATCCGTCGCCAGATAAATCCGTTCTTCACGCTGCCCCTGACGACTGCCCAGATCGGCAATCACCAGCCACGGCTGCTTCATCAAACTGTCGGCTTCGGCGAACAACGCGGCGCGACCGTTGGCCAGGCGATACTCCGCGCCACCGGCGCGGCGCTGTTGGGCCACGCGGTCCGGATAGGCCAGCGCCAGCAACGCGCCGAGCCAGCGTGGATGATCCGGATCGCTGATCGGTTCGGATGCTTTGCCGCGCAGATAGCCGCGATACTGCCGTGCCAATTGCCGAGCTCGCTGTACCCCGCCCTGTGCGCCGCGCGCGGCACGTTCCTCGCCGGATAACAGGGTCAATCGACTGTGCAGATCCGCCCCGGCGCCGCGCAGGATATCGCGCTCGCCAAGCAATGCGGCGACATCGCAAGCCATGTCCGCCAACCCCAACGCCTGACCACGCAACAGCAAATGGGCGATGCGCGGATGCGCCGGCAGTTCGGCCATGGACTGACCGTGACGGGTCAGCGTTTCCCCCTCCAGCGCACCGAGGCGCTGCAGCAAATCCTGAGCCTGTGCATAAGCGGCCGCGGGTGGCACGTCGAGCCACACCAATTGCCCCGGTGTCACGCCCCAACGGCGCAGTTGCAAGGCCAGCCCTGCGAGGTCCGCCGAAAGAATCTCTGCGCTGCCGTAAGCGGCCAGTTGCTCGTGCTGATCCTGCGACCACAAGCGATAACACACGCCCGGCTCCAGTCGCCCGGCACGACCCGCGCGCTGGGTAGCACTGGCCTTGGAAATGCGTTGGGTGTCGAGGCGGGTCATGCCGCTGCCGGGATCGAAACGCGGCACCCGCGCCAGCCCGGCATCGATAACCACGCGCACGCCGTTGATGGTCAAACTGGTTTCGGCGATGTTGGTGGCCAGTACCACTTTGCGTTTGCCCGCCGGTGCCGGATCGATGGCCGCACGCTGCGCGGCCAGGTCCAGTTCACCGTGCAACGGGCAGAGTAAAACCTGAGTATTTACGCCCAAGGCATCGGCCAGTTGTTGATGCACACGACGGATTTCCGCCTGCCCCGGCAGGAACACCAACACGCTGCCGGTCTCGTCGCTCAAGGCTTCGAGGATGGTCTGCACCAGACGCGGCTCGAGGAACTCTGCGGCCTGAAACGGCCGCCCCCAGCGCATCGCCACCGGGTACATGCGCCCTTCGCTGCGCAGGATCGGCGCGTCGTCGAGCAACCCGGCCAGGCGCTCGCCTTCGAGGGTGGCAGACATCAAGAGGATTTTCAGCGGCTGGTCATCCCGGAACAATTCCCGGCCGTTGAGGCTCAGGGCCAACGCCAGATCGGCATCGAGACTACGCTCATGGAATTCATCGAAAATCAGCAAGCCCACGCCTTCCAGCGCCGGGTCGTCCTGCAACCGTCGGGTGAGAATGCCTTCGGTGACCACTTCGATACGGGTGTTGGGGCCGACCTTGCTGTCGAGTCGAATGCGATAACCCACGGTTTCGCCGACCTTCTCGCCCAACTCGCTGGCCAGCCGTTCGGCCGCGGCGCGGGCAGCCAGGCGGCGCGGTTCGAGCATCAGGATGGTCTGCCCGGCCAGCCAAGGTTCGTTCAACAAGGCCAATGGCACGCGGGTGGTTTTACCGGCGCCGGGCGGTGCTTCGAGCACGGCTTCGTGGCGTGTAGCGAGGGCTTCACGCAGGGCGGGTAAAACTTCATCAATCGGCAAAGAAATCATGCTGGCTCCAAAACAGAGCGGCGAGTATAACGGCGAACTGTTTGGCGTAGTCTGGGCTCAAACCAGTAACGTTCTTGGCGTTCTACTCAGGAGATTTCATATGCGTGCTCCCTTTCGCCTGATTGGCGGTGTTCTGGTCGCAACCTTGCTGACTCAAGTGACCGCCTGTGGGTCGATTTTCTATCCCGATCGCCGTGGCCAGATCGACGGCAAGATCGACCCGGCCATTGCCGTGCTCGATGCCGTGGGCTTGCTGTTCTACATCATTCCCGGATTGATCGCGTTCGCCGTGGACTTCGCCACCGGCGCGATTTACTACGCACCGGGAGAGACCGCGCAAGTTGCACCGCAAAAGCTCAAGGAAGCCATTGGCGCCGACGGCAAAGTCGATAACTGCAAGTTGCAGACTATTCTCGAACGTGAACTGGGCCGCAGCTTTCCGCTGGACGATCCGCGCTTGATCCAGAGCAAAGGCAGCGCCCAGCAATTGGCGATGCTCGGCCTGCAACCGTCCGCGTAACCCATGCGGGTGAAGGATCACTTTAAGGAACAGCTGTCCCTATGACCTCCAGCTCCGAACACGCCCGCTTGCTGCGGTTGGCGACCCGTGCCTCGGTGGCGGTGGCGTGCACGCTGATCGTCGCCAAAGCCATCGCCTGGTGGCTGAGCGGTTCGGTGAGCATGCTCGCCGGCCTCACCGACTCGACACTCGACGGCGTTACGTCTCTGCTCAACCTGCTCGCTGTGCATTACGCCCTGCGCCCGGCCGACGACGATCATCGCTACGGGCATGGCAAGGCCGAGTCACTGGCGGGCATGGCCCAGGCGCTGTTCATTGGTGGCAGTGCGGTGCTGATTGCGTTGCAGGCCTACGATCGGTTGAAACATCCCGAGCCCGTGGGCGCGCCGTGGATCAGCATCGCGGTGATTGTGTTCTCGCTCGCGCTGACCCTGGCCTTGTTGATGTTTCAATATCGTGTGGTCAAGGCCACCGGTTCCAATGCGGTGCGCGCCGACTCCCTGCACTACCGCTCGGACATGCTGCTCAACGGCAGCATTCTGGTGGCTCTGGTGCTGGCCGGGTTTGGCCTGCATCAGGTCGACCCCTGGTTCGGTCTGGGAATCGCTGCCTACATTCTGTGGAGCGCGGTGCAGATCGCCCGGGAAAGTTTTGCGGTGTTGATGGATGAAGAGCTGCCACCGGATGTCAGCCAGCACATGCTGGAACTGGCTTGCAGCGTGCCCGGGGTGCTGGGCGCGCACGACCTTCGAACGCGCATCTCCGGCAATCAATGGTTCGTGCAATTGCATCTGGAATTGCCGGGGGATCTGACATTGTCAGTCGCTCATGGCATCAGCGACCAGGCCGCGGCAGCCATTCACAGCGCCTACCCGCGCGCCGAAGTGCTGGTGCACGCCGACCCGCAGGAAGTGGTGAACGCCGCACGGGCTCGCTAATTCACTTGATAGCCACGACTGCTCAGGCAGTTTCCCTGGGCTTGTTGGTAGCTTTGCACTACGGAAGGGTCTGGCTGATAGGTCGCTGTGCGCGGGTCAAAACCGCTCTGCTGCACCGCGTACTGATAACACTCGAAACCATCCCCGCTGACCTGTTCCGGCGACTGGCCGTTGGCCGGATACGCCACCACGTCATAACCATTGCTGCCGGCCGGTGGCACCGGTTGTGATTGCGGGCTGCCGACCGGCGGCTCGACCACGACGTAATCCTGAGTGCTTTGCTGATAGGCGTAATACGAGCCTGCCGCGAGGAACAGCAGCGCCCCGCCGATCCAGACTTGCTGGGCGTATTCAGGCAAGTAGCTGACACGAATCCCCCTCGGCGGCTCTACCACCACATAACGCGGACCAAGTGGGCGGTACCAGTAGCCACCGGAATAGTGGTAATCCATGCCCCGGTAAGGCACGCGGTAGTCGCGTTCCGGGAAGCGATCGATTACCTGGCCGGGACGATATCTGGGTCCGGGGCCCCAGCCGTTACCGTGTCCGCCCGGACGTCCCTGCCACTGATTGTCATGGCTGGGCGCCCCCACATAGCCGCCCCAATGCTGGTTGTAATCATTGCGACGCGGCGGGTCCTGATAGTAACCACGTTGAGGTTCCTGGGTCTGGCGCACGGTGTCGGGTTTACCCTGGATCGGCAGGTCATTGGCCGGCAATTGTGGTGGTGGTGGCGGGGAGCGAACCCGGCTGTTGTAGTCTGGTGGTGGGTGGTTCTGCGATTGGCCGTTCGGGTGCTGGCCGTTATGCTCGAACTGGCGACTGTTGTCGCCGTGAATGACGTCGCTGTTCTGTTGCTGGCCGTTTTGCGGGCGCGGTTGATCGTTGCCGCCATGTCCCTGATTGCTGCCCTGATGGCCGCCCTGGCCATGTTGTCCGCCATCGCCACCCCGATTCTGCGTCTCATCGGCCAGCGATTGCGCAGTGACACTGATACACAGCAAACCAACACCGGCCAAACGCCAGATGCGCGACTTCATGCTTTTCCTCATTGCCGGTTAGAGCCTGTACGTAAGACTGGGAAAGCACAGGCCGGTTCTGCAACAGGTTATCAGTCACGAAACTTATTTATTGAGGGGCGGCGGTAAATTACGGGTAAAGAAAAAGGGGAGACCCGTCGGCCTCCCCTTGAGAACTTCGTCCTGGCTCAACGCTTTTGACGTTGGCTCACCTCACGCCGTCTTCTGGACAGTGTGTAGCTCGGGGGCCGGCACATCCCCGGTGGGGGGCGGCGGCCGCCGCTGGCCTGATTGGGCGAGCGGCTGTGGACTGTTTGTCCGAGCAGTGATTCTGGTGATAAGAATAGGCTTGGAGCACCAGCAGAGGATTGCGAAGATTGCTGAAATAAACATCACTTGCGCAATTTTTAACCCTGGATAGATAATCCATCGCAATAGTTACAACAAAGGACTGATTGATGAGCAAGCTCGACCGTTATGACCTGAGCATTTTGGCGGAATTGCAGCGCGACGCGCGCATCTCCAACCAGGAGCTGGCCGAGCGCATCGGCCTGTCGCCTTCGCCGTGCTCGCGACGGGTCAAGCAATTGGAGGACGACGGCTACATTTCCCGCCAGGTCGCCCTGCTCGACCGCAAAATGCTCGGTTTGAGCCTGACCGCCTACGTGCTGATCGGCATGGACCGCCACACACCGGAGCGCTTCGAGAACTTTGAAGCGGCCATTCGCACCTTGCCGCAAGTGCTCGAATGCAGCCTGGTGACCGGGATGGACGCCGACTATCAGCTCAAGGTCGTGGTGCCGGACATGGATCACTATCAGAAGCTACTGCTGGGACACCTGACCCGGATTGAAGGCGTGACCAGTGTGCGCTCGAGTTTTGTGCTCAATCAGGTATTGAACAGCACCGAACTGCCGTTGACTCATCTGCGCAGTTGAGGACGCTATCGCTGGCAAGCCAGCTCCTACAGGTTTTGTGTCGTTCGCAACGTTGTGACCGGCGCTAGACCTTGTAGGAGCTGGCTTGCCGGCGATGGGGACGGCACAGGCGACGAATGACTGCGACACACCGACGCAGGTCGATACAGCGTGAACCCGCGCAGGCGTATACTCCCCGCGCCCTTTTTAGCCGCCTGCGCGCTGGAGATGTTCGATGGATCCTGCAGTATTCGAAGAGTGGATGATGACCGGACTGGTCAGCATCCTGATCATTTTCATGGGTTTCATCGTCTGGGATCTGGCAAAGAAGTCCAAGGCCGGGCGCTTTGGCTCGTTCATTCTGTTTTTCGTGCTGGGCCTGGGCGTGGCAGCGTTCATCATCAAGAGCGTGGTGATCGGCCTGATCGAATCCGGCGCCCTATAAGCGCGCTGGCACTTCCTTCCACTGGCCTTGATCGAGCCCTTCGATCGTCCAGTCGCCGATTCTGACCCGTACCAGGCGCAACGTCGGCAAACCGACCGCCGCCGTCATGCGCCGCACCTGCCGGTTGCGCCCTTCACGAATCACCAACTCCAGCCAGCTGGTGGGTACGCTTTTACGAAAGCGTACCGGCGGGTTGCGAGGCCACAATTCGGGTTCGTCCAGTGGACGCGCCTCGGCGGGCAGGGTCATGCCGTCATTCAATTCGACGCCGTCACGCAAGCGCTGCAACTGTTCGGCGCTCGGCTCCCCTTCAACCTGAACCCAATAGGTTTTGGCAAGCTTGTGTTTCGGATCGGCGATGCGCGCCTGTAGCTGGCCATCGTTGGTCAGTAGCAACAAACCTTCACTGTCTCGGTCCAGTCGCCCCGCCGGATAAATCCCCGGTACATCGATGTAATCCTTGAGCGTCGCCCGCCCTTCGCCGTCACTGAATTGGGTCAGCACATCGAACGGCTTGTTGAACAGGATCAGTTTCGGCTCCGCTGGCGGTGCCTTGGCAACACGGCGCGGGGCTGCAGCAGGAGGCTTCACACCGGGGCGGCGGGAAACGGGACGTTGAGGACGGGACATGGCGGCGAGAACATCTAGCGATCAGGGCTGACAATGCTAGTGCCCCGACCGCTAAATGACCATCGCGAATCAGCGGAACGGCGGCTCGTCGAAGCTGCGCAGTTTGCGCGAGTGCAACGAGTTAAGCTCGGTGCGCAGCAGATCCACGGCGGCGATACCGATTTTCAGGTGCTGGCTGACCGCACGCTCATAGAACGCGTTGGCCGAGCCCGGCAGCTTGATCTCGCTGTGCAACGGCTTGTCCGACACGCACAGCAACGTGCCGTACGGCACCCGCAGGCGATAACCCTGAGCCGCAATGGTGCCACTTTCCATGTCCACCGCCACGGCGCGGGACAAGTTGATCAGCGGACGTTCCTGGGCCCAGCGCAGCTCCCAGTTGCGGTCGTCGTAGGTCAGCACGGTGCCAGTGCGCAGGCGTTTCTTCAGCTCATCGCCCTTCTCCCCGGTGACATTGGCTGCCGCCTGCTGAAGCGCCATCTGCACTTCGGCCAGGGCCGGAATCGGAATGTTCGGCGGCACGACCCGGTCGAGAATCCCGTCACGGCGCATGTAAGCGTGCGCCAGCACGTAGTCGCCAATGGTCTGCGACTGACGCAAGCCACCGCAGTGGCCGATCATTAGCCAGCAATGCGGGCGCAGCACGGCCAGGTGATCGGTGATGTTCTTGGCGTTGGACGGGCCGACGCCGATGTTGACCAGGGTCACGCCGTGGCCATCACTGGCGATCAGGTGATACGCCGGCATCTGGTAGCGATGCCAGACCACGCCCGCGGCAATCGCCGATGCTTCGCCGTGATCCATGCTCTTTTCGATGATCACATTGCCCGGTAAGACCATGCGCACAAAACGCGGATCGCTGCGCAATTGTTCCAGGCCATGGACGATGAACTGGTCGACGTAACGGTGATAGTTGGTCAGCAGGATCCACGGCTGCACATGACGCCAGTCGCTGCCGGTGTAATGCACCAGCCGACGCAGGGAGAAGTCCACACGAGCGGCGTCAAATAGCGCCAGGGGTAGCGGATCGGTGTTTTCCCAATCGTACAAACCATCGGCAATACCGTCGGTCGCCGCCGACAGGTCGGTGCTTGGAAACACCCGCGCCAGGACGGCGGCGGTCACGCCGGAGCCGGCCAGCTCATCGCCCTGCTCGACCACGTACGGATATGGAATGTTCTGCTGACTGACACCGACTTCGACGGTCACCGTGAAGTCGTGCATCAGCGGCACGAGTTGCTCCAACAGGTATTTACGGAATGCGGCGGGATGGGTGACGGTGACGCTGTATGTGCCCGGTAACTGGACTTTGGCGTAGGCGCGGGTGGTTTGCGGGACTTCGCCCTGGCAATGGTAGGTCAGACGCAATTCGGGATAGCGGAACATCGAGCGCTGTTCGGCATCGGGCTCGACACGATCCTTGAGGTAACGCTTGAGCGCCTGATTCAGCGCGGTGGTTGCACGATTGTGCAAGAGTGCAAGCCGGTCCACGGCTTGCTCGGCGGTTTGAACGACAATAAAAGCTTCGGTCACGATCAGCATCCTGTGTTCTGACTTGCAGACCTTCATCTTGCCTGCATCATCGCTTCACGGGAACAGTGGCGTATTGGCAATGCAGAAGAATTGCGGTGAATGCAAAACCCCTGTGGGAGCCAGCCTGTTGGCGATAGCGCAATTACATTCACCCTGTCTGCTGGCTGTGGCACCGTTATCGCCAGCAGGCTGGCTCCCACAGGTTTTTACAGTGTTCAGAATCCTTGCGGGGTGGACCGAGCGACGATGGCTTCCACATCCAGGCCACGTGGCAAGGCGCCGTAAACCCGACCGTTCGAACCAAGTCGACTGGCAATAAACGCATCACTCACCACCGCATTCCCCGCCTCCAGCAACAGCTTGGCCTGCAACCCCAGCGCAATGTCTTCGGTCAGTTGTCGCGCCCGGTACTGAATGTCACCGGTGTCTTTGAACGCCGCCTGCAATTGATGGATGTGCGCCGCCAGCCGTTTATCGCCATGACCATCGCCCAATTCGCTGAACAGCGCATCGAGAACGCCGGGCTCTTTGGATAGCGCACGCAGCACGTCAAGGCACTGCACGTTGCCGGAACCTTCCCACGTCGAATTCACCGGGGCCTCGCGATACAGACGCGGCAGGATGCTGTCTTCGACATAACCCGCGCCGCCCATGCATTCGGCGGCTTCGTTGATCATCGCGGGGGCGCGCTTGCAGATCCAGTACTTGCCTACGGCCGTGACCAGTCGCGCAAACCTGGCTTCCTGGCTGTCGTCCAGATGATCCAGCGCCTTGCCCATGCGCAGGCTCAACGCCAGCGCCGCTTCGCTTTCCAGCGCCAGATCCGCCAGCACGTTCTGCATCAAGGGTTGTTCGCTGAGCAACTTGCCACCCACCGAACGATGGGCGCAGTGATGGCTGGCCTGCGTCAGCGCCTGGCGCATCAGCGAACTGGAACCGACCATGCAATCAAAGCGCGTCATGGCAACCATCTCGATGATCGTCGGGACGCCGCGCCCTTCTTCACCGACCATCCACGCCAGCGCGCCACGGAACTCCACTTCGCTGGAGGCGTTGGAGCAATTGCCGAGTTTGTTTTTCAACCGCTGGATGTAGAACTGATTGCGCGCGTCGTCGGGACGATGGCGCGGCAGCAGGAAGCAGGTCAGCCCCTTGTCCGTCTGTGCCAGGGTCAGGAACGCATCGCACATCGGCGCCGAACAGAACCACTTGTGGCCAACCAGTTCGTAGGCCTGGCCAGGACCGCTGGCGCCGACCGGATAGGCCTTGGTGGTGTTGGCGCGAACATCGGTACCGCCCTGCTTCTCGGTCATCGCCATGCCGATGGTTACGCCAGCCTTGTGGGCCATGCCAACATTGCGCGGGTCATATTCGGTGGCGAGGACTTTGGGCAACCACTGTTTCGCCAAGTCCGCTTGCAGGCGCAACGCCGGGACGCTGGCGAAGGTCATGGTCAGCGGGCAGCCACTGCCGGCTTCGGCCTGGCTGTGCAGATACGTCATGGATGCGCGAGCGACATGGGCGCCGTCCTGCGGGTGCGCCCAGGGCAATGAGGTCAAGCCGTGCTCGACGGCCGTGCGCATCAGTTCGTGATAGGCCGGATGAAACTCCACCAAGTCGATGCGATGACCATAACGGTCATGGCTGCTGAAAACCGGTTTGTTCTGATTGGCCAGGAACCCTGCTTCCATCAGCGGCCCACCCGCCAGTGCGCCGTAGGCCTCGATCCGCGATTGCGCCCAACCGGCACCGAACCGCCGCGACCATTCCTGCAACGGCAAGTCGATACGGTACAGATTGGCGCCGTCCAGTGATGGCGGCTGGTTGGTGACTTCGTGGGTTTCGGCGAACTGATGCAAGTTCATGACAGGGCTCCTTTGGTCGGCCAAGGGAGTTCAGTTAAGCACCGCCTCTTGACCGAACAAAGTGTCATATCCGCCTAATTGTCGGCGCTTTCGCCCTGCTGAAAACAGAGCACTCGACGATAGAGTATTGCCTGCAAGTCTTCGAACTTCACCGGTTTGCTGAGGTAATCGATCATTGCGCCGGTCGGGCAGTGCTCCCGGTCAATACCGAGGGCGATCATGAACAGCGGAACCTCGGCGTAACCCGCCAAGGCGCGAATCTGGCAGCAGAACGACACCTCTTCCCGACGCGGCGACCGATAATCGATCAGCACTGCGTCGAAGATTTCCTGCTGCAATTGTTCGAGCGCCATGGCGTCGTTGTCAGCCGTTCGCACACGAAAGCCAAGCTTGAGCAACATGCCGCGCATCACCAGTTGGCTGATGCTGTTGTCGTCCACCAGCAGCACCGTGCAATCCTGGGGCAGACGCAACGGTGGAAAAACCCTGGGCATCGAGGGCATCGCCGGCCGTTCCGCCATGGGTTGTTCTACCACGACGTCGAGCTGGAATCGGCTGCCGCGTCCGGGCTCGGAACGGTGAGTCAGGCGCCCTCCCAGCAACTCCACCAACTGTCGGCAAATCGCCAGGCCAACCCCCAAACCGCCGTATTCACGGGTCATCGAACCATCAAGCTGGAAGAACCGCTGGTACATCGTCGCTTCCCCCAGATCAGTGAAGCCGATGCCCGTGTCGATCACTGCAAAGGTCAGCGCAAGACGGTCGGGCTCGATGGTCTTGCCGGTCACACGCAGGGCCAGGCCGCCGATGCGGGTGAACTTGATGGCGTTGTCCAGCAGGCATTCCAGGCATTGCGCGATCTTGACGCTGTCGCCCTGCATACGATCCGGCACCCCCGTGGCCACATCGACCTTGAAATCCAGCGACTTGGCCAACGCATTGCCTTCGAACTGCATGCGCAATGCCTCGACCATTGCGCGCAGACTGAAGGTGCTCGCCGAGGCCTTGAGCTTGCCAGCCTGCAATTCGGTCAGGGTCAGTATGCCGTTGACCATGCGCATCATGTCCCGCGCCGAGACTGAAGCCGTTTGCTGATACTGCTCCAGTTCCGGGTCCATCTGGACAGTCTGCATCAGCTCCAGTGAGCCGATCACCCCGTTCATGGGCGTACGCAATTCATGGGTCAGGGTGGCGAGGAATTCATCCTTGAGCTGGTTACTGTGCGCCAGTTGCTGGTTCAGCACTTCGAGTTTTTGACTGGCATCGAACAGGGTTTGCGCCTGTTGCTCGCGCATGGCGTTGATGCGGTCGGCCAGGGCCAGGGACAACAACGCCACTTCAATCGCCGATCCGATCTGGCTGGAGTACATGGTCAGGAACACGTTTGGCAGGTATCCCAGCACCATCAGCGTATTGACGATGCCGCCCAGCAAAAACGCCGACCAGGCGATGATGAAGTACCGCGCCACCCGCAAACCGCGCAGCCAGGCAAATATACCGGCGGCAAAAATCGCCACGGTGAACGTCAACGCCAACGCCGTCGCCAGGCGTAGCGCCAGGGCGTAGCTGGCCATCAGCGACAGGCCGACCACGAGCGCACTGAACGCCACCAGCGCCAACAACAAGCGGTCGACCCAGCGGCTGTGCGTGGACATCTGCAAAAAGCTGCGGGCGAACTGACTGCCGAACAGCCCTGCGCACCCGATGAAAAACGGCGTCGCGGCGTTAGCCCACCACGGGTTGTCCGGCCAGAAATACTGCACCGCCGCCCCATTAACCGAGAGCTGATACAAGCCGAACGAAGCGATGTAGAAAATGTAATAAAGGTAACTGGTGTCACGTACGCTGAGATAGATGAACAGGTTGTAGACCAGCATCCCCAGCAGCACGCCGTAGATCAAACCCAACACGTAGAGGCGCACGGGCTGTTCTTCGAGAAACGCTGTACTCGACCATAAGGTCACCGGTGCCTGAATCGAGCCTTGGCTTTGCAGACGCAGATAAACGGTTTGCGCCTGATCGGGTTTGAACGTCAGGTCGAACAGATAATTGTTCTGGCGAATCTCACGACTGTCGAACGGCAAGGCATCGCCGGTCTGCCGCGCCAATTGATAGTTGCCGGCGGCATCCGGCAAATACAGATCGAGATGATCGAGAGGCGGGTAAGCCAGTTCCAGCAACCAGCTGCGCTGTGCCACCGGGTTGGACGGACGATAATGCAGGTCGATTTTTAGCCAGTACACCGAACGTGAATACCCGGCATTGAGCGTGTCTTTATTGTGGGGTTTGAAATTGCCCGCCGCCGCTTGCGCACGGATATCCGCGATGGTCGCCTGACCTGCCGCGTCTTCAAACACTTGCAGGGTTCGGCCCAAGGGAAGGCTCTGAGTGAACTCGTCGAACTCGACGGCGTTTGCCAAAAGGGGCAAACACAACAGCAACATTAGCAAATAGCGCATTTAAGCCCCAGCGTGGCCTGTCCGGTCCTGTCAGAAGCCCCCCATTTCCTTTTGAGCAGACGTAAAACCGGTATTACCTGTTATTGGTTTGGATCCACTCTAGCATAGCCGTTGATGGCCATTAAACACCATTGAAACATTTAAAGAAAAGGCTCTAGGACGGGCGTTACAGCGACACTTACGGTAAATCGAGCAACACTGTGGCGAGGGAGCTTGCTCCCGCTCGGCTGCGAAGCCGTCGTAAAGTCCGGCAACGCGGTATAGCAGAAAAAAAGCCAGGGCCGCTTCGCTGCCCAACGGGAGCTGGCCCGCTCGCCACAATGTATCGACCAAACACACTGCCACAACACCCGAAAAACAGGTTTGGTGGTAAGCTCGCGCACCATGAATATCTACAGCTCTCGCCCCGTTGTCCTCTGTCTCTCCGGCCACGACCCAAGTGGTGGCGCCGGCTTGCAGGCAGATATCGAAGCCCTGCTCGCTCAGGGTTGCCATGCGGCTCCGGCCGTCACCGCCCTGACCGTGCAAGACACCGTCAATGTCACTGACTTCCGCGTCCTCGACCGTGAGTGGGTAATGGCTCAGGCCAACGCCGTGCTTAACGATTCCGAAGTCGCGGCGGTTAAACTGGGCATGCTGGGCTCCCTGGAAATGGTCGACACCGTCGTCGAACTGCTTTCAGCGCACCCGCATTTGCCGGTGGTCTGCGACCCGGTGCTGCGCGCCGGCGGCGGCGGACGCCTGGGCAAGGACGAAGTCGGTTACGCCATGCGTGAGCGCCTGCTGCCCCTGTCGATCATTGCGACACCTAACCTTCCTGAAGCCCGCATCCTCGCCGAACTGCCTGAGGGCACCGCCGACGAGTGCGCTGAAAAACTCCTGCCGTTCGTCAAACACCTGCTGATCACCGGCGGTCATGGCGATGAAACCGAAATCCACAACCGCCTGTACAGCCGTGACGGCTTGCGCCAGACCTTTACCTGTCAGCGTCTGCCGGGCAGTTATCACGGTTCCGGTTGCACCTTGGCCAGCGCCTTGGCCGGTCGTCTGGCCCAAGGCGAAAACCTCGCCAGTGCCGTGCAGACCGCGCTTAACTACACGTGGCGCACACTGCGCGATGCCGAGCAGTTGGGCAAAGGCCAGTTCGTGCCGCGTCGCTTGCCACTGGATTTCTGTTCGTAATTCCTACATGCGGTGAGGCTTGTCCGATGAAACTACGTGGGCTGTACGCCATTACCGACAGTCAGCTACTGGCCGGTAAATTTCTTTCGTACGTGGAGGCGGCACTGGAAGGCGGCGTCGCCCTGCTGCAATACCGCGACAAGAGCAATGACGAGGCCCGCCGCCTGCGTGAGGCCGAGGCCCTGCGCGATCTGTGCGAACGCTACAAAACCCGGCTGATCATCAACGATGACGCCGAGTTGGCGGCACGCCTGAACGTTGGCGTACACCTGGGCCAGACCGACGGTCCGCTGACCCCGGCCCGGGCATTGCTCGGCTCCAGGGCCATCATCGGATCGACCTGCCACGCGCAACTCGAGCTGGCTGAACAGGCTGCCAGGGAAGGCGCCAGCTATGTCGCCTTCGGCCGTTTCTTCAATTCGAACACCAAACCCGGCGCGCCGACCTGCAGCCTCGAACTGCTGGACCACGCCCGCAAGCAATTGCACCTGCCGATCTGCGCGATTGGCGGCATCACCCTGGAGAACGCCGCCCCGCTGGTGGAGCATGGTGTCGACCTGTTGGCAGTGGTGCAGGGTCTTTTTGGCGCCGAGAGCACGGCTGAAGTGACCCGCCGAGCTCGCGCCTTCAACCAATTGCTTTCTATTTAATTCGCTTAAATATCTGATTTGAGAGCCCGATCATGTCTCGTTCCGAAACCCTGTTTGCCAACGCCCAGAAACACATTCCCGGGGGCGTGAACTCGCCAGTCCGCGCATTCAAGAGTGTCGGCGGCACCCCGTTGTTCTTCAAGCATGCCGAAGGCGCCTACGTGACCGACGAGGACGACAAGCGTTATGTCGATTACGTCGGCTCCTGGGGCCCAATGATCCTCGGCCACAGTCATCCGGACGTGCTGGACGCCGTGCGCAAGCAACTGGAGCACGGCCTGTCCTACGGCGCCCCGACCGAGATGGAAACCCAGATGGCCGATCTGGTTTGCTCGCTCGTGCCGTCGATGGAAATGGTGCGTATGGTCAGCTCCGGCACTGAAGCGACCATGAGCGCAATCCGTCTGGCCCGTGGTTTCACCGGTCGCGACAGCATCATCAAATTCGAAGGCTGCTACCACGGCCACTCCGACAGCTTGCTGGTCAAGGCAGGCTCTGGCGCACTGACTCAGGGCGTGCCGAGTTCCGCCGGTGTACCGGCGGCGTTTGCCAAACACACCCTGACCCTACCGTTCAACGACATCGACGCCGTCGAAGCCATGCTTGCCGAAGCAGGACCGGAGGTGGCCTGCATCATCGTCGAGCCAGTGGCTGGCAACATGAACTGCGTACCGCCGGCGCCGGGGTTCCTCGAAGGCCTGCGCACCCTGTGCGACAAGCACGGCGTTGTGCTGATTTTTGACGAAGTGATGACCGGTTTCCGTGTCGCCCTCGGCGGTGCCCAGGCTCACTACGGCGTAACGCCGGACCTGACCACCTTTGGCAAGATCATCGGTGGAGGCATGCCGGTCGGCTGCTTCGGCGGCAAGCGTGAAATCATGTCGCGCATCGCCCCGCTCGGCCCGGTCTACCAGGCCGGTACGTTGTCGGGTAACCCGCTGGCGATGGCCGCGGGCCTTACCACTCTGCGCCTGATCAGCCGCCCGGGCTTCCACGCGGAACTGAGCGACTACACGACCCGCCTGCTCGACGGCCTGCAACAGCGTGCCGATGCGGCCGGCATTCCGTTCGTGACCACCCAGGCCGGTGGCATGTTCGGCCTGTATTTCAGCGGCGCAGACGACATCGTCACCTTCGATGACGTGATGGCCAGTGACGCAGCGCTGTTCGGACGGTTCTTCCATCTGATGCTGGAAGGTGGAGTGTACCTGGCACCCAGCGCATTCGAAGCCGGTTTCACCTCGATTGCCCACGGCGAAGCCGAATTGAAACTGACCCTGGACGCGGCTGAACGCGCGTTCGCAGCATTGAAATAAGACTGCATCGCTGACGCTGGCCGCTGCCAGCGTCAGCTTTCACCGACATTCCTGCACATTCTTCTGCTCATCTGCTAATAATCTCTCGCATAGCGGGGAAATAATTCCCGCGTAGCAGAAAAACGAGTAAAGACTTTGTAAGGTTGGTCCTGCTTATTTCATAATGCGCGCTTATTGGATCCCTCGATGGGTCCGCGCGCCCTTCAGAGGTAAGTCGATTCCCATGAACCGCACCGGCCGCGCCCTTTCACTGGGCTGCCTGTTGCTCCTTCAGCCCCTGCTCGCGCTCGCACAAGCAGGCGGCAACTCGTTGTTAATCCCAGCGATGGGTCGCTGCACCCTCAATACTCAGCCGCAAGACCTGGCACAGGCACTCGCCGCCTGCCAGAAAGCGTCGAATGAAGGGGATGCCCAGGCGCAATACGAGTTGGGTGAGTTCTATTACGAAGGTAAAAATACGCCGCGCGACCTCAATCAAGCCTTGAGCTATTTCGAAAAGGCCTCACTGCAAGGCCATGCACAGGCGCAATTCAAGCTCGGCAGCATGTTTTTCCATGGCGAAGGCGTACCGGCCAATAACATCCAGGCATACATTCTGTTGAAGATGGCGGCGGTCAATGGCGCCGAAGAAGCATTGGATACTGCCGACGAAGTCACTGAAAAGATGCCCCGCGAAGAACTCGAGATAGCCACTCAGGTGCTGGGACAAATATTCCGTAAATATTTGATGGAATTGCAGAGCGCTGATGGGCGCACGCCTTTTTCGCCTCTTCCCTGATTTTAGCGCCGAGCCGGCTGTCGCCTTCGCTGCGATGCGGCGACCCGACAAGCCAGCTCCTACAGTTGATCTCGGGCGCTCACCCTATCGTGATCGCCACAATTCCCTGTGGGAGCTGGCTTGCCAGCGATAGGGGCGACCCGGTCCCTTGCCTTACTTCTCAGGCATCGGCATCGGAAACGGCATCACATTGCCGACCGCGCCCCGGGCTTCGCTGATTTTCGGTGTGCCCAGACGCTCGACTTCGTCGATGCGCACAATCGAATGCATCGGCACAAAACTGCGCACTACGCCTTCGAACTGAGCCTTGAGCTTCTCCTCGCTCGGATCGACGACCACTTGCGTGCGCTCGCCAAAGACGAACTCTTCCACTTCCAGAAAGCCCCACAGATCACTTTGATAGATCTGCTTGGCGTACATTTCGAACACCTGGCCCTGGTTGAGGAAAATCACCTTATAGATTGGAGCTTCACGTTTGGTCATGGTGGGCGAGTAACACGTCGGGGATAAAAATGAGGGCGCAAACTATAGCATAGCCACCGGACGCACAGCGGTAGGAACCGCGCAACATGTTCCCTATAATGGGCGGTTCTTTGAATCACGTGATGAATCTTTCCATGGCCAAGAAGCTTTACATCGAAACCCACGGTTGCCAGATGAACGAGTACGACAGCTCGCGCATGGTCGATCTGCTGGGCGAACATCAGGCCCTGGAAGTCACCGCCCGCGCTGAAGACGCCGACGTGATCCTGCTCAACACCTGCTCGATTCGCGAACGCGCGCAAGATCGCGTCTATTCCCAGCTCGGTCGCTGGCGCGAGCTGAAACTGGCCAACCCTGACATGGTGATCGCCGTCGGCGGTTGCGTAGCCAGTCAGGAAGGTGCCGCAATTCGCGATCGCGCCCCTTACGTCGATGTGGTCTTCGGCCCGCAGACCCTGCACCGCCTGCCGGAAATGATCGACGCCGCGCGCAGCAGCAAACTGCCGCAAGTCGACGTCTCGTTCCCGGAAATCGAAAAATTCGATCACTTGCCCGAGCCCCGTGTCGACGGCCCGAGTGCTTATGTCTCGGTCATGGAGGGTTGCAGCAAGTACTGCACGTTCTGCGTAGTGCCTTACACCCGCGGGGAGGAGGTCAGCCGGCCATTCGACGACGTGATCGCCGAGATCATCCACCTGGCCGAAAACGGCGTTCGCGAAGTCACCTTGCTGGGGCAGAACGTCAACGGCTACCGTGGAACCACTCATGAAGGTCGCCTGGCCGACCTCGCCGAGCTGATCCGCGTGGTTGCAGCCATCGACGGCATCGACCGCATCCGCTACACCACCTCGCACCCGCTGGAATTCTCGGACAGCCTGATCCAGGCCCACGCCGACGTGCCGGAACTGGTCAAACACCTGCATTTGCCGGTGCAATCGGGCTCGGACCGCATCCTCGCAGCGATGAAGCGCAACCACACCGCACTGGAATACAAATCCAAACTGCGCAAACTGCGGGCTGCCGTGCCGGGCATTTGCATCAGCTCGGACTTCATCGTCGGCTTCCCCGGCGAGACCGAGAAAGATTTCGAACAAACAATGAAGTTGATTCAGGACGTCGGGTTCGACTTTTCCTACTCGTTCGTCTACAGCCAGCGTCCGGGCACACCGGCCGCAGACCTTGCCGACGAGACGCCGGAAGCGCTGAAAAAAGAACGCCTCAACGCACTGCAGCATCGCCTGAACCAACAAGGTTTCGAAATCAGCCGACAAATGGTCGGTTCGATTCAGCGAATTCTGGTTACAGATTATTCGAAGAAAGACCCTGGCGAACTCCAGGGCCGGACCGAGAACAACCGGATCGTCAACTTCCGCTGCGATAATCCGAACTTGATCGGCCAGTTCGCCGATGTACATATCGATGCCGCGCAGCCGCACTCGCTGCGCGGTTCGTTGCTCCAATAACACCGATCCCTGTGGGAGCTGGCTTGCCAGCGATAGGGCCAGCAAGCCCGACAAAGATGTCGCCAGTTACATCGCCATCGCTGGCAAGCCAGCTCCCATAGTGAACTGCATTGCTCTTGAGAATGGATTGATCCATTTAAGAGCTTTCGCACCCGCGCCACTGGCGCTATCCTTGATTCATCTCAATTGCCCCAGGGCGGCTAAATACGACCTTGAACGCACCCATCGAACCACATCGTTTCATCCTCGAGCCCTTTGAAGCTCGCCGCTTCGCCAATCTGTGCGGGCAATTCGACGAGCACCTGCGCTTGATCGAACAGCGCCTGACCATCGAGATCCGCAACCGCGGAAACCAGTTCGAACTGATCGGCGAACCCAAACACACCACCTCCGCGGAAAACCTCCTGCGCCGCCTGTACCGGGAAACCAAGGGTACCGAGTTGTCGCCGGACATGGTTCACCTGTTCCTGCAGGAATCTGCCGTCGAAGAGCTGGACAACCACTCGCCCGCCGAAGCCTCCGTCGCCCTGCGTACCAAAAAAGGCATGATTCGCCCACGCGGCTTGAATCAGCTGCGCTATGTGAAGGAAATTCTCGGTAACGATATCAATTTCGGCATCGGCCCGGCCGGTACCGGCAAGACTTATCTGGCGGTTGCCTGCGCGGTGGACGCGCTGGAACGCGAACAGATTCGCCGCATCCTGCTGGTTCGCCCGGCGGTCGAAGCGGGTGAAAAACTCGGTTTCCTGCCCGGCGACCTGTCGCAGAAAATCGACCCTTATCTGCGCCCGCTCTATGACGCGCTCTACGAAATGCTGGGTTTCGAATACGTCGCCAAGCTGATCGAGCGTCAAGTGATTGAAGTCGCGCCACTGGCGTACATGCGCGGCCGTACGCTGAACAACAGCTTCATCATTCTCGATGAGAGCCAGAACACCACGGTCGAGCAGATGAAGATGTTCCTGACCCGGATCGGTTTCGGCTCAACAGCGGTCATCACCGGCGACATCACCCAGGTTGACCTCCCACGCGGCACGAAATCCGGCTTGCACCATGTGATCGAAGTGCTCAAGGACGTACCAGGTATCACCTTCACCCATTTCCAGCCCAAGGACGTTGTGCGCCATCCATTGGTGCAGCGCATTGTCGAAGCCTACGAGCGCTTCGAAACCAAAGCGGCCGATGATGCAGCCGCCAAGGATAGCCGCCGCGATGCTTGAGCTTGATCTGCAAATCGCCACCGACGCCGCTGCCCCTGGCGAGGCCGAGTTCCGCCAATGGTGCGAACTGGCCCTGCGCCAGCGCACTGCCGACTCGGAAATGACCATTCGTCTGGTCGACGAGGCTGAAGGTCGCGAGCTGAACCACACCTGGCGGCAGAAGGATTACGCCACCAACGTCCTATCGTTTCCGGCCGATGTACCGGACGAGTTTCTCGACATCCCGTTGCTGGGCGATCTGGTGATCTGCGTCGCCGTGGTCGAGCGCGAAGCTGCCGAACAAGGCAAGGCACTCAACGCCCATTGGGCGCATCTGGTGATTCACGGCTGCTTGCATCTACTTGGTTACGACCATATAGAGGACGAGGAAGCCGAAGAAATGGAAGCACTGGAACGAACGTTGCTTGCTGAACTGGGCTTTCCCGATCCGTACGCGGATGACGAAACTGACGTACCCCCTACCAAAACAACAAAGGATTCAGAGTAATCGCTATGAGCGAAGATCGATCGAGCAACGGGCAGAAGTCATGGCTGGGCAAGCTCACCCAGGCTTTTGCCCACGAGCCGAAAAACCGCCAGGAGCTGCTGGAGCTGCTGCGCGATGCACATCAGAACAAACTGCTGGACAGCGAAGCGCTGGCCATCGTCGAAGGTGCCATCCAGGTAGCCGACCTGCAAGTTCGCGACATCATGGTCCCGCGCTCGCAAATGGTCAGCATCAAGGCGACCCAGACACCCCGCGAATTCCTGCCTGCCGTGGTCGACTCGGCGCACTCGCGCTACCCGGTCATCGGCGAAAGCCATGATGACGTGATGGGCGTGTTGCTCGCCAAGGACTTGCTGCCGTTGATCCTCAAGGAGAACGGCGATAGCTTCAACATCAAGGACCTGCTGCGGCCGGCCACTTTTGTACCCGAATCCAAGCGCCTTAATGTGTTGCTGCGCGAATTCCGCGCCAACCACAATCACATGGCCATCGTCATCGACGAATACGGCGGTGTGGCAGGCCTGGTGACCATCGAAGACGTGCTGGAACAGATCGTCGGCGACATCGAAGATGAACACGACGTCGAAGAAGACAGCTACATCAAGCCACTACCCAGCGGTGACTTCCTGATCAAGGCCCTGACGCCGATCGAGAACTTCAACGAGTTCTTCGACAGCGAATTCTCCGACGACGAATTCGACACCGTCGGCGGCCTGGTGATGAGCGCATTCGGGCATCTGCCCAAGCGCAACGAAATCACGGAAATTGGCCCCTACCGCTTCCGCATCCTCAATGCCGACAGTCGTCGGATTCACTTGCTTCGCCTGACGCCTATTGCTCGCTAAGGATTGAAATGCGCTGGACAACCCGCCCCGGCTGGCCCGGTAACCTGCTGGCCGTGGCGGCCGGTGCAATCACCACCCTGGCGCTGGCGCCGTTCGATATCTGGCCATTGGCATTACTGGCAGTCGGCCTGTTCTACGCCGGTCTACGTGAACTGAGCCCGCGCCAAGCGCTGGGACGCGGCTGGTGTTTCGGCTTCGGCCTGTTCGGCGCCGGCACCAGCTGGATCTACTACAGCATCCACCACTTCGGTGGTGCTTCGGTGCTGCTGGCCGGCTTCCTGATGCTGATCTTCACCGCGGCGATTGCCTGGTTCTTCGCCCTGCCCGCCTGGCTCTGGGCGCGCTGGCTGCGCCGCAATGAGGCGCCGCTAGCCGATTCGCTGGCTTTCGCGGCGTTGTGGGTAGGCCAGGAAGCGTTCCGCGGCTGGTTCCTGACCGGCTTCCCATGGCTTTACTCCGGCTACAGTCAGCTCGATGGCCCGCTAACCGGGCTCGCGCCTGTCGGCGGGATGTGGCTGATTTCCTTCACCCTGGCTCTAACGGCCGCGCTGATCTACAACGGCTTGCGGCTGGTTCGTACGGGCCGTAAAGGCTTCATTGCTGCGGGTGTGGTTCTGTTGACCGGACCATGGGTGGCCGGCATGGCGCTCAAGCATCACGCCTGGACCAGCCCTTCAGGCGCGCCACTGAGTGTCGCGGCAATCCAGGGCAATATCGAACAGAGCATGAAGTGGGATCCGGCGCAGCTCAATGCACAGCTCGCGCTGTACCGTGACATGAGCTTGAGTTCCAAGCGTGTCGACTTGCTGATCTGGCCAGAAACGGCGGTTCCGGTGCTTAAGGAATCTGCCCAGGGCTATCTGGACATGATGGGCAAATTCGCTGCCGAGCGAGATTCGGCGCTGATTACCGGCGTGCCGATCCGGCAAATCGTTCATCAGGAAAAGCGCTTCTTCAATGGCATCACCGTTGCCGGTGAGGGCGACGGTACTTACCTCAAACAGAAACTGGTGCCGTTTGGCGAATATGTGCCGCTGCAGGACGTACTGCGCGGGCTGATCGCCTTCTTTGACCTGCCAATGTCGGACTTTGCCCGCGGCCCGGCCGACCAGCCGCTACTGCAAGCCAAGGGCTATCAGATTGCGCCGTTCATCTGCTACGAAGTGGTGTACCCGGAGTTCGCCGCCAGCCTGGCCGCCCGCAGTGATTTGCTGCTGACCATCAGCAATGACACCTGGTTCGGCACGTCCATCGGCCCACTGCAACACTTGCAGATGGCACAGATGCGTGCCCTTGAAGCCGGCCGCTGGATGATTCGCGCCACCAACAATGGCGTAACCGGCCTGATCAACCCCTTTGGCCAGATCACCGAGCAGATTCCGCAGTTCGAACGCGCAATCCTGTATGGCGAAGTGGTACCGATGCACGGCCTCACGCCTTATCTTCAATGGCGTTCTTGGCCGTTGATCATTGTTTGCGTGTTGTTGTTTGGCTGGGCGCTAATGGCGAGCCGGATGGCCAAGACTGTCTGAAGACTTGAGGCGACGGTGAAAAAATCGCAGCCTCATTTCACTCGACAGCTCCTACAGGGTGTACGCAATCCCAATGCAGGAGCTGCCGCAGGCTGCGATCTTTTGCTCTTCAGCGATAGAACAACGAGTACCCAACCTGCCCGACCGCTTCATTCATCAACTGCCCGCTCTGCCAGATCGACTTGAACTCCGGCATCCAGCCTCCCAACGGTCGAGCATTGTCCCCGCCCAAAAACCCAACGGGCGCGGGTATCACTTCAAATCCTGCCTTGCGAAAGCTCCAGACAGAACGAGGCATGTGTGCAGCCTGCGTCACGACCACCACGCGCTTGATCCCTTGGGGCAACAACACTTGCGCCGTGAGTTGCGCGTTTTCCCAGGTGGTACGGCTCTCGCCCTCCTGCCAGCGCACCGTCACACCAAAATCGTCACGCAGAGAATCAGCCATCAACTGCGCTTCGCTCGGTGGCGAACCGTAATGCAGTCCGCCGCTGGTCAACACCGGCAACCCGGACGCCTTGGCTAGCCGCGCCGCATAGCGTTGGCGCTCCAGACCAATGCCTGTGGGCTGATCGGCGCCCCAGGCCAGGTCACCCCGTTCACGCCCCGAGCCCAATACCACGATAGCGTCGGCGCGCTGACCCAAAGTTGCCCATTCGTCGCGTCTGAGCGGGGGTTCGGTTTCAAGCAGCCTGGCACTCCATTCCACCGCCACGGGCAGACTCATCAGCCAAAGCCCGCCCAAGCCCAGAGTAAAGCACACACCGGCCAGCCGCGGCCTTGAGCGGCGCAACCACCAGGCGAGCAAAAGCAGCAGCAAGAGAATGCCGGGCGGCAACAGTAGTTGTTTCATGAAATAACGAAAAGGCATCGAGCATCTCCTTGAGATGCCCGAAGCCTAAGTGGGTTGGCACAATGCGACAATAAATATGGAAGGACTATGCTTCAAAAAATCCTGGAGCATGGTTTTGTGACTACTTGTATTGCAAAGACCGGACCTTTACCGCGTCTCTGCCGGGAACCTTGTCCTTTAGCCAGATGATCTTGGCCGAACGTGGTGCATCAAGTTGCTTCACTGCTTCTGACAAGCATCCATGTGTCTCACGTTCACTGCGATCCAGATACGCCTTGACCAAAGCAAACTCTGCGGGGCTCAAGCCACGCAGTTCCAGTTCCAGAGGGCGTTCGTCGCGCAGCCGACCTGCGGTTTTTGCCGCTTCCAGGGCCAGCCCCAGACGATCGATCAGTCTTTCGTACAGCTCCGGTTTCGATGCTTTTTGCCGTGACTCAACCATCCCTCACCTCATTGGAAGATAAGACCTACTCCCCAGTTAGAGCTTAGCTTCCATCAACAAACCGGCTGAGTGCCGCGACCAACGGCCCTCGCAGCGGTTTTACGAGACGCGCGGCAGCAATCAGGGTTTCCCTCGGTAGAGCGCGGTCATGTATGCTACGGCGCTTCCTGTAACTCCACTTCCAGCTCGGCTGGACATCGAAAACGCCAATAGGGCGTGATCACTGTCCAGCGTTGCATTGAAGAGGATTAGGCCACCCCTATTCAGTTCAAAAGTAGCCATGCACGAACAATATCAGCCCCGTGAAATCGAAGCCGCCGCCCAGTCTTTCTGGGATGAGCAAAAGTCCTTTGAAGTCAGTGAACAGCCAGGCAAGGAGACCTTCTACTGCCTGTCGATGTTCCCTTACCCCAGCGGCAAGCTACACATGGGGCATGTGCGCAACTACACCATTGGCGACGTGATCTCCCGCTACCAGCGCATGCTCGGCAAGAACGTTCTGCAACCCATGGGTTGGGACGCCTTCGGCATGCCTGCGGAAAACGCCGCAATGAAGAACAACGTAGCGCCTGCCAAGTGGACCTACGAAAACATCGCCTACATGAAAACCCAGCTGCGCAGCCTGGGTCTGGCGGTGGACTGGTCGCGCGAAGTGACCACCTGCAAACCCGATTACTACCGCTGGGAACAGTGGCTGTTCACCCGCCTGTTCGAAAAAGGCGTGATTTACAAAAAAAGCGGCACCGTGAACTGGGACCCGGTCGACCAGACCGTCCTGGCCAACGAACAGGTGATCGACGGTCGCGGCTGGCGCTCCGGTGCGCTGATCGAAAAACGCGAAATCCCGATGTACTACTTCAAGATCACCGCGTACGCGGATGAGTTGCTGGAGAGCCTCGACGAGCTGACTGGCTGGCCTGAACAGGTCAAGACCATGCAGCGCAACTGGATCGGCAAATCTCGCGGCATGGAAGTGCAATTTCCGTACAACGTCGACTCCATCGGCGAATCCGGCGCGCTGAAAGTCTTCACCACCCGTCCAGACACTTTGATGGGCGCAACCTACGTTGCCGTGGCCGCCGAGCACCACCTGGCCACCCTGGCCGCACAGAACAATCCTGAACTGCAAGCGTTCATCGCTGAATGCAAAGGCGGTAGCGTGGCCGAAGCCGACGTCGCCACCCAGGAGAAAAAAGGCCTGCCGACCGGCCTGTTCGTCGAGCACCCGTTGACCGGTGAAAAACTCCCGGTGTGGGTCGCCAACTACGTGCTGATGCACTACGGCGACGGCGCAGTCATGGCGGTTCCCGCCCACGACGAACGCGACTTCGAATTCGCACACAAGTACAACCTGCCGGTCAAATCGGTTGTGCGCACCAGCTCCGGTGACACCAACCCCGCACCATGGCAAGACGCCTACGGCGAGCACGGCACGCTGATCAATTCCGGTGAGTTCGACGGCCTCGACTTCGTAGGGGCCTTCGATGCCATCGAAGTTGCGCTGATCAAGAAAGAACTGGGCGCCTCGCGCACCCAGTTCCGCCTTCGCGACTGGGGTATCAGCCGTCAGCGCTACTGGGGCTGCCCGATCCCGATCATCCACTGCAACACTTGCGGTGATGTGCCAGTGCCGGAAGATCAACTGCCTGTGGTGCTGCCGGAAGACGTCGTACCCGATGGTGCCGGTTCGCCACTGGCGCGCATGCCCGAGTTCTACGAGTGCAGCTGCCCTAAATGCGGCGCGCCTGCCAAGCGTGAAACCGACACCATGGACACCTTCGTCGAGTCCTCGTGGTACTACGCCCGTTACGCCTCGCCGCACTTTGAAGGTGGCCTGGTCGAAAAATCGGCGGCCGACCACTGGTTGCCGGTGGATCAGTACATCGGCGGAATCGAACACGCGATTCTTCACCTGCTGTACGCGCGCTTCTTCCACAAGCTGATGCGCGACGAAGGCCTGGTGAGTTCCAACGAACCGTTCAAGAACCTGCTGACCCAAGGCATGGTGATCGCCGAGACTTACTATCGTCGCGAAGCCAACGGGGCTTACACCTGGTTCAATCCGGCGGACGTCGAACTTGAGCGTGACAGCAAAGCCAAGGTGATCAGCGCCAAGTTGAAATCTGACGGCTTGCCGGTAGAAATCGGCGGCACCGAGAAGATGGCCAAGTCGAAGAACAACGGCGTCGACCCACAGTCGATGATCGACCAGTTCGGCGCAGACACCTGCCGTCTGTTTATGATGTTCGCTTCGCCACCAGACATGAGCGCAGAATGGTCCGACTCCGGCGTTGAAGGCTCACACCGTTTCCTCAAGCGCGTCTGGCGTCTGGCTCAGGCGCACGTCACGCAGGGTCTGCCGGGCAAACTCGACGTTGCCAGCCTGAACGATGAACAGAAGGCTGTACGCCGCTCGATCCACCTGGCCATCAAGCAGGCCAGCCAGGACGTCGGCCAGAACCACAAATTCAACACCGCCATCGCCCAGGTGATGACACTGATGAACGTGCTGGAAAAAGCCGCGCAAGGCACCGAACAGGATCGTGCACTGATTCACGAAGGCCTGGAAACCGTGACGCTGCTGCTGGCTCCGATCACGCCGCACATCAGTCATGAACTTTGGAATCAACTGGGCCACGCCGAACCGGTGATCGACGCTGGCTGGCCGGTGCTGGACGAAACGGCCTTGGTGCAAGACAGCTTGCAGCTGGTGATTCAGGTCAACGGCAAACTGCGCGGTCACATCGAAATGCCGGCCAGCGCCAGCCGCGAAGAAGTCGAAGCCGCCGCCCGCGCCAACGAGAACGTTCTGCGCTTTGTCGACGGCCTGACCATTCGTAAAGTGATCGTAGTGCCCGGGAAACTGGTCAATATCGTCGCCAGCTAATTGGAGCAGGCGCCAGGTCAGCCTGGCGCCGAGTAAAACCTTTCGGGCCGCTCGATCGGCCCACATGGTTTCAAGGGGAACAACAAGATGATCAAACGCAATTTGCTGGTAATGGGCCTTGCGGTTCTGCTGAGCGCCTGCGGTTTCCAGCTGCGTGGTACCGGCACCAACGAACTGGCGATCAAGGAACTTGATCTGAGCGCCCGCAACGCTTACGGCGAAACCGTGACGCAACTGCGTCAGATGCTGACCAGCAGCGGCGTCAAGGTTTACACCGGCGCACCCTACAAGCTTGTGCTGACTGACGAGCAGGAAAGTCAGCGCATCCTCAGCTACGCCGGTGCCGGCCGTACGGGTGAATACCAGGTGACGACCGTACTCAACTACGACATCCGTGGCCAGGGCAACCTGCCGCTGTTAAGTGACAAGCTTGAAGTACAAAAAATCTTCCTTCACGACGGCAACAATCTGGCGGGCTCGGACCAGGAAGCCACAACCGCCAAGACGGAAACCCGTCGTGAGCTGGTTCAACGCATGATGCTGCGCCTGTCGCAGCTGAGCCCAGCGCAACTGGATCAGCTGCAACAGACCGCCGAAGCCAAAGCCAGGGCTGATGCTGCGGCACTGGAAGCGGCGCAAAAAGCTGAAGCGCAAACGCCGCGTCAGTCGCCAATCCAACTGCCGAAGCAGTAAGACTTACGGGGCGCTCAAGCGCCCCGTTCGCCCTCTCTTATGAAACTCGCCCCCGCCCAACTCGCCAAACACCTGCAAGGTGCCCTCGCGCCTGTCTACATCATCAGCGGCGATGATCCGTTGCTGTGCCAGGAGGCCGCGGATGCCATTCGCTTGACCGCCCGCCAGCAGGGTTTTGATGAACGCCAGGTGTTTGCCGCCGATGCCAGTTTCGACTGGGGTACATTGCTGCAGGCTGGCGCCAGCATGTCGCTGTTCGCCGAAAAGCGCCTGTTGGAATTGCGTCTGCCTTCCGGCAAACCCGGTGACAAAGGTGCAGCCGCGCTCATTGAGTATTGCTCGCGACCGGCCGAAGACACACTGTTGTTGATCAGCCTGCCCAAGCTCGATGGCAGCGCGCAGAAGACCAAGTGGGGCAAGGCCCTGGTTGAAGGCCAGCAAACCCAGTTCGTGCAGATCTGGCCGGTGGATGTCAGCCAGTTGCCGAGCTGGATCCGCCAGCGCCTGTCCCAGGCCGGGCTTTCTGCTAACCAGGATGCCGTTGAGCTGATTGCCGCGCGGGTCGAAGGTAATCTGTTGGCCGCAGCCCAGGAAATCGAGAAGCTCAAACTGATGGCCGAGGGTGGCCAGATCACCGTTGAAACAGTGCAGGCGGCCGTGGCCGACAGTGCTCGCTTCGACGTGTTCGGTTTGACCGATGCGATCCTCAATGGCGAAGCGGCCCATGCCTTGCGAATGCTCGAAGGGTTGCGCGGTGAGGGCGTCGAGCCACCCGTGATTCTCTGGGCCCTGGCCCGCGAACTGCGCCTGCTGGCCAACATTTCGCTGCAATACAGTCAGGGCACGCCGCTGGACAAAGCCTTCAGCCAGGCCAAGCCGCCTGTCTGGGACAAACGCAAACCGTTGATGAGTAAAGCCCTGCAACGCTACTCGGCGCAACGCTGGGCGCAGTTGTTGCTGGAAGCGCAACGCATTGATGCGCAGATCAAAGGCCAGGCGGCTGGTTCGCCGTGGATGAGCTTGAGTCGGTTGACACTGTTGATGGCTGGGCAAAAATTGGCGTTGCCTGCCGAGTAAGATCAAGAAATCGCAGCCTTCGGCAGTTCCTGCAGATTGAAACGCGATCCTGCGTAGGAGCTGCCGAAAGCTCGGGCCGCATTCGGACCATCCTTTGATCTTTGTTCCTGCAAAGTCCCCATCGATCGCCCCTATAGACAGAACCTCAACTTCAGCCGATGATTTACCCCGCAAAAACCACACACTTGCGAGAAATCATCATGAGCAAAAAGCCATCAACGCATGGCCCCAACAAGGCCAAATCCATCATCGCCCAGCCACTGTTCCGCAGCCGTCAGGAACGTGCCGGCAAAGGCAAAGGCAGCTACCGCCGCGAAGCCTTCCAGTCTAATAGCTGGGAGGCTTCTTACTTTCTGGCCGCTTGAAGCAGAACACCCCTTCTACATGTTAAGGTCTGTACCTGAATCGTTTTCCCTGGACCTGTGCATGCCCTTTTGTATTCCCCGTCGTTGGCACCTGCGCCAATTGATTGCTGCCTCCAGCCTTGTTTTGCTTGTCGCCTGCGCGGAAAAACCGACCGCTGCCGACGCTCAACCCCTCCAGACGTCGCCCGTTGCCACCGCCCCGGCGGTTGTTCCGCCAGTGGTTCCGACCGGTGAGAACGTCGACATCCAGCCGACGCAGACCTTCGCCGAATGGCAGGCAGGTTTCCGCAAGGATGCCTTGGCCGCCGGCGTGCGCGCCGATCTGTTTGATCGCGCTTTCGCCAATGTCAGCTTCGACCCCAGCGTGATTCGTGCCGATCGCAGCCAACCGGAATTCGCAAAACCGGTGTGGGAATACCTCGACGGCGCCCTGTCGCCACTGCGCGTGCGCAAGGGCCAGACGCTGGTCACCCAATACGCCGATGTCCTGCAAAGTATCGAGCAGCGCTACGGCGTCGATCGCCAGGCGTTGGTGGCGGTGTGGGGCATGGAGAGTAACTTCGGGCAATTCCAGGGCAGCAAATCGGTGATCAATTCGCTGGCGACTCTGGCCTATGAAGGTCGCCGCCCAGGCTTCGCCCATGCGCAATTGATCGCGGCCCTGCAGATCCTGCAACAAGGTGACATCGAGCCTGAGAAGATGCTGGGCTCCTGGGCGGGCGCGATGGGCCAGACCCAATTTATCCCGACCACCTACAACACCCACGCCGTGGACTTCGACGGCGACGGCCGCCGCGATATCTGGGGCAGTTCGGCAGATGCCCTGGCCTCGACCGCGCATTACCTGCAAAGCTCCGGCTGGCAGAGAGGTCAGCCATGGGGCTTTGAAGTCCAGCTGCCGGGCGGTTTCGATTACGTATTGGCCGACGGTACGATTCGCAAGACTGTCGCCGAATGGCGCCAACTGGGCGTCATGTTGCCCAACGGCGGCCAGGCCCCGGCCGGCTCCGAGCAGTTATCCGCCGCCCTGTTGCTGCCGGCTGGCTATAGAGGCCCGGCATTCCTGGTGCTCGATAACTTCCGCGCGATTCTCAAGTACAACAACTCGTCGTCCTATGCCCTGGGGGTGAGCCTGTTGTCCGAACGCTTCAACGGCGCTGGCTTGATCAGCGGTTCGTGGCCCAAGGATGACCTGCCGCTGAGCCGTACCGAACGGATTGAACTGCAAAACCTGTTGAGTGCCCAGAACTACGACGCAGGCACCGCCGACGGCATCATTGGCGCCAACACGCGCAAGGCCATCCGCAGCGCCCAGCAGTCGTTTGGCTGGCCGGCGGATGGTTACCCGACGCACAAGTTGCTCGAAGGGTTACGCAACCGCTAAAAGCAAAAGATCGCAGCCTGCGGCAGCTCCTACGGGATTTGGGGTACATCCGTAGGAGCTGCCGCAGGCTGCGATCTTTTCAGATGCTCGCGACTTAACTGACCACCACATCCTGCTCCAACAGTAACTCCTTGTTCCCAGCATCCAAGCGCACCAACGCCCCCATGGGTAGCGTAAGGTTCGGATCGCAATGGCCGCTTCGCCACCCGGACAACACCGGAATCTTCAATGGCGCGAAGGTCTGCTTGAGCAACCGGTCCAGCGCTGCCACCTCAACACCCGCGACATCCCCGACCAACACGCCGCGCAGCTTGTGCAACGTGCCGGCCAGCCGCAGCTGCGTCAGCAACCGGTCGATGCGATACAGAGGCTCGTTGATATCCTCGATCAACAGAATGACGCCCTCGACATCAATCTCGTAGGGCGTGCCCATGGTCGCGGCGATCATGGCCAGATTGCCTCCGAGCAAGCGTCCATGAGCAACGCCTGGCTCGATCGTCGTCAGCGGGTAAGCCACCGGATGAGCCAGCACCGTGCCCGCCCTTACCTGCCCGCGCAACATGTTGAAGAACGAAGACTCCGTAGGTATTTGCTTGTCACCCAGCAGGTCAGCATTGAGCAACGGACCATGAAAGGTCACGAAGCCGGCATAACGACTGATCGCCAAATGCAGCGCGGTGATATCGCTGTAGCCGACGAACGGCTTGGCGTTGTCACGCAGCAAATCAAAATCGATGCGATCGAGCAGTCGCGGTGTGCCGTAACCGCCGCGCAGGCAGATGATCGCATCCACCTCGCTGTCGGCGAATGCTGCATGCAGGTCGCCAAGTCGCACCTCGTCGCTACCGGCCAGGTAACCGTTTTTTTCGTAGACCCCGGGAAACACTTTCAGTGAATAACCCCGGGCACGCATCCATTGCACCGCCTTGTCGGTGTCCAGCGGCGCGGGACCGGCGGGTGCGATGACACCGATCATGCCTTCCGACGGCAGTGCCGGGACGGGGGCATGAGGGCAAAGGGTGTGGGTCGGTCGAGCGGTCATCCGTGAATCTCCCTGTGTGAAATCTTCAGCACACAGTAGTCAGGAACGGGGACAAACAGAAGAGGAACCGTTGCCCCGCAGGTTGCAGGAAAAAACAGCCATTGCCGTAGGCCAGGCAAAAAAACGCCCGCGAGGCTGGATGCCGTGCGGGCGCTTTTCATTTCATTGCGTCGATCAGGACGACATCAGTTCAGCCTTGACCAGCTTCGCCTGCTCGTCGGCGTGATACGAAGAACGTACCAACGGGCCGGATGCGACGTTCTTGAAGCCCATCTTGTAACCTTCTTCGGCGAACCAGGCGAAGGTATCCGGGTGCACAAAACGTTGCACCGGCAAGTGGCTGCGGGACGGCTGCAGGTATTGGCCGAGGGTCAGCATGTCAATGTCGTGTTCGCGCATGCGCTTCATGACTTCGATGACTTCTTCGTCGGTCTCGCCCAGGCCCAGCATCAAGCCGGACTTGGTCGGAATGTGCGGCATCATCTGCTTGAAGCGTTGCAGCAGGGTCAGCGACCACTGGTAGTCGGAACCCGGACGCGCAGCCTTGTACAGGCGCGGCACGGTTTCCAGGTTGTGGTTGAACACATCCGGCGGCTCGGCGGCAGTGATTTCCAGGGCTATGTCCATGCGGCCACGGTAGTCCGGAACCAGGGTTTCCAGTTGCACATTCGGCGACAGCTTGCGGATTTCACGGATGCAGTCGGCAAAGTGCTGGGCACCGCCGTCACGCAGGTCGTCGCGGTCTACCGAGGTGATCACCACGTACTTGAGACGCAGGTCTGCAATGGCGATGGCCAGGCTTTCCGGTTCGTTGACGTCCAGCGGCTTCGGACGGCCGTGACCAACGTCGCAGAACGGGCAACGACGGGTGCAGATGTCACCCATGATCATGAAGGTCGCGGTGCCCCCGGAGAAGCACTCACCCAGGTTCGGGCAGGACGCCTCTTCGCAGACGCTGTGCAGCTTGTGTTTGCGCAGCAGGGCCTTGATGCGGTCGACTTCCGGCGAAACCGGGATGCGTACGCGAATCCAGTCGGGCTTCTTCGGTAGTTCGGTGGTCGGAATGATCTTTACCGGGATGCGTGCAACCTTCTCGGCGCCGCGCAGCTTGACGCCGGCTTCAACCTTGGGACGCGGGGCCGGGCGCTCGGAGACATCGAGCGTCGGGATCATGGTTTGCACTGCATCAGTAGTCATATCAGTCGATTCCGCCCGTCAGGGTCGTCTGCTCAGCATAGTCGAGGTGTTTGACGAGCTGCGCGCGCAGCCGGGCACTTACCTCGGCAAATTCAATCGGTCCTGCGTGATCGCTCAGCTGGGTCATCGCCAGCCCGGCATAGCCGCAGGGATTTATCCGTCGAAACGGTTCCAGGTTCATGTCCACGTTCAGGGCCAGGCCATGAAAGGAACAACCGTGGCGGATCCGTAGACCCAGGGAAGCGATTTTCGCTCCATTGACGTAGACACCCGGCGCGTCGGGCTTGGCCGCGGCGGTCACGCCGTAGCTCGCAAGCAGCTCGATCAGACACTGCTCCATCCGGCTGACCAGATCGCGCACGCCAAACCCCAGCTTGCGCACATCCAACAGCAAATAAGCCACCAACTGGCCGGGACCGTGGTACGTCACCTGACCACCACGATCAACCTGCACCACCGCAATATCGCCGGGGAGCAGCAGATGCTCGGCCTTGCCAGCCTGTCCCTGGGTAAATACCGGCGGGTGCTCGACCAGCCAGATCTCGTCGGCGGCATCATTGCCGCGTTCGTTGGTGAATCGTTGCATGGCGTGCCAGACCGGCTCGTAAGCCATCTGGCCGAGTTCGCGAAAGCCCAGCGTGCCAGACATCACAGCACCATGTGCACGAAACCGGTGGCCCGCAGTGCGCTGTTGATGTTGTACAGCTGGTCCTGGTCGGTCGCAACGATGTGCAACTGAATCGTGGTGTATTTGCCGTTGCTGCTCTGGCGCTCGTCAATTCGCTCATCATTGATCGTGGCGTACTTCTTGACGATGTCGATGATCCTGTCCTTGTTGCCCACGCCGGTGTCGCTGATCACCTTAACCGGGTAATCGTTGGCAGGGAATTCGATCTTTGGCGCCTTTACTTCGGTATCGGTCATGGCGTAACGGCCTCGTAAGCGTAAGCCGTGGCGACGGCAAGGCCCTACGCCAGATCAGCGCGGGGCCTTGCAGGTGCACACTATCAGTTGAACAAGCCGTAGAAGAATAGACGGATGCTATCCCACATGCGGCGGAAGATACCACCCTCCTCGACAGCGTCCAGGGCGATCAGGTCGGCGCTGTGCACCACTTTGTCGTCCAGTTTCACTTCGACTTTACCGATCACGTCACCCTTGGCGATTGGCGCGATCAGTTGCGGGTTCATGGTCATGCTGGCCGCGAGCTTTTTCAGCTGGCCTTTGGGCAGGGTCATGGTCAGGTCTTGCGCCAGGCCAGCCTTGACTTGATTGGTGGAGCCTTTCCAGACCGGCGCCTGAGCCAGCTCGGCGCCTTTCTGATAGAAGGTCTGGGTTTCGAAGAAGCGGAAACCGTAGGTCAGCAGCTTCTGGGTCTCGGCGGCGCGGGCCACTTCGCTGTTGGTGCCGAAAACCACAGCAATCAGGCGCATGCCATCACGTACGGCCGAGGACACCATGCAGTAGCCAGCTTCGTCGGTATGGCCGGTTTTCAGACCGTCGACTGTCTTGTCACGCCACAGCAGCAGGTTGCGGTTCGGCTGCTTGATGCCGTTCCAGAAGAACTCTTTCTGCGAGTAGATCGCGTAGTGAGCAGGATCTTCGTGGATGATTGCACGAGCCAGCACCGCCATGTCGTGAGCCGACGAATAGTGCTCAGGGTTCGGCAGACCGGTCGGGTTCATGAAGTGGCTGTTGGTCATGCCCAGGTCGCCAACGGTTTTGTTCATCATGTCGGCAAAGGCGTCTTCGCTGCCGGCGATGTGCTCGGAAAGCGCAACGCTGGCGTCGTTGCCCGACTGGATGATGATGCCGTGCAGCAGGTCGCTGACGGTGACTTGCGAGCCGACCTTGATGAACATCCGCGAACCGCCGGTACGCCAGGCATTTTCGCTGACGGTCACCGGATCGTTTTCGCCGATCTGGCCACGACGGATTTCGAGGGTCGCGATGTACGCGGTCATCAGCTTGGTCAGGCTGGCCGGCGGCAGACGCTGGTCACCATTGTTCTCGACCAGCACGTTGCCGCTGCTGGCATCCATGAGCACGTAGGCCTTGGCGGCCAGTTGTGGTGGCGACGGCATCATCTCGACCGCGAAAGCGGCGGGTGAGAGGAGCAGCGGGACTAACAGGAACAGGCGTTTGGCAAAGGTGGTGATGTTCATCCGTCTCTCGAAATCGCTAATGGAAACTGCCCAAGGGCAAAACTAATCAAATAACCTTCTAACGGGTTATCGCGTGTTCAGTTGCTCACTCCAGTCACCCTTGCCGGGCTTTTGTTCTTCAACGAGTCAACAACCTGGTCCGCCCCCCAAAACCGCAGACGAACCGTCAATCAAGTCTTACGTATTACTCAGTCACAACACTTGGCGAACCGAGGTTGGCCAGGCGCACACTGTTCTGTACCTGCTGGACTTCACCCGGCGAACCGATCGGCCCCAAGCGCACCCGGTGCAGGGTCTGCTGATTGCGCACGATCGAACTGATGAACACCGGAGCGCTCACCATCCCGCTGAGCTTCGATCTCAGGAGTTCTGCAGCGTCCGGGTTGGCGAACGCGCCCACCTGCAGATACTGGCCAGAGGCTGCTGCAGAAGCGTTTTTTTTTGCATCAACCGGTACAGGCACTACCGCGGCGGCGTGTTGCTGCGGTGGCGGCGTCCATTGCTCGACAGTGCCGGCCGAAGCCGTAATCACCGGAGCGCTATTTTGCGCGACTTTCGGTTCATTGAGCATTAACGGTGCCGGACGGCCCTTGGCGGCCCACCATTGCTGCGGATCGATACCTTCAACCTTGACCCGCGCAGTGCCGGTTTCGGCATAACCGAGTTTTTTGGCGGCCGCATAAGACAAGTCGATGATCCGGTCCGAGTAGAACGGCCCCCGGTCGTTGACCCGCAGGATCACGCTCTTGTTGTTGTCCAGGTTGGTCACCCGAACGTAACTCGGCAACGGTAGCGTCTTATGCGCGGCACTCATGCCGTACAGGTCATACACCTCGCCGTTGGCGGTGTTCTGGCCGTGAAACTTGGTGCCATACCAGGACGCCGTGCCCGACTGCACATAGGTCTTGGACTCTTGCAGCGGGAAGTAGGTCTTGCCCAGCACGGTGTACGGGTTAGCCTTGTACGGGCCGGTGTGCAGGGTCGGCGTGGCGTCCGGGATACGCGAAACATCGACGTCCCACCAAGGCGCGCCATCCTTGTGGGCGCGGTTGATGTCCAGTCCCGGTGTCGTGCGTACGGCGGCAGGAGCCTTCTGCGCTGGTGGGCGACTGGTCGAACAACTGGCGACCAGCATCGCCAGCGCGGCAAATGCCATCAGCTTCAGGGGTTTATTCATAGGCAATGCCCGCATTACTTGACGCCCCGTGCTTGGACCAGCTGTTCAGACAGTTGATGTACGGCCATGGCGTACATCACGCTGCGGTTATAACGCGTAATCGCGTAGAAATTCTTCAGACCCATCCAGTATTCGGGGCCATTGTCGCCTTCCAGGCGGAAAGCTGTAACCGGCATATCATCGCGCAGCGCATCATGACTTGACCACCCCAAGGCTCGCAACTCCCCGACGGTTTTCGCCGGCTCGATGCCCGTGGTCAAACCTTCGTCCACCTGCTCGCCGCGCACATCGGCGCGGCTGACCACCGGTTCGCCGGCGACCCAGCCATGACGCTTGAAATAACTGGCGACACTGCCAATGGCATCGTCCGGGTTGTTCCAGATATTGATGTGGCCATCACCGTCGAAATCCACTGCATAGGCGCGAAAACTGCTCGGCATGAATTGCGGCAGCCCCATTGCCCCGGCGTAAGAGCCCTTGAGTGTCAACGGATCGACCTGCTCCTCACGGGCCAGCAAAAGGAATTCACGCAGTTCCTTGCGGAAAAATTCGGCACGGGGAGGATAGTCGAAACCCAGCGTCGACAAGGCATCGATTACGCGGAAATTACCGGTATTGCGCCCGAAAAAGGTCTCAACGCCGATGATCGAAACAATGACCTGCGCCGGTACGCCGTATTCCTGCTCGGCTCGTGCCAGGACTGCCTCGTGCTGGCGCCAGAAGTCCACACCGCGTGCAATGCGCGCGTCGGTAATGAACATCGGGCGATACTCGTTCCACTGTTTTACCCGTTCGGCAGGTTTGGAGATGGCATTCAGAATCGACTGTTTGCGCTCGGCTTCGCGGAACACGCCCATCAGTTGCTCACCAGCGAACCCGTAGTCGCGGGTCATTTCACCGACGAATTCGGCCACCTGGGGTGAACCTTCGTAATCGCCGGCCAATGCTGTCTGCATTGTGCCAAGGATGCTTACCAGGCCGACCCATGGCGCGTATCGAGTCGCCCAGCCACGCATTACTTGCATTGAAATCTTCACCTTATTCAAACCTGCGCGATCCACTTGCGATGGGTATGGATCGACATCAAAACCCCAAACGCTGACAGTAGCGTCACCAGCGAAGTTCCTCCGTAGCTAATGAACGGCAACGGAACCCCCACCACCGGCAACAGGCCACTGACCATACCGATGTTGACGAAAACATAAACAAAAAACGTCATGGTCAGGCTGCCCGCGAGCAATTTGCCGAACAATGTCTGGGCCTGGGCGGTAATCACCAGGCCACGACCGATGAGCAGCAGATAAATCAGCAGCAGCGCGCAGATACCCACCAGGCCGAACTCTTCACCCAGTACCGCAATAATGAAGTCGGTGTGGCTTTCTGGCAGAAAGTCCAGGTGCGACTGGGTGCCGAGCAGCCAGCCTTTGCCGAACACCCCACCGGAGCCGATGGCGGCTTTCGACTGAATGATGTTCCAGCCAGTGCCTAACGGGTCACTTTCCGGGTCGAGGAAAGTGAGGACGCGCTGTTTCTGGTAATCGTGCATCACGAAGTACCACATGGCCACGGACACCGGCACGGCAGCAGCGAGCACGCTGAGGATCCAGCGCCAGCGCAGGCCGCCCATGAACAGCACAAAGGCGCCCCCCGCCAGAATCAGCAATGAAGTGCCGAGGTCGGGCTGACGCACGATCAGGATGAAGGGCAAGCCAATCAGGAACAGGCTGACCCCCACATGTTTGAGTTGCGGCGGCAAGGTGCGCTTGGACAGGTACCAGGCGATGGTCGCCGGCATCAGGATCTTCATGAATTCCGAAGGCTGGAAGCGGATGACCCCGGGAATGTTGATCCAGCGCGTGGCGCCCATGGCGTTGTGCCCCATGATGTCGACGACCACCAGCAACAACACGCCGAGCACATAACCCACCGGGACCCAACGGGCCATGAAACGCGGTTCGAACTGGGCGATGACAATCATCGACACCAGGCCGATGCCGAACGAAGTGGCTTGTTTGGCCAGTAGATCCCAGCTTTTGCCACTGGCCGAATAGAGTACGAACAGGCTGCCGGCCGCCAGAGTCAGCAGCAGGATCAGCAACGGGCCGTCGATATGCAGACGCTGCAGCAACGTCGCACGACGACGCATCACATCCTCGCTCGAGAGCATGCGATCGAAATTATTCTTCACGGGCTGTTGCCTCAGGGCTGATAGGGCTGGCGTATTCAGGCTTCAACCGGCCATTCTGGTCCAGGAGCCAGGCGTCCATGATCTGCCGCACCACGGGCGCGGCGACACCAGAGCCGGACTCACCGTTCTCGACCATTACCGAGACCACGATTTTCGGATCATCGGCCGGCGCGAAGCCAACGAACAAGGCGTGGTCGCGATGGCGCTCCTGAACCTTGGAACGGTCGTACTTCTCGCCCTGCTTGATCGCGACCACCTGGGCCGTACCCGACTTGCCGGCAATCCGGTACTGCGCACCGATCGCGGCCTTGCGCGCCGTACCCCGGGCACCGTGCATCACCTGCTGCATGCCATGGTTGACCTTGTTCCAGTCCGACGGGTCGCGCAGGATGATGTCCGGCATCGGATTCTCATCAACAGGTTTCACACCCTCGATGGTCCTGGCCAGGTGCGGACGGTTCCAGACGCCTTTGTTGGCGACCAGCGCGGTGGCTTGGGCCAGTTGCAGCGGGGTCGACTGCATATAGCCCTGCCCAATCCCGAGAATCAGCGTTTCGCCCGGGAACCACGCCTGCCGACGGGTCGCACGTTTCCATTCGCGGGACGGCATCAACCCCGGTGATTCTTCGAACATGTCCAGCGAGACTTTTTGACCGATGCCAAACTTGGTCATGTATGCCGCCAACCGATCGATCCCCAGCTTGTGGGCCAGGTCATAGAAGTAGGTGTCGTTGGAGCGCATGATCGCCGTATCGAGGTCGACAAAGCCGTCACCGGTACGGTTCCAGTTACGGTATTTGTGATCGTAGTTGGGCAGCATGTAATAGCCCGGATCGAACACTCGCGACGACGCCGTCACCACACCCGCGTCCAGACCGGCAATCGCCACCGCCGGCTTGATGGTCGAACCTGGCGGGTACAGGCCTCGCAATACGCGGTTGAACAGCGGCCGGTCAATGGAGTCGCGCAGTTCGGAATAGGCCTTGAAACTGATGCCGGTGACAAACAGGTTCGGGTCGAAACTCGGCTGGCTGACCATGGCCAGTACTTCGCCGGTTTTCGGGTCCAGTGCGACCACCGCGCCACGACGACCACCGAGCGCCGCTTCGGCGGCTTCCTGCAATTTGATGTCCAGGCTCAGGACGATGTCCTTGCCGGGAATCGGATCGGTACGCTTGAGCACGCGCAGAACGCGGCCCCGGGCGTTGGTCTCGACTTCCTCGTAACCCACCTGGCCGTGTAATTCAGGCTCGTAGAAACGCTCGATACCGGTTTTGCCAATGTGGTGAGTGCCGCTGTAATTGACCGGATCGAGGGACTTGAGCTCCTTCTCGTTGATCCGCCCCATGTAACCAACCGAGTGCGCAAAGTGCGCACCCTGCGGATAGTGACGTACCAATTGCGCGACCACTTCCACACCAGGCAGGCGGAACTGGTTCACCGCGATCCGGGCGATCTGTTCTTCGCTCAACTCAAACAGGATTGGCACCGGCTCGAACGGACGACGGCCCTGGCGCATGCGTTTCTCGAAAATCACCCGATCCTCGGGCGTCAGCTCCAGCACTTCGACAATCACATCGAGCACTTGCTGCCAGTCGCCGGAGCGCTCGCGGGTCATACTCAAGCTGAAACTCGGCCGGTTGTCGGCAATCACCACGCCATTACGGTCGAAGATCAAACCGCGCGTCGGCGGAATCGGCTGCACATGGACACGGTTGTTTTCCGACAGGGTCGAGTGGTACTCGTACTGGATGACCTGGAGAAAATACAGACGCGCAATCAACACGCAGATCAGCGTCACCACTGCAATTGCCCCGAACACGACGCGGCCACGCACCAGACGGGCGTCTTTTTCGTGGTCCTTGATGCGGATCGGCTGGGACATGAGGGCAGAATTACTTGTGGTAAGGGTGACCGGACAGCACGGTCCAGGCACGGTACAACTGTTCGCCGATCAGAATCCGCACCAGCGGGTGCGGCAACGTCAGCGGCGACAACGACCAGCGCTGGTCAGCCCGGGCACAGACTTCCGGCGCCAGCCCTTCTGGGCCGCCGACCATGAAGTTGACGGTGCGCGAGTCCAGCCGCCAGCGATCGAGTTCGACCGCCAGTTGCTCGGTACTCCAGGGCTTGCCATGGACTTCGAGGGTGACAACACGCTCGTTCGGCCCGACCTTGGCCAGCATGGCTTCGCCTTCCTGACGGATGAAGCGTGCCACGTCGGCGTTCTTGCCCCGGGTGTTGAGCGGTATTTCCACCAGTTCCAGCGCCAGCTCGGACGGAAGACGCTTGGCATATTCATGCCAGCCTTCTTCCACCCATTTAGGCATGCGGGAGCCGACGGCGATCAGTCGCAGTCGCACAGCCGTTCCTTATTCCTGGTCTTTGTTGAGCTTGGTGAAATGCTCGTGACCAACTTCAGGGCTGTGGTGTTTGCCATCAGCGGCACGGCTCTGCTCGGCGCCTTTCCACAGGCGCTCCAGGTCGTAGAACTGACGGGCGTTGGAGGTCATCATGTGGACGATCACGTCATCCATGTCCAACAGGACCCAGTCGCTGTCGCCCTTGCCTTCTTCGCCCAGCGGCTTGATGCCCAAGGCCTTGACCGCTTCGCGAACCTTGTCCAGCATCGCGCCGATCTGGCGGTTCGAGGTACCGGTGGCGATGATCATGAAGTCGGTGATGCTCTGCTTGTCGCGAACATCGATCACCAGCACGTCCTGGGCCTTGACGTCTTCCAGGGCGGCTACGGCGACCTTGACCAGCTCGTCACCTTTAGGCGGCTCGACGGCGAGAACTTTCTCAGGCAGCGGGGCGCTCTTGAATGTGCCTTTGCGTTTAACTTTGCTTTCGTTGTTGCTCGTCATATAAAACTCGTTTTGCTCGTTTGTTCGGGGCTTCGATACACGTTGTTGCCACGTGCCTTGAAGCACTCCTATTCAGTTCGACGCACGGTAGAGCCCGTGCGCATCGATGTAGGCCAGGACCGCGTCGGGCACCAGGAAACGTACCGACTTACCGCTGGCCAGCAGTTGACGGATCTGGGTGGCGGATACCGCGAGCGGTGTCTGCCAGACGAATGCAATCTGTCCGCTCGGCCCCTTGAGGGCCAGCGGGTCGCTCACCGAGCGCGCTGCCAGCAGGTTGCGCAAGGCATCCGGCGGTTCGCTGTCGGCATCCGGGCGTTGCAACACCAGGATATGGCAATGCTGGAGCAACTCTTCCCAGCGGTGCCAAGTGGGCAGGCCGCAAAATGCGTCCCAGCCCAAAAGCAGAAAAACCTGGTCGGACACAGCCAGTTCGGCGCGCATCAGTTCCAGGGTATCAATGGTGTAGGACGGTTTGTCCCGCTGCAATTCGCGGGCGTCCACCACCAACGGAGCCACACCGGCCACCGCGCACTCGACCATCGCCAGACGGTCTTGTGCCGAAACCTGGGGTGTGTCCCGATGAGGCGGCCTGGCACTGGGTGTCAGACGCAGCTCATCGAGCGCCAGGGTTTCGGCGACTTCCAGCGCACCGCGCAAATGGCCGATGTGCACCGGATCGAAGGTTCCGCCCAGTACGCCAATGCGCCGAGGTGCTGGCTCGCTGGCGGTCAACGGGGCTGACGGGTCGAGATCGCCCAAGTCAGACCGGCTCCTGTCCGCGCAGCTGTCCATCACCGACTACGATGTACTTCTCGCAGGTCAGGCCTTCGAGGCCGACCGGGCCACGGGTGTGCAGCTTATCAGTAGAAATGCCGATCTCGGCACCCAATCCGTATTCAAAGCCGTCGGCGAAGCAGGTCGGCGTGTTGATCATCACCGATGACGAGTCGACTTCAGCCACGAAACGCCGGGTGTCACCCTGGTGTTCGCTGACTATCGAGTCGGTGTGGTGAGAGCCGTAATGGTTGATGTGTTCGATCGCCTGGTCCAGCCCGTCGACCACACGGATCGACAGAATCGCCGCCAGGTACTCGGTGCTCCAGTCGTCTTCGCTGGCCGGTATGGCATCAATGATCGACCGGGTGCGTTCGCAACCGCGCAGCTCGACGCCTTTTTCGCGGAACTGGGCCGCCATCGACGGCAGGAAATTGTTGGCAACGGTTTGATCGACCAGTAACGTTTCCATCGCACCGCAGATGCCATAACGGTAAGTCTTGGCGTTGAACGCGATGCGCTGGGCTTTTGCCAGGTCGGCGTGTTCGCTCACATAAACGTGGCAGATACCGTCCAGATGCTTGATGACCGGCACGCGGGCGTCGCGACTGACACGCTCGATCAGGCCACGACCGCCACGGGGCACGATGACGTCGACGTATTCAGGCATGGTGATCAGTGCGCCGACGGCAGCACGGTCCGTGGTTTCGACCACTTGCACCACGGCCGCCGGAAGATTGGCCTCGGCCAGACCACGCTGAATGCAGGCAGCGATGGCACGATTGGAGTGAATCGCCTCGGAACCGCCGCGCAGGATGGTCGCGTTACCGGACTTCAGGCACAGGCTGGCGGCATCGATGGTCACGTTCGGCCGGGATTCGTAGATGATCCCGATCACTCCCAGCGGTACGCGCATTTTGCCGACCTGAATGCCGGACGGACGGTAGCTCATATCTCGGATCGCACCGACCGGGTCCGGCAATGCCGCGACCTGACGCAAGCCGATAATCATGCCGTCGATGCGCGCAGGGGTCAGCGCCAGGCGCTCCAGCAAAGCCGGCTCCAGACCATTGACGCGGCCGGCTGCCAGGTCTTGCTCATTGGCAGCGGTCAGCTCGGCGCGTGCAGCGTCCAACGCGTTGGCGGCAGCCTGCAAGGCGCGGTTTTTCTGCGCGGTGCTGGCACGGCCGATCACGCGGGAGGCTTCGCGGGCAGCGCGACCCAAGCGGGTCATGTAGTCAAGAACGGACTCAGTCATGGTCTGGGCGAGGTCTTTGCTAAGGTCGTGGTAAAGAGTAAAGCGGCAGATTATAGCTGTCGCGCCTTCCGACTAACAGCGGTGACGGGCGGATGGTCGAAATCGAGGGTGATTTGTCCACGTTCAGCCGGAATTAAGCTGCAAATTGTTATCATCACGACTCATTCAACCCTGACAAACGCCGAATATCATGTCCAACCTGACCATTCGAGCACCCACCACTGGCCAGCCCACGGGTCTTCCAGACGTATTTTTCGACCGCGACGCGCAGACTCTGGCCCGGGACCTACTGGGAAAAGTCATCCGCCACCGAGTCGGCGACCTGTGGCTCAGCGCTCGAATCATCGAGACCGAAGCCTATTACTGTGTCGAAAAAGGCAGCCACGCGTCCCTCGGCTACACAGAAAAGCGTAAGGCTTTGTTTCTGGAAGGCGGCCACATCTATATGTATTACGCCCGGGGTGGCGACTCATTGAACTTCAGCGCCCAAGGACCGGGCAATGCGGTTTTGATCAAATCCGCCTATCCGTGGATCGATGAGTTGAGCGGACCGGCCAGCCTGGCGCAGATGCTGTTGAACAATCCCGACGCCCAAGGCCATCCTCGCCCGTCACAAAAGCTTTGCGCAGGCCAAACCTTGCTGTGCAAGTCTCTGGGCTTGAAGGTGCGGATGTGGGACGCCAAGCGTTTTGACCATGAGGTGCTACTGGTCGAAGACGTCGGTCCTGTGCCGGCACAAATCATCCAGACGACACGCCTGGGTATCCCCCATGGGCGCGATGAACACCTGATGTACCGTTTCGTCGATGCGGCCTATGCGCCGTACTGCACGCGCAACCCGCTGCGGCGGGGGCAAGTCGAAGGGCGCGATTACATCCTGCTGTAAACAAATTCCTGTAGGCGCTGCCGCAGGCTGCGATCTTGTGATTTTTGAAAGGCAAAAGATCGCAGCCTGCGGCAGCTCCTACGGAGCAACCAATGAAAATGGAGTTGGACTTATGGGCCCATGGCTCGACAGCGTGACCGGATGGCTGGCGGTCAACCCGCAATGGCTGGCCGCGGCGGTATTCATCGTGGCTTTTGTCGAGTGCCTGGCGATTGCCGGGCTGATCGTCCCAGGCACCGTGCTGCTGTTCGCCGTGGCGGTATTGGCCGGCAGTGGCGCGCTGACGCTGAGCGAGACGCTCTTGCTGGGCTTCGTCGCCGGGGTGCTGGGCGATGTCGTTTCGTATTTCCTGGGCCGTCACTTCCACCAGAACATCCGGCGCCTGCCGGGCTTGCGCCATCATCCGGAATGGATTGCCGGGGCCGAGTCTTATTTTCAGCGCTACGGTATTGCCAGCCTGCTGGTCGGACGCTTTATCGGCCCCCTGCGTCCGATGCTGCCGATGGTGGCCGGGATGTGCGACATGCCGTTCCCGCGCTTCTTCGCCGTCAGTCTGTTGGCCGGTGCGGGCTGGTCGGTGGCTTACCTGATGCCTGGCTGGGCAACCGGAGCGGCAATACGCTTGCCGTTGCCGGAAGGCTTCTGGCTCCAGGCCGGAATTGTTGCCGGCAGTATTGCGGTGATGATTGGCTTAAGCGCGACCAGCAGCCTGCGCCGGCATCGCCGCGCGACGCTGTTCATTGCCGGGATGAGCCTGCTGATTCTGGCGGGACTGTTTATCGGTTACTCGCACCTGTCTGCACTCGATCAAGGCGTGATGACGCTGGTGCAGGAACATCGAAAACCGATGCTGGATGAAGTGGCAGTGGTGTTCACCCTGATCGGGGAATTCCGCAACATGTTGCTGCTCAGTGCGCTGCTGACCGGTTTGTTGCTACTGATGCGGCAATGGCGACACGCTATTTTCGTCGGCGGCACACTACTCTTCACGGCACTGGCCAATACCGCGACCAAATACTTTTTCGCCCGTCTGCGCCCGGAAGTGTTGAGCGATCCGCTCACCAGCTACAGCATGCCCAGCGGCCACGCTTCAGGGTCTTTCGCGCTGTTCCTCACCCTCGCCGTACTGGCCGGCCGCGGACAACCCCCGCGGATGCGCCTGACCTGGTTGCTGGTGGGTTGCCTTCCGGCGCTGGCGATTGCTTTGTCACGCGTCTATCTGGGCGCGCACTGGCCAACGGATGTGCTGGCCGGCGCCATGCTGGCGGCATGTGTCTGTGCGGCGAGCCTGGGGTTGAGTCAGCGCCAGACGCCACTCAACGCCATGCCACCCAAGGTCTGGTGGCTGATATTGCCGGCAATGGTGGCGCTGTTCGGGTTCTTTGCGTTGCGGCACCTGCCCCATGCCATGATGAAATATGCCTATTGACGCGCAATCCCTTGAAGCAACTGCTGCAGGTCGCATTTATTAGTGTTCGCCAGGCGAACCACCTCACACTGAAAATCACACAGCAACGTCTGAATCATATTCAGCCGTTGCTGCAGACCTATAAGTCACAACAAGGCATATTATCCAGCCAGAAACCAGTCATCACCATCGTCCCACTCAGGCTGCTTAACCACCTTAAGAACAAATTTCGCGACCTCTCCGTTAAAAGCGTCATGCCCGGTAAAGTTAGGATTTACATCAACAATAATTTTCTTGACGGCCGGCCTTTTAATATCCGGTCGCTTATCTCGATAATTTGTAGTGGTCAGATAAATCCCTGATTTTCGCTCTTCACTCACCAACACCACCGACAAAGAGCCAACACTCAAATCGTCTACACCCAGCCTCACCCCTTCCTTTCCTATGAGCGAGAAAAGCGCATCCGTGGAGCTATCCACCACACTCATATGCCGTTTTACCGGATCCATATGCAAACGCCACCCTTGGTACTTGCCAGGCGAATCCGCATACATTTCATAGACGTTATCGCCAGCCACTACAAAACGAAACAATAGCGGATCGTCATCGTCATGAGCGGCAACTGTCACAAACCGTGGCAGATCCTTATCCGCCAGATCAGAATCGACCTGCAGACGCTCATTCGTCGTTATACGCTTATCAAGTAGTCGCTGCTCCATATGGTGTAGATTCAGCACCAGCGGGAGTCCATTTACAAAAAGATGAGCAGAAAAATCTAACCGGGGCCATTCCGTTATCATAAAACACCTGAATATCCATATCAAACCAGCCATTCTTCAGCAAGTGCAGCCGAATGTTTTGGCAACCCAATCAATTGGGAATTATCAACGTATAAAAACCCGACTCATTCTGGATTTTTCTTACGCTTGCGCTTGCGTCGCTCAATTACCATTTGGTCTGCATAGAAACCAGCCGCCTCGATAATATCCTTGGCACTCGTATCATTTGAAGCGTGCTTTAAAATGAACCTGCCTGCAATATCATCCCAAAAAGCATACTCATCTTCATAAATAGTCATAAGATCATCCATTAATTATCAAACAGCTCAGCGCATCCGAGCCATTGGAAAAATAATTGACGAGCAGAGAAAAAACAACAGCCCACATAATTCAAAGTACAACTATGCAAACAACTCACCCTGCAACTCGTCCAACAACGCCTGAATTGCATCCAGTCGTTGTTGCGGATCATCAAGTTGCAGCAAGTCGATCTTGTCGACTTCGGCAAACGGCAGCAGGTACGCCAATTGATTGGCCAGTGATTGTTGCCCGGTCGCCTCAGTGCCCATGTTCAACGCTTCGACCATCGGGTGTTCCGCCAGGGCCTTGAGCAATGCCACCAGGTCGGCGTCCTCATCCTGCAGTGGCTGCTCGGGCTCGTCTTCCAGCCACTCGACCTCGGCGACGGTCAACTGATCGCGCTGGACTTCCGTTCGCAATACATGGAAACGCCGTCCGCCCTGAACCCGAATCCCCAGCAGGCCGTTGTCCTGCTGTTTGAAATCGGTGATCAGCGCCTCACACCCGACCAGGGCGTAACCCGCCGGGGCGATACCGACTTCTTCACCTTCGAGGATGCACACCACGCCGAAGCCGCCGCCCTGCTTCATGCAGCGACCGATCATGTCCAGATAGCGCGCTTCGAATATCTGCAAATCGAGGATGCAGCCAGGAAACAGCACTGTGTTCAGCGGGAAAAGCGGCAGACTCATAGACATTTTTCCTTACACCACCATCGACACCACCAACGGCAGGAACACCGCCGTGGCCACGCCCATCAGACTCATCGCCAGCGCCGCGAAGGCGCCGCACTCTTCACTTTCCTGCATCGCCACCGCTGTGCCGACCGCATGGGCGGTCATGCCCAACGCCATGCCCCGGGCTTCGGCGCTGTGCACACCGAGCCAAGTCAACAGACCTGGACCGAAGATGGCTCCGATCACCCCGGTGATCAATACAAACACCGCTGCCAGCGCGGCGACCCCACCGATCTGCTCGGCCACCAGTATGGCGATTGGCGAGGTCACCGACTTCGGCGCCATGGTCATCAGGATCATGTGTTCGGCGCCGAACCACCAGCCGAGCAACACGCCCATCCCCGTGGCCACCACGCCGCCTATCACCAGCGTAGTAAATATCGGCCAGAACAACTGTCGAATCCGCCGCAGGTTCAGATAAAGCGGAACAGCCAGCGCCACTGTCGCCGGGCCGAGCAGGATGCTGAGAATTTCGGTGCTCTTGCGGTACTCGGCGTAGGTCAGGCCGCAGCCCACCAGCACACCGATCACCAACAGCATGGAGACCAGCACCGGCTGCAAAAAGATCCAGCGGGTTTTCTCGAACGCTGCCAGCACCAACTGATAAGCACCGAGGGTGATACCGATCCCGAACAGGGGATGATGAATTACCGACGCCCAGGCGCCGTGCCAATCGAAGATCATTGCCCGTCCTCGGGGTGATGAGCGTGACGCTTGACCAGGCGCTGCATCAGCACGCCGGCAAAGGCCATCGACAACAGCAGCGACAGTACCAGTGCACCGACGATGGCCCAGAAGTCCGCCGCAATGTCGGCGGCATACACCATCACACCCACGGCCGGCGGCACCAGCAACAATGGCAAGTATCGCAACAGGCTGCCGGCCGCCAGGTTCAGTGGCTCACCGACCTGACCACGACAAATGAGATACACCAGCAACAGCAGCAACCCGACAATCGGCCCCGGCAACACGGGTAAAAACAAATGATTGATCGCGGTGCCCAGCAATTGGAACAGCACCAGCCACGTCAGGCCCCGTAACAACATTTTCGATCTCCTGAAAAACCCGTCACCCGCATTGGACCGGGCATTATAAGCACGCCTGCGCTATGAACCGGCATTCGCCAAAAGCATGGTGAGTTGACCGGAGCGTTTTGCCATGATGATCTAAAGTGGTAATCCGGGAGGTCAAATCCCCCCCACCTCAAAACTATAAAAGCGATACACCCAAGGAGAGTCTCAATGCCCTATGTTCCCGTTGCAGAGCTCAAAGATTATATCGGCAAGGAACTTGGACGTTCCGAATGGCTCACCATCGATCAGGACCGCATCAACCTGTTCGCCGAAGCCACAGGGGATTTTCAGTTCATCCACGTCGATCCCGTCAAGGCCGCGCAAACGCCTTTCGGCAGCACCATCGCCCACGGTTTCCTGTCGCTGTCACTGATCCCGAAACTGATGGAAGACATCCTCGTCATGCCCGAAGGCTTGAAGATGGTCGTCAACTACGGTCTTGATAGCGTGCGTTTCATTCAGCCGGTCAAAGTCGATTCGAAAGTGCGCTTGAAGGTCGAACTCACTGAAGTCAACGAGAAGAAACCTGGCCAATGGCTGCTCAAGGCCACCGCCACCCTGGAAATCGAAGGTTCGGACAAACCGGCCTACGTCGCCGAGCCCTTGTCGCTCTGCTTCGTGTAAACCTTCGCTGATGCGAAGCAGCTCACGCTGTTTCGCACTGTCTCGCTCTGCCCCACTCTATATAAGGACACATGGCTGCGGCATACTCGGTCGCCTAATTGCCCGGAACCCGCTATGCGCCCACTTGCACTGCTTGCCTTGACCCTGCTGCTCACCGCTTGCGGAGACGGCGAATCGCCATTACCCCCCGATGCTCGCCTGCCGGACGGCGGACGTTATCGCGGCGATCTGGTCGACGGCATGCTGCAAGGCCAGGGTCGCATCGACTACCCGAATGGTAGCTGGTACGCCGGCGAATTCGACAAGGGCCAGTGGCATGGCCAGGGCGAATGGCACGGCAGTAACGGCGAGGTCTATCGCGGTCAGTTCAATCAGGGACTGTTCGACGGCCAGGGCACTTTGACCACCAGCGCCAGCAGTTACAGTGGCGGTTTCAAAGCCGGCCGACGCTCGGGCGAAGGGACCCTCAAAGAAAACGGCATGAGTTATCGCGGCGAATTCAAAGCCGATCAGTATTCAGGCCTGGGTCGCCTCGAACTCGATGACGGCAGTTCCTACCAGGGCCAATTCGCCCACGGCAAACCCAACGGCGAAGGCCAGCGCGGCGACGCCAGCGGCAACCAGTTCACCGGTCACTTCGTCGACGGCCAACTGGAAGGCAACGGGACTTTCAACAGTGCCGACGGCGACATCTACATCGGCGCCTTCAAGAACAACCAATTGCACGGCAAAGGTCGTTACGAAAACGCGGACGGCGATGTCTGGCTGGGCCAGTTCAAGGAAGGCTCGCTCAATGGCAAGGGCGAATTGATTGGCGCGGACGGCAGTCACTACATCGGTCAGTTCAACGACTGGCGTTTCAGCGGCCAAGGCCGATTGAACCTGGCGGACGGTAGCTTCTACACCGGACAATTCGACAACGACAGCTATCAGGGCCACGGCACGTTGGTGCTGACGGACGGGACTGTACTGAGTGGAACATGGGTCAACGGCCAGCGCGTACGGGACTCTGCGGGCAAATTGTTGCCCGATACGCTGGAGCTTGGCCTGCTGGCCCAGGGGCGCTTGCTCGAAGAAGCGCTGGCCAACGTTCCAGCCTCGACCCCCGCCGTTGAACTCTACTCATTGACCCTTGCCGGTGACGGCAAGCAAAGCGTGTTCCTGCGCGAGTCGGATTATGTCGCCAACATGCTCGCCAGCCGCTTTGGCGCCTACGGCCAGATCCGTCTGGTCAACCACCGCGACCACCTTGGCGACCGCCCGATGGCCACTCGGGAAAACCTGCGCCGCGCCGCCTTGACCCTGGCTGAACGCAGTGGACCGGAAGACCTGATCTTCCTTTACCTGACCAGCCACGGCACCAGCGAACACGAACTGGTGCTCGATCAACCGCGTATGGAACTGGCCGATCTGCCGGCCGACGAAATGGCCGCGGTCCTCGCCCCGCTGAAAAATCGGGACAAGGTGATCGTAATCTCGTCCTGCTATTCCGGCGGTTTCATCCCGGCCCTCAAGGATGAACGGACCTTGATCATGACGGCCTCGCGGGCCGACCGGGTTTCCTTCGGCTGCTCGGAGGAAGCCAATTTCACTTACTTCGGCGATGCCCTGTTCTCCCAGGCATTGAACCAGACCGATGACCTGGAACAGGCCTTCAAACTCGCCAAGGCCACCGTTGCCGAACGCGAACTGGCGGACGGTTTCGAAGCATCGGAACCACAGATCTGGGCACCGAAAACCGTCCTCTCGCACTGGCAGCTGTTACGTAAGCAGCAGGCACGAAAAGCCTTACAAAGTGCCTTGATCAACGGCAAGCCTGCAAACAACAACTAAGCTGAACAGTATCAAGGGAGAAACACTATGTACTTGACGCCTCAGCACGTATTGCTTGCCGGAGCTACCGGTTTGACCGGTGAGCACCTGCTTGATCGCCTGCTTAACGAGCCCACGATCAGCCGGGTATTGGCGCCTTCGCGCCGGCCACTGGCCAAGCATCCGCATCTGGAAAACCCGGTAGGGGACCCAACGGTTTTTCTGCCGCAACTGAACGGCCGCGTCGACATTGCCTATTGCTGCCTGGGCACCACCATCAAGCAAGCCGGCTCGGAAGAAGCGTTCCGCGCGGTGGATCTGGACATGGTGGTGGCCTTTGCCAAACGCGCACGGGAGATGGGCGCACGGCATCTGATTGTGATCAGTGCGCTGGGAGCCGATCGCAGATCTTCGATTTTCTACAACCGGGTCAAAGGCGAGATGGAGCACGCATTACGCGCGCAGGACTGGCCACAACTGACCATCTGCCGCCCCTCGCTGCTGCTGGGCGAGCGCACTCAACCACGCTTGGGCGAGAAAGTTGCCGGCCCCTTGTCGCGGCTGATCCCCGGTAAATACCACGGCATCGAAGCCTGCCAACTGGCCCGCGCGATGTGGCGTCTGGCGCTGGAAGAACAGGACGGCGTGCGGGTTGTCGAGTCGGATGAGTTGCGCAAATTAGGCAAGTAGGTTCAAAAGATCGCAGCCGTCGGCAGCTCCTGCTCAATCATCTGCAGGAGCTGCCGAAGGCTGCGATCTTTTGTTTTTACAACCCGCCCGTGGCCTGAAAGCTGACACCCAAGACCGTCAACAACGACAGCGGCAACAGTAGCGTGTCGAGCAAAGCGCTGGCCGGCAGGTCGACTCCGGGATAACTCGGCGCCTCGGCACCGAAACGGTCCATGGCGCAGCAACCCCCCTTCAACGCATACAAATCCAGACGCGTTCCCGAGTACACCACCGGCGCCCCCGGCTTGGCCGCATCCAGCGTTCGCACCGTGGCGCAACCGGTCAGTTGCAACACCAGCACCATCACCAACAGCTTATTCATCGCTGGTCAGATGATGCTCGCCCCAGCGCGGCAGCATGTCCTGGGGAATATTCAGCAGATTGAGAATCCGTGCGACGACGAAGTCGATCAAATCGTCGATGGTTTGCGGCTGATGATAGAAGCCCGGTGACGCCGGCAAAATCGTCACGCCCATGTTCGACAACTTGAGCATGTTCTCAAGGTGAATGCTCGAATACGGCGCTTCACGAGGGACCAGGATCAACGGGCGACGCTCCTTGAGCGTCACGTCAGCGGCCCGTTCGATCAGGTTGTTGCAAGCGCCGGTAGCGATGGCCGACAAGGTGCCCGTGGAACACGGCACCACTACCATCGCCGCTGGAGAGCCGGAACCCGAAGCCACCGGCGACATCCAGTCTTCCTTGCCATACACGCGTATCTGCCCGGCGGCGGCGCCGGTGTATTCGGTCAGGAATGCCTGCATCATCTGCGGTTTGGCCGGCAGCGTGACGTCGGTTTCGGTGGCCATCACCAATTGCGCAGCCTTGGAGATCAGGAAGTGCACTTCCCGATCCTCTCGCACCAGACAGTCGAGCAGGCGCAAACCGTATTGAGCGCCCGAAGCGCCGGTCATCGCCAGCGTAATGCGGTCCGGGCCGTTGTTCATTTCAGCGCCTCGGCAAGTTTGCCGTGCAGGCCGCCGAAGCCGCCATTGCTCATGATCACCACGTGGGTGCCCGGCTGCGCCTGACTCTTCACACGCTCGATGATGCCTTCCAGCGAATCGCTGACAATCGACGGCACGGTGCACAGGGCCGCAGTGCCCGCCAGGTCCCAGCCGAGATTGGCCGGTGCGTACCAGATCACCTGATCGGCATCGACCACGCTTTCCGGCAATCCGTCACGGTGTGCGCCAAGCTTCATGGAGTTGGAGCGCGGCTCGATGATTGCGATCAACGGTGCATCACCAATGCGTTTACGCAGGCCATCCAGCGTGGTGGCAATGGCCGTCGGGTGGTGAGCGAAGTCGTCATAAATGGTGATACCACGGACTTCCGCGACTTTCTCCATCCGGCGTTTCACGCTTTTGAAGGCGCTCAAGGCGGCGATGCCCATGGACGGAACCACACCAACGTGGCGTGCGGCAGCCAGGGTCGCCAAGGCGTTGGCAACGTTGTGCTGGCCAGTCATGTCCCACTCGACCACGCCTTGGGCGACGCCTTCGAACATCACTTCGAACTTCGAGCCATCTTCGCTGAGCAACTTGACCTGCCACTGACCGCCGGCACCGGTGGTTTGCACCGGAGTCCAGCAACCCATCTCAATGACCCGCTGCAACGCGGGTTCGGTGGTCGGGTGAATCACCAGGCCTTCGCTCGGGATGGTCCGCACCAGGTGATGGAACTGCCGTTCGATGGCCGGCAGGTCCGGGAAAATGTCAGCGTGGTCGAATTCAAGGTTGTTCAGGATTGCCGTGCGTGGACGGTAGTGAACGAATTTGGAACGCTTGTCGAAGAACGCGCTGTCGTATTCATCGGCCTCGATAACGAAAAACGGCGTATCACCAAGACGCGCCGACACCGAGAAATTCTGCGGCACGCCGCCGATCAGGAAGCCGGGGCTCATACCTGCGTGTTCCAGCACCCAGGCGAGCATGCTGCTGGTGGTGGTTTTGCCATGCGTACCGGCAACCGCCAGCACCCAACGACCTTGCAGCACGTGATCGGCCAGCCATTGCGGACCTGAAACATAAGGCAGGCCTTTGTTCAGAACATACTCAACGGCCGGATTACCCCGGGACATGGCGTTACCGATCACCACCAGATCAGGGGCCGGATCCAGTTGCGCCGGGTCGTAGCCTTGGGTCAGTTCAATCCCCTGAGCCTCCAGCTGAGTGCTCATCGGCGGATAGACGTTGGCATCGGAGCCCGTCACGTGATGACCCAGCTCTTTGGCCAGAACCGCCATCGAGCCCATGAAAGTCCCGCAGATACCCAGAATATGAATGTGCATAGTCGACCTCGTAAAACATGGCCGCAGGTTAGCGTAGGGAGGGGAAAATCGCACCTTTGTTTCGATTGTGCTCAGTGCAAAACCTGTAGGAGCCGGCTTGCTGGCGAAGCAATCTCAAGATCGCCTTCGCCAGCAAGCCGGCTCCTACAGGTCGTCGTGGCAATTAGCGGGCAATACCATGTTTGCGCAGCTTGCGATAAAGGGTATTTCGGCTAACCCCCAATTGCTCAGCCGTATGCGTCATGTGCCACCGCGTATGCTCCAGCGCATTCAACAGCGCCAGCCTCTCGGCATCTTCCAGCGGATATTCGCAAGGTTCATCAACCGCGTGTTCAGCCGGTCGCGCCTGACGAATCATTACCGGTAAATCTTCCAGTCCGATCCGCCCGTTCTCACAAAGCGCGGTCAACGTACGCAGTACATTTCGCATCTGCCGCACGTTGCCCGGCCAGGCAAACCCAAGCAACGCCTCACGAGCGGCTGTGTCGATCAATACGGTTTCCCCGCCCGCCTCCTGAGTTAGCAAAAAATCGAGCAGTCGGGATTTGTCACTGCGTTCACGCAGCGCGGGCAACGCAATCTCCAAACCATTGAGGCGGTAATACAAGTCCTCGCGGAAACCACCGTCCTGCACCCGCGCCAGCAAATCTCTGTGCGTTGCGCTGATGATCCGTACGTCCACCGATTCCGGCTCCCCACCAATCGGCACCACCTGACGATCCTCCAGCACCCGCAACAGCCGCGTTTGCATGGCCAGCGGCATATCGCCGATTTCGTCGAGGAACAACGTCCCGCCATCGGCCTGCTGCAACTTGCCGCGCATGCCTTCCTTGCGTGCACCGGTAAAGCTGCCACCGCGATAACCGAATAGTTCACTCTCGATCAGACTTTCAGGGATGGCTGCACAGTTGAGGGCGACAAAGGCTTTTTGCGCCCGCTGGCTGGCCTGATGCACGGCTTTGGCGAACGCTTCCTTGCCCGACCCGGTTTCACCATTGACCAGCAGCGGCACATCCCGCTCGTAAACCCGCAAGGCCTTGCGAAAGCTTTCTTGTAGCGACGAATCCCCAAGACAAATACCGGACGTACCTGCCTGCGCCTCAACCAGCGGCCGCTGCACCAACGGAGCCTGAATGCGACGGGGTTGCCCACGCAAGACGGCAAACAAACTGCGCCCGTCACGGGTGCGCAGTGGCCAGCTGGCGTTGGCATCGATGCTGGCGCGACCGAGCAATTCATCCAGCGAGCAATCGAAAAACGCCTCCACCGGATGACCCAGCAAGCCGCTGCGAATATGCCCCAGCAGGTTCAGCGCGCTCTGATTGACCGCGCTGATGCGTCCTTCCCCGTCAAACGCCAGCAACCCTTCACTGAACAAACCGACAGATTCGGCCTGCAAGTGAAAACGCAATAACCAGTGATTGTCGAAGCTGCGCAGAAAGTAGCAACTCTCGATCATCTTCGCCGACAGATTGACCAGCGCCATGGTGTGGAACTGGCTTTGCCGCGAGACATCCCGGCGGGCCGAGGAAACGTCCAGAACAGCGAGCAATTCGCCATGGGGATCGAAAACAGGACTCGCCGAACAGGTCAAGCCAGTGTGGCGACCGCGAAAATGCTCATCTTGATGGATAGTCAGCGACTGGCGCTCCACCAGGCAGGTGCCGATACCGTTGGTACCTTCGCAGGACTCACTCCAGTCAGCGCCCAGCCAGAGACCGGCGCGCTCGAAGATCTGGCGTTCGGCCGGGGCCGTCACGCAGTTGAGAATCACGCCCCGGGCATCGGTCAACAGCACCGCATGTCCGGCACCTGAGAGCTGTTGATGCAGGCTGGTCATTTCATTGCCGGCGATGTGCAGCACTTGCTGCAACCGTTCGCGACTTTCGAGGACGCGGCCATGTTCCAGCACCGTAGGCGCCATGGTCAGGGCCGGGTCGAGGTGATAATCCTCAAGGCAGCGCAGCCAGGAACGGGCGATTGACGGATCGCTGCCAGGCCCCTGCGAATGGGCTTTACCCTGGGTCACGGTCAACACCTGGCGAGCATGTCGACTCAAATGGTTGTCGTGCATTTTCTTATTATTCTCCCCGAAAAGTCCTACTCAGCGTAGGAGCTGCCGAAGGCTGCGATCTTTTTGATGTTGATTTTTCAATCCATAAAATCGCAGCCTTCGGCAGCTCCTACAGCTTGTCTCTGCAGCGATGGCCCGAGCATCCTCCAGCCTGACCTGCATTGCAATGCTGGTAAGACCGATCGGTCACGAGCTGTGCCATTAGCGGTACAAAGTGTCACATCACCTGTACCAAAAGCGTCACAAGCGTACTCCATCCGTCCGACAAAAACGTTGCAAGGCCTTGATCTTCCTGACCTGCACGGCACTGGCCCGCCCCTTGCTCTACGCTTATACCAAGCGCACATGCGCGCCTCCCTAATAAGCACAAAAGCCAGGAGAAACCACCATGCGTTACGCTCACCCCGGTACTGAAGGCGCTATCGTTTCGTTCAAAGCCAAATACGGTAACTACATCGGCGGCGAGTTCGTCGCGCCTGTCAAAGGTCAGTACTTCACCAATACCTCGCCAGTGAATGGCCAACCGATTGCCGAATTCCCGCGCTCCACGGCCGAAGACATCGACAAGGCCCTGGACGCCGCCCACGCCGCTGCCGATGCCTGGGGCGCCACGTCCGCTCAGGCGCGTTCACTGGTGCTGCTGAAAATCGCCGACCGCATCGAGCAAAATCTCGAACTGCTGGCCATCACCGAATCCTGGGACAACGGCAAAGCCGTTCGCGAAACCCTGAACGCCGACATCCCGCTGGCTGCCGACCACTTCCGCTACTTCGCCGGTTGCATCCGCGCCCAGGAAGGCAGCGCTGCCGAGATCGACGGCAACACCGTGGCTTATCACATCCATGAACCACTGGGCGTGGTCGGGCAGATCATCCCGTGGAACTTCCCGATCCTGATGGCCGCCTGGAAACTTGCCCCGGCCCTGGCTGCCGGTAACTGCGTAGTGCTCAAGCCTGCCGAACAAACCCCGCTGGGCATCACCGTGCTGGTTGAACTGATCGGCGACCTGCTGCCACCCGGCGTACTGAACATCGTACAAGGCTTCGGCAAAGAAGCCGGCGAGGCCCTGGCAACCAGCAAACGCATCGCCAAGATTGCCTTTACTGGTTCGACCCCGGTCGGCTCGCACATCATGAAATGCGCAGCGGAAAACATCATTCCGTCCACCGTGGAGCTGGGTGGCAAATCGCCGAACATCTTCTTCGAAGACATCATGAAGGCCGAACCGTCTTTCATCGAAAAAGCCGCCGAAGGCCTGGTACTGGCGTTCTTCAACCAGGGTGAAGTCTGCACCTGCCCTTCCCGGGCGCTGGTGCAAGAGTCGATCTACGACGAATTCATGGCCGTCGTAATGAAGAAAGTCCTGCAAATCAAACGTGGCGACCCGTTGGACACCGACACCATGGTCGGCGCCCAGGCGTCCGAACAGCAATTCGACAAAATCCTTTCATACCTGGAAATCGCCAAGGGTGAAGGGGCCGAGCTGCTGACCGGTGGCAAGGTGGAAAAACTCGAGGGCAACCTGGCGAGCGGCTATTACATCCAGCCAACCCTGCTCAAGGGCACCAACAAAATGCGTGTGTTCCAGGAAGAAATCTTCGGCCCGGTGGTGAGCATCACCACGTTCAAGGACGAAGCCGAAGCCCTGGCCATCGCCAACGACACCGAGTTCGGCCTGGGTGCCGGCCTCTGGACCCGCGACATCAACCGCGCCTATCGCATGGGCCGCGCCATCAAGGCCGGTCGTGTGTGGACCAACTGCTACCACCTGTACCCGGCGCATGCCGCGTTCGGTGGCTACAAAAAGTCCGGCGTCGGCCGAGAAACCCACAAGATGATGCTCGACCACTATCAGCAAACCAAAAACCTGCTGGTGAGCTACGACATCAATCCGCTGGGCTTCTTCTGACCGAATAGCAGCCATTCGCCAGCAAGCCGACTCCTGCAAGATCGCGCAAAACCTGTAGGAGCTGGCTTGCCAGCGAAGCCCGCCACTAACACACAAGGCCAGACCGCTCCGGCGCGGTCTTTGCTTGCCCATCATTCAGTAATGCTCTTGACCGTCGGCCAGGCAGCGCTCCAGGGGCCCGCCGACGCTATGCACAGTCGAGATCACCGGCACCTGGAGAGTTGGCCGGTGTCTGCCTTGTTGAGGTGCATGAAGATCCAAAACGGGAACGGGTTCGCCCGTGAATGCGGTGTGTCATTGTGCATAAAAGCCTCTGGCAAATCGCATTCGCGAGCAAACTCCAACGGAAATTCGCGAAGCAATCAATGCTTGTACACAACAGGAGCCCCGCCCCATGGCCGCATTTGCCCATTCCGTCGGCGCCCAGACCTACCGATTCGACAGCCTCAAGGACGTCATGGCCAAGGCCAGCCCGGCGCGTTCCGGCGACTTTCTGGCAGGCGTGGCAGCGCTCAATGATGGCGAGCGTGTGGCCGCGCAGATGGTATTGGCCGATATTCCGTTGCGCCACTTCCTGCAGGACGTCCTGATTCCCTACGAAGCCGATGAAGTCACCCGACTGATCATCGATACCCATGACAAACAGGCTTTCGCCGTCGTCAGCCATCTCACGGTGGGCGACTTTCGCGACTGGCTGCTTAGCGACGACGCCGACGAACAGAGCCTGCGCGCCCTCGCCCCCGGCCTGACCCCGGAAATGGCCGCCGCCGTGTCGAAGATCATGCGCGTACAGGATCTGGTCCTGGTGGCGCAAAAAATCCGTGTAGTCACCCACTTTCGCGGCACCCTCGGCCTTCGCGGCCGCCTGTCCACCCGCCTTCAACCCAACCACCCGACCGACGAGCCGGCCGGTATCGCCGCAAGTATTCTCGATGGCCTGTTGCACGGTAACGGCGATGCAATGATCGGCATTAACCCGGCCACCGACAGCGTCGCCTCGATCTGCGCCATGCTGGAGATGCTCGACGCGATCATCCAGCGCTACGAAATTCCGACGCAGGCCTGCGTGCTGACCCATGTCACCACGTCGATTGAGGCGGTAAACCGTGGCGTGCCACTGGACCTGGTGTTCCAGTCGATCGCCGGCACCGAGGCGGCCAACGCCAGCTTCGGCATCAACCTGAACGTGCTAAAGGAAGGGTACGACGCCGGATTGAGCCTGAATCGCGGCACACTTGGGCAAAACCTGATGTATTTCGAAACAGGCCAGGGCAGCGCTCTGTCGGCCAACGCCCATCACGGTGTCGATCAACAGACCTGCGAAGCCCGTGCCTACGCTGTAGCGCGACACTTCAATCCGTTTCTGGTGAACACCGTCGTAGGCTTCATCGGCCCGGAATACCTGTACAACGGCAAACAAATCATCCGCGCCGGACTCGAAGACCACTTCTGCGGCAAGCTGCTGGGCGTACCGATGGGCTGTGACATCTGTTACACCAACCACGCCGAAGCCGACCAGGATGACATGGACACCCTGCTGACCCTGTTGGGCGTAGCCGGGATCAACTTCATCATGGGCATTCCAGGGTCCGATGACATCATGCTCAACTACCAGACCACTTCATTCCATGATGCGCTCTATGCCCGCCAGACGCTGGGACTCAAACCGGCACCGGAATTCGAGCAGTGGCTGGCCAAAATGGGCATCTTTACCCAGCCGGACGGCAAGGTTCTCTTTGGCGACAACCTGCCGCCAGCCTTCCGCCAGGCCCTGGCGCAACTGGGATGAATGATGACATGGATAAACTACCCTTCGACCCGCACAATCCATGGCTGGAACTGCGCCGGCTGACACCCGCCCGGATCGCCTTGGGCCGTACTGGCACCAGCATCCCCACCCGCGCACAACTGGACTTCCAATACGCGCATGCTCAGGCGCGGGACGCTGTTCATTTGCCTTTTGATCATGTCTCACTCGGTGCGCAACTGCTCGATCGTGGTCGCGAGAGCTTGTTCCTACATAGCGCGGCGCCGGATCGAAACACTTACCTGCAACGCCCGGATTTGGGGCGAAAACTCAGTGATGCATCGGCGCAGACCCTGCGCGAATACGCGTCAAGCCATCCCGACGGCGTTGATCTGGTCATTGTGATCGCCGATGGCCTGTCGGCATTGGCCGTCCATCGCCATAGCCTGCCGTTTCTGGCACGCCTCGAGGAACAGACTTCAGTCGAGGGCTGGTCCGTTGCACCGGTCATCCTCGTGGAACAGGGACGCGTGGCGGTCGCCGACGAAATTGGCGAACTGCTTGGTGCGAAAATGACCGTGATACTTATCGGTGAGCGCCCCGGCCTCAGTTCCCCGGACAGCCTGGGCCTTTACTTCACCTACAACCCGAAGGTCGGCCTGACGGATGCCTGGCGCAACTGCATCTCCAATATCCGTCTCGAAGGCCTGAGTTACGGCATGGCGGCACATCGCTTGGTGTATTTGATGCGGGAAGCCTGCCGGCGGCAGCTATCGGGAGTCAATCTGAAGGACGAGGCACAGGTTCATACGCTGGATGCGGACATGAGTGCAGACATGAAAAGTAATTTTCTGTTGAATCCTCCGAAAACCTGAACCGTTTCCGCATTGCGTTTGCATTCCGATTTGAGGCAGGATCGATTCACGGCCGCCAGGGTTTCCCGTCGCCGACAAAGATGTGAGACAGCCACTTGCAGACGAGACCTACCATGCGGATTATTCAAGCGACCCTCGAACACCTGGACCTGTTGACTCCGCTGTTCGTCAGATATCGCGAGTTTTATGGTTCCCTGCCGTATCCGGACTCGTCCCGGGCATTCCTCGAAAAACGCCTGCGTCGCAAGGAATCGGTGATTTACCTGGCCTTGGCCGATGACGACAAACTGATGGGCTTCTGTCAGTTGTACCCAAGTTTCTCGTCGCTATCGCTAAAGCGCGTCTGGATCCTCAACGATATCTACGTTGCAGAAGATGCCCGTCGCCAACTGGTGGCCGACAACCTGATCCGTACTGCGAAAAAAATGGCCAAGGAAACCAATGCCGTGCGCATGCGGGTTTCCACCAGCAGTCACAACGAAGCCGCGCAGAAAACCTATGAGTCCATCGGATTCCGGGAAGACACCGAGTTCAAGAACTATATATTGCCAATCAGCGACGAACTGTAAGTTCGCGCCAACAGGACGGGCTTCTGCGGCGAGCCCCTCCTGTTCGACTGCCGTAAAGCCGTCAATCCAGCCCATGGAATTTTTCTTGAGCCGCAAACTCAAGATCTGTAGCACGTCGCGGGGGTTATTAATTGTCACCCGAGTTTTGATCTTTGTATCGACATCCCCCGCTACAATCTCGACGCGCTTTTCACCACCCGGCTCGTATAATGCCGACCTTTCTGACTTGTAAGAAAATCTACACCCGTCTGTAGTCTTTCGAAGTCATCGCACAGGCCCGCAGCCCCGGACCGTTAACACAGGTGCCCCCATGGATTTCAACCCGATCGATCTTGTCCTGCATCTCGACGTGTACCTCGATATGCTCGTGACCAACTATGGGACCTGGATCTACGCCATTCTGTTTATGGTGATTTTCTGTGAAACCGGCCTGGTAGTAATGCCCTTCCTGCCTGGCGACTCTCTGCTGTTTATCGCTGGCGCCGTGGCGGCGGGTGGCGGCATGGACCCGGTATTGCTGGCAGGTCTGTTGATGCTCGCAGCGATTCTGGGCGATAGCACCAATTACGTGATTGGACGAACGGCAGGTGAAAAACTGTTCAGTAATCCGAACTCGAAAATATTCCGTCGCGACTACCTGCAACAAACTCACGATTTCTACGACAAGCATGGTGGAAAAACCGTGACGCTGGCGCGCTTCCTGCCGATCATCCGCACATTTGCACCGTTCGTCGCCGGCGTGGCAAAAATGCCCTACCCCCGCTTCTTCGCCTTCAGCGTCCTTGGCACCATCCTGTGGGTCGGCGGCCTGGTGACCCTCGGTTTCTTCTTCGGCAACGTGCCGTTCATCAAATCGAATCTGTCACTGCTGGTGGTCGGCATCATCCTGCTGTCGTTGGTACCGATGATCATTGGCGTCGTGCGCAGCCGCTTCGGTAACGCGGCATCCAAAGCCCACCCGCGCTGATCGTCGATGTGGTCCCTGAGCGCCTGGCGCCGCCAGCGTATCCTGGCCAGGCACCCGATTGCCGATGACATGTGGCAGCGGGTGCGTCATCACCTGAGCCTTCTCGACGGTATCAGCGCTGCCGAAGATCAATGGCTGCGCGAAGCCTGTGTGCTCTTTCTGGACGACAAACACCTGACCGCCCTGCCCGGGGTGGAGTTACACCAGGAACAACGCCTGCTGCTCGCTGCCCAGGCGCAATTGCCCTTGATGAACCTTGGCGATCTGAACTGGTATCAGGGCTTTCACGAAATCATCCTTTACCCGGACGATTTCCTGAGCCCCCAGCGCCATCGCGACGCCAGTGGCGTCGAACACGAATGGGATGGCGAACACAGCGGTGAGGCCTGGCAGCAAGGTCCGGTCATCCTGGCCTGGCCCGGGGTAATGGCCAGCGGTGGTTGGGAAGGCTACAACCTGGTGATCCACGAACTGGCGCATAAGCTCGATATGCTTAACGGTGACGCCAATGGCTTACCGCCGCTGCACGCCGACATGCGGGTCAGCGAATGGGCCACAGTCATGCAGGAAGCCTACGACGACCTCGACCGGCAACTGGATCGCAATCCCGACGCCGAGACCGCCATCGACCCCTACGCTGCGGAAAATCCGGCCGAGTTCTTCGCCGTCACCAGCGAGTACTTCTTCAGCGCCCCGGATGTGCTGCAAGACACTTATCCACAGGTGTATGCGCAGTTGAAGTTGTTCTATCGCCAGGACCCATTGGGCCGGCTGCGGCAACTTCTGGCGCAAGACCCGGTCTACCGGACCCACGACTAAGGTCTACGCGACTTCTGGTACATGGCGTCGCCGTAGGAATATGCCTATAATCGCCGCCACTTTTTGGTCAATCCGGCCAAGTGTTTCTGGTCAACTAACGGGGGCAACGCCCAATGAGCTACAGCAAGATTCCGGCTGGCAAAGACCTGCCGAACGACATCTACGTCGCGATCGAGATTCCGGCCAACCACGCGCCGATCAAATACGAAATCGACAAAGACAGCGATTGCCTGTTCGTTGACCGTTTCATGGCCACCCCAATGTTCTACCCGGCCAACTACGGTTACATCCCGAACACCCTGGCTGACGACGGTGATCCCCTCGACGTGCTGGTTGTTACCCCTTATCCGGTAGCTCCAGGTTCGGTGATTCGCGCGCGTCCAGTCGGCATCCTGAACATGACCGACGACGGCGGCGGCGATGCCAAAGTGATCGCGGTTCCACACGACAAGCTGTCCCAGCTGTACGTCGACGTGAAGGAATACACCGACCTGCCACCTCTGCTGATCCAGCAGATCGAGCACTTCTTCGCGAACTACAAAGATCTCGAAAAAGGCAAATGGGTGAAGATCGAAGGCTGGGCCGGCGCAGACGCCGCCCGCGAAGCGATCACCAAGTCGGTTGCTGCCTATAAAGGCTAAGCGCAGCTGCGCTGCTTCTAGCGGTAAGCGGCAAGAAAAACCCCGGTGATCCGGGGTTTTTTGTGGACGTTGCAAAAGCGCTCCATAACGCGTCGTTTAATACCGGGGCGCATTGGTTTTTTCCTGTTTAACCTCCCCCCAACACCTCTTACATCCAGTCTTAAATTACCCCTGAAATTTGAACGTCTCGTTGAATCAAAGCCTTATGCCACGCGGGTAGACTCGCGTTTATGAAAAAGACCAAGACCTGCGGTTCACGATTCAAAATGCTCCTCGAAGAGGCGAACATTACGACGACTGGATTTGCCGAATTCCTGAAGATTTCAAAACCACAAAATGTTCACAACTGGTACACCCGCGGAGTGCCTCATTACCGCATGGAAGAAGTTGCCAGAAGACTGTCCGTGAACAGCGACTGGCTGAAAACCGGCGACGGCCCGAAGGACGCGAAAGAACTACGCCTGCTCGACGAGTCCGGCAATGCCTTCGATGCTCAGGCGATACGCGGTATTTACAAGGTCATCGAACCCACCGATATCGAACTGCCCCTCTTCAAGGAAACAGCCATCAAGCCCGACTCCAACAAAACCCATGTCATCGAAGTCCCCAATCAGTCCATCCGGCTCCCCCGAAGCGACCTCGACTCTCTGGAAATCAATTATGCCGATGCCATCTGTGCACGCATGATCGGCAACAGCATGGCGGAAAAAATTGAAGATGGCTCCCTCATCGCCATTGACCGTGGGCTCACGCAAATTATCGATGGAGAGATTTACGCCGTCGAACATGACGGCATGCTGCGAATAAAATACCTGCACAGAGTTCCGGGCAATTCACTGCGCATGCGCAGTCACAACAGCGCCGAGTACCCGGATGAAATTTTTAGAGCCGCACACATAGAAGAACAAAACATCAGAGTACTGGGCTGGGTGTTCTGGTGGTCCACGCTCAACAAACGCAGGCCGACGGTACCGTTTCTGTAGTGCCGACCCGTTCCAATCAGCTTGGCACTTCACGCCAGACTGGGAATTCCCCAAAAAAATCAGTATGCTGCGCCCCACATTTGCGCATCGACCCGCCCCGCGGCCGAGATCGCCCCGACCCGGCAGATGATTTTCTCGCCAGGTCCCACAGCCGGACGCAAGATCCGGATGTACGTTTTGAAGGCTGGCGCGGTTTACCAAAAATGATCCAAGCCAGTCCCCGAGAAGCCGGCCACAAGCCGGCTTTTTAATGCCTCAAAGAAAGTAATTCACGACCATAGGTTTGCGACAGCTTCCTGTCTGACGCCCAGCAGTCCGTGCTGAATACGAGCGAGTTGATTGGCTTGCCAAGGCGAAATCGCTGATGCTAAATCCACCTCGTCCAAAGACCGTTACCCTTACCCGGAAGAAGCTCTGCCGGTCGGACTTCGCATTCAAGCTCAACGGAAACCTTCGCAATGGATCTGCACATCCCGACCCTGCTGGTAGTCTCGGTCTTCGTTTTCATTTTGATGGGGTTGTTGACCTGTCATGCCTGGTGGCGTGAAACCCGCGAGCGGTCGCTGGCTTATCTGGGTGCAATGATGCTGCTGGCTGCACTTGGTGTGGTGCTGGTCAGTTGGCGGTCGCGGGGAGTGGATGTTATCCCGCTCGTTTTTGGCAACATGGCGCTGTTGCTGAGCGCCGCTATGAACTGGACCGCCATGCGCGTGTTTGTCGGGCGTGCGCCGTCGCTGCCGGGAATTTTCGCGGGCGCCGGCATCTGGCTGATCCTGTGCTTTATCCCGGCGTTCTATGACGCCATGCCCCTGCGAGTTGTGGCGTATTCACTGATGGCGGCCGGTTACGGCGTGCTGACGGCATCGGAGTTCTGGCGCAGCCGCAGTAAGCTTGAAGTCGCGTACATGCCAGCGCTGGCACTGACGCTGTTGCACACGACTTTCTATATCGTTCGCAGCGTGATCGATAAGAGTCTGCCACTGGAACAAGCCCTGTCAGGCCTCGGCGATGGTGTGCGTTTTTTCTCCTTCATGCTGTTCGAATCCATGCTGTATGTCATCGGGATTGCTTACGTGACGCTGGCCATGGTCAAGGAGCGCGCCGAGTTGAAGCTCAAGGCTGCTGCGTTCTGTGATCCGCTGACCGGAATCGGCAACCGTCGCGCCTTCATGTCACACGGAAAACTCCTGCTGACCCGCTGCAAGCGCCGCGAAGAACCCGCTGCATTGCTGCTGTGCGACCTGGATCACTTCAAGCGTCTGAACGATAGCTTTGGTCATCCGATGGGGGATCAGGCACTGATCGCGTTCAGTCGAATCTTGACAGCTCACCTTCGCAGTCACGATGTGTTCGGTCGGATCGGAGGAGAGGAGTTTGCCTGCCTGCTCAAAGAGGCCGATGAACAGGAGGCGGTTCAGGTGGCGGAACGTATTCGCCAAGCGTTTTTCCGGCTGGCGATGCTGGAGCCAGGGTTGCTCAGCGTCAGTATCGGCGTAGTCACCACTCGCGAATCGGGCTACGACCTTTCGAGCCTGCTTTCACAAGCGGATGAAGCCCTGTATGGCGCCAAGGATCACGGGCGCAATCGTGTGCAAACGCTGCGCATGTTGTACCTCGACCTCACGGATAGCTGAATGACTTCACCAGCGTCAGCTCCCCCACCGCCCGCATCGGCACCAGGAACGTTTCCATCTTCTCGCTCGGCGTCCCCTCCTCGGAAATCACCGTTACCTGCGCCGTGGTCAGCGGCTGACCCGCATCCTCCTGCCCTTCTTCATCGCTGCGATACCCGCCGCCAAAGTAGTTCACATACACCAGATACTGTCCCTTGATCGGCGCGGGCATGGCGAAGATTTCCGGGCCGTAGCCGGTGGTCACGTCGACATCGAGTGCTGCGCCATTGGGAACAACACGGTCGCCGTACCAGATGTGGGCGCCGTCGGGGGTGATGAGGTGCAGGTCCAGGTCGGTGTTGTCGCTGTCCCAGGACAACAGCACGCGCAATTTGGCCGGGGTCGCACCCCCACTGCTGTTGAGAAATTGCGTGCGCTGACGTTGCTGGCCGTTGGGGCTGCGAACCTCGACGCTGTTGCTGCCGTTGGGGAATGAGAACGGGCGATCGAAACGGCCGGCTGGATCGATTTTCAGCGGCATACTGACCCCGTTGACGATCAGACGGCCGGGCTCTGTGGATTTGGCTGTCGCTTTGATTTGCCCGCTGATGCGAGCCGTGTTGGCTTGACCTGGCGGGGTGTTCACCGACGAGGCCGGGTAGTTGACGGTCTGCCGGAAGCTTTCCCCTTCGCCCTCAGGTGCGCCGGTGCGCCAACCGCCGGCGGGCGTGTCGAGCTTGACGCCTTCAGCCGCCATCACCGATGGCAATGCCACCAGCGAACAGAGAAACAACAATAGCTGTGGAAAACGGGTTTTCATGGACTATTCCAGCAAGAGGTGGCGGGCGAGCCCTTCGATGTAGGTTTCATCCTGGCCGTTGGGGTGCGCTTCGAAGGCCAGATGCAGGTATTCGTGGGTCAGGTCGAGCCGGTCTTGCAGCGACAGCACGCCGCGCACATAAATGCGCTGGCGTTCGCGGTCGACATAGGGTCGGCCGAAGGTCAGGCGACACACGGCGAAGCTGCTGATTTCGTTGTAGCCGGTTTCACTATCGAGGCGCGGGCGCCAGGTGTGACGCTGCTTTTGCAGCCAGTCTTGTGCGGCGGGAAGCACCTCGCAGGAAGCGACCGGGTTGTCCCAGCGGCTGAGGCTGGCACGTGGGTAAGCGTGCAACAGGATGGCGTCGTAACGCTGGCCGGCGTTGGCTTGCTCGACGGCTTGTTGCCAGGACAGCCTGTCGGGGCCGGGTTGATCGGAGTGGTAGGTGACGGCGCTGCCTGCCAGTACCAGGTCGCTGGTCCACGCGGCGATGTTGCGCGTCCCGGCACTGGCCGGACGCGGTGCAACGCGCTGACGGCTGCTGCTGTCATCGATGCTTAGGCAATCACCATGTCGCGTGGCGTTTTGCAGCAAGTAAGTGCGGATGGCCACAGCCAGGGCTTTGGCAGCTTCGACGGGTTCTGCACTGGCTTCACGTTGCAAAACCCGAGCGACGTATTCTTCGCGATCCACACGGGCAACGAGCGTGTCGTTCAGCAGAAAAAGTTCACCGTCGCTGTGAATATCCAGCGCGTTACCGTTCATGAATTCGACACGATAATCGCCACGCAAGGGTCCCGCGGACACCACGCTCTCACCCGATAGCACACGCCGCAGCGGGTATCGCGAGAACAGCCCGACCTCGACGCACCGTCCAGCATCGACCGGCCATTCAACGGGAATGACCGACGCCAACGCCTGCGCATAATCACGCAAAACCCGTTGACTGGTCCCGCGCCCACCGGCCCAGATCGGCTCTGCGTCTGCCGTCCAACCGGCAAATCCACCTTGGCGCGATGCGGCATCCTGATCCCTCAACCAGCTCCAGGTTTTCACCCGCAAGCGGCTGCCGAGTTCGCCTGCGACATTGCCATCCGCCGCATTCAGTACCACATCGAGCAACACACGCCGGGCCTGATCCTGTGCCGGCATGACCGCCAGCACCTTCAACAGCGCCGCCACCGAAACCCGTGTGGCCGGTTGCAGCGAAGGTAAATCGAGTAGCCATTCCGGTGCTTGCCGCGCCTGCCAATACACCCGCCAATCGGCGTCCTTGATGCCCAATCGCGCCGGCTCGAAATACAAACCACAGGATTTCACCAGCGCCTGATCACGTTCGATCTTGCCGCCCGGCGTGCAGCAATAAACTTCTTCCTTCGACTGCCCACGACATTCATAGGCCGGTTCTCGTGCGCCGGTATCCACCAGCCAGGCATAGACAAACAACTTCCACACACTGCCCAGCGGCGCCTGCAAATCTGCAGGCAACGGCTCGCGAGAGATCGCTTGAGCACGATTCAACGACAACAATTCGCCCTTGAATGCCACGCGCAGCGGTTCGTCCTGCGCCATTGCCAGCGCAGGGATCAAACACAGCAGCCACCCGAGCAGAGGCCGCCACACGTCAGTGAACCGTGACCTGACCGAGGGCCGGTGTCTGTTCCCGGGCCTGATGTTGTGGCGCATAAACCTGAGTGAAACGCACCGGCGGCAGGTTGAACTGGCCTTTTTGCGAGAAGCGCACCAAGTGCCGCAGACGCAATTCACCGCTCAAGGCATCGACCGCAATGGCGTAGGCCATTTGCCCCGGCTCGAAGCGCGCTTTTTCCAGCGCGCTCGGCTCGGTGCCGGCCTTGCCCATGAGCTTGATGCCCCAGGTCGTACGTTCAACATCTGCGCCCGGTGGCAACGGCACTTCGAGCATGCCGTAGCGCAGCGGTTTGGCGGCTTTGCTGGTGATGATCACTTCGTCCAGATACAGGCTGTCGCTGGACAGCGGCGCGTTGCCGACCGCTTCCAGTTTGAAGGTGAATGCTTCATCCCCCGGCACCAGACGCGACAGACGACGGGTGATAGTGACCGCCATCGGATCGACCACAGGTTGCTGGCTTTGGAAGCTCAATGCGGCACGCAGCGGACGCTCTTGCTCCCCGGTCAGTGACAACACGGCGGGCACCGGCGCAGCCCCCTGCCACGTCCAATACATTTCACCAGAAACGCCATGCTGCTTCTTCCAGCCTTCACCTGGCGCCAGTGCGATGGTAGGCGACGCCTGTTCGATACTGCGTTGCAGCCACGTCAGCGCCAGCGCACGCTCCAGGGTTGATTGCTGCGGCAACAGACGTCGCAACAACGCTTGAGCATGAGCCTGATTGAACGGTTGCAACGACAGGTCCAGCGCTTCGGCAAACGGTTGGGAACTGGCCGCCAATCGTTGCTGCGCATCGGCCAGTTGCCGGTTGAAAGTCTCTGGCAGAGCGACCTTGGATTGTTTGGCCAAGGAGGCCGTCAGCACGCGTGCGGCGGCCAGACCGAGAGCGGAATCCGGATCGCTCATGACGAGGCTGTCTTCGCCATCCTCCATCAGGTTCGCGGCAGTGCCCTCCCCCGCTTTCGACAGATCGTCCATCAAACCGCTGAGCAGCGTATTGACCGGCAATTGCATCTGTTTGGCGAACGATAGAATTAGCGCACGCTGCAACAGCGGCGTGTTCTTCGCCTGCTTCGCGTACACCTCCAACACCCGCTGCCAATGCTCCGGCGGCAGGCTCAGGTCCAGTACCTGACTGGCGTGCCAGTCGGCGTAATAGGCGTAAGCGGTGAGGAACGCGTCCGGCTCGCCGTCCATGCCCCACCAGGTGAATGCCGCCGACGGCCCAGCCATTTGCACCAGACGCAAGCGACTGTTCTGCATGATCAGGCGTAAGCGATCGCGGATCTGCGGATTCGTTGCAAGGGTCGGGTAAGCGATGCTCAACGGCAACAGACGACTGGCTGTTTGCTCGACGCCGCCGTAGGGATAACTCAGCAGATCATCCAGCGCCGAGCGGAACAGCGCTTGCGGGCTGTCGTCCAGTCGCAGGTGGATGTCCGTTGCATCAGCCGGCAAGGTCAACGGTGTATCGCCAGTGGCAACGTCCAGGTTTTGGCTTTGCCTGACCTGCCAGCCTTCACCGGTCACGGCCAGATGCACGGCCAGGGCATCAGCGGGTTTACCGTCCAGCAGCAACTCGGCCGTCCACTCACCATTGGCCAATGGGAATGCCGGCAAGGCGATGTAGTTGATGCCGCTATTGAGCGTGACAGGCAAGCGCTGTTCGGTGCCTGCGTAATGGGTCACCAGTTCAGCCTTGACTGGTTTTTCGGCCTGACTGAACGCGAACACGCCGAGGTCCGGTTTGTCGCCACTGCGGAATCGGTTCGGCCCGCTCCACTTCAGGTAAAGGGGTTTTTCCGAGCGCACGAATTGCTTCTTCTGCCCAACCTGACCGTCATCGGCGATGGCCCGCGCCGTGATGCGCCAGCGGGTCAGCGAGTCAGGCATTTTGAAGGTGAAACGGGTTTTACCATTGGCATCGGTCAGCAACTCCGGTTGCCACGCAGCGGTGTCGACGTCTTCGCGACGCGGCCGCTCCAGCACTTTCACCCCGCGCTCACTGCGATTGGCTTTGCCCGGCGCGCCGGGGCTGCCTGGCAATGCCACGTCGTAACTGATGAACGACAGACTGGCGCTGGTACGCACGTTGTTTCGCCGTGGATGGTAGAAAAACTGGTCGATCGTCGGCGCGACTTCCGGTTGCAGCGCGTAGACCATTTCGTCGACCACGCTGACCGTCAGATGCGCCGGAATCGGTTTGCCGGCGAACAGTGTGGTCAGGTCCACCGAGACCGTTTCGCCGGGCTGATAAGCCTCTTTGTCCGTCGCGATGGCCACGTCGATCTGCGGGGTAATCACCTTGATGCCGGCGTTCTGGAAGCTGTACTGACCGCCCTTGGTGTAGAGCACCGAGAAGGTCAGGTTAGGCGCGAAACCGTCGCGCACCGGAATACGTGCGCGGTATTGGGTGTCACTGAGTTTTTCCATCTTCAACCAGTCGCCGCCCTTGGACAGCAACGCGGTGGCCTCGACCTTGTCACGCTCCAGCGACAGCAGCGCATCACTGATCGGCTCGGGAAAAGTAATCAGCGCCAGCGCTTCATCGCCAGTTTTGTACTCGGGTTTGTCGAGGACGATTTCCACGGTGCCGGGGACCGCTTTGACACCTTCGCCCGTGACCGAATGCCCGGTCGCGCCGAGCGTGCGGCCATGATCATCCCTGAGTGTCAGGCTGTATGTCCCCGGACGCTCGAAGGCCAGGGTGAAGCCTTTGTCGGTTGCAGCCAGTTTGCCTTCGCCCGTGCTCTGATCTTCCAGGCGTACCCAACCGTAACTGCTTGGTGTAATCGCTTGCGCGTGCTCACCCTCGCGGGCGTAGCTGAACCCAACCTTGTCGCCCACCGCGCTGAACCGTTGCGACGCGCTCAACCGGACATTCGCCGCACCGCGATCGATGAGGATTTCCTTGGTGGTCCTGACCCGGTACGCCGCACCATCGCTGGCGAAAACGGTGAGCATGTAGCGACTCGGTTTCTCGGCCGCCGGCAGATCGAGCGTCGCGTTGCCTTTGGCGTCGGTGGTCAGTTCCGTGCTGGTCAACTCCACCGGGAATTGCCCGAGGTATTGCAGTTCGTTGTCGACCATCGACAGTTGCTGGGCGCGCAGGCTCAGGCTCAATTTGGCATTGGCCACCGGTTTGCCATCCGGGTACAACAGCACCAGATTGCCCTTCACCGGCTCGTCGGTGCGGTAATCCGGCTTGGCCAGATTCAGGGAAATTTCGAAATGTGGCTTGATGTATTCGGCCACGCGGAACGCACTGCTGTAGACCTGATCCTTGTAGTTGAACCGCAACTCGTAGCCACCGGCCACCGCGTTATCCGGCAATTGGAAGCGACCCTCGGCACCCGCCGTGGAATCGAGTTTCAAGGCCAGACTTTGCAGCGCCGTTCCCGTCGCATCCAGCACGCTCACGTTGACGTCGGCAGCGCTGGGCTGCACCGAATCCCGGGCGTTCTTGAACTCGCGTCCGACGATTTTCAGCGACACCCAATCCCCCGGCCGATACAGCGGCCGGTCGGTGAAGGCGTAGAGTTTGGTGTCGTAAATTTCGCTGTCGTAGTAGAAGTTTTCCGAGACGAACACCCCGCCCTCTTCGTCCTCGCCAATCACGAACGAGCGCTCGGGGCTCACGTGTTTCAGTCGCATTAAACCGTCGGCATCGGTGGCACCGCTGTTCATCACGCCGAGACCATCGGTCCACAGCACATTGACCTTCGCCACCGAACTGCCTTCGTGTTTGCGCGCCGCCCACACCAGCAATTCGTCGCCGGTAATCTTGCTCACCGCCACGGTGTTGGAGACGAAGACCATGGTCGTCGCGCGGTACTTGCCGATCAGCGCTTCCACCAGGTACAAACCCGGTTTCAGGTTGCCCAACGGAATATACACGTTGCCCGGCGCCACACTGACAAACTCACTGGAAGACCCCGCCAGGTTTACCCCCGCTGGCGGCTGAATCGGCTTGGCTTGCCACAGCGGATAACGGAACTGGCTGACCACCGGCAAACCCGGAATCAGTGCGAATTGCGGCTGTGCATCGTAGGGCGTTGGCGCGGCCATGGTGTCGCCCATCTTCAGTTCCGGCACTTGCTCGGTGACCTGTTTACGCGACTCGTAGGAAAACGCCCGCTGCATCACGCGCCGGGATTTGCGGTACCAGTTGTCCCACAGGTACGCCAACGTATTGGACAGCCCCTCACCCTTGAACTGGCCGTCACTCACCACGCGATGCAGGTTCTTTTGGCGCTTGAGGAAATCCAGCGGCTTGTCGATGCGATACACCCGAATGTCGGCGCCACCGTACGGTTCCATGCGATAACGCCGGTAGTCACGACCCGGCGCCTCGAGGCGCACCATCGCCTGTTCATCGCTGGCGAAACTGCTGTCGGCCAGCAGGAAAAAACTTTCGCCCGCCACCGGCGTGTAGCCGCTTGGCTCGACGGTGTCTTCGGCATTGACCGCCGAGAACGGCAGTATCAACACCAACAGCAGAGACAGAAAACGCAGCATGCGGGCACCGGTCATTGGGAGAGAAAATTCAGTCGATAGACGCCGATGAAGTTGGGGTTGGCTGCATCGGGTATCCATCGCGTGTCCTTCCATGTCATGAGTTGCTGCAGGCTTGCCGAACGCATGCCGTTGTCGGTGGGGGTGGTGGTGCCGGTGTGATAGGCGATGTAGCGGCCCATCCAGATCATCAGGTGCTGATCGTCGCCCTGATCGAAAAACATCAGGTCGCCAGGACGAGCTTGAGACACATCGCGACTGACCAGATGACTGTTGAACTGAATCAGTTTGATCGCGTTGACGTACGGCCCGACCTTGCCACCGCCCTGCTGCCATTGCTGGGCGAGACGACGCTGGGCATTGCTCAGTTGCAACTCCGGCGGCAGGTAGCGATTGGACAGGCCATTGCTGCGCAGCCATTTGTCGTCATGGATTTTCAGCGCTTCATTGGCGGCAAATCGCACCAGCCCGGCGCAGTCCTGCTGATACCAGCGTGGGCTTGGGCCCTGGCTCAGTTGCTCCTGGGCGATGCGCACAAACCAGGCGCGGAAGACCTGGGATTGCTGCGGATCGAGCGCGGGCGCTTCGATGGCCCGGGCGCCCGCACTCAGCAGCAAAGCGAGTAAACCAAGGCTGCGGATCAGTGCGCTCACAGGGCTTTCCATTCCAGCGGCAACCAGTGCCAATGGCCGTCGGGCTCACTGCCTTCGGGCAAGGTCAGCGCATATTTGCGGTAGCCGCCGAGCTGGCGCAGTTTCGGAATCAGGTAGGTCTGCGCGGCGTTGTAGAACACCGGTTCCATGTCTTGGGGCAGGCTGTCGAGGGTTTCCTGCTGTATCAATTGCGCCATGGATTCCGGGCCGAAGTACACCGGCATCAGCAGGTCTTTGGGCACCACATCGGCCATCGGCGGGAAGCGTTTGTCGAGGGTGCCGAGGGCCTTGTCGACCAGTTTGTCGTCGAGGGAAAACAGCAGTGTCGAACCGTGCCGCGCCAGGCTCACACGCATGAATGCCTTGCCGCTGATCGCCTCCGGATTCTCGGCGTCCTTGGCTTTGTACGGGCCGAAACTGGAACTGACTTGCCGCTGCCACTGATGGCTCTGCCCCTCCTGTTTCTCCACCACCGGGAAGACGCGCTCGGCGACATTGCCTTCATAGGCACCCACCATCGAGCCAAACAACGTGCCCAGATCGCCATCGAGCTTGCCGCCCTCCTCATCATTCAGACTGGCCACCAGCAACGGCGTATACAGCCGCGAATCGGCGTACCAGCACAGCCCCGCCGCGCCGGCCATGTGTTCGGTCAACGCTTGGGCAACACGGTCTTCGGCGCCGAGTTTCACCAGCAGCGGCTTTTGTTGTTCGGCGGCCAGCGGCAACGCTACGCAAGCGCTGGCGCCCATGGGCATGGCTTGCCAGATCGGTTTGAAATCGAAGTCCGGCTGATTGTCCAACTCGTCCATCGCGAGAAAGCTGTGCCAGCCCTTGTCGTCCATGTCGAAACGCAGGCCGGCGAAATTCGGAATGAAGCGCTGATACCCCATGGCCAACACACTGGCATTGACCGACAGGCGTTGCTTCACCTCCGGCGCACGGGGTGGCAGGCCGAAGGCTTCGGGGAACAATTTTTCGCCGTTGAGCAGCGCCGCGATGGATTGGGTCGAAACGCTCCCGGCGTCCTGTGAAGCGCCGCGTTGCGGGTCGTAGAGTTTCGCCGGATTGGACAACACCACCAGTTTGTCGCCATGGGAAGCGAACAGCAGCGCCTTGCTGGCGTTGTAAGTCAGTTGATAGAGCGCCACATCCTCGGCACCGACTTTCACGTCGGCGATTTTGCTCAATTGCGAATCATCCAGCGCCACTTTCGCCAGCGGTTCCAGGACCTTGGCCAGGCCACCGCGATCCATCACCAGCAGGAAATCCTTAAGCCGTCCATCCGTACCGCGCCACAACGCCACGTCTGCCGGTTGATCGAACAGTTGCTCGATCAGCGAATCCTGAAACTTCAGGTCATGCTCGTAAATGATCCGCCGCAGACTGCCGATCAACCCAAGGCGATCGGCGTGGGCTTGATAATAGAAAACGAAATCTTCGGTCAGGGTTTCCTTGAGAAACGGCACAGCCAACAGGTCCTTGGGCAACTGGCTCAAGGAATGGGTTTCGAGCAATCCATCGGGGCGGCTCATGCCGAGTTTTTCCGCCGCCAGTTGCGGTGCCGGCGCTTTGTTTTTTTGCATCAGCCAGCCCATGCCAGCGACCACGCCTGAGACCAGGCACAGCCCGACGACAATGGCTGGCCAACGGCGGGACGGTTTGACGGCCGGCGTTGCAGTGTTTTCGCTCATGTTCACAAAACCCAGTTCATCCGTGGAGCGGGATGTTTAGTAGTTGAAAGTCTTGACCAGCAGCAGGTCGCCGATTGCGCGCAGGGGCACGATGAACGTCTCGCGTTTTTCATCGACGGTATTTTCGTTGAGCACCAGATTGATCTGCGAAGTGATCACCTCGTTCTGGTTGCCGGCCTCATCGAAGTTATAGCCGCCGCTGCCGAAGTTGCCCCAATAGTTCACGTAAACCAGATAAGAGCCACGCAGCGGTGCGGTCATGGTGAACATTTCCGGACCCGGACCATCGACGCCGTCAGGGTCCAGGCCCCCGCCATTGGTCAACGCCGGGTGCGCCCAGAAGGCATGCTGGCCATCGGGCGTGACAATATGCAGGTCGAGTTCGGCTTTCGGATCGTCCCAACCCAGCACCACGCGAATCCGCGCCGGGGTGCGCAGATTGTTGGCCTCATAGAATTGAACACGCTTGAGTGACTGACCTTCGGCGCTGCGTACTTCGACGCTGTTGGAGCCGGCGCCAAACGCATAGGGCCGGGCAAAACGCCCTTGTTCGTCGGTGTAGAGATTCAGCGGATTACCGTTGACCGCCAAGGTGTGCGGCCCGCGCTGGGTGCCGAGGGCCTTGAGCCGGCCTTCGATCATCGTGCGATTACGCTGCACGCCCCGGTCAATGGGTGGCGTGGGATAGGCGACTTGCGGGTTTTCTGTGCGATCGAGCAACCCGTTGAAGCGCCATCCGCCCACAGGTTCCGATAACTCGGCATTCGGCGCAGCCAGAATCATGGGCGCGAAAACCACCCCGATCAGCAGCAAAAGAAATGAGCGCATGCGACGCCTCCTGCCATGCATGACGAAACCTTGCGCCTGATCCTGGACGCGTTATAGATGCCAATACTGCGTTTCGTCTGAAAGACCCGTGACTGTCGAGTCGTAGAGGGGGCGCAGGTTAGCCATTGGGACGTTTTTAAACAATCGGATGGATCTGAAATTGCGGTCGGAATCACGGTAACGGGTGGACGGTGAGCCGAATAGCGTTTCTATTCGGCTCATAATGCGAGCCGAATAATCCGTATCATCGGGGGCCACGAACTTTGAGGCACTCAAAATCAAGGCCTTCGAATCCCCCCTTCATTTGCCCACGCCCCCCCTATCTGCTAGTGTCGCGCCGGTTTAACGTCAACCGGAAATCGCCGCCATGGCCCGCAAAAAAGCTGCACTGGATTTCGAACAGTCCCTCGCCGACCTGCAAACGCTGGTGGAGCGTCTGGAGAATGGCGAATTGTCGCTGGAGGACTCGCTGGCCGCTTTCGAGCAGGGTATCGGTCTGACTCGCGATTGCCAGGCGGCGCTGGCCCAGGCCGAGCAAAAGGTTCAGGTGCTGCTTGAGCGTGATGGCGAGCTGGCCGAGGAACCCTTCGACGCGGATCAACCAGAATGATTGCAGCGTACTCGGCAAGCAGTCAGGCCCGCGTCAACACAGCGCTGGAAACCCTGTTCACCGCGCCGAGCCCGGAACTGGCGCGGCTGTACGAAGCCATGCGCTACAGCGTGATGAATGGCGGCAAACGCGTGCGCCCACTGCTGGCCTATGCCGCGTGCGAAGCACTGGGTGGCAAGCCCGAGCAAGCCAACGGCGCGGCCTGTGCCGTGGAACTGATCCATGCCTATTCGTTGGTGCATGATGATTTGCCGGCCATGGACGATGACGATCTGCGTCGCGGCCTGCCCACCACCCACAAGAAATTCGACGAAGCCTGCGCGATTCTCGCTGGCGACGGCTTGCAGAGTCTGGCCTTCAGCGCCCTGCTCGACCCGCGCCTGAGCACATTGGACGCTGTGATCCACCTGCAAATGGTCAGCGCCCTGGCACTGGCCGCAGGCCCGGCGGGCATGGTCGGTGGTCAGGCCATCGACCTTGGCTCGGTCGGTTTGAAGCTCGATCAAAAAGCCCTTGAATACATGCATCGGCACAAGACCGGCGCGCTGATCGAGGTCAGCGTCAAGCTCGGCGCCCTGGCCAGCGGCCGTGCCGAGAAAGACGAACTGCAAGCCCTGCAAACTTATGCGCAGGCCATTGGCCTGGCATTCCAGGTCCAGGACGACATTCTCGACGTCGAAAGCGATACCGCCACGCTTGGCAAACGCCAGGGCGCCGACATCGCGCGGGACAAACCGACCTACCCGGCCCTGCTCGGTCTCGAAGCCGCCAAGGCCTATGCCCTGGAACTGCGCGACCAGGCCCTGCAGTCGCTGCGACCGTTTGACGCGGCGGCCGAGCCGTTGCGCGATCTGGCCCGTTATATCGTCGATCGCCGCAGCTGACGGCGATTACGCCAAAAAAAACCAACGCGTGGGCAGGGGGCGATGCATCAGGTAAACTGCCGCATCTTTTATACCTATAACGATTCGCCTGATGCCCACGACGTTTCATGAGATTCCCCGCAAGCGCCCGACCACGCCCCTGCTCGACCGCGCGAATACGCCGGACGGCCTGCGCCGGTTAGGCGAAGCCGAGCTGGAAACCCTGGCCGATGAGTTGCGCCTGGAATTGCTCTACACGGTCGGCCAGACCGGTGGGCATTTCGGTGCCGGGCTGGGCGTGATCGAGCTGACCATCGCGTTGCATTACGTCTTCGACACCCCGGACGACCGGTTGGTGTGGGACGTGGGTCATCAGGCGTATCCGCACAAGATCCTCACCGGTCGCCGCGAGCGCATGGGCACCCTGCGCCAGAAGGACGGTATTGCCGCTTTCCCGCGCCGCTCAGAGAGCGAGTACGACACCTTTGGCGTTGGCCATTCCAGCACCTCGATCAGTGCAGCGCTGGGCATGGCGATTGCCGCCCGCCTGCAGAACAGCGATCGCAAGGCGATTGCCGTCATTGGTGACGGCGCGTTGACGGCCGGCATGGCGTTCGAGGCGCTGAACCATGCGCCGGAAGTGGACGCCAACATGCTGGTAATCCTCAACGACAACGACATGTCGATCTCGCGCAACGTCGGCGGCCTGTCGAATTATCTGGCGAAAATCCTTTCCAGCCGCACTTACGCGAGCATGCGTGAAGGCAGCAAGAAAGTCCTGTCGCGCCTGCCCGGCGCCTGGGAAATTGCCCGCCGCACTGAAGAATACGCAAAAGGCATGCTGGTCCCCGGCACGCTGTTTGAAGAGCTGGGCTGGAATTACATCGGCCCGATCGACGGCCATGACCTGCCGACCCTGATCGCCACCCTGCGTAACATGCGCGATCTGAAGGGCCCGCAGTTCCTGCACATCGTCACCAAGAAAGGCAAAGGCTTCGCTCCCGCGGAGGTCGACCCGATCGGTTACCACGCCATCACCAAACTCGAACCGCTGGACGCCCCGGCCGTCGCGCCGAAGAAGGCCAGCGGGCCGAAGTATTCCGGTGTGTTCGGTGAGTGGCTGTGCGACATGGCCGCTGCCGATCCGCGCCTGGTCGGGATCACCCCGGCGATGAAGGAAGGCTCGGACCTCGTGGCCTTCAGCGAGCGTTTCCCGCAGCGCTACTTCGATGTGGCGATTGCTGAACAACACGCCGTGACTCTCGCCGCCGGTATGGCCTGCGAAGGCGCGAAACCGGTGGTGGCGATCTACTCGACGTTCCTGCAACGCGGTTACGACCAGCTTGTTCACGATGTGGCGGTGCAGAACCTCGACGTGCTGTTCGCCATCGACCGTGCCGGTCTGGTGGGCGAAGACGGCCCGACTCACGCCGGCAGCTTTGACCTGTCTTATTTGCGCTGCATCCCCGGCATGCTGGTGATGACGCCGAGCGACGAAAACGAACTGCGCAAAATGCTCACCACCGGCCACCTCTACAACGGCCCGGCGGCGGTGCGCTACCCGCGCGGCAATGGCCCTAATGCGACGATTGAAAAAGATCTCGAACCGATTGAAATCGGCAAGGGTGTGATTCGTCGTCAGGGCAGCAAGGTCGCCTTGCTGGTATTCGGCGTGCAATTGGCCGAGGCGCTGAAAGTCGCCGAGAAGCTGGAGGCGACCGTCGTCGACATGCGCTTCGTCAAGCCGCTGGATGAAGCGCTGGTTCGCGAAATCGCCGGCAGTCATGAACTGCTGGTGACTATCGAAGAAAACGCAATCATGGGCGGCGCCGGAGGCGCGGTCAGCGAATTCCTCGCTCGCGAGAACATCCTCAAGTCGATGCTGCACCTGGGCTTGCCGGACATCTACGTCGAACACGCCAAACCTGCGCAGATGCTGGCCGAATGCGGTTTGGATGAGGCCGGGATCGAAGCGTCCATTCGCGAACGCCTGCAACTGCTGAACCTCTAAACACCTAACCCTGTGTAGGAGCTGCCGAAGGCTGCGATCTTTTGATCCTGGCTTTCGGCAGCGCCAAATCTGAAAAATCAAAATCAAAAGATCGCAGCCTTCGGCAGCTCCTACAGGGGCGTTGTGTCGCATCTGAAATCCCGGATCCTCCATGAAACTCTCTCCCCTCGCCCTGACGCTGACCCTGTTGCCAGCCGGCCCACTGCTGGCCGACACCTTCGAACGCGATCAAGCCCTGAAATTGCCCGACGTGCTGATCAGCGCCAACCGCCAGGTCGAGGCGCGCAATGACAGCAGCGCCGCCAACACTGTATTCACCCGCGAAGACATCGACCGCCTGCAACCCGACAGCGTCACTGATCTGCTGCGTCGTGTGCCCGGTGTTCAGGTCGCACAGACCGGTGGGCGCGGCAGCCTGCCGGGGGTCTACATCCGTGGCACTCAATCGGCGCAGAGTCTGGTGCTGGTGGATGGCCAACGCATCGGCAGCTCAACCTCCGGCGACAGCAACCTGCAACACATCAACATCGAACAGGTCGAGCGCGTTGAAGTGTTGCGCGGCTCCCGTTCGGTGATTTATGGCAGCGATGCAATTGGCGGGGTAATCCAGATTTTCACCCGCCGTGGCGGCGAACCAGGATTGCGGCCGCAACTGCATGTCGGCTTTGGTAGCAATCAGACCTGGGAACGCAGTCTCGGGCTGTCCGGTGGCGATGAGCAAACCCGCTTCAATCTCGGCGCCAGCCTCGATGAAACCGCCGGGATTGATCGCACTCACCAGTCATATCCCAGTGACGGTGATCACGATGCCTACCGCAACAAGTCGCTCAGCCTGAGTCTGAGCCACGCGCTCAGCGACGACATCGAGATCGGTGCCAACCTGCTGGATAACCGCGGCAAGAGCGAATACGACAACCCGTTCGGGCGCTTCGACCTGAACACCTTCGGTCAGCAGCAGCCCTACAACGAATTCGATGTGAGCAGTGTCAGCAGCTATGCCGACGCCCGGATCAACGAGGTGTGGAAATCCCGCGCTGAATTCGGCCACAGTGAAAACAGCGAGAAAACCTTCGACAAGCTCAGCGATGAGCGCAGCGTGTTCAACACCTATCGCGACTCGGTGAACTGGCAAAACGACCTGACACTCACTGAGCGCAACAGCCTGATGATTGGCGGCGACTGGTACGAAGACCGGGTCAACAGCAGCACCGCGTTCGATGAAGACAGCCGCTGGAACCGTGCCGCGTTTATCCAGCATCGTTATCAGGCCGACAGTTTTGCCACCGAACTGGGCTTGCGTCATGACGACAACCAGCAGTTTGGCAGCCAGAACACCTGGAGCGGTACCCTCACCCTGCCGCTGAACCCTGACAATGAAATGTTGCTGACCTACAGCGAAGGTTTTCGCGCACCGACCTTTAATGATCTGTATTACCCGGACTTCAGCAACCCGGATTTAAAGCCCGAGACGTCGAAAAGCTATGAACTGCAATGGCGAAGCCAACTGACCGAGAGCAGTAGACTGGAGGCTTCGCTCTACCGGACGGACCTTGAAGACGCGATCATTTTCGGCAGCAACTCGCGACCGGAAAACGTTGCTTCGGCGCGGATCAACGGTTTCGAAGCGGCGTTGAAACAGGAGCTGTTCGGCTGGCAGAGCAACCTTGGCGTGGCGATCATCGACCCACGGGACCGCGACACCGGCCATACCTTGGCCCGCCGCGCACGACGCACGCTAAGCCTGGACCTGGATCGACAGTTCGATCGTCTCGGGCTCGGCGCCAGTTGGCAGGCGGTCAGCAGCAGCTACGACGACTTGAACAATCAACAGCCGTTGGGTGGTTACGCGTTGCTGGGGTTGCGCAGCAGTTGGGCACTCAACCGTGAAATTCAGTTGGAGCTAAAGGTGGATAACTTGCTGGACAAGGGCTACAGCCGGGCGATGTACAGCCATGAAGGCAGTCAGTATGGGTATCGCGAAGAAGGTCGGGCGTGGATGTTCGGGGTGACGTGGACACCGGAAATACAGTTGTAGGAGGTAGCGCGTAGGTACGCCGCAACTCAGCGCTCAGGATCGATAAGTTGACACAGCTTTGCAGTCGCCTCGACCATCTGCCCACTCGGCCGCTCCAGGCCTTTGTCTGTCACTAAGCGCAATTGCTGCTGCTTGACCGCCGCCACCTGCGGCCACGCTTTCCACGCCTCGAGCTGCGCCTGATCACTGGCCAGAATCACCTCGGGATTGCGCTGAAGCACGGCCTCTACGCTGACTTGCGGTGCTGGCAGCGGCAGGTCGGCAAACACGTTCTTCGCCCCGCAGACTTCCAGCGCATCGCTGATGATCTGACCTCCCCCCACCGTGTACAGCGGCTTGTCCCAGACCTGATAGAACACGCGTAACGGCTGCTCTCGTCGATAGCGTTGACGCAGTTCATCCAGCCGCTGGCGCAACTGGGTGGACAAGGCAGCCCCACGCTCAGGCCGACCCAGCTGAGTTGCAATCGCCTCGATCTGCACGGTCAGTTGAACCACGCTATGGGGTTCGGCGACGAAAGTCGGGATGTTCAGACGCTTGAGCTGGGCACGCTGGGCCGGGCCGACGCTGCCGGGCCAGAGCAACAGCAAATCAGGTTTCAGGCTGAGCAAACGCTCCATGTCCAGCTGACCGTAACGACCCACTGAGGGCAAGTCCTTGAGTTCGGCAGGACGTTCGCCCGCATCCAGGACACCGACCAGAAGGTCTGCCGAATCCAGTTCAACGACAATTTCAGACAGGGAAGGCGCAAGGCTGACAACGCGCTCGACAGCCGCTGCCGGACCGCTGATGGCCAGCAGCAAAACTGCCAGCCAGACAGGACGCATCAACCGAGTTGACGCGGAATACGATAGAGGTAGAACAGCACGGCGGTCGACAGCGCCAGCAGCATCAGTGGCACCGCCTCGAGACCGACGAACACCGCCAGCGCACCGATCCATGCCGGAAGGCCGGCGGCGAGAAAGGCTGTGCGGCGCTTGGCGGCCAGGCTGATCCATGCGGCGGGCTCTTCAGGGGAGTCGAGAGCTTTCTGAGTGGCGATCAGCGCGTGTTTGTAGGCACCGAAAAATTTCAGGCTGACAAACATCGAGGCCACGCCAGCGATGAACAGCGGCATCGCCAGCACCGGCAGGATCGCCTCGCTCTGGCCAAACACCGCATTGATCACAAAGAGAGGCAACAAGGCCAGCGCCAGGTATTGCCACCAGCTGACTGACAGTCGCCGCCGTACCTGACCGCGGGTCACGCCCGGTCTACCTCGCCCTGATGTTCATTGCCCATCATGTGGTCGAGTTTGCTGGCCTTGGTCGCCAGGTAGAGGCGGTTGTGCGGATTGTGACCGGTGTGCAGCGGCACCCGCTCGGCAACCACGATTCCCATGTCGGTCAAGGCTTTGACCTTGCGCGGGTTGTTGGTCATCAGGCGCAGGGATTTCACGCCCAGATGCTCCAGCATCGGCAGGCACATGGCGTAGTCACGCTGATCAGCGGCAAAACCCAGACGCTCGTTGGCCTCAACGGTGTCGGCACCGCCGTCTTGCAATTCATAGGCACGGATCTTGTTCAGCAGGCCAATGCCACGGCCTTCCTGACGCAAGTAGAGCAATACGCCACGACCCTCACGGGCGATAGCCTGCAAGGCGGCCTCCAGTTGCGAGCCGCAGTCGCAACGCTGGCTGAACAAGGCATCGCCCGTCAGGCATTCGGAGTGCAACCGGCCGAGTACCGGGGCACCGTCGTCGAACTCACCCAGGCTCAATACGACGTGCTCCCGGCCGGTGGCTTCATCGAGAAAGCCGTGCATGGTGAATTGCGCAAAAGGCGTTGGCAGCTTGGAAGCGGCGACAAAAACGACAGGCACCGGTGTGCTCCTGATCTAAAGAATCTGAAGTTCGCATAAAGCGGGCATTGTAACAGCAGGATCCGGAGGACGCTTAGGCTGAATTATCGGCGATAACCATCAAAAAGTTTGATATCTATAGATCTGCCATCAAGGTAGGAGCTGCCGAAGGCTGCGATCTTTAGATCCTAAAGCGTCAAGATCAAAAGATCGCAGCCTTCGGCAGCTCCTACATTTAATGGTCGTCAAACGGATACGGCTGCTTCCAGCGCTCAAAGATCGGTTTGAGTTCGCCGTTTTTCACCAGTTGCTCCATGCGCTGATCGAACAACGCCATCAGCGTGCGGGCTTTGTCGGTCTTGGCAAAACACAGATACAGCGGCAACTCGGCGATATGGGTACGGCGCAACTGCGACGGATCCTTGGCCCGATTGAGAACGAAATCGACCTCGGTCAGGGCATCGATATAAAAGTCCGCGCGATTGTGAGTCAGCATCGACACGATACCGGTGCGCCGGATCACTTCGTCATAGCGGTGCACGTTGGGCAGGTAATCCTGAAAATCGTAACCGCGGACCCACGCCAGCCGATAATTGCCCAGGGTTTCAGGGGTTGGCACCGGGCTGCTCGCCAATCCCAAGGCATAGATATGATCGGTGTCGAAATTCCAGCGGGGATAAAGCACGCCTTTGGATTCGTTGCCATAAGAGCCGACGCAGGCATCGACCTCACCACGCTCGGCCAGGCCCATTGAACGTACATAGGGCTCGGAACGAATGTCCACTTTGACACCCGCCGGTTCGAAGACATGCCGCAGCACGTCCCAACCCAATCCATGGCCATCGGCAGCGGTGTAGTCTTCCCAATCTTCGCTGGCCAGGTGAATTACGGACGGAGTCGTCTCAGCCTCTCCCGCTTGAGCGAGTGAGCAAAAAAAGGCGAATACCATCACCACCAACCCGTGTCGAGCCATCCCTAGTTCTCCCACTTGACGCCTGATGACCTGCCCAGGTCAGGCGAATATCCATACCAACCCTTGCATCGCCAGCCAGGCAAACACCCCGGCCAATACATCATCGAGCATGATCCCGACGCCACCGTGCACATGCCGGTCAATCCAGCGAATCGGCCACGGCTTGAGAATATCGAAGAAGCGGAACATCAGAAAACCCGCGAGTAACCACTGCCAACCTTCCGGCACCAGCCACAGGGTAATCCACATCCCGACCATTTCGTCCCAGACGATGCCTTCGTGGTCGTGTACGCGTAAATCATCGGCCACCTTGCCGCACAGCCAGAAGCCGAACAGCATGGTGATGCCCAGCATTAGCCAGTAACCCCAATCCGGTAGCATCTGCCATACCGGTATAAAGGGTAGCGCAACTAACGAGCCCCAAGTGCCCGGCGCTTTTGGCAAGGTGCCTGAGCCGAAGCCGAACGCGAGGAAATGCCAAGGATTGCGCCAGACCGACGGCGGTACGAACTCTGCCGGAACCTGTTTGGGGTGATCTGTCACGGTGACTCCCGAAAATGTTGATAGCCCCGGATTTGCGGGGTGATGTCTTGCCCGTCGGCATCCAGCAACGTCACGCCCTGCCCCGTCACTACCCGCCCGATCACATGGATCGGCCAGCCATCGGCAAGCAAACCGGGTAACTCGACGGACGGTAGGGTGAAGGCCAGTACGTAATCGTCACCGCCGCTCAGGGCCGCCACTTGTGCGTCAAAGAAACCGACAAATGCGACCAGGGCCTGCGACAGTGGCAAGCGGTCCCGCTCGATGCGGATACCAACCTTCGAGGCCAGCGCGATATGCCCGCAATCCGCGAGCAGGCCGTCAGAGATATCCATTGCCGACGTGGCCTTGCCGCGTAAAGCCTGTCCCAAACCGAGCTGCGGTTGCGGCGACCAGTAATGCGCTAGCAACGGCTCGGCGATGTCAGGCCTGGCTGTGCGCTGACCGAGCACCAAGGGCAACGCACCGGCGGCGTTGCCCAGATTACCGCCCACGCACAGCAGATCGCCCGGTTGCGCACCGCTGCGTGTCAACGCCAACCCACCCGGCACACGACCGAACACCGTCATGGTCAGGCTCAACGGCCCACGGGTGGTATCACCACCGACCAATGCCACACCACAACTTTGCGCCATTTGATTCAAACCACGGGCATAGGCTTGCAGCCATTCGGCTGTCACCGTCGGCAAGGTCAGGGCAAGGGTAAAGGCAATGGGCGTGGCGCCCATGGCGGCCAGGTCGCTGACCGCGACGGCCAGCGAGCGCTGACCGAGCAAAAACGGATCGCAGGGGTCGGCGAAATGCACACCGGCTACCAGCGTATCGGTAGAAATCGCCAACTGTTCCCCCGGGGGAACAGCCAGCAAGGCGCAGTCATCGCCGATCCCGAGGGCAACGCCCTCGCCGCCCTGCGCACAAGGCGCGGCGGCGAAAAAATGGCGGATCAGCTCAAACTCACCCATCGCAGATCCAAGCGCTGGTTAGCGCTTGAACGCCTTGACTTCAGCTTCACGCAGACGCGGGGCCAGCTTGTCGAGCACACCGTTGACGAACTTGTGGCCGTCGGTGGAACCGAAGACCTTGGCCAGTTCGATACCTTCGTTGATCACAACGCGGTACGGCACATCGACGCGCTTGAGCAGTTCCCAGGTCGACAGGCGCAGAACCGCCAGCTCAACCGGATCCAGCTCTTCGATGGTCAAATCGAGGCAAGGCGTGAGTGCGGTGTCGATTTCGGTCTTGAACTGCGGAACCCCATGCAGGATCTCGCGGAAGTACGCGCCATCGACATCACTGAAATCGTTATCGACCCGAAACTGCGCTTCGATCTCGTTCAACGACTGCTTGGCCATGTGCCATTGGTACAGCGCCTGAGTCGCGAGCTGACGAGCTTCGCGACGCTTGACGCTTTTCGATGGCTTGCCGGCATCCGCAGGCTTTGGATCGCGCGGGTTGAAACGATCGCTTTCGTCGCTAATCACTTGGCCTCCAACTGCGCCAGCAGGCTGACCATTTCCAGAGCGGACAGGGCAGCTTCAGCACCTTTGTTACCGGCCTTGGTGCCGGAACGTTCAATGGCTTGTTCGATGGAATCAACGGTCAGGACGCCGAAAGCGACCGGGACGCCGAATTCCATGGACACCTGGGCCAGGCCCTTGGTGCACTCGCCAGCCACGTATTCGAAGTGCGGAGTGCCGCCACGAATGACCGCGCCCAGGGCGATGATTGCCGCGAACTCGCCTTTCTGAGCGACTTTCTGCGCAACCAGCGGGATTTCGAAGGCGCCAGGTGCGCGGATGATAGTGATGTCGCTTTCGCTCACGCCGTGGCGAACCAGGGCATCAACAGCACCGCTGACCAGGCTTTCAACAACGAAGCTGTTGAAACGGCCCACTACCAAAGCGTAGCGGCCTTTAGGGGCGATGAAGGTACCTTCGATGGTCTTCAGGGTCATTCGTTAGATCTCTTAAAGAGCCGGGACGCGTCTCGTACGCATCCCTCAGTGATATTTGAACCGCGAATTCAAGGCCGCAAACAACCGGTCATTATTCGGAGGGCACGTATTCTACAACTTCCAGATCGAAACCGGATATCGCATTAAATTTCATCGGTGCCGACATCAGGCGCATTTTGCGCACGCCCAAGTCACGCAGGATCTGCGAGCCGGCTCCCACGGTGCTGTAGGTGGTCGGTTTTTTCACCGCTTGCTGGTCGGCAGTTTCGCGGATGTGCGCAAGCAATACGTCGCCATCGAGCGGATGACCGAGCAACAGCACCACACCGCTGCCAGCCTCGGCAACCTTGGCCATGGCGGCGCGCAGGCTCCAGCGGCCCGGTTGTTTGACCATCAACAGGTCGCGCAGCGGGTCCATGTTGTGCACGCGAACCAGGGTCGGTTCTTCGGCGCAGACATTGCCCAGGGTCAGTGCCATGTGCACATCGCCCTCTACCGAATCACGATAGGTCACCAGGTTGAATTGGCCCAGTTCGCTGTCCAGTGGCTGCTCGGCAATCCGCTGAACGGTACGTTCGTGGATCATCCGGTAGTGAATCAGGTCGGCGATGGTGCCGATCTTGATGTTGTGCTCGGCAGCAAAAGCTTCCAGTTCTGCCCGACGGGACATTGTGCCGTCGTCGTTCATCACTTCGCAGATCACGCCGCTCGGCTCGAAACCGGCCATGCGCGCCAGGTCGCAGGCCGCTTCGGTGTGGCCAGCGCGGGCCAGCGTACCGCCAGCCTGGGCCATCAACGGGAAGATGTGGCCAGGGCTGACGATATCATCAGCCTTGGCATCACGGGCGGCGGCCGCTTGCACGGTGCGTGCGCGGTCGGCGGCGGAGATGCCGGTGGTCACGCCGGTGGCCGCTTCGATGGACACGGTGAACTTGGTACCGAAACCCGAACCGTTGCGCGGCGCCATCAATGGCAACTTGAGCAGTTCGCAGCGCTCGCGGCTCATCGGCATGCAGATCAGGCCACGGGCGTGCTTGGCCATGAAGTTGATGTGCTCGGGCTGGCAGCACTCGGCGGCCATGATCAGGTCGCCTTCGTTCTCGCGATCTTCGTCATCCATGAGGATGACCATCTTGCCTTGGCGGATGTCTTCAACCAGTTCTTCGATGCTATTGAGCGCCACAAGGCACCCCCTTGGGTCAGGATTTTAGGTAGCCGTTGGCGGCCAAAAAGCTTTCAGTGATGTTACCGGAGGTCGGCTCTGCGGCTTTGTCTCCCAGCAGCAAGCGCTCCAGGTAACGAGCCAGCAAGTCCACTTCCAGGTTCACCCGGCGACCCGGCTGGTACGACGCCATGATGGTTTCGCTCAGGGTGTGGGGAATGATGGTCAGCAGGAACTCGGCGCCATCGACTGCGTTCACGGTCAGGCTGGTGCCGTCGACGGTGATCGAGCCTTTATGGGCGATGTACTTGGCCAGGTCCTTCGGCGCGCGGATGCGGAATTCCACAGCCCGCGCGTTCTCGGTACGGGCAACCACTTCGCCCACGCCGTCGACGTGACCACTGACCAGATGCCCGCCGAGGCGAGTGGTCGGGGTCAGGGCTTTTTCCAGATTGACCGGGCTACCGCTTTTCAGGTCGTTCATGGCGGTGCAGTCGAGGGTTTCGCGACTGACGTCGGCCGCAAAGCCATTGCCCGGAAGTTCGACAGCAGTCAGGCACACGCCGTTGACCGCGATGCTGTCGCCCAGTTTGACGTCGCTCAGGTCGAGCTTGCCGGTTTCGACGTGAACCCGCACATCACCGCCCTTTGGGGTCAGTGCACGGATACTGCCGATGGATTCGATGATGCCGGTGAACATGGGGTTCTCCTCGAGAACAAAGCCAGCGCTAAAGCGATGGCCGGGAATTATACGCTCGCGGTTGACAAAGGAATGGCGATGACTCGCCAGTCATCGCCCACTGCGCGAATTTCAGTAATTTTGAGCTCGGGCGCATCCTTCATCTGGGCGAGCGGCCAGTCCAGCAACGGTCGTGCAGAAGAGCCCATGAACTTGCCGGCGATGAAGATCTGGAACTCGTCCACCAGACCGAGTTGGGCAAAGGCGCCCGCCAACCGCGGGCCGGCCTCGACCAACACTTCATTGACGTCACGATTGGCAAGCTCGACCAGCAGCTGTCGCAAATCGACCTGACCATCGTAGCCGGGCACGATCAGGCATTCCGGGCCGTTTGCATACTGCTCTTCCACCGCTACGCAGGTGGCAACCAGCGCTGGGCCAGCCTTGAAGAACGGCGCATCCAGCGGCACGCGCAAACGCCCGTCGACCAACACACGAAGCGGCGGTCGACTCATGGCCAATGCTGTTTGTTCGGCATCCAGACCGAGCTCTTCGGCGCGTACGGTCAAACGGGCGTGGTCCGCCAATACCGTGTCGGCACCGGTCAGCACCACGCTGGCCTGGGCGCGCAGGCGCTGAACCGCCGAACGCGCCGCCGGGCCGGTGATCCATTGGCTTTCGCCGCTTTCCATCGCAGTGCGGCCGTCCAGACTCATCGCCAGTTTGACCCGCACGAACGGCAAGCCGTGTTCCATGCGTTTCAGGAAGCCCTGATTGAGCTTGCGCGCTTCACTTTCCAGCACGCCGCTTTCGGTGGCGATACCGACCTGCTCCAGGCGTTGCAGACCACGACCGGCGACTTCCGGGTTCGGGTCCTGCATCGCCGCGACCACCCGCGCCACGCCGGCATTGACCAGCGCATCGGCGCAGGGTGGCGTGCGGCCGTGGTGGCTGCACGGTTCCAGCGTCACGTATGCGGTGGCGCCTCGAGCCTGCTCGCCCGCCGCGCGCAGGGCGTGGACTTCGGCGTGGGGCTCACCGGCACGGACATGCCAGCCTTCGCCAACAATCTGCCCGTCACGCACGATCACGCAGCCAACCCGAGGATTGGGGTGCGTCGTGTAGTGACCCTTGCGCGCCAGTTCCAGGGCGCGGGCCATGAAATGCGCGTCGAGGATGGCTTGTTCGGTAGGCGTGCTCATTCTTTCACCGGCTCACGGGCCAGGCGATCGATCTCTTCGCGGAACTCGTTGAGGTCCTGGAAGCGGCGATACACCGAAGCGAAGCGGATATAGGCGACTTCGTCGAGTTTTTGCAGCTCGGCCATCACCAGTTCACCGACCACGAGGGATTTGACCTCGCGTTCGCCGGTGGCGCGCAGTTTGTGTTTGATGTGCACCAGCGACGATTCGAGGCGCTCGACACTCACCGGGCGCTTCTCCAGCGCCCGCTGCATACCGGCGCGCAGTTTTTCTTCGTCGAACGGCTGGCGACTGCCGTCGGTTTTGATCAGGCGCGGCAACACCAGTTCAGCCGTCTCGAACGTCGTGAAACGCTCGCCGCAGGCCAGGCATTCACGCCGGCGGCGAACCTGTTCGCCCTCGGCGACCAGACGCGAGTCGATGACCTTGGTGTCGTTGGCACCGCAGAAGGGACAGTGCATGGTGGCAGGCAACAAAAAAAGGGAGGGCCATGGTAGCGCATCCCTGTGGCAAGACAAGCCATAGGGTTTGCGGTATACAGACGGGATGATCACTTGATCCATGGATTTCATCTTTCCGGAGCCGCCAATGTCGTTACGTCCGCTCGTTTTGCTCAGTCTTTTCGGCCTGTTGGTGGCCTGCAGCAGCGATTCACCCCAGCCCCAGCCGCCGACACCCGGTCCCGCACCGCAGCAAGCGCAGAAAAAAGCTCGGGAAGCGGCTGAACTCGGCCCGCTGCCGGCGTATCAGCGTGAATTGAGCGGCACCCTGCAAGGTGTACCGGCCGGCGCCGAAGTCGAACTCGCACTGCTGGTGATCGATGACAAGGATCGGCCACAACAATTGCTCGCCAGCTCCAGCCTGATCGGCACCAATCAGGCCTTGCCGTTTCGCCTGCGCTTCAATCCTGAATCCTTTCCGACCGGTGCCCGCGTTGAATTGCGTGGCCGCGCCAGTCAGTCCGGGCAACTGATCCTGCATCTGCCGTCGCGAACGATCACGCAGCCGACGACCCAGGCCGTGGGCCAATTGCAGTTCGTCAAAGCCCCATGAGTGCACCGCCAGACCTGCAACAGGCCTTGGGTGAACTGTTGGGCGATGCGCAACTGGTGGCGTGCGGGCTGCCGGGAACCGAGCTGAAGTTGTGGCTGATCGACGGCGACAACATGGACCGTGCCTTTAGCCCGGAAGAAACCCGGCGCATCCTGCATGAGCCGCCGTACTGGAGTTTCTGCTGGGCCAGTGGTCTGGCCGTAGCCCGCTATCTCGCCGAAAACCCGCATTGGGTCAAAGGCAAGCGAGTGCTGGATTTTGGCGCCGGTTCTGGCGTGGCAGGTATTGCTGCGGTCAAGGCCGGGGCGCTCGAAGTCGTGGCTTGCGACCTTGATCCGCTGGCGATTGCCGCCTGTCGGGCCAATGCCGAGCTCAATGACGTGCAGCTCAATTACTCCACGGATTTTTTCGCCGAGGACGATCGCTTCGATCTGATTCTGGTGGCGGACGTGTTGTACGACCGGGCGAACCTGCCGCTGCTCGATGAGTTTCTCAGTCGCGGGCGCGAAGCCCTGGTGGCGGATTCGCGGGTCAGGGATTTTCGCCATCCGTTGTACCGGCGCATTGAAATGCTCGAAGCCATGACTTTGCCGGATCTGGCCGAGCCGGAAGAGTTCCGGCATGTGAGCCTGTATCACGCACGACGTATTTGAAACCGTTGAAAGATCGCAGCCTTCGGCAGCTCCTACAGGGGGAATGCGGTTTAGCCGTAGGAGCTGCCGAAGGCTGCGATCTTTTACGCCAGCCCTTATAGTGAGCACATTCACGCTTTTACGAGATTGCCCATGAGTCAGGAAACGCCGTACATCTTTGACGCCACGACTGCCGATTTCGACCAGTCAGTGATCGAGAACTCCTTTCACAAACCGGTGCTGGTGGATTTCTGGGCCGAATGGTGCGCGCCGTGCAAAGTGCTGATGCCACTGCTTCAGACCATCGCCGAGAGCTATCAGGGTGAGTTGCTGCTGGCCAAGGTCAACTGCGACCTGGAGCAAGACATCGTTGCCCGCTTCGGCATTCGCAGCCTGCCGACCGTGGTGCTGTTCAAGGATGGCCAGCCGGTAGACGGTTTTGCCGGTGCTCAGCCGGAATCGGCCGTGCGCGCCTTGCTCGAACCCCACGTACAGATGCCCCCGCCAGCCGCCGCCGACCCGCTCGAGCAGGCTCAGGCGTTGTTTGATGACAGCCGCTTCGCCGATGCCGAAGCCATCCTCAAAGTGCTGTTGGGCGAGGACAACACCAACGCCAGGGCGCTTATCCTCTACGCCCGCTGCCTGACCGAACGCGGTGAATTGGGCGAAGCTCAAGCCGTGCTGGATGCCGTCAAAAGCGACGAACACAAAGCCGCACTGGCCGGCGCCAAGGCGCAGATCAAGTTCCTCGGCCTGGCCCGGGACCTGCCGGACGCCGCTGACCTGAAAGCTCGCCTGGCGAAAAACCCCCTGGACGATGAAGCGGTTTATCAACTGGCGATCCAGCAGCTGGCCCGTCAGCAATACGACGCCGCGCTGGATGCTTTGCTGAAATTGTTCATCCGCAACCGCAGCTACAGCGAAGGCTTGCCGCACAAGACCTTGCTGCAAGTGTTCGACCTGCTGGGCAGCGATCATCCGTTGGTGAGCACGTACCGTCGCAAACTGTTTGCTGCGCTTTATTAAAAGTCCAAAGATCGCAGCCTGCGGCAGCTCCTACAGAGGAATGTAAACCCTGTAGGAGCTGCCGCAGGCTGCGATGTTTTGCGGTTTATTCGATCCAACTGTAAAGCGGCGTGTCCCCACCACTCACCACTTTGACTTGCGGACTGTGGCGCAAACGCACCAACAGTCGCTTGCCTGCCGCCGCGCTGCCGGCCAGCCCTTCGAGCTGATCAAGCAGCTGCGGCCCGCTCAATTGCCCGGCCTTGCGCAACAAGTCCTTGGCAACCTGCCACAGTGCCTCGTCCTGATTCAGCGGTTTCGCCGCAGGCGTGCTGACGGCGGTTTTCTCCACCTGCAACTGCGCACCCAGCCGTGCCCAGTCGCTGTCATCCATTTCCAGGGTCAAATCCACCGGCCATTCGCCGATGCTTCCGCGAATTCGCAACATAACTCCGCTCCCGCACATTTCTTCGCTTGCATGCTCCCATGGGACTTGTGCAACGCCAAGCAGACAGTCAAACTCTCTGCACTTACGTTATAAGATTACATAACATTTTATTCATTTTACTGTTTGGAGACTCGCCATGCGCCGCCTGCTTCTCGCCTTGCCGTTTGCCTTGCTGCCGCTGGCTGGCGCCCACGCCGCTGATGAACATGACCATGAGCACGGCAGCCTCGGCGCCCACGAGCATGGCGTCGGTCGCTTGAACGCGGCACTGGATGGGCAAACGCTGCAACTGGAACTGGAAAGCCCGGCGATGAACCTGGTGGGCTTCGAACACGCCGCCACCAGCGATGCCGATAAAGCCAAAGTCGCGACCGTACGTGCTCAGCTTGAATCACCATTGGCGCTGTTCAACTTGCCGAAAGCCGCTGGGTGCGTGGTGGAAAATCAGGCACTGGAAAGCCCATTGTTCGGCGACAAACCAGATGCCGACGAGGATCACGATGAAGGCGAACATCACCACGACCACAGCGAAATCCACGCCCGTTACCAACTCACCTGCGCTACGCCCGACGCACTGAAGACCCTGGATCTGGCGAACATTTTCAACACGTTCCCGGCCACCCAAAAAATTCAGGTACAACTGATCGGCCCGAGCGGGCAGCAAGGGGTTGATGTGGCGGCCAAAGCGGCTGCTCTCAAATTCTAAACTCACCGAAGATCGCCCTGTAGGAGCTGCGGCGTGAAACGAGGCTGCGATCTTTTGACCTTCAAAGATCAAAAGATCAAAAGATCAAAAGATCAAAAGATCAAAAGATCGCAGCCTGCGGCAGCTCCTACACAGGTCAATCAACACCCATGAAATCGGCTAAATGACCCAACCACTCATCGAACTGTCCGACCTGGGCTTCAGCTGGCCCGGTCACCCGCCACTGCTGGACATTCCGGTCTTTGTCCTGGAGCGCGGGGAAACCCTGTTCCTCAAAGGCCCCAGCGGCAGTGGCAAGACCACCCTGCTCGGGCTGCTCGGCGGCGTGCAAAAGCCTGATCACGGCAGTATCCGCCTGCTCGGCCAGGAACTGACGCAACTCTCGGCCGGCGCTCGCGATCACTTTCGCGTCGATCACACCGGCTACATCTTCCAGCAGTTCAACCTGCTGCCGTTTCTGTCGGTGCGCGAGAATGTCGAGCTGCCCTGCCACTTCTCGAAACTGCGTGCCGAGCGGGCCAGACAGCGTCACGGCAGTGTCGATAAAGCGGCGGCCACCCTGCTCGCCCACTTGGGCTTGAAGGATGAAAACATCCTCGGTCGGCGCGCCGATTCGTTGTCCATCGGCCAGCAACAACGGGTCGCCGCCGCACGGGCATTGATCGGACAGCCCGAGCTGGTCATTGCCGATGAGCCAACCTCGGCGCTGGATTACGACGCCCGCGAGAACTTCATTCGCCTGCTGTTCGCCGAGTGCCGCGAGGCTGGCTCGAGCCTGTTGTTCGTCAGCCATGACCAGAGCCTGGCACCGCTGTTCGACCGCAACCTGTCGCTGGCCGAACTCAATCGCGCCGCCACCCCGTCCGAGGTCTGAGATGTATTTGTTCCGTCTAGCCATGGCCAGCCTGGCTAACCGCCGCTTCACTGCGATCCTCACCGCGTTCGCCATTGCCTTGTCGGTGTGCCTGCTGCTGGCCGTCGAGCGTGTGCGCACCGAGGCCAAAGCCAGTTTCGCCAACACCATCAGCGGCACCGACCTGATCGTTGGCGCCCGTTCGGGCTCGGTGAATCTGCTGCTGTATTCGGTGTTCCGCATCGGCAACGCCACCAACAACATCCGTTGGGACAGCTTCGAGCATTTCGCCAACAACCCGAAAGTGAAATGGGCGATCCCGATGTCCCTCGGCGATTCCCATCGCGGTTATCGGGTGATGGGCACCACCGAAGCCTACTTCGAGCATTACCAGTACGGCCGCCAGCAGCACCTGCAACTGAGCGATGGCCGGGCCTTCCAAACCGATCCGTTCGAAGTGGTGCTTGGCGCCGAAGTGGCCGAAGCGCTGCATTACAAACCGGGCGACAAACTGGTGCTGGCCCACGGCGTGGCAGCGATCAGCCTGGTCAAGCACGACGACAAGCCATTCACCGTGGTCGGCATTCTCAAGCGCACCGGCACGCCGGTCGACCGCACGTTGCACATCAGCCTCGGCGGCATGGAAGCGATCCACATCGACTGGCACAACGGCGTGCCGGCCCGGGGCGAGGGTCGCGTCACGGCTGATCAAGCGCGCAACATGGACCTGAAACCGCAGGCGATCACCGCGTTCATGCTCGGCCTCAACAACAAGATTTCAACCTTTGCCCTGCAGCGCGACATCAACGAATTCCGTGGTGAACCGTTGCTGGCGATCTTGCCGGGCGTGGCGCTGCAAGAACTGTGGAGTTTGATGGGCACGGCGGAAAAAGCGTTGTTCGTGGTTTCGCTGTTTGTGGTCCTGACCGGTTTGATCGGCATGCTCACGGCGATTCTCACCAGCCTCAACGAACGCCGTCGGGAGATGGCGATCCTGCGCTCCGTGGGGGCGCGCCCGTGGCACATCGCGACGTTGCTGGTGCTGGAAGCTTTTGCCTTGGCGCTGTCGGGCGTCGTGACGGGCGTAGCACTGCTCTATGCGTGTATCGCCGCAGCCCAAGGGTACGTGCAAGCCAATTACGGTCTGTTTTTGCCGCTGAGTTGGCCAAGCGAATATGAATGGACGCTGCTCGGTGGCATCCTTGGCGCCGCATTGCTGATGGGCTGCGTGCCGGCCTGGCGCGCCTATCGCCAATCGTTGGCCGATGGTCTGTCGATCCGTTTATGAGGATGTTGAAAATGCCCCGCGCTGTACTTGCGCTGTTGATGCTGGTCGCCCTGCCCCTGTGGGCGGCACAGCCCAAAGACCTGACCTGGTCGGAAATGATTCCGCCTGACGCGCCGGTTGAAGTACCGAACATGACACCGCTGCACGATCTGTCGAAGATGAGCGATGCGTTGTCGGCCGAATCGGCGCCGGCCGCCAGGCAAGACCTGCCCAACGCACCGGTGGTCAAGGCGCTCGACGGTCAGAACATCCGCTTGCCGGGCTACATCGTGCCGCTGGAAGTGAACGAAGAAGGACGCACCACCGAGTTTCTGCTGGTGCCGTATTTCGGCGCTTGCATCCATGTGCCGCCACCGCCGTCGAACCAGATCGTGCACGTCAGGAGTGAAGTCGGGGTGAAAGTCGACGAGCTGTATCAACCGTACTGGATCGAAGGTGCATTGCAGGTCCAGGCGTCCAGCAGCGAGCTGGCGGATGCCGGATATCAAATGGGGGCGGACAAGATTTACCTCTATGAATTGCCGGAGTGAATCCGCTGCCCTTGTGTTGTCTGTTAGTGCCTCATCGCGAGTCTGCTTGCAATGAGGCCAGCAAAAACACCATAAAACCTATCCATTTCAAATTTATTGAGCTACATCAACAACAGAAATTCATTAGCCCGCTACCATTGGTCATAGAAAATTTTTAACGTCCTCTGGAGCCCCCATGAACAAGTCCTTGCTCAGCGCCTCGATGGTTGCCCTCGCGCTCGCAGCCCCGCTCGCCCACGCCCACGAGGCCGGTGACATTCTCATCCGCGCCGGTGCAATCACTGTCAACCCGGAAGCCGACAGCTCCCACGTCAAGGTCGATCAAGGCCCGCTGGCGGGTGCCGACCTGGGTGGCAAGGCGACCCTGAGCAGCGACACGCAATTGGGCTTGAACTTCGCCTACATGCTCACCGACCACGTGGGTATCGAGCTGCTGGCAGCGACACCGTTCGAGCATGACGTGAAACTCAAGGGCACAGCGCTGAGCGCGGCCAACGGCAAACTTGGCACGCTCAAGCACCTGCCACCGACCCTGAGCCTGGTGTACTACCCGCTGGATCCGAAGTCGGCGTTCCAGCCGTACGTCGGCGGCGGCATCAACTACACCTATATCTACGACGAACATGTGGGCAGCGAAGCCGAGGCCGCCGGCTTCAGCAACTTCAAGGCGGAAAACTCCTGGGGCATGGCCTGGCAGGTCGGTGCTGACTACATGCTGACAGACAACGTCATGATCAACGCCCAGGTGCGCTACATCGACATCGATACCCGCGCCACCGTTGAAAACAACGCGATTGCCCCAGGTACCCGGGCACGTGTGGACGTGGATGTGGACCCGTTCATCTACATGGTCGGTCTGGGTTACAAGTTCTAAAGAACGTTCACGTGGTGGTGAACCTGGCTTAGTGGTGAGCAGACTTAGAACTGATGGCGACTGCATTGCGGTCGACCGGGAGCAAGCTCCCTTGCCACAGGAATTGCGCACGTTGTAACGTAAATTCCGGCCGTGAAAAAGGCGCCTGTAAAAAGGCGCCTTTTTCATGTCCGCTTGAAACGATTTATCGTTCCAACAACCGCGCCAGGCCAACACTCATGGGTGTCTGTTCGGTGGTTTTGAAGCGCTCCAACAGCCGCCGGTTGTTCGCCCGGGAATGCCGAATGTCACCGCAACGGGCCGGACCGTAGCTCACGGGAGGCAACTCACCGACCACGGTTTCAAGGGCTTCGAGCAACTGTTTTAGCGTCGTTGCCTGGTTCCAGCCGACGTTGATTGCGCCCGATTCGACCTGGTTTTTTTCGATGGCTTGCACCAGCAGATCGACCAGGTCTTCGACGTAGACAAAATCACGCGTCTGCTCGCCATCACCGAACACCGTGATCGGCAGACTTTTCTGCGCGCGCTCGCTGAAAATACTGATCACCCCGGAATACGGCGAGGACGGATCCTGGCGCGGGCCGAAGATATTGAAGAAACGAAAGATCACCGGCTCCAGCGCATGCTGGCGTCGATAAAAATCCAGGTAATGCTCGCTGGCCAGCTTGTCCGACGCATAAGGCGTCAACGGCGCTTTCGGCGTGTCTTCGTCGATGGACTCGCCTTCGCCGTTATTGCCGTACACCGCGGCGCTGGAGGCAAACAACACGCGTTTGACCCCGGCCTGGCGCATGGCTTCGCAGACGTTCAGCGTACCGATGAAGTTGCTCTGGTGCGTTTTCACCGGATCGTCCACCGAGGCCTGCACCGAGGCCACGGCCGCCAGGTGCGCCACTGCACTGCAACCGACCATCGCCCGGGCAACCAGCGCTGCGTCGGCAACATCGCCCACCATCAGCTCGACCCTGGGATTATCCAGCGGCAGGTTGCTGCGCTTGCCGGTGGACAAGTCATCGAGAACGCGCACCGAATGGCCCTTGGCTAGCAGGGCATCGGTCAGGTGCGAGCCAATGAAACCGGCACCGCCGGTGATTAAAACGGGACCTTCAGCCATGGCGATAGAACCTGTCCAGTAGACCGGGGAGTGCCGCACGCCAGGCGCGTGGCTTGATCCCGAAAGTGTGGAGAATCTTCTTGCAGGCCAGCACAGCGTGTTGCGGCTCTTCGGCGGCATCCGGACGCGTGGCATGAGCCTGGGCGGTCGGCGCTTCGATGGCCAGCTCATGCAGGTTGCGGGCTTCGGTAAGAATTGCCTGCCCCAACGCCAGCGGCGTGGTCGCCTCATGCCCGGCGTAGTGGTAGGTGCCCCACAGCGGCGCGGAGCAATCGAGTTGTTTGAGCACCGAAATGATCACGCGAGCGGCGTCGTCTACCGGCGTTGGATTACCGCGGCGATCATCGGCCATCAGCAGCTCTTCCGGCTTTTCGGCTCGGGCGAGGAAGCGGCCAAGGGTCCCATCGGGGCTGTCATCGAGCAGCCAGCCGAAACGCAGCAATACATGTTGCGGGCAGGTGGCACGCACACTTTGTTCGATCCGCCATAACGCCTGACCGCGCAGGCCCAGGGGCAGTGGTTCGTCTTTTTCGCTGTAGGCGGTAGCGCGGGAGCCGTCGAACACCCGATAGCTCGAAGGTTGCAACAGCACGATATTGTGGTGCTGGCACAGTTCGGCCAGACGCTCGATCGCCCGTTCCTGTCGGGCCAGGCGTTGTTCGCTGACCGCTTCGGCCTGAAACCAGTCGAAGTAATAGGCGAGGTTGATCAACGCGTCCGGGCGCGTGTCGTCGAGCAGTTGCGTCAGGCTCGCGGCATCCCAGCCATCTTGTGGCGGGCGGGGGGCGAGGAAACCGATGTCTTCCTCTGCACCGAGGCGAATCAGCGCCTGCCCAAGGGCATTTCCGCCGCCCAGTAACATAAGGCGCATTCGCATAGAGTCAGCAGGCCCAGTCTGATTGGAACGATGGTTTGTCGACAGCGCTTGCGGGCGATGTCGTTGAAAGTTGCGCGAATCGTTGCATTTTGCGGGTTTAGTGCGCAACCGTCATCCGTAAAGTGTAGATGTCCGGGATTTGTGGTGATGCTACTGGCCCCATTGCCAGCAAGCCCAGATCCCCAGCGGTACTTGCATCTTGGCCCACCCACCCGCATAAATTGCCCCATGAACCTGCCCATCCCCGCAGACAGTGCCCTGAACGGCTTCCACCCCGCCGTCAGCGCCTGGTTCAGCCACACCTTCCCTGCGGTCACCGCCGCCCAGGCCCGGGCGTGGCCGTTGATCCGCCAGCGCCGCTCGACATTGATCGCCGCGCCCACCGGTTCCGGAAAGACCCTCACCGCCTTCCTCGCCGTGATCGACGATCTGGTCCACCGAGGCCTTGAAAGCCCTGGCGGCCTGCCTGACGAAACCCTGGTGGTTTACGTTTCGCCGCTCAAAGCCTTGTCCAACGACATCCAGATCAACCTGCAAAACCCATTGGCCGGAATTACCGAGCAATTGCGTGCAATGGGTCTGCCCGAGGTGCAGATCGCCACCGCCGTTCGCACCGGCGATACCCCGCAGAAAGATCGCGCGGCGATGCGCAAGATGGCGCCGCACATCCTCGTCACCACCCCCGAATCGCTTTACGTGCTGCTGGGTTCCGACTCCGGCCGGCAGATGCTGGCAACCACCCGCACGGTGATCGTCGACGAGATCCACGCCATCGCCGCCAGCAAACGCGGCAGTCACCTGGCCCTGAGCCTTGAACGCTTGCAGACCCTGTGCGCCGAACCGCTGATGCGCATCGGTCTGTCGGCCACGCAAAAACCCATCGGGGCAGTCTCGCGTTTTCTGGTGGGTCGTGATCGTCCTTGCGAGATCATCGACATCGGTCATGCCCGGCCCCGTGATCTGGACATCGAAGTACCTCCGGTACCGCTGTCGGCGGTGATGGCCAACGATGTCTGGGAACTGGTCTATGACCGTCTCGCCGCCCTCGCCCGGCAACACCGCACCACGCTGATTTTCGTCAACACCCGGCGCCTGGCCGAGCGCCTCAGTCGTCACCTCAGCGAACGCCTGGGCAAGCAAGCCGTGGCCGCCCACCACGGCAGCCTGGCCAAAGAGTTTCGCCTCGACGCCGAACAGCGGCTCAAGCGCGGCGACCTGCAAGTGCTGATCGCCACGGCATCGCTGGAGCTGGGGATCGATATCGGCGACGTCGACCTGGTGTGCCAGATCGCCTCGCCACGTTCGATTGCCGGTTTTCTGCAGCGAGTCGGTCGCTCCGGGCACCAGGTTGGTGGCACGCCCAAGGGTCGACTGTTCGCCACCACCCGCGACGACCTGATCGAATGCTCCGCGCTGCTCGACTGCGTGCGTCGGGGCGAGCTCGACACGTTGTCGATTCCCAAGGCACCGCTGGATGTACTGGCGCAGCAGATCATCGCCGAAGTCAGCTGCCAGGAATGGCAGGAGCAAGCGCTACTGGACATGTTCCGCCGGGCGTCGCCGTATGCGGGACTCGACGACAAGCATTATCAAGCGCTGCTGCACATGCTCGCCGAGGGCTACAACGGGCGTCAGGGCATCCGTAGCGCCTACCTGCACCGCGACGCCGTGACCCGCACCCTGCGCGGTCGCCGGGGCGCAAAACTCACCGCCGTGACCAGCGGCGGGACGATTCCGGACAACGCTGACTACAGCGTACTGCTGGAGCCCCAAGGGCTGAACATCGGCACCATCAACGAAGACTTTGCGGTGGAAAGCATCGCCGGCGATATCTTCCAGTTGGGCAATACGTCCTATCGGATCCTGCGCGTCGAAACCGGCAAGGTCCGGGTCGAAGACGCCCAGGGTCAGCCACCGACCATTCCGTTCTGGCTCGGCGAAGCACCGGGGCGCAGCGCTGAATTGTCTTGGGCGGTAGCGCGCCTGCAAGCGCACCTCGATAAGTTGCTTGGCTGCACGCCGGGCAACTTGCAACCGGCACTCGACTGGCTGACCGAGACCCTTGGCCTGAACGTCGCCAGCGCTGAACAACTGGTGGACTACCTGGCTCCAGCGCGTCAAACCCTGGGCGCCCTGCCGTCGCAAGACACGCTGCTGATGGAGCGCTTTTTCGACGAGTCCGGTGGCACACAACTGATCATTCACACGCCGTTCGGCAGCCGCATCAACCGCGCCTGGGGTCTGGCCCTGCGCAAGCGTTTCTGCCGCACCTTCAACTTCGAATTGCAGGCCGCCGCCAGCGAAGACGCCATCGTGCTGTCGCTGTCCACCAGCCACAGCTTCGAACTGGACGATGTCTGGCGATATATCCACAGCAACAGTGCCGAACACCTCCTGATTCAGGCTGTGCTCGACGCGCCGCTGTTCGGCGTACGCTGGCGCTGGAATACCGGGGTGGCCCTGGCGTTACCGCGCTACAGCGGCGGGCGCAAAGTGGCGCCGCAAATCCAGCGAATGAAAAGCGAAGACCTGATCGCCAGCGTGTTCCCCGATCAGATCGCTTGCGTGGAAAACCTCGCCGGCGAACGGGAAATTCCTGACCATCCGCTGGTGGAACAAACCCTCGACGATTGCCTGCACGACGCCATGGACTGCGAAGGCTGGCTCGCCTTGCTGCGCCGCATGGAGCGCGGCGAGGTGCGTCTGATCAGTCGCGACCTGCCGGCGCCCTCCCCGTTGGCAGCAGAAATTCTCAGCGCCCGGCCCTACACCTTTCTCGACGACGCGCCGCTGGAAGAGCGCCGCACCCAAGCTGTGCTCAACCGGCGCTGGAGCGACCCGCAATCGACCGACGACCTCGGTGCACTGGATGCCGAGGCGATCAACGCTGTGCGCAAAGAAGCCTGGCCTGCGCCCACGGGCATCGATGAAATGCATGAAGCGCTGATGAGCCTGGCGTGTATCACTGACGCAGAAGCCGAGGTCAATCCGCAGTGGCGCAACTGGCTCAACGCGTTGGCCCAGAGCGGTCGCGCCAGCCGTTTGCAGATCAACGCTGTGCAATCGTTGTGGCTGGCGTTGGAACGGCTGACCTGTCTAAGGGCGATTTATCCACAGGCACAATGTTCGCCACCCTTGCTGGCGCTACCGGGTTTCGATGAAGTCTGGGAGCGGGACGAAGCCTTGGTCGACATGATCCGGGCGCGACTCAGCGCCTTCGGACCGCTACCGCTGCATGCTATTGCCGAACCCCTCGGCTTATCCGGCCCTGTCGTGAGCCAGGCCTTGGCGCAACTGGAGCGTGAGGGCTATGTCCTGCGCGGACGTTTCAACCCCGGCACCCAAGAGGAAGAATGGTGCGAGCGGCATTTGCTCGCACGTATTCATCGCTACACGGTCAAGCGCCTGCGCCGGGAAATCGAGCCGGTGGCTTTGCAGGACTTCATGCGGTTTCTGTTCGATTGGCAGCATGTGTCCAGTGCCAATCAGGGTCAAGGCGCGGCCGTGTTGCCGGTCGTGGTCAGCCAATTCGAAGGCTACCCCGCCGCCGCTTCTGCGTGGGACAGCGACATCCTGCCGGCGCGGATCAAGGATTACTCGGCGTTGTGGCTCGATGAGCTGTGCCGTAGCGGCAGGCTGGTGTGGACGCGTCTGAGCGCGCGCAACAAGGGCACCGGCACCGCGTTGCGCAGTACACCGATTGTGTTGCTGCCGCGCAGTCAGGTCGGGCTCTGGAGCGGGCTGACCGAGCAGACGCCAATCAGTGAACTGTCACCGAAAACGCAAAAGGTTCACGCCGCCCTCAGTCAGCACGGCGCGCTGTTTTTCGATGAGCTGATTCACGAGGCCCATCTGCTGCGTTCGGAACTGGAAATCGCCTTGCAGGAACTGGTAGGCGCCGGACTGGTGAACGCCGACAGCTTCGCCGGACTGCGCGCGCTGATTACGCCGGCCAGCAAGCGGCAGAACCGCAGCAGTCACCGCGGACGTGGGGCCTTCATCGGCGGCATGGACGATGCGGGGCGATGGGCGCTGTTGCGTCGCGCTCCCGCCGTGCCGGCTGTGGATAACCCACGTCCGGCGCCGACACCCGCCGATACGCTGGAACACATTGCCATGACCTTGCTGCGCCGCTACGGCGTGGTGTTCTGGCGCCTGCTGGAACGTGAGGCGGACTGGCTGCCGAGCTGGCGCGAGCTGCTGCGCACTTTTCATCGCCTGGAGGCTCGGGGCGAGATTCGTGGCGGGCGGTTTGTCAGCGGCCTGGCGGGGGAGCAATTTGCGCTCCCCGAGGCGATTCCGTTATTGCGAGAAGTACGGGGCCGACCGAAGGATGGCAGTCTCGTCGCCGTTTGCGGGGTCGATCCGCTGAATCTCGCCGGCACGCTGTTGCCCGGTGCGAAAGTCCCGGCGCTGGCGAGCAATCGGCTGGTGTATCGCGATGGCCTGCCGGTGGCTGCCGAGATTGCCGGCAAGCCTTTGTTCTGGGTGGAACTTGATCAGCAAGCCAGCGAAGAGGTGCGCAATAAGCTGATCCGGCATTGATGGCGTTTGCGCTGGCCCCTTCGCCAGCAAGCCGGCTCCTACTGGTTGATGTACCTGCGCATATCCCTGTAGGAGCCGGCTTGCTGGCGAAGGGGCCCTCAAACCCAACAAAAACCTCCCGGACGACTTACTGCGACCGCGACCCATCGGGCATCAATACCGAATGCTCCGGCTCTGACTCAACCTGCGGCGGCGCCTCGACTGGATGCCTCGGCACCAGCGCCTGCTGTGGATAAGTCTGCGCGAAGTGCACCCACGGACTGTTATCCACAAGTTTTTTCAAACGCTGATTGAACGCCCGGCTCACCGCATATTGCCCGCCGGACACCGTGCGGAATTGCGAGGTCAGCACCACTCCGTTGAGGTCCATCTTGTCGACGCCGAAGACATCCAGCGGCCCTTGCAGGTTGTAACGCAGGAAGGGATCGTTGCTGATCGAATGCCCGGCTTCGCGAATCAACTCGATGGCCTTGTCCACATCCGTGTCATAGGTGAACTGTACCGAGAAAAACGCATAGGCGAATTGCCGCGATTGGTTGGTCACCGCCTTGATCTGGCCGAACGGCACCGAGTGCACGAACCCCTTGCCGTCACGCAGGCGCAAGGTGCGAATGGTCAAGCCCTCGACGGTACCGGCATGACCGGAATCGAGCACCACCCAGTCGCCGATGGACAGGGTGTCTTCGATGATGATGAACAACCCGGTGATCACGTCCTGCACCAGTTGCTGGGAACCGAAACCGATCGCCAGGCCCACTACCCCGGCACCAGCCAGGAACGGCGCAACGTTGATTCCCAGGTTGGCCATGGTGGTGATTGCGCAGATCACCACCAGGATGATTTTGATCGCATTGCGCAACAGCGGCAGGATGGTTTTCACCCGTGTACTCGGCTGGCGCGCCGAGCGCTTGCTTGCCGGTGGTTTCAAGGCCTCCTGAATGGCCGTGTCGAGCACCACCCAGACCATCCACGTCACCAGGAAGATCAGACCGATATGGCTCAGGGAATCGCTGATCGCTCGGCCCACTGCGTTACTGACCGCAAACTCGAACAACGACACGCCCCAGATGCGTCCCAGGACATCGATGAACACGACGGCCATGGCAATGCGCAACAACGCGTGGGACAGGTTCAGGAAACGCTCTTTGTAGGCACTGCCGCGCCGCACATCCGATTCGCTGCGTGCCTTGAACAAATGATGCAGCGTGGTGCTGAGAAACACCGTGGCAATCAGCAACACGGTGGTGAACAGCGCGCTGCGCAGCACAGTCTGATTGTCGTCACCAATGCCGATCAGGTTGATGATCGATACCAGCACCATCAACAGGATTGGCCAGTACCAGAGCCCGGAAAATATGCGCAGGGTTTCACGCAATGCCGGCTGGCTGACGCGCTGGGCCAGCGGCAGAATCCGAATCACATGAGCCACCGGCCGACGCATGCGGATCACCAGCAAGCCAAACGAAATTGAAGCGGCGAGCCCGGTAAAAACGGCGACGCTGCTGGTGAGGTTATTACCCAGTTGATGGGCGATCTGCGGGCTGGTCAGGGCATCGCTCAGGGCAACCAGAAAACCGATGGAGAACAGCGGCCGGGGACTGTGTTCTCGGATGATCCGCACCGCCCGGCGCTTGTGCCCGACGTTGAACACCACCACCAGCGACATCACCAATGACGCGGCAAAAACGCCGGCGCTCGTCGCGTAGGCAAAACACAGCGCCAGGGCCCGACCCGCTGAAACCTGCAAAAACTGGCTGGCATATATCGTCAGCGGCAAACTGACTACCGCCGGAATTGCGTAGGGCAACAAGTAGCCGAGCAACGCTTGGCCACGCTCGCGACTGAGCAGCCAGCGATGTGCACCCAGACGTTGCGCCAACAGGCGCCCGACCAGCCAAAGCAGCGCAAATACGCCAGCCCAGACGCAGGTCAGCAGAAGGAAATCCCCCAGGACGCTCCAGCTCGAGCGAGCCGATGGACGATTGACCAGCTCATCGACTTCATCCACCGCCCGATCAGCGCGCAGGCGCCAGGTGTCGACCAGGTGCTCGTTGAGGTCGAGCTTGCTCTGGACCTCGTCAATGCTCGAACTGATGGCGCCCAGCAATCCGCCCTGCACCAGCGGTTCTGGGTGCGCCGCGGGTGTCGCGGCGGTACTGGCGGCAGCCGGCAATCCCGGTATCGCCGCTGCTTCGAGCGTCTCGCTGCCCAAAAACAGCAGTGCACCCAGTAAAGTCGCGATCTTGAGCCCGATCAAAGCACCCTCTCCGTTGGCTGTGACTGTAAGGAACTGATCGAGAAATGCCGGACAAGTTCGCACCTGGCCCGCCAATGCATCGTCGAAAAACTCGCCGGGTGACATTAGCACGCATGCTGCGCCAGCTCCTACGCTGCAAGCGGCGGTCAACCGTCCGTAGCCCCGTCGAAACTTTCGGCGCCACCGTGCAGTCCTTCAAAGACAGGGCATCGGACCGGAGGCGACATGGCGGCGATTCATATCGGTATTTCAGGTTGGCGGTATACGCCCTGGCGCGGGGATTTCTACCCGAAGGGGCTGGCCCAGAAGCGAGAATTGCAATTCGCCTCACGGGCGGTCAACAGCATCGAAATCAATGGATCGTTTTACGCCCTGCAGCGGCCGGAACGTTACGCTCAGTGGTATGGCGAAACGCCCGCCGAGTTCGTGTTCAGCGTCAAAGCCCCGCGTTTCATCACCCACATCAGACGCCTGCGGGAGGTTCACAAGCCCTTGGCGAACTTCTTTGCCTCCGGGGTACTGGAGCTGAAAGAAAAGCTCGGACCGATCCTCTGGCAGTTCCCTCCTGACTTCAAATTCGACGCTGGGCTGTTCGAGACCTTCCTTGACCAGCTGCCCCGCGACACCGAACAAGCCGCCGCCCTCGCCCGTCAGCATGACGCCCACGTCAACGGCCATGCCAGCCTGAAGGCCTACAAAAAGAAGCGTTTACGCCACGCCGTGGAAATCCGCCACGAGAGCTTTGTCGACCCGGCGTTCATTCGCCTGCTCAAACGCTACAACACCGCCCTGGTGATCGCCGACACCGCGGGTAAATGGCCGTACCGCGAAGACATCACCAGCGACTTTGTCTATCTGCGACTGCATGGCGCCGAAGAACTCTACGCCAGCGGTTACACGCCGCAGGCCTTGCAGCGCTGGGGCGACCGGATCGAAGCATGGCAGCACGGCCGACAACCGAGCGATCCGCAGCTGATTGCACCTCGCCTGAAGCCAAAGCCACGCAAGTCCCGTGAAGTCTTCTGCTATTTCGATAACGACATCAAAGTCCGGGCGCCTTTCGATGCCCGTCGTTTACTGGAGCGATTGCACCTCGACAAGGATCTGGACACCGTTCCCGGTGAGCCCGCTGTGGAGGGCGTGTTGTCATGAGCATTTCAGAGCCTGTCGGCGTGACGGACGAACAGTCCAGCATCGACACCCAAGTGCGTCGGTTCACGGTGCTGACGGTCAACACCCACAAAGGATTCACCGCGCTCAATCGGCGTTTCATCCTGCCGGAACTGCGCGAAGCGGTGCGCAGTGTGTCCGCCGATGTGGTGTTTTTGCAGGAAGTCCATGGCACCCACGAGCAGCATCCAAAGCGCTACAACAATTGGCCGACGATACCGCAGTACGAATTCCTCGCCGACACCCTTTGGCCACAGTTCGCCTATGGGCGCAACGCGGTCTATCCGGCGGGCGATCACGGCAACGCGCTGCTGTCGAAATTCCAGATTATTCGTCATGACAATCTCGACGTGTCCATCAGCGGTCACGAAAACCGCGGGATTCTGCATTGCGTGTTGCGCCTGCCCGGCGACGGTCGCGAGGTGCACGCCATCTGCGTGCACCTGGGCCTTCGGGAAACCCACCGCAACGCGCAACTCGCTCTGTTGGCCCAACGCCTGGACGCGCTGCCAGACGACGCGCCGGTAATCGTTGCCGGTGACTTCAATGACTGGCGCCAGCGCGCCGATGCGTTGCTCAAACCCAGCGGATTACGCGAAGTCTTTGCCGAACATCATGGCAAACCGGCGCGCAGTTTTCCCGCACGTTTGCCGGCTTTGCGTCTGGACCGCATCTACGTGCGCCACCTCAAGGCCAGCCATCCGCAGGTGCTGGCAAGCCGGCCCTGGTCCCACCTTTCCGACCACGTCCCGCTATCGGTGGAGATCGAGCTATGAGCAGCCAGTCGATGGAAAAAACCACGGTTGAACACATCCCCGCGCCGCCGGTACGCGAGCCGACAGCAGTCGATGTCGAATACGGCTGGCAAGGCAGCAATCGAGTCGAGTTGCTGGAAAATGGCGAGGCGTATTTTCCTCGAGTGTTCGAAGCGTTGCGTCAGGCCCAGAACGAAATCCTGCTGGAAACCTTCATTCTGTTCGAAGACAAGGTTGGCAACGAACTGCAACAGATCCTCATCGAAGCGGCACAAAGGGGCGTGCGCACCACCGTCAGCCTCGACGGCTTCGGTTGCGGCGAATTGAGCACCGGGTTTCTCACCGCTCTAAGCGGCGCGGGCGTGCATTTGCAGATGTTCGATCCGGCACCGAAACGCCTGGGCATCCGCACCAACTGGTTCCGACGTTTGCATCGCAAAATCGTGGTGGTGGACGGGACTGTCGCCTTCATCGGCGGGATCAATTTTTCCGCCGATCATCTGGCTGACTTCGGCCCTGAGGCCAAGCAGGATTATTCGGTTGAAGTACAGGGGCCGGTGGTCGCTGACATCCATCACTTTGCCTTGCTGCAATGCGGTCGCCCGGCGCGGGCCAAATACTGGTGGCAAAGGCGCCGACAACGGCGCTCCGAACTGGCCATCAACGATCATGACGGTCAAGTGCGGTTGGTGTACCGCGACAACGGCGAACACCCGACGGACATTGAAGAGGTCTATCGGCAGGTGTTGCGCACTGCACAACGGCGGGTGGTGATCGCCAATGCCTACTTCTTTCCGGGTTATCGGCTGTTGCGCGAAATTCGCAACGCGTCGCGCCGGGGCGTCGATGTGCGGCTGATCCTGCAAGGCCAACCAGACATGATGGTGGCCAAGCTCGCGGCGCGCATGACCTACGACTACTTGCTCAAGTCCGGGGTAAAAATCTACGAATACTGCGACCGACCGCTGCACGGCAAAGTGGCGCTGGTGGACGAAGACTGGAGCACCGTCGGCTCCAGCAATCTGGACCCGTTGAGTCTGTCGATGAACCTTGAGGCCAACGTGCTGATTCGCGATCGCCAGTTCAACCGTGAGCTGTACGACCGACTCGAAGACCTCAGCGACCATCACTGCAAGATCATGTCCCCCGAAAAAATGCCACGCGGACGGGTCTGGCACATGACCGTCGGCTTTCTGGTATTTCACTTTCTGCGGCATTTTCCGGCATGGGCCGGTTGGCTACCGGCGCACAAACCACGCCTGAAACCCTTCACGCCTGCGACCGGGAGCGATCACCATGAGCCACGCTGATACCGGATCGACGTCCCACACCGAGCACCCGGCCAAGTCGCGCTGGAGCCGTTGGAAAAAACCGCTGACCATGTTGTTTTTTCTGGCGCTGATTGTGTTGTTGACGATGTTCGCCCAGCGCATCGAATGGGCCGAAGTGCTCGAGACCCTGGCCGATTTCAAAGTGCGCACCTTGATCATCGCGTCCTCCCTGACAGTGCTGAGTTTTCTGGTGTATGCCTGTTTCGATCTGATCGGGCGCACTTACATCCGTCAGGACCTGACCTGGAAACAGATCCTCCCGGTGGGCATCATCAGCTACGCCTTCAACCTCAACTTGAGTGCCTGGGTCGGTGGCATTGCCATGCGTTATCGGCTGTACTCGCGCCTCGGGGTGAGCAAGAGCAACATCGCGAAAATCCTCGGCCTGAGCCTGGCGACCAACTGGATCGGCTACATGCTGATCGCCGGCGTGGTGTTCAGCAGTGGATTGGTGCGCATGCCACCGGGCTGGAAACTGAGCAGCGGTGCGCTGCAAGCGGTGGGAGTGTTGTTGCTGCTGGTGAGTGCCGGATACCTGGCGGCTTGCCGTTTTTCCAGTCGTCGGGAATGGTCGATTCGTGGAGTGGAAATCAATTTGCCGTCGCTGCGCATGGCGATCCTGCAACTGTGCCTCGGCGCGCTGAACTGGTCGCTGATGGCAGCGGTCATTTTCACCCTGCTGCCGAGCAAGCTCGATTACCCGTTGGTGCTGGGTGTATTGCTGATCAGCGCAATTGCCGGGGTCATCACGCACATCCCCGCCGGGCTCGGCGTGCTGGAAGCGGTGTTTGTGGCGCTGCTGCAACATGAGGCATCACGGGGCAGTCTGGTGGCAGGATTGCTGGCATATCGGGCGATCTATTTTCTGTTGCCGCTGTTGATCACCTTAGTGATGTACCTGATCGTCGAAGCCAAGGCCAAGTCGTTGCGGATCAGCAAGAAACCCAAGTGAATTGTTGTTGGTAGTCAGGACGCCATCGCGAGCAAGCGGCGAAGGCATCCGCGAGAACGCCTCAAATCATTTCGATTGAATAATGCTCAACCGTTCACCCACTACCATCTCCGTGATCCAGTCCACCAGGATCGACGTGTAGGCCTGCTGTGAAACCGGGTCGCTCAAGGCGTGATCGGCACCATCGATGATGCGGTGCGTCAGCGAATGCGTCTGCTGACACGCCGCGCGATAACTCATGATCGTTGCGTGGGGAACAAAGTCGTCGGTCTCGGACTCCACCAGCAACACATCTCCGGTAAATGCCGAACACGCATGCAACGCACGGTTTGTGTCGGCGCGCACCAGGGTACTGCGGTAATCGCACAAATCGAGCTTGTCCAGATCGCGTTTAGGCGTGTGCCATTCTTCGTCGCGATACAGCGCCGGCACCCGCAGTGCCAACCAGCGCACCGGCCTGAGCGACGTAAGGATCGAAGCCAGGTAGCCGCCGTAACTGGTGCCGACCACGGCAATCGCCGAGGTATCGAGCGCAGGATGCGCAAGCAAACGATCATAGGCTGCCAGCAAGTCCCGCAAATTGTCCTCGCGCGTCACTCGGGTCAAGGGAATGCCTGTGCCCCCGGTATGGCCGCGCAAATCAAACGTCAGGCACACACAACCCAGCCCGGCGATACCTTTGGCCCGCTCCAGGTCGCGCTCCTGACTGCCGCCCCAGCCGTGCACAAACAACACGCCGGGGACTTTCGATTTTGGACTGAGAAAGGTCCCGCTCATCTGTTCGTCGTCGATGTCGATTTGAATGCTTTCGCTTCTAGCCGTCATAGGATTTGACCGTTACGTACTTGAGTAGAAAATCACTGTCCTGAGCCGGGCCGCGATACACCTCAATGGCGTTTGGCGGCAGCGGCTGGTCGATGTAGGTCTCGACGGCAGACACGCGAATGGCGCGCATGTCCGGATCGTTGATGAAACTCTGCAATGCCGCGACCTCGGCGCTGCTGGCCCCGCCCAGGCGCCAGGATTGTTCGAGCACGCCACTGCGTTGCCGACCGTTGCTGTCCACCCCCTGAGCGATGTCGTAGTTGCGCCGCGACGCAAAAAATCCGGGGTAGGCTTCATTCGCAGCGCTGTCGAATACCTGGGCCTGCTCAATCGCCAGGCGCACGTCTTCAGCCAGGTCGAGCAACAGCAAATCGTCATACTCGCCCTGCACCACCAGCAGGTCGGAGCCGCCGTATACCGGCTCGCCATGGGCGTCTTCGGTCAAGTATTGCTCACCGCAGTAACTCAGTACTTTGTCGCCGACAAAACTCTGACCCACGCTGTGGGTGATGACCTGCTCCAGATCCTGCTCCAGTACCACGCCTTCGTTGAACAGGGTTTTAGCGTCTGGCCGGGCAAGGATGTCGTCGAATTGATCGAGGCTTTTGATCACTTCCTGCCCGCGCCCCGCACAGGCATGAATCGGCTTGAGGCGAATCGGCCCGTTGTACAGCAGATGTTCCGCTGCCGGCCGCGCATCTTCAAAGGAAAACACGCTGAGACCGTCGAGCACCACGCTGCGCACCCGCTCGGAGAACAACGGCGCCCAACCTTGAGGTGCACGAGCGTTGTGGTTCAGCAAGCCGTGGCTGATGGCCTTGGTGCAGATGAAATCGTGGTCGACATAACCGCCCCACAAATCGTCTGGCCCCTCGACCCCCAATGCTCTTGCTGCGGCGGCGCCGACCAGGGTTTGGGTGGGCAACAGATACAGATCCTTTCCGTCATGCAAGTCGGCGTTGTAACTGCCCGCGTATTTGAGCCCGAGTATTTGCGCGAGCCAACGGGCGAGTGCCCGGTTGGTCTCGACTTCGTGCAACGGCGCGTCGGCGTTAACCGAATGAGCGACCACCAGTTTCTTGCGGTTTGCCGGGGTCATGCATCCCCCTTCAATCGGCGCGTGATGAATGTAGTGATAGGGAGTGCAGAGATCACGCCAATGACCAGGCGGGTGCAATGGCTTTCAAATCAATGGGTTGCGCAAAACGTGATGGCAACTTGCCTGTTTTAATCTGCACGAAGCCTGTTGAGGTTCAGGCATTTTGCACGACCCCCTGTAGGAGCGAGCTTGCTCGCGATGGTGGAATGCCAGTCAACATCTATGTTGAATGCTAAGCCGCTATCGCGAGCAAGCTCGCTCCTGCATGGGTTTGTGGTGAGGCATCTAGCGTGTGGCGCTAGCCGGCGTGACACCAAACCGCGTTCGATAATCACTCGGCGCCAGCCCGGTGATTTTCTTGAAGGTCGAGCGAAATGCTCCGGGGTCCTGATAACCCACAGTCCAGGCAATGTGATCGATGGTGCCGTTGGTGAATTCGAGCATTTCTCGGGCCTTACCCACGCGCAGATGTTGGCAGTATTCGGTGGGCTTGAGCCCGGTGGCTGAACGGAAACGCCGCAGAAATGTGCGCTCTTCCAGCCCTGCCCGCTCGGACATCGCCGACAATGAAACATCGGTCGCGCCGGTGCTTTGCAACCAGTGCTGCACTTTCAGGATCGATGCATCGCCATGGCTGAGGATCGGCGCAAAGTTGCTGCCGCATTCACTGGCACTGTCGCTGTGCTCCACCACCAGAAAACGCGCCGTGCCGGTGGCGATACTCGGCCCGAGCAAGCGGTCGACCAGACGTAAACCCAACTCGGACCAAGCCATCAATCCAGCAGTGGTAATCAAGTCACCGTCATCGACAATGGGTGTATCGGCCTTGAGTTTGATGGCCGGGTAACGCTCGGCGAAGGTTTTCGCAGAGGTCCAGTGCGTGGTGGCGCTGCGGCCGTCGAGCAAACCGCTTTCAGCCAGCAGGATCGACCCTACGCATACTCCGCCCAGCGTCGCACCGCTGGCATGTTGTTCGCACAACCAGCGGATCAAACCCTGCGGCGCCTGGCCTTCGGAGAAACCGGCAATCGATGGCGGAATCAGCACGGCCACCATGGCGCGATCCGGCCCTGGTTGGCTGTCGAAGACGCGCTCCGGCACTTGCTCGTCCCGGACCTGCCAATGGCTGACGCGTAGCAACGGCAACTGCACAGCCTGATGCTCGGCAGCGATCCGGTTGGCCACGCCGAACAAGTCCGTCAACCCATGCACGGCCGCCATCTGCGCGCCGGGGTAAATCAGTACCCCCAATTCGGCGATTGCCCTTTGTGCGTCCATTGTCAGTTTTCCCCCTCTTATTGTCGGTGCGGCCAATCCTCGGAATGTCAGCTAAACCTGATACTTCATTCCACACCCAACACACACTTCGAGGTAACAGTCATGGCCAAGCAAGCGCTCATCGTAGTCGATATCCAGAACGACTACTTCCCCCAAGGCAAGTGGCCGCTGGTCGGTGCCGACGCCGCTGCGGACAATGCCGTGCGCCTGATCAAGGCCTTCCGCGACGCAGGTGATTCGGTGGTGCACATCCGCCACGAGTTCACCTCCGAGGATGCACCGTTTTTCACCCCGAACTCCGAAGGCGCCAAACTGCATCCCAAAGTCCTCAACCGCGCCAACGAGCCAGTGGTGCTCAAGCACTTCGTCAACTCGTTCCGCGAAACCGAACTACAGTCAATCCTCGATGAGAAAGGCATCAAGGAGTTGGTGGTCGTGGGCAGCATGAGCCACATGTGTGTCGACGGCATTACCCGCGCCGCCAATGATCTGGGCTACAGCGTCACGGTGATTCACGACGCCTGTGCCAGCCGCGACCTGGAATTCAACGGCCTGACCGTTCCGGCAGCCCACGTGCATGCGGCCTTTATGTCCGCCCTGGGCTTTGCCTACGCCAGTGTGGTCTCCACCGACGACTTCCTGACTGCCAACCAGTAAACACCCAACCCACGCTACGTTCTGGAGATGTTCGACATGGCTACTCTGACGACTCGCGAAGGCAACACCCTTTACTACAAGGATTGGGGCAGCGGACAACCGGTGGTGTTCAGCCACGGTTGGCCCTTGAGCGCCGACAGTTGGGAATCGCAGATGCTGCACTTCGCCAACAACGGCTTCCGCGCCATCGCGCACGATCGTCGGGGCCATGGCCGATCCAGCCAGCCGTGGGACGGCAACGACATGGATCACTACGCCGACGACCTGGCGGAGTTGATCGAACACCTGGACCTCAAGGACGTGATTCTTTTCGGCTTTTCCACCGGCGGCGGTGAAGTGGCCCGTTACATCGGCCGTCACGGCACCAAACGCCTGGCCAAGGCCGGACTGATCTCCGCCGTACCACCGCTGATGCTGAAAACCGAAAGCAACCCCAAGGGCTTGCCGATCGAAGTCTTCGACGGCATCCGCGCCGGCTCCATCGCCGACCGCTCACAACTCTACAAGGACATTGCCGGCGGTCCGTTCTTCGGTTTCAACCGTCCGGGCGCCAAATCCTCCCAGGGGCTGATCGACTCGTTCTGGATGCAAGGCATGATGGGCGGCCACAAGAACACCCTTGACAGCATCAAGGCATTCTCGGAAACCGATTTCCGCGAGGATCTAAAGAAATTTGATGTGCCGACCCTGATCCTCCACGGCGATGATGACCAGATCGTGCCGATTCAGGCTGCGGGCCTGGAGAGCAAGCGGTTGATCGAGCATGCGCAGTTGCTCGTCTACCCCGGCGCGCCCCATGGGCTGACCGATACCCATAAAGAGAAGGTGAACGCGGACATGCTGGCGTTCGCCAAGGGCTGAATCGCCACATACGAAAAACAAAAAGCCCGTAGCGTGTAAGCGCTACGGGCTTTTTTATACCGTTCGGTCTAACGAATGCTTAGAACGGGATATCGTCATCAAAGCTGTCGAAATCCGGAGCCGGTTGCGGCGCAGCCTGCTGTGGAGCCGGAGCCGAACGCTGTTGCGGTGCCGACTGCTGAGGACGCGGTGCCTGTTGGCGCGGAGCGGATTGTTGGTAGTTGTTACCACCGCCCTGGCCCTGTTGGTCGCCCTGTGGACGGCCGCCCAGCAGTTGCATGGTGCCTTGCATGTCGACCACGATTTCAGTGGTGTAACGCTTGATGCCGTCTTTTTCCCACTCGCGGGTCTGCAGTTTGCCTTCGATGTAGACCTGCGAACCTTTACGCAGGTATTCGCCGGCGATTTCTGCAACCTTGCCGAACATCGATACACGGTGCCATTCGGTCTTTTCGACTTTCTGACCGGTTTGCTTGTCGGTCCACTGTTCGCTGGTCGCCAGACTCAGGTTGGTCACGGCGTTACCGTTAGGCAAGTAGCGAACTTCGGGATCCTGGCCGCAAGTGCCGACCAATATGACTTTGTTAACCCCACGGGCCATAACGTTCTCCTAGGCTACGCACGCTGCCCCGGCCGGGTTGTTCACCAGGCGCTCAAGGGTGGTGCGATCCAATAGTTCGGTGTCCAATTTGATGTAAATAGCCGCTTCTTCCGCGACGATCACTGCATCTGTTACCCCTACGACCGCCTTCAGGCGCTCGACCAGACCCGCTTCGCGGATCGCCTCAGGCGACAACAGCAAGCGCAGGCTTGTGACGTAGGGAGGTTCGCGCATGGTAACAGCAAAGACCAGCCAGAGGGCAGCCAGACCGGCGCATCCGAGGAACACAACCGACAGACCGCCATGCTGGAACATCCAGCCGCCGAGAATGCCGCCCAGTGCCGACCCGAGGAACTGGCTGGTGGAATAAACCCCCATCGCAGTGCCTTTGCCACCCGCCGGTGAAACCTTGCTGATCAGCGACGGCAACGAAGCTTCCAGGAGATTGAACGCAGTGAAAAACACCACCGTACCAATCACCAGAGCCCGCAAGCTGTCGCCGAACTGCCAGAAGAATAGCTCAGTGAACAGAAGCGTCACGACGGCGCCGAGTAAAACTCGTTTCATTTTGCGTTTCTTCTCGCCGTAGATAATGAACGGGATCATGGCGAAGAAAGAAATCAGCAGCGCGGTCAGGTAGACCCACCAGTGTTGCTCCTTGGGCAGGCCGGCTTTTTCGACCAGGGCCAGGGGCAAGGCAACGAAACTCGACATCAACATGGCGTGCAACACAAAGATGCCGAGATCCAGGCGCAGCAGGTCCGGATGTTTGAGCGTCGGCATCAGCGCCTGACGCGCCACACCGGACTCACGATGCTGCAACGGCCCGGTGGAGCGCGGCACCATGAACATCACGATGACGATGCCGAACAGCGCCATGCCACCCGTGGCGTAAAACAACCCGGACAGGCCGAAAACACGCGTCAGCAACGGCCCTATGACCATGGCGACCGCGAACGACAGACCAATCGTCATACCGATCATGGCCATGGCCTTGGTCCGGTGCTGCTCGCGGGTCAGGTCTGACAGCAATGCCATGACCGCCGCGGAAATCGCCCCGGCGCCCTGCAGGATTCGTCCGGCGATAACGCCCCAGATCGAATCGGCATTGGCCGCCAGCACACTGCCGAGGGCGAAGACGATCAACCCCAGGTAAATCACCGGGCGACGACCTATGCGGTCGGAAATGATACCGAACGGAATCTGGAAAACCGCCTGCGTCAGGCCGTAAGCGCCAATCGCCAGACCGATCAAGGCCGGGGTTGCTCCCGCCAGATCCATCCCATAGGTCGCCAGTACCGGCAACACCATGAACATGCCAAGCATACGGAAGGCGAACACCAGGGCCAGACCGCTTGCTGCGCGGGTCTCGCTGCCACTCATACGCTCGCTGTGGGGATCGTGCATGGAAAAACCTCATGTGAACCGGCGGCGATTCTACCAGTCCCATCGATTGACGGGATATATCGCGACGCTTTGCCGCGCATTGCTGACACACTCTTCATGTACGACAGTAACCCACTTGCTTGATAGTGTGCATCCATCCAGTATTTGGCCGTATACTCCTATGTTTTCGACGCCCGCCGAGCGAGGCCACTTTGGACAAGATCCTGATTCGTGGGGCTCGAACCCACAACCTGAAGAACATCGACCTGACCCTGCCACGGGACAAGCTGATCGTCATCACCGGCCTGTCCGGTTCGGGCAAGTCATCCCTGGCGTTCGACACCCTGTACGCCGAAGGTCAGCGCCGCTACGTCGAATCGCTGTCGGCCTATGCCCGGCAGTTCCTGTCGATGATGGAAAAGCCAGATGTCGACACCATCGAAGGCCTGTCGCCGGCGATCTCCATCGAACAGAAGTCGACCTCGCACAACCCGCGCTCGACCGTCGGCACCATCACTGAAATCTACGACTACCTGCGCCTGCTGTATGCACGCGTAGGTATTCCGCGTTGTCCGGATCACGACATCCCGCTCGAAGCGCAGACCGTCAGCCAGATGGTCGACCTGGTCCTCGCCGAACCGGAGGGCAGCAAGCTGATGCTGCTGGCCCCAGTGATCCGCGAGCGCAAAGGCGAACATCTGTCGGTCTTCGAAGAGCTGCGCGCACAGGGCTTCGTCCGCGCCCGAATCAACGGCAAGCTCTATGAGCTGGACGAAGCACCCAAGCTCGACAAACAGAAAAAACACACCATTGATGTCGTGGTCGACCGCTTCAAGGTTCGCGCCGACTTGCAACAACGCCTGGCCGAATCCTTCGAGACCGCGCTGAAACTGGCGGACGGCATCGCCCTCGTGGCGCCGATGGACGATGAGCCCGGTGAAGAAATGATCTTCTCCGCGCGCTTCGCCTGCCCGATCTGCGGCCATGCCATCAGCGAACTGGAACCCAAGCTGTTCTCCTTCAACAACCCCGCCGGTGCCTGCCCGACCTGCGATGGTTTGGGGGTTAAGCAGTTTTTCGACATCAAGCGACTGGTCAACGGTGATTTGACCCTGGCCGAAGGTGCGATTCGCGGCTGGGATCGGCGCAACGTCTATTACTTCCAGATGCTCGGATCGCTGGCTTCGCACTATAAGTTCAGCCTCGAAGTGCCGTTCAACGAGCTGCCGGCCGATCAGCAGAAATTCATCCTGCACGGCAGCGGTTCGCAAAACGTCGACTTCAAATACCTGAACGACCGTGGCGATATCGTCAAACGCTCGCACCCGTTCGAAGGCATCGTGCCAAACCTGGAACGCCGTTACCGCGAAACCGAGTCGGCCTCGGTGCGTGAAGAGCTGGCCAAGTTCCTCAGCACTCAATCCTGCCCTGATTGCCGCGGCACCCGCCTGCGCCGTGAAGCACGGCACGTATGGGTCGGCGAGAAGACCCTGCCGGCAGTGACCAACCTGCCCATCGGCGATGCTTGCGAATACTTCGGCGGGTTGAAACTGACCGGCCGTCGTGGCGAGATTGCCGACAAGATCCTCAAGGAAATCCGTGAGCGCCTGCAGTTTCTGGTCAACGTAGGTCTCGATTACCTGTCGCTTGATCGCAGTGCCGACACGTTGTCGGGCGGCGAGGCCCAGCGAATCCGCTTGGCCAGTCAGATCGGCGCCGGTCTGGTCGGCGTGCTGTACATCCTCGACGAACCGTCGATTGGCCTGCATCAGCGCGATAACGACCGGTTGCTTGGCACTCTTAAACACCTGCGCGACATTGGCAATACGGTGATCGTGGTCGAACACGATGAAGACGCCATTCGCCTGGCCGACTATGTGGTGGACATCGGTCCAGGCGCCGGCGTGCACGGCGGGCATATCGTCGCCGAAGGTACGCCGGCGGAAGTCATGGCTCACCCGGATTCCTTGACGGGCAAGTACCTTTCAGGGCGCGTGAAGATCGAAGTCCCGGCCAATCGCACGCCGCGCAACAAGAAGCTGACGCTGTCCCTCAAAGGAGCTCGTGGCAACAACTTGCGCAATGTCGACCTGGAGATTCCGATCGGCCTGCTGACCTGCGTGACCGGTGTGTCCGGCTCGGGCAAGTCGACGCTGATCAACAACACGCTGTTTCCATTAAGTGCCACGGCGCTGAACGGCGCGACCACGCTTGAGGCTGCCGCCCACGACAGCATCAAGGGCCTGGAACACCTGGACAAGGTCGTGGACATCGACCAAAGCCCTATCGGCCGTACACCGCGCTCCAACCCGGCGACTTACACCGGATTGTTCACGCCGATCCGCGAGTTGTTCGCCGGCGTGCCGGAATCCCGCTCCCGGGGTTACGGGCCAGGGCGCTTCTCCTTCAACGTGAAGGGCGGACGCTGCGAGGCCTGCCAGGGCGATGGCCTGATCAAGGTGGAGATGCACTTCCTGCCGGACATTTATGTCCCGTGCGACGTCTGCAAGAGCAAGCGTTACAACCGCGAAACCCTGGAGATCAAGTATAAGGGCAAGAGCATTCACGAAACCCTCGAAATGACCATCGAGGAAGCAAGGGTGTTCTTCGACGCGGTCCCCGCACTGGCGCGTAAGCTGCAAACGTTGATGGATGTCGGTCTGTCGTATATCAAACTCGGACAATCGGCGACCACTTTGTCCGGTGGTGAAGCCCAGCGGGTGAAACTCTCCCGCGAATTGTCCAAACGCGACACCGGCAAAACCTTGTACATCCTCGACGAGCCAACGACCGGCCTGCACTTCGCGGACATTCAGCAACTGCTGGACGTACTGCATCGCCTACGCGATCACGGCAATACCGTGGTGGTGATTGAACACAACCTGGACGTGATCAAGACCGCTGACTGGCTGGTGGACCTTGGGCCGGAAGGTGGCTCCAAGGGTGGGCAGATCATTGCGGTTGGCACACCCGAGGAAGTCGCCGAGATGAAGCAATCTCACACCGGCTACTACCTGAAACCGCTGTTGGAACGTGATCGGGCTTAATCCGACTCATGAAAAAGCCCCTGTCACTTCATCAGTGACAGGGGCTTTTTTGTATCCGTTGAATCAGGCGTGGGATTGCAGGTAGTTCTCAAGCCCGATCAACTTGATCAGACCCAACTGCTTCTCGAGCCAGTAGGTGTGATCTTCTTCGGTGTCATGCAATTGAACCCGCAGCATTTCGCGGCTGACATAGTCCTTGTGCTGCTCGCAGAGCTTGATGCCCTTGCACAGCGCAGCACGGACTTTGTATTCCAGGCGCAAATCCGCTTCGAGCATCTCGGTCACCGTAGTGCCGACATCAAGATCGTCCGGGCGCATGCGCGGCGTGCCTTCGAGCATCAGGATCCGGCGCATCAGCGCATCGGCGTGCCCTGCTTCCTCTTCCATCTCGTGGTTGATACGTTCGTAGAGCTTGGTGAAACCCCAGTCCTCATACATCCGCGAGTGGACGAAATATTGATCACGCGCGGCCAGTTCGCCGGTCAGCAACGTGTTGAGGTAATCGATTACGTCTGGGTGGCCTTGCATTGCCCTACATCTCCCTGCTTGAAAGTTACAGTTTGAACCAACCCGACCATAACGTCACTCGCCAGACGCAATAAAAGCGAAGATATTCTGAGAAAAGCAGCTTAAATAACGCAAAAACCGCCTAAACAAGGGCGGTTCTGCTTCTCATTTAGACTTCGTTAAGCTGTACGTTGAGCTGCTTTGCGATTGCTTCTCCATACGCCGTATCAGCCTTGTAGAAGTGCTGGAGCTGACGATCAATTACATCGCTGGAAACACCCGCCATCGCACCTGCGATGTTGCTGACCAGCAGTGATTTCTGGTCCTCTGTCATTAAGCGGAACAATGCTCCAGCATGGCTGTAGTAGTCGGTGTCTTCGCGGTGATCGTAGCGATCAGCCGCTCCGTTCAGCGCCAATGCAGGCTCAGCAAAATGAGGTGCCTGCTTGGGTGAATGGACGTAGCTATTCGGCTCGTAGTTCGGCGCTGCGCCGCCGTTGCTGCCAAACGCCATCGAACCATCACGTTGATAGGTGTTGACCGGGCAGCGAGGCGCATTCACCGGTAATTGCTGGTGATTGGTGCCGACGCGGTAGCGATGTGCATCAGCATAGGCAAATACCCGACCCTGCAGCATACGATCCGGCGAAAGCCCCACACCCGGTACCATGTTGCTAGGGCCGAATGTGGCCTGCTCGACTTCAGCGAAGTAATTTTGCGGGTTGCGATTGAGCTCCAGCTCACCGACCTCGATCAGCGGAAACTCTTTCTGCGACCAGGTCTTGGTGACATCAAACGGGTTCTCGTAATGCGCAGCGGCTTGAGCTTCGGACATGATCTGGATGCAGACGCGCCATTTCGGGAAATCACCGCGCTCAATGGCCTCGAACAAGTCACGCTGGGCGTAATCAGGATCTGTACCAGCCAAACGTGCTGCATCGGCTGGTGCCAGGTTCTTGATTCCCTGCTTGGTCTTGTAGTGCCATTTGACCCAATGCCGCTCGTTATCGGCGCTGATCAGACTGTAGGTGTGGCTCCCGAAGCCGTGCATGTGACGGTAGCCGTCAGGAATGCCACGGTCCGAAAACAGGATCGTTACCTGATGCAGTGCCTCAGGCGAGTGCGACCAAAAGTCCCACATCATCTGGGCACTTTTGAGATTGCTTTGCGGCAGACGTTTTTGGGTGTGGATAAAGTCAGGGAACTTCAACGGATCACGGATGAAAAATACCGGGGTGTTGTTGCCAACGATGTCCCAGTTGCCTTCTTCGGTGTAGAACTTCAACGCGAAACCACGGGGATCACGCTCAGTGTCAGCCGAACCGCGTTCGCCACCGACCGTAGAGAACCGCAAAAAGGTCGGGGTTTGCTTACCTAGCGATTCAAACAGTTTTGCGCTGGTGTATTGAGTGATATCGCGAGTGACCGTGAACGTACCGTAGGCGCCCGAGCCTTTCGCGTGCACGCGGCGCTCCGGGATGTTTTCACGGTTGAAGTGGGCGAGCTTCTCGATCAGGTGAAAGTCGTCGAGTAGCAGCGGGCCACGGGGGCCGGCGGAACGGGAATTCTGGTTATCGGCAACAGGTGCGCCACTGGCGGTTGTAAGCGTTGTGTTCTGACTCATGCGATCGTCCTTCCTCTGTCGGTCTTGAACTGCCGGCTAATCGGCTGAGAAGGAGTATTGATCATCAATGTGACACCTACAAATTCATTGACTCATAGACATCGATAGATAATTCCTAACGATCCTCCCCTCTACATCATGACGGCTTGGAGGAAGAAGAGATCTGTACAACCAACACATTTGTTTCAGACACAAAAAACCGGGCACTAGGCCCGGTTCTTTGTTTCAGACTGACGTCTTACTCGGCGGATACAGCTTCGCCGGCAGTAGCACGATCAACCAACTCGACGTACGCCATAGGCGCGTTGTCGCCAGCGCGGAAACCGCACTTGAGGATGCGCAGGTAGCCACCCTCACGGGTAGCGTAACGCTTGCCCAGGTCGTTGAAGAGCTTACCAACGATAGCTTTCGAACGAGTACGGTCGAAAGCCAGACGACGGTTAGCAACGCTATCTGTCTTGGCCAAAGTGATCAGCGGCTCAGCAACGCGGCGCAGTTCTTTAGCTTTTGGCAGAGTAGTTTTGATCAGCTCGTGCTCGAACAGCGACACCGCCATGTTTTGGAACATGGCCTTGCGGTGCGAGCTGGTGCGGCTCAGGTGACGACCACTTTTACGATGACGCATGGTTCATTCCTTACCAAACACTACGTTCGGTGATTACGACGATCAGGCAGTCGCCTTGTCGTCCTTCTTAAGACTTGCAGGCGGCCAGTTGTCGAGGCGCATGCCGAGGGACAGACCGCGGGAGGCCAGAACGTCCTTGATTTCAGTCAAGGATTTCTTGCCCAGGTTCGGAGTCTTCAACAGCTCTACTTCGGTACGCTGAATCAGGTCACCAATGTAGTAGATGTTTTCCGCCTTAAGGCAGTTAGCCGAACGTACAGTCAGTTCCAGATCGTCAACCGGGCGAAGCAGGATCGGATCGATCTCGTCTTCCTGCTCGACAACCACTGGCTCACTGTCACCTTTGAGGTCGACGAACGCAGCCAACTGCTGTTGCAGAATGGTTGCAGCGCGACGAATAGCCTCTTCAGGATCCAGGGTGCCGTTGGTTTCCAGATCAATAACCAGCTTGTCCAGGTTAGTACGCTGCTCGACACGGGCGTTTTCCACCACGTATGCGATACGGCGAACCGGGCTGAACGAAGAGTCAAGCTGCAAGCGACCGATGCTGCGGCTTTCGTCTTCATCGCTCTGACGCGAGTCTGCCGGTTCATAACCACGACCACGAGCTACTACTAGCTTCATGTTCAGGGCGCCGTTAGACGCCAGGTTAGCGATTACGTGATCGGGATTAACGATCTCGACATCATGATCCAGCTGAATATCGGCAGCGGTAACCACCCCCGAACCCTTCTTCGACAAGGTCAGCGTAACTTCGTCACGACCGTGCAGCTTGATAGCCAGACCTTTAAGGTTCAACAGGATTTCAATTACGTCTTCCTGTACACCTTCGATGGCGCTGTACTCGTGGAGCACACCGTCAATCTCGGCCTCGACTACTGCACAGCCGGGCATTGAGGACAACAGGATGCGGCGCAGCGCGTTGCCCAGGGTATGGCCAAAGCCACGCTCGAGAGGCTCGAGCGTGATCTTGGCGCGGGTTGGACTGACAACCTGCACATCAATGTGGCGGGGTGTCAGGAACTCATTTACCGAAATCTGCATGGATGCACCTATTTTCTAGCCCTTACTTGGAGTAGAGCTCGACAATCAGGCTTTCGTTGATGTCGGCGGACAGATCACTGCGAGCTGGAACGTTCTTGAAAACGCCCGACTTCTTCTCAGTGTCTACTTCTACCCATTCTACGCGGCCACGTTGGGCACACAGATCGAGAGCTTGGACAATGCGAAGTTGATTTTTTGCTTTCTCGCGAACAGCGACCACGTCACCAGCACGAACCTGGTAAGACGGAACGTTAACGGTCTGACCGTTTACGCTGATCGACTTGTGCGATACCAGCTGACGGGATTCGGCACGAGTCGAACCAAAGCCCATACGGTATACAACGTTGTCCAGACGGCATTCGAGCAGTTGCAGCAGGTTTTCACCGGTTGCACCTTTCTTGCCAGCAGCTTCTTTGTAGTAGCCGCTGAACTGACGCTCGAGAACGCCGTAGATACGACGGACCTTCTGCTTTTCACGCAGTTGGGTGCCGTAGTCGGACTGGCGACCGCGGCGTTGGCCGTGGATACCAGGTGCTGCTTCAATGTTGCACTTCGATTCGATCGCGCGCACGCCGCTCTTCAGAAAGAGATCGGTGCCTTCGCGACGAGCGAGTTTGCATTTTGGACCAATGTAACGAGCCATTCTTTACAATCTCCTGGATTACACGCGGCGCTTCTTCGGCGGACGGCACCCGTTGTGCGGGATTGGCGTCACGTCGGTGATGCTGGCGATCTTGTAGCCACAGCCGTTCAAAGCGCGGACTGCGGATTCACGACCTGGACCTGGACCTTTGACATTGACGTCAAGGTTTTTCAGGCCGTATTCCAGCGCAGCTTGACCAGCACGTTCAGCAGCTACTTGAGCAGCAAACGGGGTGGACTTGCGGGAACCGCGGAAACCCGAACCACCGGAGGTAGCCCAGGAAAGAGCGTTACCTTGACGGTCGGTAATGGTCACGATGGTGTTGTTAAAAGATGCATGGATGTGGGCGATGCCATCAACCACTGTCTTTTTAACTTTTTTACGAGGACGAGCAGCAGGTTTTGCCATGATAATTTTCCTGTCGATTCGCTGGGGCGATTACTTGCGGATCGGCTTACGCGGACCTTTACGGGTACGCGCGTTGGTCTTGGTACGCTGACCGCGTACTGGCAGACCACGACGATGACGCAGACCGCGATAGCAACCGAGGTCCATCAAGCGCTTGATTTTCATGTTGATTTCGCGACGCAGGTCACCTTCAGTGGTGAACTTCGCCACTTCGCCGCGCAGCTGTTCAATTTGCTCGTCGCTCAGATCCTTGATCTTTGCGGCTGGGTTTACCCCAGTCTCTGCACAAATTTTCTGTGCAGTAGTGCGACCAACACCATAGATGTAGGTCAGCGAGATAACAGTATGCTTGTTATCTGGAATGTTAACGCCTGCAATACGGGCCATTCAGTGGGACTCCAATTGACAGCTACCTACGCCCCGGAAGCCAAGAAATAGGGCGCGAGATAATATCGCTGTAATAACAAATAATCAACCCGGTAGCGCACTAGCTACCGGGCTTGAAGCACAATCACACTCAGCCTTGGCGCTGTTTGTGACGCGGTTCCGCGCTGCAAATTACTCGAACAACACCTTCGCGGCGAATAATCTTGCAGTTACGGCACAGCTTTTTCACCGATGCACGAACTTTCATCACCAACTCCTCGAACCTTATGGGTCAGCGCAGCATGCCGCTGCCGTAACCCTTCAGGTTGGCTTTCTTCATCAGGGATTCGTACTGGTGCGAAACGAGGTGCGATTGTACTTGGGACATGAAGTCCATCACAACCACGACGACGATCAGCAACGAGGTCCCGCCAAGGTAGAACGGAACGTTGGCTGCGACCACCAGGAACTGGGGCAACAGGCACACGGCCGTCATGTAAAGAGCACCGAACATGGTCAAGCGAGTCAGAACGCCATCAATGTAGCGCGCAGACTGCTCACCTGGACGGATGCCCGGAATAAAGGCACCGGACTTCTTCAGGTTTTCCGCTACGTCTTTCGGATTGAACATCAACGCCGTATAGAAGAAGCAGAAGAAAATAATCCCTGCACTAAACAGCAGAATATTCAACGGCTGACCAGGAGCGATCGACTGCGAGATGTCCTGCAACCAGCCCATACCTTCAGACTGACCAAACCAGGCACCCAACGAAGCCGGGAACAGCAAAATGCTGCTCGCGAAAATAGCCGGAATAACACCGGCCATGTTCACCTTCAGCGGCAAGTGGCTAGTCTGCGCAGCGAAGACCTTACGGCCCTGCTGACGCTTGGCGTAGTGAACAGCAATACGACGCTGACCACGCTCAATGAACACCACGAAACCGATAATCGCTACTGCCAGCAAACCGATGGCAACCAAAGCGAAGATGTTGATATCGCCCTGACGTGCAGACTCGAAAGACTGCCCGATCGCTCTCGGAAGACCGGCGACGATACCCGAAAAAATCAACATCGAGATACCGTTGCCAACACCACGCTCAGTAATCTGCTCACCCAGCCACATCATGAACATCGCACCAGCCACAAAAGTGGATACCGCGACGAAATGGAAGCCAAAGTCACCAGTGAACGCAACGCCCTGCCCCGCCAGACCAATGGACATACCAATAGCCTGGACGAGAGCGAGGACGACAGTGCCGTAGCGGGTGTACTGGCTGATCTTGCGACGGCCAGCTTCACCTTCCTTCTTCAACTGCTCCAGTTGCGGGCTGACGGCGGTCATCAGCTGCATGATGATCGATGCCGAAATGTACGGCATGATCCCCAGTGCAAAGATGCTCATCCGCTCCAGCGCGCCGCCGGAAAACATGTTGAACAAGCTAAGAATGGTCCCCTCATTCTGTCGAAACAGGTCCGCGAGTCGGTCTGGGTTGATACCTGGAACCGGGATGTGTGCGCCTATTCGGTAGACGATAATCGCCAGGAACAGAAAACGCAGACGAGCCCAGAGTTCAGACATACCGCCTTTGCCGAGCGCAGAGAGAGCACCTTGCTTAGCCATTTATTCCTCGAACTTGCCGCCAGCTGCTTCGATAGCCGCACGCGCACCTTTGGTGGCGCCGATTCCCTTGCCGATAGTGACAGCGCGAGTCACTTCACCGGACAGCATGATTTTCACACGCTGTACGTTGACGTTGATCACGTTGGCATCTTTCAGGGACTGCACGGTGACGATGTCGCCTTCCACTTTAGCCAGCTCGGACAAACGCACTTCTGCGCGATCCATGGCCTTCAGGGAAACGAAACCGAACTTCGGCAGGCGACGATGCAGCGGCTGTTGACCGCCTTCAAAGCCTGGAGCGATGGTGCCACCGGAGCGGGAGGTCTGACCTTTGTGGCCACGGCCACCGGTCTTACCCAAACCGCTACCGATACCACGGCCCGGACGATGCTTTTCGCGACGGGAACCCGGCGCTGGACTCAGATCATTGAGTTTCATCGATTAACCCTCGACACGCAGCATGTAGTAAGCCTTGTTGATCATCCCGCGATTCTCGGGAGTATCCAGGACTTCTACAGTGTGACCGATGCGACGCAGACCCAGACCCTTAACGCACAGTTTGTGGTTAGGGATGCGGCCGGTCATGCTTTTGATCAGCGTAACTTTAACGGTAGCCATGATCAGAAGATCTCCTTGACGCTTTTGCCACGCTTGGCGGCAATGGATTCAGGAGACTGCATAGCCTTCAAACCTTTGAAAGTGGCGTGAACCACGTTTACCGGGTTAGTCGAGCCGTAGCACTTGGCCAGAACGTTCTGAACGCCAGCAACTTCGAGGACAGCACGCATAGCGCCGCCAGCGATGATACCGGTACCTTCAGAAGCAGGCTGCATGTACACCTTCGAAGCGCCGTGAGCGGACTTCATTGCGTACTGCAGAGTGGTGCCGTTCAGATCAACTTGGATCATGTTGCGGCGAGCAGCTTCCATTGCCTTCTGGATCGCAGCAGGCACTTCACGCGACTTGCCACGGCCGAAGCCAACACGGCCCTTACCATCACCCACCACGGTCAACGCGGTGAAAGTGAAGATACGGCCGCCTTTAACGGTTTTGGCTACGCGGTTAACTTGAACCAGCTTCTCGATGTAGCCTTCGTCGCGCTTTTGGTCGTTATTTGACATAACTTAGAACTCCAGCCCAGCTTCACGAGCAGCATCAGCCAGCGCTTTAACGCGGCCGTGATACTTGAAGCCAGAGCGGTCGAAAGCCACTTGCGAGACGCCAGCGGCCTTAGCACGCGTAGCGACCAGCTGGCCAACCTTAGTGGCCGCGTCGATGTTGCCAGTGGCACCATCACGCAGTTCTTTATCCAAAGTCGAGGCGCTTGCCAGGACTTTGCTGCCGTCGGCCGAAATGACCTGGGCGTAGATGTGCTGCGAAGAGCGGAACACGCAGAGACGCACGACTTCGAGTTCGTGCATTTTCAGGCGTGCTTTGCGAGCGCGACGCAGTCGAGTAACTTTTTTGTCGGTCATTTGCTATGCCCTACTTCTTCTTGGCTTCTTTACGACGGACGACTTCGTCCGCGTAGCGCACACCTTTGCCTTTGTACGGCTCTGGTGGACGGAAGTCGCGGATCTCGGCGGCCACTTGACCTACCAGCTGCTTGTCGATGCCCTTGATCAGGATATCGGTCTGGCTAGGAGTCTCAGCGGTGATGCCTTCCGGCAGTTCGTAATCCACTGGATGCGAGAAGCCAAGAGCCAGGTTCAGCACTGTGCCTTTTGCTTGCGCTTTGTAACCAACACCGACCAGCTGGAGCTTGCGCTCGAAGCCTTGGCTTACGCCTTGGACCATGTTGTTTACCAACGCACGAGTGGTACCAGCCATTGCGCGAGTTTGTTGATCGCCATTGCGAGCAGCGAAACGTAGCTCACCAGCTTCTTCAACAATCTCAACGGACGAATGGATGTTCAGTTCGAGAGTGCCCTTGGCACCCTTCACCGAAAGCTGTTGGCCTGCGAATTTTACTTCGACACCGGCTGGCAGCTTAACGGGGTTCTTAGCGACGCGAGACATGCTTATCCCCCCTTAGAACACAGTGCAAAGAACTTCGCCGCCGACACCGGCAGCGCGCGCAGCACGATCAGTCATCACACCCTTGTTGGTGGAGACGATAGACACACCGAGACCGCCACGAACTTTTGGCAGATCATCGACGGACTTGTACTGACGCAGGCCTGGACGGCTAACGCGCTTCACTTCTTCGATAACCGGACGGCCTTCGAAGTACTTCAGCTCGATGGACAGCAGTGGTTTGATTTCGCTGCTGATCTGATAACCCGCAATGTAACCTTCGTCCTTCAGGACTTTGGCAACAGCTACCTTCAACGTGGAAGATGGCATGCTTACGACGGACTTTTCAGCCATCTGGGCATTACGGATACGAGTTAGCATGTCCGCTAACGGGTCCTGCATACTCATGGGCTAGACGCTCCTAATACAAAAAAATTAGCCTTGCGGCTATTACGTGTCGCCGAGAATCTCCGAGCATGAAAAACACGGGCTCAGGCGAGCCGGGTATTCTAGACACACTGCGGAAATGAAACAAGCCCCAAAAGGGGCTTGTTTCAGATTCAAGGCCACCGGTGGTCAGGATCTTGCGATCCTGGACACCGAGACTTTGATAGTACTTACCAGCTGGCTTTAACCAGACCCGGTACGTCACCACGCATGGCAGCTTCACGCAGTTTGTTACGGCCGAGGCCGAACTTGCGGTAAACGCCGTGTGGACGACCGGTCAGGCGGCAGCGGTTACGCATGCGCGAAGCGCTTGCGTCACGTGGCTGCTTCTGCAGAGCTACTGTAGCTTCCCAACGCGCTTCTGGACTTGCGTTCAGATCAACGATGATAGCTTTCAGTGCTGCACGCTTTTTGGCGTACTTGGCAACCGTGAGCTGACGCTTCAGCTCGCGGTTTTTCATGCTCATCTTGGCCATGGTCCTACTCCAATCAGTTGCGGAACGGGAATTTGAACGCACGCAGCAGAGCGCGGCCTTCATCATCGTTCTTGGCAGTGGTGGTCAGGGTGATGTCCAGACCGCGGAGAGCATCGATCTTGTCGTAGTCGATTTCCGGGAAGATGATCTGCTCTTTCACGCCCATGCTGTAGTTACCACGACCATCAAAGGACTTGGCATTCAGGCCGCGGAAGTCGCGAACCCGAGGCAGGGAGATCGACAGCAGACGATCCAGGAACTCGTACATACGCTCACGGCGCAGGGTCACTTTGACGCCGATCGGCCAACCTTCACGGACTTTAAAGCCAGCGATGGATTTGCGAGCGTAGGTCACAACGACTTTCTGGCCGGTGATCTTTTCCAGGTCAGCAACAGCGTGCTCGATGACTTTTTTGTCGCCGATCGCTTCGCCCAGACCCATGTTCAGGGTGATTTTGGTAACGCGCGGAACTTCCATCACGTTCGAAAGCTTAAGTTCTTCCTTAAGTTTCGGAGCAATTTCCTTCCGGTAAATCTCTTTTAGTCGTGCCATGGTCTCATCTACCTAGCAGTGTTCAAGCATCAACCGCTTTTTGGGTCGACTTGAAGACACGAATTTTCTTGCCGTCTTCTACTTTGAAACCAACGCGGTCAGCCTTGTTGGTTTCGCCGTTGAAAATGGCGACGTTAGAAGCATCCAGTGGAGCTTCTTTTTCGACGATACCGCCCTGCACGCCCGACATCGGGTTAGGCTTGGTATGACGCTTGACCAGGTTCAGACCACCAATAACCAGACGGTTGTTAGCGAGAACCTTAAGCACCTTACCGCGCTTACCTTTGTCTTTGCCGGCGATCACGATGATCTCGTCGTCACGACGAATCTTTTGCATGTCGGATCTCCTTACAGCACTTCTGGGGCGAGCGAGACGATCTTCATGAACTTCTCAGTACGAAGTTCACGGGTCACTGGCCCAAAGATACGGGTGCCGATCGGCTCTTGCTTGTTGTTCAACAGAACAGCAGCGTTGCCATCAAAGCGGATAATGGAGCCATCAGCACGACGTACGCCGTGACGAGTGCGGACTACAACAGCAGTCATCACTTGGCCTTTTTTCACTTTACCGCGAGGAATTGCTTCCTTCACGGTAACTTTGATGATGTCACCGATACCAGCGTAACGACGATGGGAGCCACCCAGCACCTTGATGCACATAACACGGCGAGCGCCGCTGTTATCGGCCACATCGAGCATGGATTGAGTCTGAATCATATAATTTCTCCGACCCCTAGTCCTTAGACTTCCACAGCGCGTTCGAGAACATCAACCAGCGCCCAAGACTTGGTCTTGGCCAAAGGACGAGTTTCACGAATAGTGACTTTGTCGCCGATGTGGCACTGATTGGTTTCGTCGTGCGCGTGCAGCTTAGTCGAACGCTTAACGTATTTACCGTAGATCGGGTGCTTAACGCGACGCTCGATCAGAACGGTGATGGTTTTGTCCATCTTGTCGCTGACAACACGGCCAGTCAGCGTACGGACAGTTTTTTCGGCTTCAGCCATGATTACTTACCTGCCTGCTGGTTGAGCACAGTCTTCACGCGAGCGATGTCACGCTTAACTTGCGAGAGCAGATGAGACTGCCCCAACTGGCCAGTTGCTTTCTGCATACGCAGATTGAACTGGTCGCGCAGCAGGCCGAGCAGTTGCTCGTTCAGCTGCTGTGCGGATTTTTCACGAAGTTCATTCGCTTTCATCACATCACCGTCCGTTTAACAAAGGAGGTGGCGAGCGGCAGCTTTGCAGCAGCCAGGGCGAAAGCCTCACGCGCCAGCTCTTCAGAAACACCCTCGATTTCATACAGGACTTTGCCTGGCTGAATCTGGGCAACCCAGTATTCGACGTTACCCTTACCTTTACCCATCCGAACTTCGAGTGGCTTCTTGGAAATAGGCTTGTCCGGGAATACACGGATCCAGATCTTGCCGCCACGTTTTACGTGACGGGTCAGAGCACGACGCGCTGACTCGATCTGACGAGCGGTGAGACGACCACGAGCAACAGACTTCAGCGCGAACTCGCCGAAGCTGACTTTGCTACCGCGCAATGCCAGGCCACGGTTGTGACCAGTCATTTGCTTGCGGAACTTCGTACGCTTTGGTTGCAACATTTGGCGTACCCCTTACTTAGCAGCTTTTTTACGAGGCGCTGGTGCTTGTGGTTTCAGTTCTTCTTGGCGACCACCAATTACTTCGCCTTTGAAGATCCAAACCTTTACACCGATCACACCGTAAGTGGTGTGAGCTTCGTAGTTGGCATAGTCGATGTCGGCACGCAGGGTGTGCAGTGGCACACGACCTTCGCGATACCATTCAGTACGTGCGATTTCAGCACCGCCGAGACGACCGCTCACTTGGATTTTGATGCCTTTGGCACCAATGCGCATGGCGTTCTGTACAGCGCGCTTCATAGCGCGACGGAACATTACGCGACGCTCCAGCTGCTGAGCTACGCTCTGCGCAACCAGCATACCGTCGAGCTCCGGCTTGCGGATCTCTTCGATATTGATGTGCACAGGCACACCCATTTGCTTGGTCAGGTCCTGACGCAGTTTCTCAACATCTTCACCTTTCTTCCCGATAACGATACCTGGACGAGCGGTGTGGATGGTGATGCGTGCAGTTTGGGCCGGACGATGGATATCGATACGGCTTACGGACGCGCTTTTTAGTTTGTCTTGGAGGTACTCACGCACATTCAGATCTGCGAGCAAATAGTCCGCATAAGTCCGACCGTCTGCGTACCAGACGGAGGTGTGCTCCTTGACGATTCCCAGGCGAATGCCAATGGGATGTACTTTCTGACCCATCTCTTCGACTCCGTTACTTGTCAGCAACCTTGACAGTGATATGGCAAGACCGCTTGACGATGCGATCAGCACGGCCTTTGGCACGCGGCATGATGCGCTTCAGCGAACGCCCTTCGTTGACGAAAACGGTGCTGACCTTCAGGTCATCAACGTCTGCGCCTTCGTTATGCTCGGCGTTGGCTACGGCCGACTCCAGCACTTTCTTCATGATCTCGGCGGCTTTCTTACTGCTGAAAGCCAACAGGTTGAGCGCTTCGCCCACCTTCTTCCCGCGGATCTGGTCGGCGACCAAGCGGGCTTTCTGGGCGGAGATTCGAGCGCCCGACAACTTAGCGGCTACTTCCATTTCCTAACCCCTTAACGCTTGGCTTTCTTGTCTGCCACGTGCCCGCGATAAGTGCGGGTACCGGCGAACTCGCCCAGTTTGTGGCCGACCATGTCTTCGTTCACGAGAACTGGGACGTGCTGACGACCGTTGTGTACTGCGATGGTCAAACCGACCATTTGTGGCAGGATCATCGAACGACGCGACCAGGTTTTCACCGGTTTGCGATCGTTCTTTTCCGCCGCCACTTCGATCTTCTTCAGTAGGTGAAGATCGATAAAAGGACCTTTTTTCAGAGAACGTGGCACTGTCGTATCCCTCTATTTACTTGCGACGACGGACGATCATTTTGTCGGTACGCTTATTACCACGAGTCTTCGCGCCCTTAGTCGGGAAGCCCCATGGCGATACCGGATGACGACCACCAGAGGTACGACCTTCACCACCACCATGTGGGTGGTCAACCGGGTTCATGGCAACACCACGAACGGTTGGGCGAACGCCACGCCAGCGTTTGGCACCAGCTTTACCCAGCGAACGCAGGCTGTGCTCGGAGTTCGAGACTTCGCCCAGGGTCGCACGGCATTCAGCCAGGACTTTACGCATTTCACCGGAACGCAGACGCAGGGTAACGTACACGCCTTCACGAGCGATCAGCTGAGCCGAAGCACCAGCGGAACGAGCGATCTGTGCGCCTTTACCTGGCTTCAATTCGATGCCGTGTACGGTGCTACCAACTGGAATGTTACGCAGTTGCAGAGCGTTGCCCGGCTTGATCGGTGCGAGAGCACCTGCGATCAGCTGGTCGCCAGCGCTCACGCCTTTAGGGGCGATGATGTAGCGACGCTCGCCATCTGCGTACAGCAGCAGAGCGATGTGAGCAGTACGGTTTGGATCGTATTCGATACGCTCGACAGTGGCAGAGATGCCATCTTTGTCGTTGCGACGGAAGTCGACCAGACGATAATGCTGCTTATGACCACCACCGATGTGACGAGTGGTAATACGGCCATTGTTGTTACGACCACCAGACTTCGACTTCTTCTCGAGCAGCGGTGCGTGAGGAGCGCCTTTATGCAGCTCCTGGTTGACCACCTTGACCACAAAACGGCGGCCAGGGGAAGTCGGTTTGCATTTAACGATTGCCATGATGCACCCCTTCCTTACTCAGCACTGCTGCTGAAATCGAGATCTTGGCCTGGCTGAAGGGAGATAACTGCCTTCTTCCAGTCATTACGCTTGCCCAGACCGCGAGCAGTGCGCTTGCTCTTACCCAGAACATTCAGGGTAGTAACACGCTCTACTTTCACGCTGAACAGGCTTTCGACGGCCTTCTTGATTTCCAGCTTGGTTGCGTCGGTAGCAACCTTGAAAACGAACTGGCCTTTCTTGTCTGCCAGAACCGTAGCCTTCTCGGAAACGTGCGGGCCAAGCAGAACTTTAAATACGCGTTCCTGGTTCATCCCAGCAGCTCCTCGAATTTCTTCACGGCCGACACGGTGATCAACACCTTGTCGTATGCGATCAGACTAACTGGATCGGAACCTTGCACGTCACGTACATCAACGTGTGGCAGGTTACGAGCAGCCAGGTACAGGTTCTGATCAACAGCGTCCGACACGATCAAAACGTCGGTCAGGCTCATGTTGTTCAGTTTGCCCAGCAGGTCTTTGGTTTTCGGCGTTTCAACGGCGAAATCCTGAACTACTACCAGACGATCAGTACGCACCAGCTCAGCAAGGATGGAACGCATTGCTGCGCGATACATCTTCTTGTTCAGCTTCTGGGAGTGATCCTGAGGACGAGCTGCGAAAGTGGTACCGCCGCCACGCCAGATTGGGCTACGGATAGTACCGGCACGAGCGCGGCCAGTACCTTTCTGACGCCAAGGGCGCTTACCGCCACCACGAACGTCGGAACGGGTCTTTTGCTGCTTGCTACCTTGACGGCCGCCGGCCATGTAGGCCACGACTGCTTGGTGAACCAGCGTCTCGTTGAATTCGCCGCCAAATGTCAGTTCGGAAACTTCGATCGCTTGAGCGTCATTTACATTTAATTGCATGTCAGCTTCCCCTTAACCGCGAGCCTTGGCTGCTGGACGTACAACCAAGTTGCCGCCAGTAGCGCCAGGAACAGCGCCCTTGACCAACAACAGATTGCGTTCAGCGTCCACGCGCACTACTTCGAGGGACTGCACGGTCACGCGCTCAGCGCCCATATGACCGGACATTTTTTTGCCCTTGAATACACGACCAGGAGTCTGGCACTGGCCGATAGAGCCTGGAACGCGGTGGGATACGGAGTTACCGTGGGTGTTATCTTGCCCGCGGAAATTCCAACGCTTGATCGTACCCTGGAAGCCTTTACCTTTGGACTGACCGGTTACATCAACCAGTTGACCAGCGGCGAAGATTTCAGCGTTGATCAGATCGCCGGCCTGGTACTCGCCTTCTTCAAGGCGGAATTCCATTACGGTACGACCGGCGGCAACGTTCGCTTTAGCGAAGTGGCCAGCCTGAGCTGCTGTTACACGCGAAGCACGACGCTCGCCGACAGTGACTTGCACTGCACGATAGCCATCGGTCTCTTCAGTTTTGAACTGGGTGACGCGATTCGGCTCGATCTCAATGACCGTGACCGGAATGGAGACACCTTCTTCGGTGAAAATACGGGTCATACCGCATTTACGACCGACTACACCAATAGTCATGTTGTAAACCTCATGAGTGTACGGGGCTTTCACCCGCTATGGCCGCCCATTTCAGAGCGTTACACGACTAAGACCGAGTCTTAGCCGAGGCTGATCTGCACTTCCACACCGGCCGCAAGATCAAGCTTCATAAGAGCATCAACGGTTTTATCCGTTGGCTGGACGATGTCCAGAACGCGCTTATGAGTACGGATCTCGTACTGGTCACGCGCGTCTTTGTTGACGTGCGGGGAGACCAGAACGGTGAACCGCTCTTTACGGGTAGGCAGTGGAATTGGACCACGCACTTGAGCACCAGTACGTTTCGCGGTTTCCACGATTTCCTGGGTTGATTGGTCGATCAGGCGATGGTCGAAAGCCTTCAACCTGATACGGATTTGCTGATTTTGCATTGGATTTCAGACTCCGGCTGCTATTCCCACCGAGCGCAATACGCCCGTTAAAAGGAGGCGCAATTCTATAGACGCCCCAGATAGGTGTCAACCCAATAAAAAAGCCCCCGCTGAGCGGGGGCTTTTTCAAAGCATCGAAGCTATCTCAAAAGAGATGCTTACTCGATGATTTTGGCTACGACGCCAGCGCCGACGGTACGACCGCCTTCACGGATAGCGAAACGCAGACCGTCTTCCATTGCGATGGTCTTGATCAGGGTAACTTCCATTTGGATGTTATCACCTGGCATTACCATTTCAACGCCTTCTGGCAGCTGGCAGTTACCAGTCACGTCAGTAGTACGGAAGTAGAACTGTGGACGGTAGCCTTTGAAGAACGGAGTGTGACGACCGCCTTCTTCCTTGCTCAGAACGTAAACTTCTGCGGTGAACTTGGTGTGCGGCTTAACCGAACCTGGCTTAACCAGAACCTGGCCACGCTCAACGTCGTCACGCTTGGTACCACGCAGCAGAACGCCGCAGTTCTCGCCAGCACGACCTTCGTCGAGCAGCTTGCGGAACATTTCAACACCGGTGCAGGTGGTGGTGGTGGTGTCACGCAGACCAACGATTTCCAGTGCATCTTGAACGCGAACGATACCGCGCTCGATACGACCAGTCACAACAGTACCACGACCCGAGATCGAGAATACGTCTTCGATTGGCATCAGGAATGGCTTGTCGATAGCGCGCTCTGGTTCTGGGATGTAGCTGTCCAGAGTTTCAACCAGTTTACGAACGGCAGTGGTGCCCATTTCGTTGTCGTCTTTGCCTTCCAGCGCCATACGAGCCGAACCGATGATGATTGGAGTGTCATCGCCTGGGAAGTCGTAGGTGGACAGCAGGTCGCGAACTTCCATCTCGACCAGTTCCAGCAGCTCAGCGTCGTCTACCAGGTCAGCCTTGTTCAGGAAAACCACGATGTACGGAACGCCTACCTGACGGGACAGCAGGATGTGTTCACGGGTTTGTGGCATCGGACCATCAGCGGCCGAGCAAACCAGGATCGCGCCGTCCATCTGGGCAGCACCGGTGATCATGTTCTTCACGTAGTCAGCGTGACCTGGGCAGTCAACGTGAGCGTAGTGACGGATCTTCGAGTTGTACTCGACGTGCGCGGTGTTGATGGTGATACCACGAGCTTTTTCTTCTGGCGCGCTGTCGATTTTATCGAAATCAACGATTGCCGAGCCGAAAACTTCGGAGCAAACGCGAGTCAGAGCTGCGGTCAGAGTGGTTTTACCGTGGTCAACGTGACCGATGGTGCCAACGTTGACGTGCGGAAGGGAACGATCAAATTTTTCTTTAGCCACGACAATTAACTCCTAGCCTAAAGGGGCTGAATCAGCCTTGTTTTTTGGTTACAGTTTCGACGATGTGCGACGGAGCTGTATTGTATTTTTTGAATTCCATAGAGTAGCTTGCGCGACCCTGGGACATGGAACGAACGTCGGTCGCATAACCGAACATCTCGCCCAACGGAACTTCGGCACGAATTACTTTACCGGAGACCGTATCTTCCATACCCAAAATCATGCCGCGACGACGGTTAAGGTCGCCCATCACGTCACCCATATAGTCTTCAGGCGTAACAACCTCTACCGCCATGATCGGCTCAAGCAGCTCACCACCGCCCTTCTGGGCCAGTTGCTTGGTCGCCATGGAAGCAGCCACCTTAAACGCCATCTCGTTCGAGTCGACGTCGTGGTAGGAACCATCAAACACGGTAGCCTTCAGGCCGATCAGCGGATAGCCGGCAACAACACCGTTCTTCATCTGCTCTTCGATACCTTTCTGGATAGCCGGGATGTATTCCTTAGGAACCACACCACCCACTACTTCGTTCACGAATTGCAGACCTTCCTGACCTTCGTCAGCAGGAGCAAAACGGATCCAGCAGTGACCGAACTGGCCACGACCGCCGGACTGACGAACGAACTTGCCTTCGATTTCACAGCTCTTCGTGATGCGCTCACGATAGGAAACCTGAGGCTTGCCGATGTTGGCTTCGACGTTGAACTCACGGCGCATCCGGTCAACCAGGATGTCCAGGTGCAGCTCGCCCATGCCGGAGATGATCGTTTGACCAGTCTCTTCATCAGTTTTTACGCGGAAAGACGGGTCTTCCTGAGCAAGCTTGCCCAGAGCGATACCCATTTTTTCCTGGTCATCCTTGGTCTTAGGCTCAACAGCAACCGAAATAACCGGCTCCGGGAAGTCCATGCGAACCAGGATGATTGGCTTGTCAGCGTTGCAGAGGGTTTCACCAGTGGTGACGTCCTTCATGCCGATCAGGGCCGCGATGTCGCCAGCGCGCACTTCCTTGATCTCTTCACGGGCGTTTGCGTGCATCTGCACCATACGACCCACACGCTCTTTCTTGCCTTTGACCGAGTTGATCACGCCGTCGCCGGAGGCCAACACGCCCGAGTAAACGCGGACGAAGGTCAAGGTACCCACGAATGGGTCGGTAGCGATCTTGAACGCCAGAGCCGAGAACGGCTCGTTGTCGTCCGCATGACGCTCCATCTCTTCTTCCTCGTTATCAGGGTTGGAACCCTTGATAGCAGGAATGTCGACAGGAGCCGGCAGGTAGTCGATAACGGCGTCGAGAACCAGGGGAACGCCCTTGTTCTTGAAGGAAGAACCGCAAACAGCCAGAACGATCTCACCAGCGATAGTACGCTGACGCAGAGCGGCCTTGATTTCCTCGATGGTGAGCTCTTCACCTTCCAGGTACTTGTTCATCAGCTCTTCGCTGGCTTCGGCCGCAGCCTCAACCATGTTGCCGCGCCACTCTTCAGCCAACTCCTGCAACTCGGCAGGGATGGCTTCACGACGTGGAGTCATGCCCTTGTCAGCATCGTTCCAGTAAACAGCTTCCATGGACATCAGATCGATCTGACCCTGGAAGTTGTCTTCGGAACCGATAGCCAACTGGATCGGCACCGGAGTGTGACCCAGACGCTGCTTGATCTGAGCGATCACGCGCAGGAAGTTAGCGCCGGCACGGTCCATCTTGTTCACGTAAACGATACGCGGAACACCGTATTTGTTGGCTTGACGCCATACGGTTTCGGACTGCGGCTCAACGCCGGAAGTGCCACAGAACACAACGACAGCGCCGTCGAGTACACGCAGGGAACGCTCAACTTCAATGGTGAAGTCTACGTGGCCCGGGGTATCGATTACGTTGAAGCGGTATTGGTCTTTGTGCTGCTTGGCCGAACCCTGCCAGAAGGCGGTAATGGCAGCAGAAGTAATGGTAATACCACGCTCCTGCTCCTGAACCATCCAGTCAGTGGTCGCAGCGCCGTCATGCACTTCGCCCATCTTGTGGCTTTTGCCAGTGTAAAAAAGGACGCGCTCGGTGGTGGTGGTTTTACCAGCATCCACGTGAGCTACGATACCAATGTTACGGTAGCGGTTAATCGGTGTAGTACGAGCCATAAAGCCCTCGCAAAATTAGTGACGCAAAAATTAGAAGCGGTAGTGCGAGAAAGCTTTGTTAGCTTCAGCCATACGGTGCACGTCTTCACGCTTCTTAACTGCAGCACCTTTACCTTCGGCAGCGTCCAGCAGTTCGCCAGCCAAACGCAGAGCCATAGACTTCTCGCCGCGCTTACGGGCGAAGTCTACCAACCAGCGCATTGCCAGAGCGTTACGACGGGACGGACGAACTTCAACCGGAACCTGGTAAGTAGCACCGCCTACACGGCGCGACTTTACTTCGACCAGCGGAGCGATGGCGTCGAGAGCTTTCTCGAAGATTTCCAGGGGGTCGCTGTTCTTGCGTTCTTTAACCTTTTCCAGCGCGCCATAAACGATACGCTCGGCAACGGCTTTCTTGCCGCTTTCCATCACGTGGTTCATGAACTTGGCCAGAATTTGGCTTCCGTATTTTGGATCGTCAAGCACTTCGCGCTTGGCTGCTACGCGTCTTCTTGGCATGGATAAGCCCTCAAACGGTCTTCAGGTTCGCTCGGAATCGGTGCCCTTACGGGACGCCTCCGACCTTACTCTTATCGACTCAGAAAAATAGAAAATCAGTTTTTACAAAAAGCCGCTACTACTTAGGCTTCTTGGTACCGTACTTCGAACGACCCTGGTTACGACCTTTAACGCCGGAAGTATCCAAAGAACCGCGTACGGTGTGGTAACGAACACCTGGCAAGTCTTTTACACGACCGCCGCGGATCAGCACCACGCTGTGCTCTTGCAGGTTGTGGCCTTCACCGCCGATGTACGAGGAAACCTCGAAACCGTTGGTCAGGCGCACACGGCATACTTTACGCAGTGCCGAGTTAGGTTTTTTCGGCGTGGTGGTGTACACACGGGTGCACACGCCACGGCGTTGCGGGCAGTTCTGCAGCGCAGGTACGTCGGATTTCTCGACGATACGCTTACGCGGCTGACGTACCAGCTGGTTGATAGTTGCCATCTACTAGCTCCACTGTTGTCTTGCGACGCTATTGTCTTGCAAGAAAAGCAAAATGGCAGGAACGAATTCCCGCCAAATTTAGGGGTACAAGAGTCTAAAGAGGATCTTGTCCCCAGTCAAGGCAAGGCCCCGCCCTCTCCGCTCATCCAACCTCGACAAATTGTCTCGATTCGATGAACGGAGCGACCAGGGCCTCACGCTCATTTACCGCAGAACTCAGTTACCGCTCGAGTTCAGCGCTTCGGTCAGTGCAGCTTCCACTTCACTGGCGCTTACGCGCAACGGCTTGTCAGCATCACGACGGCGCTTACGCTCGCTGTGATAGGCCAGGCCGGTACCAGCCGGGATCAGACGACCCACGACCACGTTTTCTTTCAGGCCGCGCAGGTAATCGCGCTTGCCGGTTACCGCCGCTTCGGTCAGTACGCGAGTGGTTTCCTGGAAGGAAGCCGCCGAGATGAACGATTCGGTGGACAACGACGCCTTGGTGATACCCAGCAGAACGCGAGTGAACTTGGAGACAAACTTGTCTTCGCCGCTCAGACGCTCGTTCTCTACCAGTACGTGAGTCAATTCCATCTGGTCGCCCTTGATGAAACTGGAATCGCCGGATTCAGCGATCTCAACTTTACGCAGCATCTGACGCAGAATGGTCTCGATGTGCTTGTCGTTGATCTTCACGCCTTGCAGACGGTAAACGTCCTGGATCTCGTTAACGATGTACTTGGCCAGCGCACTCACACCCAACAGACGCAGGATGTCGTGCGGATCGCTTGGACCGTCGGAGATAACTTCGCCGCGGTTTACCTGTTCGCCTTCGAATACGTTCAGGTGACGCCACTTCGGAATCAGCTCTTCGTACGGATCGCTACCGTCGTTCGGCGTGATAACCAGACGGCGCTTGCCTTTGGTCTCTTTACCGAACGCGATGGTGCCGCTGACTTCAGCCAGAATCGACGCTTCTTTCGGACGGCGAGCTTCGAACAAGTCGGCAACACGCGGCAGACCACCGGTGATGTCACGGGTCTTCGAAGTTTCTTGCGGGATACGAGCGATAACATCACCGATCGCGATCTTCGCACCATCCGCTACACCGACCAGGGCGTTGGCTGGCAGGAAGTACTGAGCGATAACGTCAGTGCCTGGCAGCAACAGATCCTTGCCGTTGTCATCGACCATCTTCACGGCAGGACGGATGTCTTTACCGGCAGCTGGACGATCTTTGGCATCGAGTACTTCAATGTTGGTCATACCGGTCAATTCGTCAGTCTGACGCTTGATCGTGATGCCTTCTTCCATGCCCACGTAGGTCACGGTACCTTTCATTTCGGTAACGATTGGGTGAGTGTGCGGATCCCACTTGGCCACGATAGCGCCAGCTTCGACCTTGTCACCCTCTTTAACCGAAATCACGGCACCGTACGGCAGCTTGTAACGCTCACGCTCACGACCGAAGTCATCAGCGATGGCCAGCTCACCAGAACGGGACACTGCAACCAGGCAACCATCCACTCGCTCAACGTGCTTCAGGTTATGCAGACGGACGGTACCGCCATTCTTCACCTGAACGCTGTCGGCTGCGGAGGTCCGGCTTGCCGCACCACCGATGTGGAACGTACGCATGGTCAGCTGGGTACCCGGCTCACCGATGGACTGGGCAGCGATAACGCCGACCGCTTCACCGATGTTCACCTGGTGACCACGAGCCAGATCGCGACCGTAGCACTTGGCGCAAATACCGAAACGGGTTTCGCAGCTGATCGGCGAACGCACGATCACTTCGTCGATGCTGTTCAGTTCGATGAACTCGACCCACTTCTCGTCTACCAGAGTGCCGGCAGGAACGATGACGTCCTCGGTACCTGGCTTGAATACGTCACGGGCGATAACACGACCCAATACGCGCTCACCCAGCGGCTCTACAACGTCACCGCCTTCAATGTGCGGAGTCATCAGCAGACCGTGTTCGGTGCCGCAATCGATCTCGGTTACAACCAGATCCTGCGCCACGTCTACCAGACGACGAGTCAGGTAACCCGAGTTCGCCGTTTTCAACGCGGTATCCGCCAGACCTTTACGAGCACCGTGAGTGGAGATGAAGTACTGGAGTACGCTCAAACCTTCACGGAAGTTCGCAGTAATCGGCGTTTCAATGATGGAACCGTCCGGCTTGGCCATCAGGCCCCGCATACCGGCCAGCTGACGAATCTGTGCTGCGGAACCCCGCGCACCCGAGTCAGCCATCATGTACATCGAGTTGAAAGATTCCTGGTCGACTTCGACGCCATGACGGTCGATGACTTTCTCTTTCGAGAGGTTGGCCATCATCGCCTTGGAAACTTCGTCGTTCGCCTTGGACCAGAGGTCGATCACTTTGTTGTACTTCTCGCCCTGGGTTACCAGGCCGGAGGCGTACTGGCTTTCGATCTCTTTCACTTCATCAGTAGCAGCATTGATGATGCGGGCTTTTTCATCCGGGATAACGAAGTCGTTAACACCGATGGAAACGCCGGAAATGGTCGAATAAGCAAAACCGGTGTACATCAACTGGTCAGCGAAGATCACAGTCTCTTTCAAACCAACCACGCGGTAGCACTGGTTGATCAGCTTGGAGATTGCCTTTTTCTTCATCGGCAGGTTGACGACGTCGTACGACAGACCTTTTGGCACAACCTGGAACAACAGCGCACGGCCGACAGTGGTGTCGACGATACGGGTGTTGCTCACGCTGCCGCCATCACGGTCGTTGACGGTTTCGTTGATCCGGACTTTGACCTTGGCGTGCAGTGCGGCTTCGCCGGCACGGAATACACGGTCAACTTCCTGCAGATCCGCGAACACACGACCTTCGCCCTTGGCGTTGATCGCTTCACGAGTCATGTAGTACAGACCCAATACAACGTCCTGCGACGGAACGATGATTGGCTCACCGTTGGCTGGCGACAGAATGTTGTTGGTCGACATCATCAACGCGCGCGCTTCGAGCTGGGCTTCCAGCGTCAGCGGTACGTGCACGGCCATTTGGTCGCCGTCGAAGTCGGCGTTGTACGCGGCGCAGACCAGAGGGTGCAGCTGAATAGCCTTACCTTCGATCAGTACCGGTTCAAACGCCTGGATACCCAGACGGTGAAGGGTCGGTGCACGGTTGAGAAGCACCGGGTGTTCGCGAATCACTTCGGCGAGAACGTCCCAAACTTCCGGCAGCTCGCGCTCAACCATCTTCTTGGCAGCCTTGATGGTGGTAGCGAGACCACGCATTTCCAGCTTGCCGAAAATGAACGGCTTGAACAGCTCGAGAGCCATCTTCTTCGGCAGACCGCACTGGTGCAGACGCAGGGTCGGACCTACGGTAATTACCGAACGACCGGAGTAGTCAACACGCTTACCGAGCAAGTTCTGACGGAAACGACCCTGCTTACCCTTGATCATGTCAGCCAGGGATTTCAGAGGACGCTTGTTGGAACCTGTGATAGCGCGGCCACGACGACCGTTGTCGAGCAGTGCGTCGACAGCTTCCTGCAACATACGCTTTTCGTTGCGCACGATGATGTCCGGAGCGGACAGATCCAGCAGGCGCTTCAAACGGTTGTTACGGTTGATCACTCGACGATACAGATCGTTGAGGTCGGAAGTCGCGAAACGACCGCCATCGAGCGGAACCAGTGGACGCAGATCTGGCGGCAGAACCGGCAGAACGGTCAGCACCATCCACTCTGGCAGGTTGCCGGAACCCTGGAAGGCTTCCATCAACTTCAGACGCTTGGACAGCTTCTTGATCTTGGTTTCGGAGTTGGTTTGCGGAATTTCTTCACGCAGGCGGCCAATCTCGTGCTCCAGGTCGATAGCGTGCAGCAGTTCGCGGACAGCTTCAGCACCCATGCGGGCATCGAAATCGTCGCCGAACTCTTCCAGCGCTTCGAAGTACTGCTCGTCGTTGAGCAGTTGGCCTTTTTCAAGGGTGGTCATGCCTGGATCGATAACGACATAGCTCTCGAAGTAGAGAACGCGCTCGATATCACGCAGGGTCATGTCCATCAGCAAGCCGATACGGGACGGCAGCGATTTCAGGAACCAGATGTGGGCAACTGGCGAGGCCAGTTCGATGTGCGCCATGCGCTCACGACGAACTTTAGCCAGCGCAACTTCAACGCCGCACTTCTCGCAGATCACACCACGGTGCTTCAAGCGCTTGTACTTACCGCACAGGCACTCGTAATCCTTTACCGGGCCAAAGATCTTGGCGCAGAACAGGCCGTCACGCTCAGGTTTGAACGTACGGTAGTTGATGGTTTCCGGCTTTTTAACTTCACCGAACGACCACGAACGGATCATCTCAGGCGATGCCAATCCGATACGGATGGCGTCGAACTCTTCGACTTGACCCTGGTTTTTCAGCAAATTCAGTAGGTCTTTCAAGGCCTTTCCTCCTGGCGGAGCAGAGAGCGGGCAATCCTGCCCCGCTCTCGATTCGCGTCACGTGTTATTCGGTTTCCAGATCGATATCGATGCCGAGGGAACGAATTTCCTTGATCAACACGTTGAAGGACTCGGGCATGCCCGGCTCCATACGGTGATCGCCATCCACGATGTTTTTGTACATCTTGGTACGGCCGTTCACATCGTCCGACTTCACTGTGAGCATTTCTTGCAGAGTGTAAGCGGCACCGTATGCTTCCAGTGCCCAGACCTCCATCTCCCCGAAACGCTGACCACCGAACTGCGCCTTACCACCCAGCGGTTGCTGGGTAACCAGGCTGTACGAACCGGTAGAACGAGCGTGCATCTTGTCGTCTACCAAGTGGTTCAGCTTCAGCATGTACATGTAGCCAACGGTAACCGGGCGCTCGAACTTGTTGCCGGTACGGCCGTCGGTCAGCTGCATCTGGCCGCTTTCTGGCAGGTCCGCCAGTTTCAGCATGGCCTTGATTTCGCTTTCCTTGGCGCCGTCGAACACTGGAGTGGCCATTGGAACGCCGCCACGCAGGTTTTGAGCCAGATCCAGGATTTCCTGGTCCGAGAAGTCATCGAGGCTTTCCTGACGACCGCCGATCTCGTTATAGATCTCGTGCAGGAATTTACGCAGCTCGGCAACTTTACGCTGCTCTTCAATCATGCGGTTGATCTTCTCACCCAGACCTTTGGCCGCGAGGCCCAGGTGGGTTTCAAGGATCTGACCAACGTTCATACGCGAAGGTACGCCCAACGGGTTGAGGACGACGTCGACCGGGGTGCCATTGGCATCGTGCGGCATGTCTTCAACCGGCATGATCACGGAGACCACACCCTTGTTACCGTGACGACCGGCCATCTTGTCGCCCGGCTGGATGCGACGACGGATTGCCAGGTAAACCTTGACGATTTTCAGCACGCCTGGAGCCAGGTCATCGCCTTGCTGCAGTTTGCGCTTCTTGTCTTCGAACTTGTCGTCCAGCAGACGGCGACGATCAACGATGTAGGCCTGAGCCTTCTCGAGCTGCTCGTTCAGAGCATCTTCAGCCATGCGCAGTTTGAACCACTGGCCGTGCTCAAGACCGTCAAGAACTTCGTCGGTGATGTCCTGGCCTTTCTTCAGACCGGCGCCGCCTTCGGCTTTGTGGCCGACCAGAGCGGAACGCAGACGTTCGAAAGTAGCGCCTTCAACGATACGGAACTCTTCGTTCAGGTCCTTGCGGATCTCGTCCAGCTGGGACTTCTCGATCGACAGTGCACGAGCATCACGCTCAACGCCGTCGCGGGTGAAGACCTGTACGTCGATGACAGTACCTTTGGTACCGGTAGGTACGCGCAGGGAAGTGTCTTTAACGTCGCTGGCTTTTTCACCGAAGATCGCACGCAACAGCTTCTCTTCTGGAGTCAGCTGGGTCTCGCCTTTCGGAGTGACCTTACCGACCAGAATGTCGCCTGCGCCAACTTCAGCACCTACGTAAACGATACCGGCTTCGTCCAGCTTGTTCAGTGCCGCTTCACCCACGTTCGGGATGTCGGCAGTGATTTCCTCTGGGCCAAGCTTGGTGTCACGGGCCACACAGGTCAGTTCCTGGATGTGGATCGTGGTGAAACGGTCTTCCTGAACAACACGCTCGGACAGGCAGATGGAGTCTTCGAAGTTGAAGCCGTTCCATGCCATGAACGCGATGCGCATGTTCTGACCCAGTGCCAGTTCACCCATGTCGGTGGACGGGCCGTCGGCCATGATGTCGCTACGCTGAACCCGATCACCTTTACGCACCAGCGGACGCTGGTTGATGCAGGTGTTCTGGTTGGAGCGGGTGTACTTGGTCAGGTTGTAGATGTCGACACCGGCTTCACCGGTTTCAACTTCGTCATCGGCAACACGAACCACGATACGACTGGCGTCGACGGAGTCGATCACGCCGCCACGACGAGCCACGACGCAAACGCCGGAGTCACGGGCTACGTTACGCTCCATGCCGGTACCTACCAGCGGCTTGTCGGCGCGCAGGGTTGGTACAGCTTGACGCTGCATGTTCGAACCCATCAACGCACGGTTGGCGTCGTCGTGCTCGAGGAACGGAATCAGCGACGCAGCAACCGAAACTACCTGCTTCGGCGATACGTCCATCAAGGTGACGTCTTCCGGCGCCTTGACGGTGAATTCGTTCAAGTGACGAACAGCTACCAGCTCGTCGATCAGGACTTTCTTGTCGTTCATCGTGGCCGAAGCCTGAGCGATCACGTGATCGGCTTCTTCGATGGCGGACAGGAATACGATCTCGTCGGTGACCAGAGCGTCTTTCACCACACGGTACGGGCTTTCCAGGAAGCCATACTGGTTGGTGCGCGCATAGGCAGCCAGGGAGTTGATCAGACCGATGTTCGGACCTTCCGGCGTTTCGATCGGGCAAACACGACCGTAGTGCGTCGGGTGAACGTCTCGAACTTCAAAGCCGGCACGCTCACGAGTCAAACCGCCAGGGCCGAGTGCTGAAACACGACGCTTGTGGGTGATCTCGGACAGCGGGTTGTTCTGGTCCATGAACTGGGACAGCTGGCTGGAGCCGAAGAACTCCTTCACCGCCGCAGCCACTGGCTTGGCGTTGATCAGGTCTTGCGGCATCAGGCCTTCGCTTTCAGCCATCGACAGACGCTCTTTGACCGCACGTTCAACACGTACCAGGCCAACGCGGAACTGGTTCTCGGCCATTTCGCCTACGCAGCGAACACGACGGTTACCCAGGTGGTCGATGTCATCGACGATGCCTTTACCGTTACGGATGTCGACCAGAGTCTTCAGTACCGCGACGATGTCTTCCTTGCACAGCACGCCCGAACCTTCGATCTCGGTACGACCGATACGACGGTTGAACTTCATCCGGCCGACCGCTGACAGATCATAGCGCTCAGGGCTGAAGAACAGGTTGTTGAACAGGGTCTCGGCAGCGTCTTTGGTTGGCGGCTCGCCTGGACGCATCATGCGATAGATCTCGACCAGCGCTTCCAATTGGTTGCTGGTGGAGTCGATCTTCAGGGTGTCGGAGACGAACGGACCGCAGTCGATATCGTTGGTGTACAGAGTTTCGATGCGAACAACCTGAGCCTTGGCGATTTTGGCCAGGATCTCGGTGTTCAGCTCGGTGTTGCACTCTGCCAGGATTTCGCCGGTTGCCGGATGCACGATGACCTTGGCGGTTGTGCGACCCAGGACGTAGTCCAGAGGCACATCCAGCTCTTTGATCCCGGCTTTTTCCAGCTGGTTGATGTGGCGAGCGGTAATACGACGACCTTGCTCGACAATAACCTTGCCTTTGTCATCCTGAATATCAAGGACAGCGATTTCACCACGCAGGCGCTGAGGCACCAGCTCCAGGCTCAGGGTCTCGCCCTTCACGTGGAATACGTTGGTGGTATAAAACGCGTCCAGCACTTCTTCAGTGGTGTAACCGAGCGCGCGCAGCAGTACCGAAGCAGGCAGCTTGCGACGACGGTCGATACGCACGAATACGCAGTCTTTCGGGTCGAACTCGAAGTCCAGCCACGAACCGCGGTAAGGAATAATGCGCGCGGAATACAGCAGTTTACCGGAGCTGTGCGTCTTGCCACGGTCGTGGTCGAAGAACACGCCCGGGGAACGGTGCAGCTGGGAAACAATTACACGCTCGGTACCGTTGATTACGAAGGTACCGTTTTCAGTCATCAGGGGGATTTCACCCATGTAGACTTCTTGCTCTTTGATGTCCTTGATCGCTTTGTTCGACGATTCTTTGTCGAAAATGATCAGGCGCACTTTTACCCGCAAAGGTACGGCGTAAGTAACACCGCGCAATACGCATTCTTTGACATCAAATGCCGGTTCGCCCAGACGATATCCGACGTACTCCAGCGCAGCATTGCCGGAGTAGCTGATGATCGGGAAAACGGATTTGAAGGCCGCATGCAGGCCCACGTCGCGGAACTGATCTTTAGTCGCTCCCGCTTGCAAGAATTCACGATACGAATCCAGCTGGATGGCCAGGAGGTACGGCACATCCATGACGTCCGGCAACTTGCTAAAGTCCTTGCGGATACGTTTTTTCTCAGTATATGAGTAAGCCATCAGCGTTCCCCAGCTTGGTCACCTGCTTGTTTGGCCCCTCCCGACGGGAGCAGCCAGAAAATCGTGCAAACCCCATGGTTTGCGCCACCGCATCGGGTGGTTACAGCACGTTATCGGTGCCGACCCAGTCGGCTGCCAATAACGGAAAAAGGCCGGTGGCAAGAGCCACCAGCCATCAGCCTGTCGCTTAACGCTCGGGCTGGAGGAGCAAAGTCGATGCTTACTTCAGCTCGACTTTAGCGCCTGCTTCTTCCAGAGTTGCTTTGGCTTTGTCAGCTGCTTCTTTGGCAACAGCTTCCAGAACCATGGCAGGAGCGCCGTCAACTACAGCCTTGGCTTCTTTCAGGCCCAGACCGGTCAGTTCACGTACTGCCTTGATCACGTTAACTTTCTTCTCGCCAGCTTCGGTCAGCATGACGTTGAATTCAGTTTGCTCTTCAACAACGGCGGCAGCAGCAGCTGGACCAGCCGATGCAGCAGCAGCGGTAACGCCGAATTTTTCTTCGAAAGCTTTGATCAGCTCAACAACTTCCATTACGGACATGTTGCCAACTGCTTCAAGGATATCGTTCTGAGAGATAGACATGAATCTAATTCCTGATATTGGGGACGGCCTACGCGACCATCGAAAAAAACAAAAAACGCGAGAAGTTGACGAGCCTTAGGCTGCAGCAGCTTCTTTCTGGTCGCGAATTGCCGCCAGAGTACGAGCCAACTTGCTGGTAGCGCCTTGAATCACGCTCATCAGCTGAGAAATTGCTTCGTCACGGGTCGGCAGAGTTGCCAGTACGTCGATTTGGTTAGCTGCGAGGAACTTGCCCTCGAACGCAGCTGCCTTGATCTCGAACTTGTCCTGACCCTTTGCGAACTCTTTGAAAATCCGGGCAGCAGCGCCTGGATGTTCTTTGGAGAATGCAATCAGGGTAGGGCCAGTGAACACGTCGTTGAGGACACTGAATTCAGTGTCAGCAACAGCGCGCTTGAGCAGGGTGTTACGTACAACACGTACGTAAACGCCAGCTTCACGAGCCTCTTTACGGAGTCCGGTCATCGCGCCTACTGTTACGCCACGGGCATCAGCCACGACAGCGGACAGAGCGACTTTGGCAGCCTCGTTGACTTCAGCGACGATGGCCTTCTTGTCTTCGAGTTTAATTGCCACGGGTTTAACTCCTGCTTGTTACCGTTTCATCTGGTCGAAACCCGATGTCGTTTTGGTGTCTGATTCGGTAAGGAACCGGGAGCACCATCTGCGTAGGCTTGAGGTTTAAGACTTGCGTCGCCTACGGTCTTGGATAGCCCCCGCCAGGCAGGGACCCCAATTTTTCAATTGGCGCAATCGCTTGCGCCAATCTGTGTCTTACGCGTCGAGCGAGCTTTGGTCGATGACCAGACCTGGGCCCATAGTGGTGCTCAGGGTAACGCGCTTGACGTAAATGCCTTTCGAGGAAGCTGGCTTGATACGCTTCAGATCAGCGATCAGGGCTTCAACGTTTTCCTTCAGCTTGACGGCGTCGAAGCCGATCTTGCCAACGGAAGTGTGGATGATGCCGTTTTTGTCGGTGCGATAACGAACCTGACCAGCCTTGGCGTTTTTAACCGCGGTAGCGACGTCTGGCGTTACGGTGCCGACTTTAGGGTTAGGCATCAGGCCACGTGGACCGAGGATCTGACCCAACTGACCTACAACGCGCATGGCATCCGGGGATGCGATCACTACGTCATAGTTCAGGTCGCCGCCTTTCATTTCGGCAGCCAGGTCGTCCATGCCCACACGGTCAGCGCCGGCAGCCAGAGCGGCTTCAGCAGCAGGACCTTGAGTGAACACAGCAACGCGAACGGTCTTGCCAGTGCCGTGCGGCAGCACAGTAGCGCTACGAACGACCTGGTCGGATTTACGCGGGTCAACACCCAGGTTTACAGCAACGTCGAACGACTCGCTGAACTTGACAGTCGACAGCTCAGCCAGCAGGGCAGCAGCGTCTACAAAGTTGTAGGCCTTGCCTGCTTCGATTTTGCCGGCGATAGCCTTTTGACGCTTGGTCAGCTTAGCCATTACACACCCTCCACGTTAAGGCCCATGCTACGAGCAGAACCGGCGATAGTACGCACGGCTGCTTCCATATCAGCTGCAGTCAGATCCGCGTTTTTGGTTTTCGCGATTTCTTCCAGCTGAGCACGAGTTACAGTGCCAACCTTAACGGTGTTCGGACGAGCGGAACCGCTGGTCAGACCGGCCGCCTTCTTCAGCAGAACCGAAGCAGGGGTGGATTTGGTTTCGAAAGTGAAGCTACGGTCGCTGTAGACAGTGATGATCACTGGAGTCGGCAGACCTGGCTCAAGACCCTGAGTACGGGCGTTGAAAGCCTTGCAGAATTCCATGATGTTCACGCCGTGCTGACCCAAAGCAGGACCAACTGGTGGGCTTGGGTTAGCCTGAGCGGCTTTCACTTGCAGCTTGATGTAAGCGGTAATCTTCTTGGCCATGAGGCACTCCAATTACGGGTTCAAGCGCCTCGAAAGGCTCCCCGGTTACTTGCGCGTTTATCCCAGTGACGACAAAACCCCACAGCCTACGGCTGCGGGGTTGGGATTTTTGTTCAACTAGACCTTTTCGACCTGGCTGAACTCGAGCTCCACCGGAGTAGAGCGACCGAAAATGAGCACCGCGACCTGGATCCGGCTCTTTTCGTAGTTAACTTCTTCAACAACACCGGTAAAGTCTGCGAACGGACCGTCATTGACACGCACCGACTCGCCCGGCTCGAACAACGTCTTCGGCTTCGGCTTGTCGCTGCCATCGGCAACGCGGCGCAGAATCGCTTCTGCCTCTTTATCGGTGATTGGTGCAGGCTTATCGGCAGTACCGCCAATGAAACCCATCACCCGAGGAGTATCCTTGACCAAGTGCCAAGTACCCTCATTCATATCCATCTGCACCAGCACATAGCCAGGGAAGAATTTACGCTCGCTTTTGCGCTTCTGGCCATTGCGCATTTCAACCACTTCTTCAGTGGGAACCAGAATCTCGCCGAAGCCATCTTCCATACCGGCCAGCTTTACGCGCTCGATGAGCGAGCGCATAACATGCTTCTCGTAACCGGAGTAAGCATGCACAACATACCAACGCTTAGCCACGGGACACCCTTAGCCGACAATCAAGGAAACAAGCCAGCCGAGCAGGGAATCAAGCCCCCACAACAGCAACGCCATAACCAGAACAACAGCCACAACGATCAACGTGGTCTGCGTGGTTTCTTGGCGAGTTGGCCAAACGACTTTACGAATTTCGGTGCGCGCTTCCTTAACCAGTACAAAGAAAGACTTGCCCTTGACCGTCTGCAGGCCTACAAAGGCAGCTACAGCAGCAATAGCAAGCAATGCGAGTACGCGGTACAGGATCGGCGAAGCAGAAAAGTACTGATTGCCAACAACGCCAACAACCACCAGAGCGACTACTACAAGCCACTTGAGGAGGTCGAAACGAGAGCCTTGAGCTTCAGCTTTAGGAGTCATCTATGAAGATCCTGTGAAAAGAAAGCCAGACACACCGAGTGAATCTGGCAGGTCAGGAGGGAATCGAACCCCCAACCTACGGTTTTGGAGACCGTCGCTCTGCCAATTGAGCTACTGACCTAAAACAAAATCAGGCCGACCATTATGCCGACCCGAAAAAGACTTTACAACACTTACTAGGCAACCCTGGCTGCAACACCGGCATTCACGACACCGGCAACCTTCAAAAACACAATCAGGCGCAACCACTACCACCTAAAACAAAGGCAGATATTTTCATATCTGCCTTGTTATATGGAGCTCTTGAGCGGATTTGAACCGCTGACCTCACCCTTACCAAGGGTGTGCTCTACCAACTGAGCTACAAGAGCGTAAAACTGTGCAAAACCTGTAAACTTGGAGCGGGTAGCGGGAATCGAACCCGCATCATCAGCTTGGAAGGCTGAGGTTCTACCACTAAACTATACCCGCGAGGCTTACAGCTCTCGCTAAAATGGTGGAGGGGGAAGGATTCGAACCTTCGAAGTCGTAGACGTCAGATTTACAGTCTGATCCCTTTGGCCGCTCGGGAACCCCTCCTAAGCGAGCCGGCATTCTACATCATGCCAGCCTTCTGTCAAGCATTTTTCTCATTAAAAACCTGAGCTTAGCTGCGTTGACCTCGCTTCACACCGCTTACCGTTTCCGGTGTTCGCTGTGGAGCGGGCGCCATTCTATGCAAACTATTCAGTGGGCGCAACCCCCTCGCATAGCATTATTTTATGTTTTAACTCGTTGAATTCTTTAGAAAGGTTTATCAGCTGCAGATCATCCAGCCATCGCCTGCTTTCAGGCGCGATACGCACCCAGTAACCAGAGGCCTCTCCCCCACTCCTTGGCAACGATTGAAACTTTACGTCCATGCCAGTCAAGCGCCGCTCTACCGCTTGTGCGGCGTCCTGACGAACATATCCCCCCAAATAAAGGCAGTTATTGTCCGCAGGCGCCTTGGCTTTGTCTCGGGGGGCTTCAGATGCTTCGCTCAACAAGCGGATATCTTGCTGAGCGCTGCGATACAAATTCAAGGGTGTTACGTCTTTCGCACGCAGAGGCGCTTCCTGCTGATGCCAGATGTAATAAAAGCCATTGAGGACCAGTAGCAGCAGAAACAACCAACGCATAAAAACCTCAGGACAAAGGGCAAGCCATAGCCAAACCGACAAAGACCAGGTCCGGAACGACTCTGGCCTGAGGCACAACCTCGGCGACCAGACTCGCATCCCCACCAGTGAGGAAGACGGTGAAATCTTCACCCCAGTAGCTGCGTGCCAATTCGAGCTGAGTCAGAACAAAGCCACGCAACATCAGGGAGCAGCCCCTCTCGACAGCTTCGACAGTGGTTCGACCAGGAACAAGCACCTCCAGTGCCCGCTCAGCCGCCAGATCTCCATATCGAATTTTACGGGTATGGGTACGCAGCTGGTTGCGCATCAATGGCATGCCGGGGCAGATGAAACCACCTAGATGCTCTCCGTCCGCAGCAACGAAGTCAGCAGTGACCGCTGTTCCGAAATCAAGCACAAGGCAGGCGCCGCCCGCCAAATGGAAGCCACCAAGCATAGCCAGCCAACGATCAAGCCCTAGACGCTCGAACTCTTCATATCCATTTCGAACGCCAGACATCTCACGCGCCGGCCCAGCACAGACTACGGAGACGCTGAAGGCGCCTGAAAGCAACGACATCAAAGCGGTGGTTTCCTCTGCAGTCCTGACACTTACCAGCCGGCAAAAGGTAAGAGCAAGCCCTCCAATCGCCTCAAGACTCTCCAGTAACGCAAGGTCCGAATCAACGACCCCCTCACCAACTACCTGCCGGACATGCGTTGCGAGCACACGCCATTTGATGAAGCTGTTTCCACAGTCGAGCTCAAGAATCATCACGCAACCTCAGGCTCAGCTCACCACCACTGAAAACTTTCTCCACGCCACCAACCCTCAAACGCAACGCACCCTGACTGTCGATACCTATCACCTGGCCTTCTATTTTGTTGACGCCAGCAATCAACGACACATTTCGCCCTTGCCACAGGTGATTTTGCTCCCACTCAGACTGGATAGCCAAAAAGCCATCCGCCTGATGACGAGCCAGGTATCGTTGAAGCGTCACACTCAACGATGCGACCAAATGATTGCGATCAAAGACCCTGCCTGATTCGAGCCGCATGGATGTCCACTCCTGATCAACCTCATCAGTCGATTGCATGTTCACATTAATCCCAACACCAAGGACCACGTGACAAACATCAGCAGGATCCCCGACCAACTCCAACAGTATCCCGGCTATTTTTTTCTGCCCTACCAGGACATCGTTAGGCCATTTCAACCCGACTCCTGGAATACCCAGTTCACGCAAGGTCTGCATTACGGCAAGCCCAACAACCAGGCTTAAGCCTTCTAGCTGACGCATACCACCATCAATACGCAAAACGAGACTGTAATAGGCATTTTCTGCAAATGGGCTCACCCATTTGCGGCCGCGTCGCCCGCGACCGGCCGTTTGCCGCTCAGCAAGCACTAGAAAGGGTGCCGCCTGGCCCCGCTCGATGAGACGCAGCGCCTCTGCATTTGTAGAGTCGATCGAGTCATAAACGAGGGCTGGCCAGGCACAGGAAGATGCTCGCAGGATCTCCGCAGGGTCCAGCAGTACCAATGAAGTCGATAGCTGATAACCACGACCTCTGACCTTGTGAATAGAAAGACCTAGTTCAGCTTCTAGATGCTGGAGCTGTTTCCACACGGCACTACGACTGATACCCAAGGCCGCCCCCAAGGCTTCGCCGGAGTGAAATCGACCATCTTTAAGAAGCTTTAACAACGTCAGCATGCAAGTCTCGCCTCACAATGAGGCCCGCATAATAGCCACGCTCCGAGCCATTGCATAGAAATCCCGGAGACGAAACTTTCCCGCGGACAAAACAAAACCCCAACTGCTTTCGCAATTGGGGTTTCGGAATTTAATCTTGACGATGACCTACTCTCACATGGGGAAACCCCACACTACCATCGGCGATGCATCGTTTCACTGCTGAGTTCGGGATGGGATCAGGTGGTTCCAATGCTCTATGGTCGTCAAGAAATTCGGGTACCGAATCGTGGCCAGTCGGCCGCGCTTCAGCAAATTGGGGATGTGATAGAAATCGGTGTTTTGTGAGATACGAACTTTCGGTTCATTGCGTCTTCACAC
>NZ_LHVM01000023.1:0-471412 GCF_001269805.1 Pseudomonas sp. P1.8
TACATCTTTGATTTCTCGCGGAGTAACTTGTGATGCTGATAATCTGTTGACTAGCAGTCTGACTCCACAAGCACCCACACGAATTGCTTGATTCAGTTGTTAAAGAGCGGTTGGTTAAGATCTTTCGTCTCAACCGAGGCGCGCATTCTACAGCAGCCTCATTTGCTGTCAAGTGGTATTTTTCAGAAGTTTTCAAGGATTTCCTTAACAACTTCAACCACTTGCGCTTCAGATCTCTCGTCAGCGGGAGGCGAATTCTACAGCGTTACACGCTGCTGTCAACACCTCTTTTTCAACTTCTTTCTGGCTTCGATGACCTGAAGCAACCTGCTGCCGAAAACTGCGTAACTCTTTGTTTACCAAGGAGTTTTCCGTTTCGACTGCGCCGGAAGTGGGGCGAATTATAGGCTTCTAAAATTCGCCGTCAACCCCTTATTTCAGGTTTATTCGGATTTGAGCGTAATACGCGCAAATGCCTTCTTGCCAGCCTGGCAAACATGGGTCGCACCCAGCGCATGTATAAAGGTGCGATCAACAACCTCACCATCTATACGCACTCCACCAGAACCGAGAAGATCTCGCGCTACAGCCGAATTCTTGACCAGGCCAGCCTTATTAAGGACAGCAGCGATCGGCATATCCTCAGCAGCAGTCAATTCGATCTCTGGCAGATCATCCGGCAGCTCGCCATCCTTCATACGGTTGCCCGCCGCACGATGAGCGCTGGCCGCAGCCTCTTCACCATGGAAACGTGCAACGATCTCTTCAGCCAGCTTGATCTTGATGTCACGCGGATTGGCACCCGCATCCACATCGGCACGGAACGCATTGATCTCATCCATCGAACGGAAGCTGAGCAGCTCGAAATAACGCCACATCAGCGCATCCGGAATGGAAACCAGCTTGCCGTACATCACACCCGGCGCTTCCTGAATACCGACATAGTTGCCCAACGACTTGGACATTTTCTTCACGCCATCCAGACCTTCAAGCAGCGGCATGGTCAGAATGCACTGAGCTTCCTGACCATAACCACGCTGCAGCTCACGCCCCATCAGCAGGTTGAACTTCTGATCGGTACCGCCAAGCTCGACGTCCGCACGCAGCGCTACCGAGTCGTAACCCTGGACCAGCGGATAAAGGAACTCATGAATGGCGATTGGCTGATTGGTCGTGTAGCGCTTGTCGAAGTCATCGCGTTCGAGCATGCGAGCCACGGTGTACTGCGAAGTCAGGCGAATGAAGTCGGCCGGCCCCATCTGATCCATCCAGGTGGAGTTGAATGCCACTTCCGTCCTGGCCGGATCGAGAATCTTGAAAACCTGAGTCTTGTAAGTTTCGGCGTTCTCGAGAACCTGCTCACGAGTCAGCGGAGGACGCGTCGCGCTCTTGCCACTCGGATCACCGATCATCCCGGTGAAGTCACCAATCAGGAAGATCACCTGATGCCCCAGCTCCTGGAACTGACGCAGCTTATTAATAAGCACGGTGTGACCCAGGTGCAAATCCGGCGCCGTCGGATCGAAGCCTGCCTTAATACGCAGCGGCTGGCCACGCTTGAGCTTTTCGATCAGCTCGGACTCGACCAACAGTTCTTCCGCACCACGTTTGATCAGCGCTAGCTGCTCTTCAACCGACTTCATAACAGACCCGCAAGGCTCGAATTCAAAGGGGACCAACCATACAAGATCGGGCGTCAAATACAAGGTTTGCCCGGCACACGGACACCAATCCACGGACGGAACGTCCGTAGACTTGCTTCAGAGATGATTTGGTTATATTTTATACAGTTATTTCATCTTCATCATGTCATTCATCTTTTCCAATTCATCATTTTCAAAGTCAAAACACTACTTATGACCAAAGAATCGTCTAAAGCGCCTCCGCTTTACCCGAAGACCCATCTGCTCGCTGCAAGTGGCATCGCCGCCCTTCTGAGCCTGGCGCTTCTGGTATTCCCTTCCAGTGATGTTGAAGCCAAAAAGACGACCCTGAGTCTTGAACTGGAAAGCCCTGCTGAACAACTGACACAAGATCAAGACGTCGCTGAAGCCGTCGAAGCCACAAATGAGTCAGCAGCTTCTCCTTTCGCACAGATTGAAAACAGCGCAGAAGAGCCACAGGAAACCGCTGAAGCCGCGCCAGCACCTGCTCCCGTGACAGTAGCGGTCGCTGAAGAAAAGAAGCTCGATAGCCACAGGGAAGTGACCGTTGCCAAAGGCGACACGCTCTCTACCCTGTTCGAAAAAGTAGGCCTTCCAACCACTGCCGTGAAAGAAGTACTCGCCAGTAACAAGCAGGCCAAGCAGTTCAGCCAACTCAAGCGCGGGCAGAAACTTGAATTCGAACTGGGCCCGGACGGCCAACTGACCAGCCTGCACAGTAAAATCAGCGATCTGGAAACCATCACCCTGTCCAAGAACGACAAGGGTTACACGTTCAACCGCATTACTGCCAAACCCACCGTGCGCTCAGCCTATGTACATGGCGTGATCAACAGCTCGCTATCGCAGTCCGCGGCTCGAGCCGGCCTGTCCCATAGCCTGACCATGGATATGGCCAGCGTATTTGGCTACGACGTCGACTTTGCCCAGGATATTCGCCAGGGCGACGAGTTTGACGTGATCTACGAGCAGAAGGTTGTCAACGGCAAGGCTGTCGGCAATGGCCCGATCCTGTCCGCACGCTTCACCAACCGCGGCAAGACCTACACTGCCGTGCGATACACCAACAAACAAGGCAACAGCAGCTACTACACCGCTGACGGCAATAGTATGCGCAAGGCGTTCATTCGTACGCCGGTGGACTTCGCCCGTATCAGTTCCAAGTTCTCCATGGGCCGCAAACACCCGATCCTGAACAAGATCCGCGCCCACAAAGGTGTCGACTACGCAGCGCCGCGCGGCACCCCCATCAAGGCCGCCGGTGACGGCAAAGTCTTGCTCGCCGGCCGCCGTGGCGGTTACGGCAATACGGTCATCATTCAGCATGGCAACACCTACCGCACGCTGTATGGCCACATGCAGGGCTTCGCCAAAGGCGTCAAGACTGGCGGCACGGTCAAGCAAGGTCAGGTCATTGGTTATATCGGCACCACTGGCCTCTCCACGGGACCGCACTTGCACTATGAGTTCCAGGTCAATGGCGTGCACGTTGATCCGCTGGGCCAGAAAGTAGCAATGGCCGATCCAATTTCCAAAGGCGAGCGTGCGCGCTTCCTTGCTCAGAGCCAACCGCTGATGGCGCGCATGGATCAGGAAAAATCCACCCAGCTAGCCTCGGCCAGGCGCTAAGCGATGTCGCTCTATATAGGCGTGATGTCCGGGACCAGCCTTGATGGCCTGGACATAGCGCTGATCGAGCAATCCCCGGCGATCAAACTGGTCGCCACCCACTACATCCCAATGCCCGATTCACTGCGTGCCGAGCTGCTTGGCTTGTGCGTCAGTGGGGCGGACGAGATTGCCCGCTCTGCCGTGGCCCAGCAAAACTGGGTAAAGCTGGCTGCACAGGGCATTAACGCCCTCCTGACTCAACAGCAGCTCAAGCCTCAAAGCATTCGAGCGATTGGCAGCCACGGCCAGACCATTCGCCATGAGCCCGCACGAGGCTTCACGGTGCAGATAGGTAATCCCGCCCTGCTGACAGAGCTCACCGGCATCACGGTAGTCAGCGATTTCCGCAGCCGCGACGTCGCCGCTGGCGGTCAAGGCGCACCGCTGGTACCCGCCTTTCACGAAGCCCTGTTCGAAGAGCGCACCGGCCATCGCGCAGTGCTTAATGTTGGTGGCTTCAGTAATCTCAGCCTGATCGAGCCCGGAAAACCTGTAGCCGGCTTCGACTGCGGTCCAGGGAATGTGCTGATGGATGCGTGGATCAATCAGCATCGTGGCGACAATTACGACCGTGGCGGCCAATGGGCGGCCAGTGGAAAGATCGAACCTGATCTGCTGAAGGCACTGCTCAGTGATTCATTCTTTGTTACCCAAGGCCCGAAGAGTACCGGCCGCGAAGTGTTCAACCTGCCATGGCTGATGCAACACCTCGCGCACTTGCCCTCCTTTGCGGCCGAGGATGTGCAGGCAACGCTGCTTGAGCTGACCGCGCTGACCATCATTGAATCACTGCAAAGCGCTCAGCTGGATACCCAGGAACTATTGGTCTGCGGCGGCGGCGCGCATAACGCTGCGCTGATGAGCCGACTGTCCAGCCTGCTGCCAAACGCAAAAGTCAGCAGCACCGCCATTTACGGCGTAGACCCTGACTGGGTCGAAGCGATGGCCTTTGCCTGGTTGGCCCACTGCTGCCTCGAAGGCATCGCGGCCAATCGCCCTAGCGTCACTGGAGCCCGTGGATTACGCGTGCTCGGCGCCATCTACCCCGCATAAATGCCGGACAGCAAAACGCCGCAGGGCCTTGAGGCCATACGGCGTTTTGTTGGTAGCGACGCGCTGATCAGATCGAGAACGAAGAGCCACAGCCACAGGTAGTGGTCGCGTTAGGGTTCTTGATGACAAAACGCGAGCCTTCCAGACCTTCCTGGTAATCCACCTCGGCGCCCGCCAGGTATTGGAAGCTCATCGGATCGACAACCAGACTCACACCTTCGCGCTCGACGATGGTGTCGTCATCGGCCACTTCTTCATCGAAGGTGAAGCCGTATTGAAAACCTGAACAACCGCCGCCCGTAACGAATACGCGCAGCTTCAAGCGATCATTCCCCTCTTCATCGACCAGGCTCTTCACCTTGTGCGCGGCACCGTGGGTGAATTGCAAAGCCGTGGGGGTGAAGGATTCGACGCTCATGCTGACTATCTCCCGGCGTTACGCCGTCATATTGCGTGATGACGCGCATTATCCGCTTCTCCTAGAAAAGCGGTCAACTATTGTTATGGTATATCAGCCAATCCAATCGCCAAGCCAGAATGCAAAAAGGCCCTTTCAAAGGGCCTTTTTGCTGTTCGGTACAAGCCTTAGGGCAACATGCCAGCGTGGGACAGACCCAGACGCTCATCCAGCCCGAACAGGATGTTCATATTCTGTACCGCCTGACCCGACGCACCTTTGACCAGATTGTCGATCACCGACAATACGACCACCAGATCGCCATCCTGAGGACGATGCACAGCAATACGGCAGACGTTGGCACCACGCACACTGCGGGTTTCCGGGTGGCTACCGGCCGGCATAACGTCGACGAACGGTTCGTTGGCATAACGCTTTTCAAACAGCGCCTGCAGGTCGATCGAGCGATCAACGACGGTCGCGTACAACGTCGAGTGAATGCCACGGATCATTGGCGTCAGGTGTGGAACGAAAGTCAGGCCGACATCCTTGCCTGCTGCACGACGCAAGCCCTGGCGAATTTCCGGCAAGTGACGGTGACCTTTCACGGCATAGGCTTTCATGCTTTCCGACGTTTCGGAGTACAACGAACCTACGGAGGCGCCACGACCAGCACCACTGACGCCGGATTTGCAGTCAGCGATCAAGTGCGAGGCGTCGGCCAGACCCGCTTCCAGCAATGGCAGGAAGCCCAATTGCGTGGAAGTTGGATAGCAACCCGGCACCGCAATCAGACGCGCTTTCTTGATCTGCTCGCGATTGACTTCCGGCAGGCCGTAGACCGCTTCGTCCAGCAACTCCGGTGCGCCGTGCGGCTGACCATACCACTTGGCCCATTCATCCGCGTCTTGCAGGCGGAAATCGGCCGACAGGTCGATGACCTTGGTCCCCGCCGCCAGCAACTCGCCGGCCAGGGCGTGGGCAACACCGTGCGGTGTGGCGAAGAACACCACATCGCAAGCGCCCAGGGTCTTGATGTCCGGAACGCTGAACGCCAGGCCGTCGTAGTGGCCTCGCAGGTTCGGGTACATGTCGGCAACGGCCAGGCCTGCCTCGGATCGGGAAGTGATGACAACCACTTCAGCTTGCGGATGTTGCGCCAACAGACGCAGCAGTTCGACACCGGTGTAACCCGTGCCGCCGACGATACCGACCTTGACCATAAACCTGCCCTCAACGAACCCACTGGAAAGCCGTCGATAATAGGGGCCGCGCGCCCCTGCGACAACCGCCAAGGTGACGTGCGGACGCTCAAGCCTCTACTATTCGGTCTACCGTGAATCCTGGAATAACTAAAAATGCTCTATTTGTGGCTAAAAGCTTTTCACATCATCAGCATCGTTTGCTGGTTTGCCGGCCTGTTTTACCTGCCGCGCCTGTTCGTCTATCACGCTCAAAGCGAAGACACCGTGAGCAAGGAACGCTTCAGCATCATGGAGCGCAAGCTGTATCGGGGAATCATGGGCCCGGCAATGATCGCCACGCTGATCTTTGGCGGCTGGTTGATCAGCCTCAACCCAAGTGCATATTTCACCCAGGGTGGCTGGATGCATGCGAAGTTGACACTGGTCGTACTGCTGATCGGCTATCACCATATGTGCGGCGCCCAGGTAAAACGATTTGCCCGTGGCGAAAACACCCGGAGCCATGTCTTTTATCGCTGGTTCAATGAAGTGCCGGTTCTGCTATTGCTGGCAATCGTAATTCTGGTCGTGGTTCGGCCGTTCTAAATCCTACTGATCGTGTTATTTCGGGGTACTTCCAATGTCGCTGCCCGCTTTGCTCGAACAACGTCTGCGCTTGCCTGTGGTGGCTGCGCCGATGTTTCTCATCTCCAACCCGCAATTGGTGCTGGCCTGCTGTCGCAACGGCGTGGTCGGCAGCTTCCCGGCGCTGAACCAGCGTGAAAGCAGTGGGTTCAAAGCCTGGTTGAAGGAGATCGAGGCCGGGTTGGCGACAATGGACAACCCCGCACCGTATGCTGTGAACCTGATCGTCCATAACAGTAATCCAAGGCTGCAAGCGGATCTGGAAATCTGCGTGGAACACAAAGTACCGATCGTGATCACCAGCCTCGGCGCCGTAAAGGAACTGGTCGATGCGGTCCACAGCTACGGCGGCCTGGTATTCCACGACGTCACCACCCGCCGTCATGCCGAGAAAGCTGCCGAAGCCGGGGTAGATGGATTGATCGCAGTGGCCGCCGGTGCCGGTGGCCACGCCGGCACCTGGAGCCCGTTCTCGCTGATGGCCGAAATCCGCCAGTTCTTCGACAAGACCCTGCTATTGGCCGGATGCTTGAACCACGGCCACGAAATTCTCGCCGCACAATTGCTGGGTGCGGATTTAGCTTACTTCGGTACGCGATTTATCGGCACAACCGAAAGTCATGCGTCTGACGCCTACAAAGAAATGCTGCTGACAGCCAGAGCCGCAGACATCATCCATACTCCAGCGGTGTCAGGCGTTCCGGCAAGCTTCATGCGTCAGAGCCTGGAAGCCGCCGGTTTCGACATGTCAGCGCTGCAAGGCAAGGGCGAAATCAACTTCGGCTCCAAGCTCAAGCCCATCAGCGATGAAGCCAAAGCTTGGAAAACCGTGTGGTCCGCGGGCCAGGGCGTCGGCGAGATCGATGATTTGCCAAGTGTCGATCAATTGGTCGCGCGTCTTGATGGGGAGTATCGCAAGGCGCTGGAACACGCCGCACAGCTGCCAAAGCGGTGGCCGCGCTGACAGTCAACCCTGGGTCGACCTCCCACGGCTGACCCTTTACACGCCCAGGCCTGGATTTCTTATTCAATCTCTCGTGACAAGGATGCTTCGAACATGGGCGAAAACCGTTTCAAGATCGTATTCGAAGGCGCTTTGCAGCCCGGTGTCGATATCACGACTGCAAAGGTCAACCTTGCGCAGTTGTTCAAAAGTGATGTCGCGGCAATCGAGCGCCTGTTCAGCGGCCGCCCGGTCGCGCTCAAACGCGACCTGAGCCATGCCGACGCTCAAACCTATCTGCAAGCACTGAGCAAAACCGGCATCGATGCCCGCATCGAAGCCGAGCCGCCTGTAGAATTGAACCTCACCGAGATTCATGAGCATTACTCAGCCACATCGGTCGATCCTCCGTCGCCTTACACCCCACCCCGAGCGGACCTTGGGGCAACCTCCACAGAATTTGCCACACTCAAGCCATTCAGCTTCGATGGGCGTATCGGTCGCTTGCGCTATCTGGCCTGGACGATGGTCTTGACCCTGATCCTCATGGCGGTTTGCGGGGTGTTTGCCGTGGTCGCCCTGGCCCTTATCGATTCAGACTCTACTGCGGGCCTGATTTTAGGCAGTCTGCTCGCCTTGATCGTGTTTGTCGGGTTCGCCTTCGTCAGCATTCAGATCAATGTTCAGCGCCTGCATGACATCGGCTGGTCCGGCTGGCTGTGGCTGATCAACCTCGTTCCGTTTGTTGGCAGCATCTTCCCGTTTGTAACCATGGCGATGCCCGGCGACACAGGTCCCAATCGCTACGGCCCGCCGCCCCCGCCAAACAGCGCTGCGGTAAAAGTGCTGGCTTCATTGTGGCTGGCGTTCATCGCGTTGATGTTGGTGGGCGTATTGGCCGGAGGCATCTCGAGCCTTCAGGAAGAGTATGAAAGTGCTGCGCAGAGCCGCTACGACAGCGGTTCTGTCATCTCCGAAGAAATCGATGTCGAGGCCGAGCCTGCGCCAAATTCCAACGACGATGCAGCCGAAGAGGCCCAGCCCCCTGTAGACTCTGCGAAAGAATGAACAGCGCTCCTGGCCCGTGACACCTGCGTCGCGGCGCGGAGCTGTTGCGATGGAGAACTGCATGACCCGTTACGCTCTGATCACCGGCGCTTCCAGTGGCATCGGCCTGGCGATGGCCGAAGCCCTGGCCCGGCGCGGCCGAAGCCTGATTCTGGTGGCCCGACAACGTGATCAGTTGGAAAGTATTGCGATTGAACTGACTCAACGCTTCGGCGTGGAAGTGCTGTTTCGCGCCTGCGACCTGGGTGAGCCACTGCGCCTGTCCGGGTTCTTGCTGGAATTGGAAGAAGGTGAGCGGCAGATCGACTTGCTGGTCAACTGCGCCGGCATCGGTACATGCGGCCCGTTCCTGGCCCAGGACTGGATGACCGAGCAGGACCTCATCGAAGTGAACATCCTTGCCCTCACCCGCCTCTGCCACGCCATTGGCAATAGCATGGCGCTGCAAGGCGGCGGGCAAATACTGAATGTGGCTTCGGTTGCAGCCTTTCATCCCGGGCCGTGGATGAGCACGTATTACGCCAGCAAGGCTTATGTGCTGCACTTTTCCGAAGCCTTGCGGGTCGAGCTTAAAAAATGCGCAGTGAAGGTCTCAGTGCTTTGCCCAGGACCGACCCGCACGGCGTTTTTCCATACCGCGCAACTGAACACCGAAAAACTGGCCAACAGCAAAATGCTGATGAGCCCGGAAGAGGTCGCCCTCTATACCGTGCGCGCCCTGGAGAAAAACCGTGCGATCATCATTCCGGGACGGCGCAACCGATGGCTGGCCACCCTGCCCCGGTTCGGCTCGCGCTGGCTGATTCGCACAATCACCGGGATGGTCATCAAGGCACACTGCCCACGCTGACCGACTTGCCGGTAAAAGACTGGGCTCGGACTGAACCCGTGAGTACACTCAGACCAGCCCAAACAACGGAGAAAACAGCTGTGGATACTCTGTTCACCAAGATCATCAATCGGGAAATCCCGGCGAAGATCATTTACGAGGACGACCAGGTTCTGGCCTTCCACGACATCGCCCCACAGGCACCCGTGCATTTTCTGGTGATCCCGAAGAAAGCGGTGCGCACCCTGAACGACCTCACCGAAGATGACAAGGCACTGGCCGGACACATTCTGTTCACGGCCCAGCGTCTGGCGCTGGAGCTGGGTTGTGAAAAAGGTTTCCGCGTTGTCATGAACTGCAATGAAGAAGGTGGGCAAACTGTCTATCACATTCATATGCACGTGCTGGGTCAGCGCCAAATGCATTGGCCGCCGGGCTGAGTGTAGGTACTTAAAAGATCGCAGCTTTCGGCAGCCCCTACGTGGATCGCGAACCCATGTAGCAACTGCCGCAGGCTGCGATTTTTTGATCTTGACCCAGCGCAAACCTTCCCCGGCCGATTGGGTTAAACTGGCCGCCGAGATTCCTCCGGAGGTCAGCATGACTACCCAACGTCACTACTCGCCGATTGACCGTCTTCTGCTGCAAGCAGACGCCGCGATGCGTACTCTGTTGCCTTCCAATGGCCATCCGTACCGCCCATCGCCGGCCATCGTCCAACCGGACGCAAAAATGAGCGACGAAGACACCCGCCACGTCGCCGGCCTGATGCGTATCAACCATACCGGCGAAGTCTGCGCCCAGGCGCTGTATCAGGGGCAGGCCCTGACCGCGAAACTGCCGCAAGTGCGCGCAGCCATGGAGCACGCCGCCGAGGAAGAAATCGACCACCTGGTCTGGTGCGAACAACGCATTCATCAGTTGGGCAGCCACACCAGCATTCTCAATCCGCTGTTTTATGGCATGTCTTTCGGGATCGGCGCAGTGGCCGGCCTGATCAGCGATAAAGTCAGCCTGGGGTTCGTTGCGGCGACGGAAGATCAGGTGTGCAAACACCTGAACGAACATCTGGAGCAATTGCCGGCCGAGGATGAAAAGTCCCGGGCGATTCTTGAGCAGATGCGCATTGATGAAGAGCAACATGCCGAAAGTGCGCTGGATGCGGGGGGCTTCCGTTTTCCGGCACCTGTGAAGTTCGGAATGAGTCTGATGGCCAAGGTGATGACCAAGAGTACTTATCGGATGTGAGGGCTCTGTTGCCTTATAGGTCCTCTTCGGGGGCAAGCCCGCTCCTACAGGGGTTTGCGACGGACATGAAAAAGGCGACCGAGGTCGCCTTTTTTGAGTTCGAGAATCTTACGACATGTTACGCGCGTAGAAGATTTCGAGCATTTCGTGCTTCACCCGCTCGGTCACCTGAGTGCGCTGCTCAGAGGACAGGCTGTTGGTAGCGTCACCGAACAGGTAGTTATCCAGCTCGAAGTTCTTCAGCAGCATTTTGGTGTGGAAAAGGTTTTCCTGGTACACGTTCACGTCGGTCATCTGATACGCGTCGCGGGTGTCTTCGGAGAGGTAGTTCTGGATCGAATTGATCTCGTGGTCGATGAAGTGCTTTTTGCCCTCAACGTCACGGGTGAAACCGCGCACACGGTAATCCACGGTCACGATGTCCGAGTCGAACTGGTGAATGAGGAAATTGAGCGCTTTAAGCGGTGAAATGACCCCGCAAGTCGACACGTCGATATCCACACGGAAGGTTGCAATACCGTCATCCGGATGGATTTCCGGGTAGGTGTGCACCGTAATGTGGCTCTTGTCGAGGTGGGCCAGGATGATTTCCGGCAGCGGGCCCGGGGACTCTTCGATCTGACTCTCGGTCGGGGTTACCGGTTCTTCAGAGATCAGGATCGTGACGCTGGCGCCCTGTGGCTCATAGTCCTGACTCGCAATGTTCAGGATGTTGGCACCAATGATATCGACAACTTCCGTGAGAATCTGCGTCAGGCGCTTGGCGTTGTACTCTTTATTGATGTACTCGACGTAGGCCTGTTGATCTTGCGGGGTTTCCGCGTAGCAGATGTCATAGATGTTGAAGCTCAAGGTCTTGGTCAGGTTATTGAACCCGTGGAGCTTGAGTTTGCTTTTCACCGTTAAAAACTCTCTATGTGTTTGCGGCCCGGCCGCGTGATCAAGCATGCCCGTCAGATGCGAACAACGCACCTGCGTAGGACGGTTAACACCTCTTCGCGATGGCGATTTTGGTTGTCTGTTTCGGGCGCGCGGCCTGCCGGTCGACCGGCCACTACCCTGAAAAAAGTGGCGCATTATGCAGACGTCCGCTTGGGATCGCCAGAGTCTGCACCGCTTTTATGATAGTTGAATGTCTATTCAACCGAGTTCGATGATCTCGTAATCATGAGTGATCGCCACGCCTGCTGCACCGAGCATGATCGAAGCCGAGCAATACTTCTCGGCGGACAGCTCGATGGCACGTTTGACCTGGGCTTCTTTCAAGCCACGGCCCTTGACCACGAAATGCATGTGGATTTTGGTGAACACTTTTGGATCTTCGGTCGCACGCTCGGCTTCCAGGAAGGCTTCACAGCTTTCCACAGCCTGGCGGGACTTCTTGAGGATGCTGACCACATCGAAATTGCTGCAACCGCCAACACCCAGCAGGAGCATTTCCATCGGCCGGACTCCCAGGTTACGACCGCCGGCTTCGGGCGGACCGTCCATGACCACGACATGACCGCTACCGGATTCGCCGAGGAACATGGCTTCGCCAGCCCATTGGATGCGTGCCTTCATCGCCAAGACTCCACTGTCTAAAAAAGGGTCGCCAGCTTAGCACAGGGCCCTCGAATGGCAGCGCTTGCCTTCCTAGGACATAAGCATCTGCACCGTAGGTAATTTCTCGAATATTCTAGGAAGCGTCTGATAAGCTGACGCCAATTCGCTGGCGCATGGTCAGCCTTGTCGCTGTTTTCGCTATTCATAAAAAAACCAAACACACCGCGCAGTCTTTTCGGGATACAACCATGGTTGCTCTTGCCCACACCCCCAGGATCAAAAACCTCGACAAGCTGCTGATGCATTGCCAGCGCCGTCGCTATCAGGCCAAGAACAACATCATTTGCGCCGGCGACCGTTCGGAGACGCTGTTCTTCATCATTAAAGGATCGGTCACCATCCTGATCGAAGATGAGGACGGTCGGGAGATGATCATCGCTTACCTGAATGCCGGGGACTTCTTTGGTGAGTTGGGCCTGTTCGAACAGGCCGGTCTGGAGCAGGAGCGAAGTGCCTGGGTGCGGGCCAAGGTCGAATGCGAAGTCGCGGAAATCAGCTACGCGAAATTTCGTGAACTGTCGCAGCAGGATCCTGACATTCTTTACGTGCTTAGCGGACAAATCGCACAACGCCTGCGCAACACTACGCGCAAGGTGGGTGACCTGGCGTTCTTCGACGTCACCGGTCGCGTTGCGCGTTGTTTGTTGGAATTGTGCAAGCAGCCGGATGCCATGACTCACCCGGACGGGATGCAGATCAAGGTGACACGACAGGAAATCGGACGGATTGTCGGTTGTTCGCGAGAGATGGTCGGTCGTGTGCTCAAGGATCTGGAAGAACGCAACCTGGTGGACGTCAAAGGCAAGACCATGGTGGTCTTCGGCACCCGATAAGCTCGAAAACCTAGCCGCTGAACATCTGTTCGAGCATCAGACGGTAAAGCTCATCGAGACGCGCCAACGCATCCGGCGCGACGAATTTCTCATGCAGGGCAATGTGGCTTTCGGCACGCACCCGTTGTTCAAGTCCGCACGCTTGGTTGAAGCGGTTGACCGCCGCGACCATCGACTCGCGCTCGTTATCGATCAACATTGCACCGTGCACCAGCCCCACTGGACGTTGACCGCCCTGGCTCTGGCGCCAGCGCTGGGCGGTGCCAACCATCTTGCGTCCGTCCAGGTTGACGTTGAAACGGCCATCGCAGAACGCACCGTCGATTTCGCCAAGAGACGAAGCGCCACCCAATTCATCCAGTAGCTGGCAGATCGGATCACACAATCGGCGGTATCCAGATTCGATGCGGTTCAGATCCCCTTCGCTGCGCGGGGGGGCGTAAACCAGTGCGATGTTGATCGTGGTGGCTGATTGCGGGACGGGTTCGCCGCCGGTATCGCGCAACAGCACGGGCCAGCCTGCTGCTGCCGACACCTCACAAGCGGCCTCGAAACCTGGCAAGCGATTCAAGCGGCGCGGCATAACCAAGGCTTGATCGCTTGGTTGCCAGAACAGCAGACCGAATTCTGCGTCGCCGGCACAGACTGACGCCAACAGATCCTGTTCCATTTGCAGGCCGGCTTCGATGGTCAGGGAGAGAGGTGAGGTCATGAGGGAATCCGTCGGACACAAAGCCTGTGGTGCTTCCTATGCCGCTATCGCGAGCCAGCTCGCTCTTACAAAGGATTTGTTTACACCAAAAAATCCAATGCGGGAGCGAGCAGGCTCGCGATGCGTTTCAGTCGAGGGTCGAACCGCTGACAGGCACACCGCGCTCTGGGAAGAACAGACGCTGCAACTCGGTACCCGGACTCTCGGCGCGCATGAATGCCTCGCCGACCAGGAATGCGTAGACATCGCTGATTTCCATCAACTCGACATCGGCACGATTGAGGATGCCGCTCTCAGTGATCACCAGACGATCGCGCGGAATACGCGGCAACAGGTCAAGCGTGGTTTCGAGGCTGACATCAAAGGTGTGCAGGTTACGGTTATTGATGCCGACAAGAGGAGTGTCGAGGGTTTTCAGGGCCCGCTCCAGCTCATCGCCATCGTGGACCTCCACCAGCACATCGAGATTGACGCTTTTGGCCACGGCCGCCAGCTCGGCCATTTTCACGTCATCCAGTGCGGAGACGATCAACAGCACGCAATCGGCGCCCAATGCACGCGCCTCAACGATCTGGTACGGATCAAGCATGAAATCCTTGCGGATCACCGGCAGGCTGCATGCCGCACGCGCCTGTTGCAGATACGCATCGCCCCCTTGGAAAAAGTCGATATCGGTGAGCACCGACAGGCAGGTCGCGCCACCCTTCTCGTAGCTTTTAGCGATGTCAGCGGGAACGAAGTTCTCGCGGATCACGCCCTTGCTCGGCGACGCTTTCTTGATTTCAGCAATGACCGCCGGCTGTTTCAGCTTGGCCTGAGCCATCAATGCCTGGGCAAAACCACGGGGTGCATCGGCCGCCTTGGCCAGACTTTCCAGCTCGGAGAGGCTGACGCGAGCACGACGCTCGGCGACTTCCTCAGCCTTGCGCGCCAGAATGTTTTCCAGAACCGTCGGCACACTCATCCCTCATTCTCCACTTTGAATACCGCGGTAAACGCACCCAGCTCCTCGAGTTTTTCCCGAGCGAGACCGGTGTGCAGCGCATCGTGCGCCAAGGCAACACCTTCTTTGAGACTGCTGGCATGGTCGGCGGCGTACAACGCGGCGCCGGCATTGAGCATGATCATCTCGGCAGCCTTCTGACCGTTTTCGGTCTTGCGCTTGCCCAAGGCATCGCGAATCAGTTCCAGGGATGCCGCCGGGCTTTCGACCGCCAGGCCGTGCAAGCTCTGGCTCTTCATGCCCAGGTCTTCCGGCTCGACCCAATATTCGGTGATCTGATCGTCTTTCAGCTCAGCGACAAAGGTCGGCGCTGCGAGGCTGAATTCGTCCAGGCCATCCTTCGAATGCACCACCAACACGTGCTTGCTGCCCAGACGCTGCAACACTTCAGCCAATGGCCGGCACAACGCCTGGGTGAACACGCCGACCACCTGATGTTTAACACCGGCCGGATTCGTAAGCGGGCCGAGCATGTTGAACAAGGTGCGCAAGCCCAGATCCTTGCGCGGACCCGCGGCGTACTTCATGGCGCGGTGGTGAGTCTGGGCAAACATGAAGCCGATGCCGACGTTGTCGATGCAACGCGCGACTTGCACCGGCGTCAGGTTCAGATAGATACCGGCTGTTTCCAGCAAATCGGCACTGCCGCTCTTGCCCGAGACTGCACGGTTGCCGTGCTTGGCCACGGTGCATCCGGCTGCCGAAACCACGAACGCCGAAGCGGTCGACACGTTGAAAATGTTCGCGCCGTCGCCGCCGGTGCCGACCACATCGACCACACCGTGGAGGGTCTTGAGTTCGACCTTGTCGGCCAGTTCACGCATCACTGATACGGCGCCGACGATTTCGTCGATGCTTTCGCTCTTCATGCGCATGGCCATCATGAACGCGCCAATCTGCGCGTCCGTGCATTGCCCGGTCATGATTTCGCGCATCACGTCGCGCATTTCTTCGGTGCTGAGGTCGAGATGTTCGACGATACGGCCCAGGGCTGTCTTGATATTCATGAGTCGTCCTTAGCGCGTGCCGCCGGTTTGTTTGAGGAAGTTGGCAAACAGTTCGTGGCCCTGCTCGGTGAGGATCGACTCAGGGTGAAACTGCACGCCTTCGATATTCAGGGTCTTGTGACGCAGGCCCATGATTTCGTCGACCGAGCCGTCTTCAAGCTGCGTCCAGGCGGTCAACTCGAGGCAGTCGGGTAGCGTTTCGCGTTTGACGATCAAGGAATGATAGCGCGTGACCGTCAGAGGACGATTCAGACCTTCGAATACACCTTTGTCCTCGTGGAACACCGGGCTGGTCTTGCCGTGCATCACCTGACGGGCACGCACCACGTCGCCGCCAAAGGCCTGGCCGATGGACTGATGGCCCAGGCACACGCCCAGGATCGGCAACTTGCCGGCGAAATGTTTGATCGCTTCGATAGAGATGCCGGCTTCGGTCGGCGTGCACGGGCCGGGCGACACAACGATGCGCTCTGGGTTGAGGGCTTCGATTTCAGCGATGGTGAGCTCGTCGTTGCGCACGACTTTGACCTGGGAGCCTAGCTCACCAAGGTACTGCACAACGTTGTAGGTAAAAGAGTCGTAGTTATCGATCATCAGCAACATGGCGTTAAGAACCTCTTTGATTCACTGACTACTAAAACAGCCTTCGAATGATTCACCCGCAGCGTCCTGCACTTTTGTCAGGCGCTGGAATTGCGCAGCAAAGCGGCATGTCTTACGGGTAAAGAAGGCGAAGCGGTAAAGATCCGGCCGGGCCGGCAGAAGGATTCAGGCGCGCCAACGCCAACGGGCGTGTGCCTTGATGACTTGATCCAGAAGTTTGCTGACGATCAACACGGGGAAGGTCTCATTTATACGTCTTGGCACAGTAACTTAGCTGGGCAGAGCGTGCAATATGGTGCGATCGAAGCGCCTGAAACATTTGGCGGGTTCGCGCCGAATGGCATCTGGCTCTATAGTTTTTTGGCACTGTCGTTTTGCCTACCAAAACAATAAACAAACGGACTTGCTCATGATCAAGCAGAGATTGGCTGCACCGCTCGCCGGTTGCGTGCTCGCGATGGCCTGCGCCCAGGCGATTGCGGCGCCCACCCCTTACTCGAACTTCATCGTCTTTGGCGACAGCCTCAACGATGCGGGACAGTTTACCGACAGGGGCGGCCCTCCCGGTTCGACCCTGCGCTTCACCAACCGTACCGGACCGACTTATCGGGACGGTAGCGGCGAAGTCTATTCCGCCAACTCGACCCAACTGCTGGGCGGGAATCTTGGATTTTCAGCGGACCAGACCTCCGCTTCGACCTCGGCCGCACGGGCCGCCCAAGGTTTGCCGGATGGTAACAACTGGGCTGTAGGTGGCTACCGTACCGACCAGATCCTTGACTCGATCACCACCGTATCCGCGACGGGCGAACGTGCCCGCGCCGGCTATCTGCCGACCAACAGCTTTCGCGCCGATCCCAACGCGCTGTACTACCTTTCCGGCGGCGGTAATGATTTCCTGCAGGGCCGCGTACAAAGTGGCGCCCAGGCGAATGCCGCGGCGGACCGGCTGGCAAACAGCGTTCAGCTACTGCAAACCGCCGGCGCCCAGTACATCATGGTTTGGCTGCTACCGGACCTGGGTTTGACTCCAGCCATCAATGGGACCCCTTTGCAGACACCGACCTCACAACTGAGCGCGGCCTTCAATCGGCAATTGGTCACTCGACTGGCGGGGATCGATGCGCAAATCATTCCACTGAATATTCCACTGCTATTGCAGGAAACCTTCGCCGATCCGGCGCGATTCGGACTGGCCACCGGGCAGAACCTGACTGCGACTTGCTTCAGCGGAAATGGCTGCACCGAAAACGCGACCTTTGGCATCAACAGCGCGACCCCGGATCCGAGCAAGCTGATCTACAACGACGGTGTTCACCCGACTGAGACCGGGCAAAAGCTGATTTCCGATTACGCCTATTCCTTACTGGCGGCGCCTTGGGAACTGACGCTGTTGCCGGAGATGGCTCACGCAACGTTGCGGGCGCATCAGGATGAACTGCGTAGCCAATGGCAATCGGATTGGGGTAATTGGCAAGCCGTCGGTCAATGGCGTGCGATTGTCGCCGGGGGTGGACAGCACCTCGATGTCGACAGCCAAAGCAGCGGCGCCAGCGCCGATGGCAGTGGTTACAACCTCAACATCGGCGGCAGCTATCGGCTTAACGAAGCCTGGCGTGTGGGTGTAGCGGCAGGCTTCTACCGTCAGGATCTGGAGGCAGGCAATAACGACTCGGATTACAAACTCAACAGCTACCTGGCCACCGCCTTCGGTCAGTTCCAGCAAGATCGCTGGTGGGCGGACGCTGCGTTGACCGGGGGCAAACTGGATTACGACAACCTCAAGCGCAAATTCGATCTGGGTGCGGCGCAAGGTGCGGAGAAAGGTGATACCGATGGCTATCTCTGGGCGTTCAGCACACGTGTCGGCTACGACATTGCGCGGCCGGGCAGTGACTGGCACCTGTCACCGTTCATCAGCGCGGATTACGCGAAGGTCGAAGTCGACGGCTACTCGGAAAACGCCGCACGTTCTACGGCGCTGACGTTTGACGACCAGAAGCGCGACTCAAAACGCCTCGGTGCAGGACTGCAGGGGAAATACCAGATCACTTCACAGACCCAAGTGTTCGGCGAGTATGCCTACGAGCATGAATACGAGGATGACGTGCAGAATGTAAACATCGCCCTCAACAGTCTGCCATCCCTGGATTTCGAGCTTGATGGATACGCGCCGCAAAGCAACTTGAATCGCGTGAGCCTGGGCGTCAGCCACAAGTTGACGGCCGATCTGGCGCTGCGTGGCGGGTACACGTTCCGCAAGGATGATGACTTTACCCAGCAAGGGCTGACGGTTGGGGTCGCGCTGGATTTCTGATCCGCGTTTGAAAATCAAAAGATCGCAGGCTGCACCAGCTCCTACATGCACCTGGGGATGTGCTGTAGGAGCTGGCGCAGCCTGCGATCTTTTTGCTGAGCACTCGCTACGGGGGCAAGCCCCTTCGCCACAGAAGCTCCTTTACCGCATGAACTCAGGTGTTTGGGGTTTGCTCGGCCAAGGCCACGGCACGGAACATGGCACGGCGCTTGTTCAGGGTTTCTTCCCATTCCAGCGCCGGCACCGAGTCGGCGACGATGCCGCCACCGGCCTGCACGTGCAGCTCGCCATCCTTGATCACCGCCGTGCGGATCGCAATGGCGGTGTCCATGTTGCCGTTCCAGGCGAAGTAACCGACCGCACCGCCATACACGCCGCGCTTGACCGGCTCCAGTTCGTCGATGATTTCCATCGCGCGGATCTTCGGTGCGCCAGACAAGGTGCCCGCCGGCAGAATCGCCCGCAGTGCATCCATCGCCGTCAGCCCGCTCTTCAGTTGGCCGGTAACATTGGACACGATGTGCATGACGTTGGAATAACGCTCGATGACCATCTTCTCGGTCAGTTTCACCGAGCCGATTTCCGATACGCGACCGGTGTCGTTGCGACCGAGGTCGATCAGCATCAAGTGTTCGGCGATTTCCTTGTCGTCCGACAGCAGGTCTTTTTCCAGCGCCAGGTCAGCCTCTTCGTTGGCGCCCCGTGGTCGGGTGCCGGCAATCGGGCGCACGGTGATCAGGTTGTCTTCGACCCGCACCAGCACTTCCGGCGAACTGCCAACGACATGGAAGTCGCCGAAGTTGAAGAAGTACATGTAAGGCGTCGGATTGAAGCAGCGCAGTGCGCGATACAGATCGATCGGCGCTGCCTTGAAGTCGATCGACATACGCTGGGAAGGCACGACCTGCATGCAGTCACCGGCCAGGATGTATTCCTTGATGGTGTCGACGGCTTTTTCGTAATCGTTCTGGGTGAAGCTCGAACGGAAGACTGGATCGGCGGACTGTTGCTGGCTGAAATCCAGGCCACGGCGCGGGGTGATCGGCTGTCGGAGCTTTTCCAGCAGCTCTTCGAGGCGCGCGCGACCTTGTTCGAAGGCGTCATCCTGGGCCGGATCGGCCAGGACGATGGCGTGCATCTTGCCGGCCAGGTTATCGAACACCACCACGGCATCCGACACCATCAGCAGAATGTCCGGCACACCGAGCGGATCCGGGTTCGGGCACTTGCCCAGACGTTTCTCCACATAACGCACGCAGTCATAACCGAAGTAACCCACCAGGCCACCGTTGAAGCGTGGCAGACCGGCGATGGTCGGCACGTTGTAGCGAGCCTTGAAGGTCTCGACGAAAGCCAGTGGGTCTTCAACATCGTGGCTTTCAGTCTCGATGCCATCAACGGTCACGCTGACGTGATGATCGTGGACTCGCAGTACGGTACGGCACGGCAGGCCGATGATCGAGTAACGGCCCCACTTCTCACCGCCCTGTACGGACTCCAGCAGGTAGGAATTGGGCTCATCGGCCAGTTTCAGGTAGATCGACAACGGGGTGTCGAAGTCGGCCAGGGTTTCGCAGGCAAGCGGGATGCGGTTGTAGCCGGCAGCGGCCAAACGCAGGAATTCTTCGCGGATCATGAGGTGCCTCGTGGCTTGAGGGTCGAACAGTCAGGTGTGCAAACGCGCCGGGGGACCGGCCAGGATAAAGTCAGGCGCGCCAACGCCAGCGGGCCAGGGCCTTGATGACTTTCATCCAGAGTTTGCGAGTGACCACCACGATGGCGTTTCCAGAAGGGGGTTTGACAGCGTCGGCCAACGTTATCTCAGCGGCCGGATCCAGGCAACCGGGAATTAGCATGCGCAGATCGTCGATCACCAAGGCCGGCGACTCTTCGGCAATCGGACGTCCGTGGTTATAGCCGTAGCTCAGGGCCACGCACTTGACTCCCGCCGCTTTCGCCGCCAGCACATCGCTGCGCGAATCGCCGACGAACAAGGATTGCGAGGCCGGAATGTTGGCCATTTTCATCACGAAAAAAAGTGCGGCCGGGTCCGGTTTTTTCTGTGGCAGGGTGTCACCGCCGATGATCCAGCGGAAATACCGGCCGATTTTCATCTGATCCAGCAGCGGCGCAACGAATCGCTCCGGCTTGTTGGTGATCAGCGCCATTTCGACACCCTGCTTTTTCAACCATCTGAGGGTATCGCGTACGCCGGGATAGACCACGGTCAGCTCATGGCTCTCGCCATAGGCCTGCATGAAATATTCCAGCGCCCGCTCGGCCTCGCTGTTATCGACCGCCGAATGATCGATGCCACCGGCCAGTGCACGACGCACCAGCACCGGCGCGCCATTACCGACCCATTCGCGCACGGCTTCCAGGCCTGCGGGCTCGCGACCCAGTTTGAGCAGCATCTTATCCACAGCCGCCGCCAGGTCCGGGACCGAATCGATCAGCGTACCGTCCAGATCGAACATCACCAGCCGTGGCAGACGCCCCGCGAAAAGCTGCTCAAAACCACTCATGGGCGAGCCAGTGCCAGTTCGGAGCGCATTTTGTCGATGACTTCCTGATAGTTCGGCGCATTGAAAATGGCCGACCCGGCGACGAAGGTGTCAGCCCCGGCCGCGGCGATTTCACGAATGTTGTTCACGTTCACGCCGCCGTCGATTTCCAGGCGGATGTCACGACCCGAGGCATCGATCAATGCCCGCGCTTCACGCAGCTTGTCGAGCGTGCCTGGGATGAATTTCTGCCCACCAAAGCCCGGGTTGACGCTCATCAACAGGATCATGTCGACCTTGTCCATCACGTACTTGAGCACATCCAGCGGAGTCGCCGGGTTGAACACCAGGCCCGACTTGCAACCGCCCTCGCGGATCAATTGCAAAGAGCGGTCGACGTGCTGGGTGGCTTCCGGGTGGAAGGTGATGTAGGTCGCGCCGGCTTCGATGAAGTCGCCAACGATGCGGTCCACCGGGCTGACCATCAGATGCGCGTCAATCGGCGCGGTCACGCCGTACTTGCGCAGCGCCGCACACACCATCGGGCCGATGGTCAGGTTGGGCACATAGTGATTGTCCATGACATCGAAGTGCACGAAATCGGCGCCAGCGGCCAGGACGTTGTCCACTTCTTCGCCCAGGCGGGCGAAGTCGGCGGAGAGAATCGACGGAGCAATTACGAAGGGCTGCATGACGCACCTTTTCTGAGCAGAATCACGATGGCGCGCATTGTATACCTCATACTTTGGCGCGCGCACCGTAAGCGCGATGATTGGGCTTAGCCATCATCCATGATCAGAGAAGGCCCTAGTACGCCGCGCGATAAATCTTTTCGATATCGACGGCATTCAGTTTGCGCGGATTGTTGCGCATCAGGCGCTCGATCCCGGCCGCCTCCACGGCCATGGCCGGGATGGCGTCTTCGGGAACGCCGAAACTGCGCAACCCCTGTGGAATTTCCACTGCCGCACACAATTCAGTCATGGCTACAACGGCTTTGTCCGCCGCCTCATTGGCACTCAGGTGAGCGGTCTGTACACCCATGGCCTCAGCGATATCCTGCATGCGCTCAACACACGCCATCTTGTTCCAGGTCATGACATAGGGCAGTAGCAAGGCGTTGCTGACGCCGTGGGCAATATTGAAACGCCCGCCCAGCGGATACGCCAGCGCATGCACCGCGCCGACCCCGGCATTACCGAATGCCATGCCCGCCATCAGGCTTGCGGTGGCCATGTCTTCCCGGGCTTGCAGGTTCGATGGATTGGCGTAGGCCTTGGGCAATGCCTTGGCGATCAGCTTGATTGCACCGATGGCCAGCGCGTCGGTAATCGGCGAAGCGTTGACCGACAGGTAGGATTCGATGGCATGCACCAGCGCATCGACACCACTGGCGGCGGTGACGCTGCGCGGGCACGTCAGGGTCATCTGCGGGCTGACCAGCGCCACATCGGGCAGCAAATAATCGCTGACGATGCCCTTCTTCAGCTGCGCGACCTTGTCGGAAAGAATCGCCACATTGGTCACTTCCGAGCCGGTGCCGGCAGTGGTCGGAATGGCGATCAGCGGCGGGCCTTTGCGCGGCACCTGGTCGACGCCGAACAGATCTTCCAGCGCACCGTGATAACCGGCGTAAGCTGCCACACTCTTGGCGATGTCGATGGCACTGCCGCCGCCCAGCCCGATCAAACCGTCATGCCCGCCATCGCGATAGACCTGCATGCAGTCTTCGACGATGGCGATTTCCGGATCCGGCAACACGCGATCAAAAATTTCGTACGCCCGCCCCCCGAGCTGCGCCAGAGCGAGCTCTACCGTGCCGGATTTGACCAGCGTGGCGTCGGTGACGATCAGTGGGTTGTCGATATCCAGACGCGTCAGCTCGGCAGCGAGTTGCTCGATAGCCCCTGCGCCGGTGATCAGTTTGTGAGCGATTTTGAAAGAGGAAAGACTCATGTGCGCAGCCTCTTATAGGTAGGGGAGCTGGGCACAATAGTAGCTGGGGATTGCGGGTTGTCTGCCATTCAGGTGGTGAATGACCCACGCCCGACACGACCCTGTAGGAGCCGGCTTGCCGGCGAAAGCGGTGTATCAGGCACACCGCGTTGCACCATTCGCCAGCAAGCCGGCTCCTACAAGAAGCGGTATCAAACCTGAGCGGTACGCAGTTTTTCGCTACGGCCGCGTAGCCATTCCAGGGTCAGCAACAGCACCACCGAAAAGGCGATGAGCAATGTTGCGGCGGCGGCGATGGTCGGGCTGAGGTTTTCGCGGATACCGCTGAACATCTGCCGTGGCAAGGTCGCTTGTTCCGGTCCGGCGAGGAACAGTGTCACCACCACTTCGTCGAACGAGGTCGCGAAGGCGAACAGTGCACCGGAAATCACACCCGGCGCGATCAACGGCAACGTCACGCGACGGAACGCGACCAGCGGCGAAGCACCGAGGCTCGCAGCGGCACGCACCAGATTTTGGTTAAAACCCTGCAATGTCGCCGATACCGTGATGATCACAAACGGCACACCCAGCACCGCATGCACCACGATCAGCGAAAAGAAGCTGTTGCCCAGCCCCAGCGGCGCGAAGAACAAGTAACTGGCCACACCGATAATCACCACCGGCACCACCATCGGTGAAATCACCAATGCCATCACCAGCGCTTTGCCGGGGAAGTCTCCCCGGGTCAGGCCAATGGCCGCCAGCGTACCGAAGATCATTGCCAGCACCGTTGCTGCCGGGGCCACGATGATGCTGTTCTTCAGAGCGCGCATCCATTCCGCCGAGGCGAAGAAATCGTGGTACCACTGCAACGAGAACCCTTGCAGCGGATACACCAGGAAACTGCCGGAGTTGAACGACAGTGGAATGATCACCAGCACCGGCAGGATCAGGAACAACAGGATCAAGCCGCAGAGAATCCGCAAGCTGTAGAACCACACCCGTTCAATGGGCGACATATAAGGACTCAGCATTTCGTTCTCCCCTTAGCTCAAGCGCAGGCGGCTCGCGCCAACCAGCCAGCTGTAAATCAGATAAAGCACGACCGTCGCCAGCAGCAGCAGCCCACCGAGTGCGGTCGCCATGCCCCAGTTGATGCTGGTGTTGGTGTAGAAAGCGACGAAGTAGCTGACCATCTGGTCGTTCGGACTGCCCAGCAGCGCCGGGGTGATGTAGTAGCCGATGGCGAGGATGAACACCAACAGGCAACCAGCGCCGACACCGGCATAGGTCTGCGGGAAGTACACCCGCCAGAAACTGGCGAACGGATGGCAGCCGAGGGAAATCGCGGCGCGCATGTAGGTCGGCGAGATGCCTTTCATCACGCTATAGATCGGCAGGATCATGAATGGCAGCAGGATATGCACCATCGAGATGTAGACGCCGACACGGTTGAACACCAGCTCGATCGGCTTATCGATGATGCCCATGGCCATCAGGCCGCTATTGATCAGGCCACCCGATTGCAGCAACACGATCCACGCTGCGACGCGCACCAGAATTGACGTCCAGAACGGCAACAACACCAGAATCATCAGCAAATTGCTCTGCCGCGACGGCAGGTTGGCCAGCAGGTAAGCCAGTGGATACGCCAGCACCAGGCAGATCACGGTAATGACCAGGCCCATCCAGAAGGTCCGGGCGAAGATGTCGAGGTAGATCGCCTGGTCCGGGGTCGCCGGAGCGATTTCGCCGAGGTCGTCGATACGGTGATCGACAGCTGCCAGCAGGTAATACGGGGTGATGCTGCTGGTGTTGCGGCGTACCGCTTGCCAATAGGCCGGATCGCCCCAACGTTCGTCGAGGCCTTCCAGCGCTTCTTTATAAGAAGCCGGTTCAGTAGCGAGCGGCAAGGCACGAGCGGTTTTGGTCAGCAGGCTGCGGTAGCCGGCCAGCTCCATGTTCAGGCGTTTGGACAAATCGCCCAGGGTTTGATTCTTGCGGGCTTCGGCGAGGTCTTCGGCGGCCGCTTTGTAAACCGGTTCAGCGGGCAGGCCGCGACCGTCCCAACTGGCGATGGCGGTCACGGTGCGCGGCATGCCGCCTACCACTTCCGGGTTGCCCACGCTTTTGTAGAGCAGCGCCACGATCGGCACCAGGAACACCAGCAACAAAAACAGCACCAGCGGCGCGATCAGCGCCTGGGCCTTCCAGCGGTTGACCCGCTCGGCGTGCTTGAGCCGTTGCTTCAAGGTGGGGTCAGTGCCCGCGTTCACGGGAACGGCGATAGCCATGGCGTACTCCGGAAATCTTTGATCGTTACAGAGGTGGCGCTTCTTGAGGACAAGGCCACCTCTGTTCTTGATAACAACTCATCACCTGTAGGAGCCTGGCTTGCCAGCGATGAACGATAACGGGGTCTGGCTGATACACCGTGTCGCCCGGATCGCTGGCAAGCCAGCTCCTACAGGTTCAATCGCTGCTTACTTCGCCGCCCAGGAATTGAAGCGCTGTTCCAGTTGCTCGCCGTTGTCAGCCCAGAAGCTGACGTCGATCTGCACCTGGTTGGCGATGTTTTCCGGGGTGGTCGGCATGTCTTTCAGGACATCCTTGGCCAGCAACGGTACGGCCTGGATATTCGCCGGGCCGTAAGCGATGTTTTCCGAGTAGGTCTTCTGCTGCTGCGGCTGTACCGAGAAGGCGATGAATTTCTTCGCCGCTTCGGCGCGCTTGGCATCCAAACCTTTGGGAATGGCCCATGCGTCGAAGTCGTAGATACCGCCGTTCCACACCACTTTCAGGTTGCTTTCTTTCTGCACGGCAGCGATGCGGCCGTTGTACGCCGAACTCATGACCACATCACCGGAAGCGAGGTATTGCGGCGGCTGTGCGCCGGCTTCCCACCACTGAATGCTTGGCTTGAGTTCATCGAGTTTCTTGAACGCGCGGTCCTGGCCATCTTTACTTGCCAGCACTTTGTAGACGTCTTTGGGCGCAACGCCGTCGGCCATCAGGGCGAATTCCAGGGTGTACTTGGCGCCTTTACGCAGGCCACGCTTGCCCGGGAATTGCTTGGTGTCCCAGAAATCCGCCCAACTGGTGGGTGCAGTTTTCAGCTTGTCGGCGTTGTAGGCCAGCACGGTCGACCACACGAAGAATCCCACGCCGCAAGGCTGGATTGCCCCCTTGACGTAGTCTTCGGTCTTGCCGAACAGCGCCGGGTCCAGTTGCTCGAACATGTCTTCGTCGCAACCACGGGACAATTCCGGCGACTCGACTTCCACCAGGTCCCAGGACACGCTCTTGGTGTCGACCATGGCTTTGACCTTGGCCATTTCACCGTTGTACTCGCCGGCCACGATTTTTCCGTTGCCTGCCGCTTCCCATGGTGCGTAGAAGGCTTTGACCTGCGCGGCCTTGTTCGCCCCGCCAAAGGACACCACGGTCAGGTCAGGGCCGGCGGCCATTGCGCTGGCCGCGCCCATCATGCCCAGTGCCAAAGCGGTGAATTTCAGGGATCTCAACATTTATTGTTCTCTCCACGTGCAGGGTTGGTGTTGGTATTGCCGGGGCGATCAATGCGCCTCTAAAAGTGGATCGAGCGCGCGAACGTGTTCGACCTGCCAGCCAAGCGGTACCACGTCGCCGACCGCGAGCGCCGGATCGAGCTCGGCAATCGGTTGTTTAACGAAGAAGTCGGTCTTGCCGCAGACTTCCATGCGAACCCGGACGTGGTCGCCCAGATAGATGAATTCCTCGACTCGCCCGGAGAAGCGGTTGACGCATTGATCGCTGGAGCCATTGAGACTGACGCGCTCCGGACGAATCGACAGGGTCACCGGCTCACCAGTCTTGCCGACGTTTACCGCCAGCGCTTCGACCTTTTCACCGCGCCCGAGCTCAACAATGCAACGGTCGCCGGTCTGGCTGTGCAGGCGCCCGTTGAGACGGTTGTTCTCGCCGATGAAGTTGGCAACGAAGGTGTTTTTCGGCTCTTCGTACAAGGTGCGCGGTGGCGCGATCTGCTGGATTTCGCCCTGATGAAACACCGCCACGCGGTCGGACATGGTCAAGGCTTCGCCCTGATCGTGGGTCACGTAGACCACCGTTACGCCGAGGCGCTGGTGCAGGTGCTTGATCTCCATCTGCATGTGTTCGCGCAATTGCTTGTCGAGTGCGCCGAGGGGTTCGTCCATCAACACCAATTGCGGTTCGAACACCAATGCGCGAGCCAACGCCACACGCTGTTGCTGTCCGCCGGAAAGCTGCGCCGGGTAACGCTGGGCGAAAGCATCGAGCTGGACCATGCTCAACACACGCTTGACCCGGGCACTGACGTCGCTCTTGTTCATGCCGCGCACGGTCAGCGGGAACGCGAGGTTCTCAGCCACCGTCATGTGCGGGAACAACGCGTAGTTCTGGAACACCATGCCGATGTCACGCTTGTGCGGCGGCACGTTATTGATCGAGCGCCCGGCCAGGAGAATTTCACCGGCGGTCGGGGTTTCGAAACCGGCGAGCATCATCAGACTGGTTGTCTTGCCGGAGCCGGACGGCCCGAGCAGGGTGAGGAATTCGCCTTTGCGAATGTCCAGGTTGAGGTCCTTGACGATCAGGTTCTCGCCATCGTAGCTCTTCTGCACTCCACGAAAGCTGACCAGAACATCATTGGCCCCTGCGCTTGAATCGACCTGGCTCATACCCACACCTTTGTTGTTGATGACTGCTGTGGGGTTAAGCCTAGTGGACGCTGGGGACCACGCAAATCGGGGCGCAAGAGAGATTGGCCTCAGCCGGATGGAAGGTTGAGGGTAGGGATTGCCCTACAAGGATGGCGCGTTTTGATAGAGGCAGCGGCAAGCTTGCAGTTACAAGCCGCAAGCACAGGCAAAAGCAATGTTTTGAGGTGTCGCAAATGGATATGCCACCACGAACCCTGCAGGAGCCGGCTTGCTGGCGATAGCGATTTCAATGACACCATCGCCAGCAAGCCGGCTCCCACAGGAGATTCAGTGCACTCAGAGGAGTTTGTGTTCCATCGCGTACTTCACCAGTTCCGCCAGCGACGTGATGTTGAGCTTTTGCATCAGCCGGGCCTTGTGGGTGCTGATGGTTTTGCTGCTGAGCGCCAGTTGCTGGGCGATGTCGTTGACGTTGGCGCCCTGGGCCAGGCGCTCGAACACCGAGAATTCACGTTCCGAGAGCAGCGAGTGCAATGGACGCGAGTCGGTCAAGCCCACCTCGAAGACCATGCGATCCGCCAGATCCGGGTCAATGTAACGCCCGCCCGCTGCCACCTTGCGAATCGCCGTCAGCAACAGCGACGGATCGCTGTCCTTGGTCGCGTAACCCGCCGCCCCGACCTTCAATGCCCGGGCGGCCATCTGCGCCTCGTCGTGCATCGACAACACCAGGATCGCCGGAGGATTGCTCAGTGCACGAATCCGCGGGATTGCTTCCAAACCGTTAACCCCGGGCATGGAAATGTCCAACAGCACCACTTCGCAGGGCACATGGCGCAAGGTCTCGAGCAACTGCTCGCCATTGCTCGCCTCCCCCACCACCAGCAAATCCTTGGCCAGGCCGATCAACTGCTTGATGCCTTCGCGGACGATGGTGTGGTCTTCGGCTACCAGTACTCGGATCACGTTTTTCTCCAGATTCAAGGTCTATTCGCGAGCAAGCCCGCGCCTACAGTTAGCCGCGCTCCCCTGTAGGAGCGAGCCTGCTCGCGATGGCGTCAGAGCAGACAACAAAAAAACATCAGGCTGCATCCAGCGGCACACGCACACTCAGAGTCGTGCCCTCACCCGGTTCACTCTCAAGGAACAATTCCCCACCCATGATCAACACCCGCTCACGCATCCCGACAATCCCAAAGGACGTCGACCTGCCAAGCTCGGCGACAAATCCTACGCCATCATCGCTGACCGTCAGACACAACTCGTCGCCTTCCAACGCAAGCGACAGTTCAACAGTATGCGCCTGGGCGTGACGCATCACATTGGTCAGCGCTTCCTGGAGGATCCGGAACAGGCCAATCGCCTTGGCATCGCTGAGCACTGGCAAATTGTCAGGCACCTGCACCAGACACGGAATCTGCGTACGCGCTTCGAATCGTCGGGCCTGCCATTCAACGGCCGAGGCGATGCCCGCATCGAGAATCGGCGGGCGCAACGCTGTCGCCACATCCCGGACCAATTGGAACAACTGCGCGATCAGGCGCTTCATGCTGGTCAAGCGCTCGTTCAGACCGGGGTCGAGCTGGGCGTAGGCCAGTTCGCACATGGAGGTTTCCAACTTGAGCACGGTCAACATCTGACCCAATTCGTCGTGAACTTCCCGGGCAATACGCGCCTTTTCCTCTTCCCGCACGCTTTCCAGGTGCGCCGACAACTCGCGCAATTGCGCCCGCGAACCGGCCAATTCCAGCTCGATACGCTTGCTCTCGCTGATGTCCCAGACAATCCCGTCCCAGACATAGGCGCCGTCTTCGAGCTGACGGGTGATGGCCTTGATTTCTGCCCAGCGCTGCTCGCCCTGACGCGTGAGGATGCGACCTTGCCAGGACCAGTCGCTGTCGGTATCCAGCGCATGATCCTGGGTCCGGTGATAACTGGCCTTGTCGTCCGGATGCACCAGACTGCGCAAGCCTTTGTCGCGATGAGCAAGGGTTGCCGGGGAGTAACCCACCAGACTCTCGCTGCCTTCACTGATGTAGGCGAAATCGATCTGACCGGTCACCGGCGCCCGCTCCAGGCGAAAGACCAGTCCCGGAACGTTCGCCGCGATGCCTTGCAGCCGTGCTTCGCTTTCCTGCAGCGCCGCCAGGGCACGGCGACGCTCGGTGACGTCGTTGAGATAAACCACCAGATACTCGCTCTGGCGAAAACGCAGAAAACTCAATGAGACATCGGTCGGCAAGATGCTGCCATCGGCGCGCACGCAGTGGGTTTCGAAACTTTGCGGCCCTTCATCGCTGGCCCGGGCGCGTTTCCACAGGTTCAACCAGCGATCCATGTGCAGTCCAGGCTCGAAGTCGATCAATGGCCGATCGATGATTGCGCCCGATGGATAACCAAGCATGTTTTCCGCCGCACGATTGGCATAGCGCACGTGGCTGTCCCAATTGACCCACAGGATACCGACGGTGCTTTGATCAATGGAGAACTGTGTGAGTCGTAACGCCTCTTCGCTGGCGGCACGCAAGGCAATGTCTTCCCGCGCGGCCGACAGGCGTAGTTCCAGGCTGTGCTGCTGGCGGCGTTGCCAGAACACGATGGCCATGCAGCTCAGCGTAAGTACGGCCAGCAGCAGACAAAGGTTTTGCCAGAACCCCGGCGATTCAGTCAGCCGCGGATATTTGGGTTGCAGCCATTGATTGTGCAGTTGCTCAAGGTCCTTGGCCGGAATGGCCCGCAACGCGCTTTCGACGATACCGGCAAGCTCCGGCTTGTCGCGCCGCGTGGCCACCCGCAACAATTGCGGCAGACCAATATCACCGACCACGACCAGCCCGGAGAACTCCGGCTCAACGGACAATCGCCCCAATTGCGCCTCATCCACCACCGCATAACCGGCTTGCTGACTTGCCAGCAGTTGCAGTGCCTGACGCTCGACCGGCACGCCTTGCAGGTTCAAATGAGGATAATTGCTGCGCAGATAGTCGGCGGTGGCGCTGGGCATGCGCACGGCCACACGGGTCTGGCTGTCGAGTTTTTCCAGTTCCACCGTACCGGTGCTTTTCTGGTCGCTGACCACCAATTGCGGCACGCGCATGTACGGATCGGAAAACTGCCACAGTCGCAGTCCTCCCGGAGTCTGGGTCAACCCGGGAGCGATATCGATTTCGCCTTCGCGCGCGGCGGCTTCCAGCTGCTCAAGGTCAGGAAAATTGCGCCAGCTCAGCTCGACATTCAGAGCCTTGGCCAGCCACTTCATCAACTCGACATTGACCCCCGACAGGCGCTGCAAGCGGCGATCGTATTGCGCATAGGGCACCTGCAACACCAGTCCGACCCGCAGTTCACTCTGCTGCGCCAGCCACTGTCGCTGGTTCGGTGACAGCTGCGCAATGTGCTCCGGGGGCGCGGGGGCCGCCCAGCCCATCAAGGGAAACCACAAACAGCCGATAACCCACAGGCAGCGAAAACGCATCATCGAACTCTCACACACTGACAAATACTGACCAACCCATTAGGCTGCCGGAATCACTTCTGGCCTGGAATATCCGATGCCCCCTGTCTACCGCCTGGCACTGCCAGCATTGTGCCTGTCGCTGATCCTGCCTAGCGCTTTTTCTGTCCAGGCTAGCGACCCGATGCCTGCCGCTACGGAAAAACCTGCCGAAGAAAAACCGCTCGAACGCCAACCATTGCCTGAGCGTAGTCAGGAAGAAGCGACAGCCCTTGAACGAAAAATTCCAGCTCAGGAGCAGCAACCACTGCAAGCGGGTACGGACACATTTCTGACCCTTTGGAAACCCGCCAATACCGCCGAGCCCAAAGGTGAGGTGATTATCATCCCCGGCGCCGGTGAAACCGTTGACTGGCCGCAAGCAATCGGCCCGTTGCGGCGCAAACTGCCGGATGCCGATTGGAGCAGCCTGAGTATCACCTTGCCGGACCTGCAAAGCGATGCCATCGCCCCACGAATCGCGCAAGCGCCACCCGCCCCCAAGACACCGGAAAGTGCCAGCAAAGACTCCACCACGGCTGCCCCCATCGAGCAGGCGGCTGGCGGTGAAGCGGACGTGCCTGACAAAGTCATCGCCGCCACCAGCGAGGAACAGAGCAATGAAGATGCCGAGCGAATCTTCGCCCGTATCGATGCGGCGCTTGCCTTCGCTGAACAGCAAAGCGCTCGCCGCATCGTGCTGCTGGGCCATGGCACCGGCGCCTACTGGGCGGCGCGCTATTTAAGCGAGAAGCAGCCCTCGCAAGTCGAGCGCTTCGTCATGGTCGCCGCACAAACACCTGTTCAAGCAAAACCCGGACTGGACGAACTGACACCGAATCTGAAGCTGCCGACCGCGGACATTTTCTACATGGACAAGCCGCTGGATCGCAATGCGGCGCTCGCCCGACTGCAGGCCAGCAAGCGGGTAAAATCGTCGGCATTCAGCCAGGTATCGCTCAAGGCGCTGCCTGACAACAAGGCAGAGCAGGAGCAGCTGTTCCGTCGGGTGCGGGGCTGGTTGAATCCTAAACCTGCGACAGACTGACAAGTCGAGGTGGCCTCATCGCGAGCAAGCTCGCTCCTACAGGAAATCTTCCAGTACTGGAGATCTAATGTGGGCAGAAAGCCTGCTAGCGAAATGGCCCCACAAACAACGCAATCCTTCCTGACTACCGAAAATCCCGCCGTTCACGAATCAAGGTATAGGCACTGTGCAGATCACGCGTGCGCTCGGTCGCTTCACGAACCTGCGATGCCGTCGCCCCGCTGCCGGCGATCTTGTCCGGGTGATGGCGACTGAGCAGGCGCCGGTACGCGCGTTTGATCTGTGCCGGTTCGCTGGTGGCCGACACGCCCAATAGCCGTAAAGCATCCTGATAGGTTGGCGCACCGCTGGCCAATGGCTGCCTCTGCGGCTCATAGTCGTGGGCCAGCGCCTGCACCTGATGCGATGACCACCCCAGCCACTTGCCCCATCGGCTGATCAACTCGCGCTCACTGCTGCCGGCGCGACCGTCGGCCCACACCATCCGCCAGCACGCCCGCAACACCCCTTCCGCGGCATGGGGCTGAGCGCTCAAGCGACGCAGGTAACCGCGCAACCGGTCACTGCCCGACTTGCCACGATTGAACGCGGCAATCGCCCGGCGCTGGGCCGACTCGGACATTTCCAGCGAGCGCATTTCCGCTCGCGCCTGCTCGATATGACCTGCCGATACCCGCCCGTCGCATTTGGCCAGCCGCCCTAGCAACACAAATAGCAGCTCATCGTTGCGCAACACCGAACGGCCGCCCAGTTTTTCCCGCAAATGCCCCCAGCTCTGCAGTTGCAAGCGCCGATCCAGCGCCTGCCCCAACAATGCACCGAGCATGGCCCCCGGGATGCTGGCTATGGCAAAACCCGCTCCGGCTCCAATCAGAGTCCCTGGCCACAACATGTCAGCGGTTCGCTTCTATCAATGCTTCCGCTTCGGCCAGACGTTCGTGCGTGCCGACATCAACCCAGTGTCCTTTCAATTGCTCACCGCTGACTTGTCCCTGCGCCATGGCTTTTCGCAACAGCGGCGCGAGCTTGAAAGCGCCTGGCGAGCAACCGTCGAACAATTGCGGATGCAGTACGGCGATCCCGCTGTAGGTCAGCGTCGCGGCGTCCGATTGTCCGTCGTGTACCTGGCCGCCGATCAGGCTGAAATCCCCTGTCGGGTGGTGCGCCGGGTTATCGGCCAACACCAGGTGCGCCAACCCGGTGATGGGGGGGTGCAGCACACTGAAGTCGTAATCGGTCCAGATGTCGCCGTTGACCACCAGGAAAGCTTCGTCACCCAGCAACGGCAATGCCCGAAAAATACCGCCGCCCGTCTCCAGAGGCTCACCTTCCGCAGAATATTGAATGCTGACGCCATACCGTGAGCCATCGCCCAGATAGTCTTCAATCTGATGGCCTAGCCACGCATGATTGATGACGATTTCGGTAAAGCCGGCCGCTGCCAGCGCACGCAAGTGATACTCGATTAGTGGCACTCCGCCTGCTCGCACCAGGGGCTTTGGCGTCGTGAGCGTCAGCGGGCGCATACGCTCGCCTTTTCCCGCGGCCAGAATCATTGCTTTCATGAGTTGGCTCCAGCTCGCAGACTACCCAGCAACTCAGCCAAACCTGCCAGCTCAGGACGCCGGGCGACCACAGCTTCTATGTAACCGAAGAAGCGCGGTACATCGGCCAAGTAGCGTGGCTTGCCGTCGCGATGGCAGATACGGGCGAAGATACCGATGACTTTCAGGTGACGCTGAACCCCCATAAGGTCACTCGCGCGCAGGAAGTCCTCCAGGTCGGGTTGAACGGGAATATCCATAGCGCCCGCTTGCTGCCAGTAATCCTCAAGCCAGCCACGCACTCGCTCTTCGGGCCAACTGAGGAAGGCATCCTTGAACAGGCAGGTTACGTCATAGGTCACCGGGCCATACACGGCATCCTGAAAATCCAGCACACCGGGATTCGGCTCGCTGAGCATCAGGTTGCGCGGCATGTAATCGCGGTGCACCAGGACTTTCGGCTGGGCCAGGGCGCTGTCAATCAACAAGTCGCTGACCTGCTGCCAAAGGGCTTGTTGTGCGGAATCGAATTCGACCCCCAGTTCCCGCTTTACATACCACTCGGGGAACAGTTCCAGTTCGCGGCGCAACAAGGCCACGTCATAGCTCGGCAGTGGCGCAACCATCGGCAACTGCTGAAAAGCCAGCAGTGCTTGAATGGCATCTGCGAACAAATTGTCCGCATTTTCGCTGTCGATCACGTCCAGATAGGTCTTGTTGCCCAGGTCATTTAGCAAAAGAAACCCGCGTTCGAGGTCTTCGGCATAAATTTTCGGCACATTTATTCCGGATTTTGCCAACAGAAAAGCGATATCCACGAACGGCTTGCAGTTTTCCTGCGGCGGAGGTGCGTCCATCACAATGAAACTTCTATCACCGCCCTCCCAGCGAAAATACCGCCGAAAGCTCGCGTCACTGCTGGCCGCGGTCAACGTGGCCGGGGGTACGCAACCCCATCCCTGTTCAGTAAAAAGGGTTGCCAACTGCTCATCGAGCCAAACTTTCAGGTGTTGCAAACGTACATCTTGGTCAGGCATTGCAAGGGTCTCCGACGGCGCTAGCCGTCAAGCGGGTCATGCTTTATTATCCAGCATCTTTTTCAGACCATCGAGAGGCGTGCGGCCCACACCGCGGGCAGATGGCACGCAGGAAGCCCGGACTAATAAGATGGCATTGAAATCCCCCGCGTTTCGTAAAAAATTTCCGTTGCTGGTAACCGGCAGTCTGCTGGCCCTGCAACCTCTTACCACTTCCTTCGTGGTCGCCGCGGAACAGTTTGACTGCTCTGTCTCTGCTTCGGGTGCCTGGAACTGTGCGCCAAAAGCACCGGCAGCTGCATTGCCTCCGCGTCCCGTCCATGATGGCAGTACAGCCTCCGCGACCGGAGAAACCCCGGCTGAGAGCGGTACCAGCGAAGACATGGGTGCCAAGCCAGCTCTGGTTACCGAGTCCAAAGGCCGTGGCCTGAAGTCGCGCAGTGAAGACTACAGTCACCTTGACTGGGTTCCGCGCGAACAACTCACTGCGGCACAATTGGCTGAAACCGGTCCTTATTGCGCTGGTTCCTATATCGAACCGATTCGTCCTGGCATGAATGACAAGACGAGTAAAAGTGACGCTCCTACCTTTATCGGCGCAAAAGCCTCCCGCTATAAGCAGGATGAGCAGATTGCGACCCTGGCCGGCGACGTGGTCATGCGACAAGGTAGCATGCAGGTCGAAGCCGACGAGGCGAACCTGTACCAGGCCGAGAGTCGTGGCGAGCTGAACGGCAACGTGCGCATTCGCGACAATGGTGCACTGATCGTAGGCGATCACGCCGATGTGCAACTCGACACCGGTGAAGCCAAGGTCGACAATGCCGAATATGTGATGCACAAATCGCGCATCCGCGGTAATGCGCTGTACGCCAAACGTGCCGAAAACGCGATCATCCGCCTCAAGGATGGTACGTACACCACGTGCGAACCGAACAGCAACGCCTGGCAGCTCAAGGGCAACAACATCACCTTGAACCCGGCCACCGGTTTCGGTACGGCGACCAACGTGACACTGCGGGTCAAGGACATTCCGGTCCTGTACACGCCGTACATCTATTTCCCGATCGACGACCGTCGCCAGTCCGGCTTCCTGCCGCCGACCATCGGCACCGGCAGCGATACCGGCTTCCTGCTGGTCACCCCGTACTACTTCAACCTGGCGCCGAACTACGACGCCACGTTGTACCCACGCTACATGTCCAAGCATGGCTTGCTGATGGAAGGCGAATTCCGCTACCTGACACAAACCAGCGAAGGACAGTTCGGTGCCGCGTATCTCAATGACGAGAGCAACGATCGCGAGTTGCAAAGCGACTATGACAGCACTCGTTATATGTACAACTGGCAGCACGTCGGTGGCCTGGATTCGCGTGTCCTCACGCAAGTCGACTACACCAAGATCAGCGATCCGTATTATTTCCAGGATCTGCAGACTGACCAGATTGGTGTGAAAAGCGCTGACTTCGTGAACCAGCAGGGTTCCGTCAGCTATCGCGGCGACAACTACACCGCTCGCGTGAATGCACAGGCTTACCAGCTGGCAACGGTATCGAACCTCACACCCTATGATCGCTTGCCACAGATCACCTTCAATGGTGCTCTGCCATATCATCCAAGCGGCCTGAATTTCGATTATCAAACTGAAGTCGTGCGATTTGATCGGGATCTGGAGAACGGCACTTACATCGATGAAGACGGCAATGTAGCGCGACGTCTTGATAACAACATCCAGGGACTCGCACGTGCCACTGGCGACCGCCTGAACCTTGCCCCGGCTGTCAGCCTGCCACTGACCTGGTCCTATGGTTTCCTGAGGCCGGCGCTGAAGTACCAGTACACCCAGTACCAACTGGATCTGGACAGCATCGGAAAATCCCAGGTTGCCGCGCAAAACGCAGAGCAAGACAGACTCAACGGCACCTTCGACAGCAACCAGAACCGCGGCGTGCCGATTGCCAGCATCGACAGCGGCCTGTACTTCGATCGCCACACCCAGTGGTTCGGCAAAAACTATCGCCAGACGCTTGAACCCCGTCTGTTCTACCTCTATGTACCAGAGAAAGATCAGGAAGACATTCCGGTGTTCGACACTGGCGAATACACCTTCAACTATTCTTCGCTGTTTTACGACAACCGCTTCTCCGGATCTGACCGTGTCGGCGACGAGAACAAATTGTCGCTGGGCGTAACCAGTCGCTGGATCGAAGACAACGGTTTCGAGCGTCAACGCATTAGCGTCGGTCAGGCGTTGTACTTCAAGGATCGCGAAGTGCAGATGCCGGGCATCGATGCCAAAACCCGCGAAGATGCCCATTCCGACGTATCCCCTTATGCGCTGGAATACGAGTACCGCTGGAACCGTGACTGGCGCACCACCGCCGATTACAACTGGGATCCGGACAGCCGCAGCCCTCGCTCGGGTAGCGCGATGTTCCACTACCAGCCAGAAGACAATCCGAACAAGGTGATCAACGCCGGTTATCGCTATCGCAATGACCAGGTCCGTTACGACCAGAACACCGGCAAATGGACAGTGGGCGGCGGCGACTACGGCACCCCGGGCACTCCTGGCTACGTAAAGGACTACTACAAGATCGAACAGCACGACTTCTCGGTGATCTGGCCGATCGTGCCGCAATGGAACGCCATCAGCCGTTGGCAATATGACTACAACCGCAACCGTACCCTGGAAGCCTTCGGTGGCTTCGAGTACGACAACTGCTGCTGGAAATTGCGCCTGATCAACCGTTACTGGGTTTCTTATGACGAATTCAGTCAGGAAGCACCGGAAAACGAAAAAGGCGACCATGGCGTCTTCCTCCAAATTGTTCTGAAGGGACTCGGCGGCCTCACCGGCGCCAAGGTAGAGAGTTTCCTCGACAAAGGCATTCAAGGTTATCGTGAACGTGAAGACCAAGCTTTCTGATTGTCTGCGCCCGCTGATGCTGGGCGCGCTGTTCCTGAGTACCGCGGCTGGCGCCGCCGTACAGTCCATCGATAAAGTGGTGGCCATTGTCGACAACGACGTGGTCATGCAGAGCCAACTGGACCAACGCGTTCATGAAGTTCAGCAAACCATTGCCAAGCGTGGCTCCGCCGTGCCCCCAGCCAACGTGCTGGAACAGCAGGTCCTTGAGCGCTTGATCGTCGAAAACCTGCAACTGCAGATCGGCGAACGTTCCGGCATCCGCATTACCGATGAAGAACTGAACCAGGCGGTTGGCACCATCGCCCAGCGCAATAACATGTCGCTTGAGCAATTCCGCGCAGCTCTGACTCACGACGGTCTGTCTTATGACGACGCCCGTGAGCAGATTCGTCGCGAAATGGTCATCAGCCGTGTTCGCCAACGCCGCGTGGCGGAGCGCATCCAGGTGTCCGAGCAGGAAGTGAAAAACTTCCTGGCTTCGGACCTCGGCAAAATGCAGCTGTCCGAAGAACTGCACCTGGCCAACATCCTGATTCCAACGCCAGAAAGCGCCAATTCTGAAGCCATTCAGAATGCCGCACGACAGGCGATGGAGGTCTACCAGCAACTCAAGCAAGGCGCCGACTTCGGTCAAATGGCCGTTGCCAAATCCGCCAGCGAAAACGCACTGGAAGGCGGCGACATGGGCTGGCGCAAGGCAGCTCAATTGCCGCCTCCGTTCGACCGCGAACTGAGCAGAATGACCGTGGGTGATATCACTCAACCGGCACGCACTCCAGGCGGTTTCATCATTCTCAAGCTCCTCGACAAGCGCGGCGGTGCGACTCAAATGCGCGATGAAGTGCATGTGCGTCATATCTTGGTCAAACCGAGTCCGATCCGCGACGAAGCAAAGACCAAGGCGCTGGCTGATTCGCTCTATACCCGTATCGAAGCGGGTGAAGACTTTGGCGAACTGGCCAAAAGCTACTCGGAAGACCCAGGTTCTGCCCTCAACGGCGGCGACCTGAACTGGATCGACCCGAACGCATTGGTTCCAGAGTTCCGCGAGGTCATGGCAAAGACTCCACAAGGCCAGCTATCCAAACCGTTCCAGACGCAGTATGGCTGGCATGTACTGGAAGTTCTCGGCCGCCGCGCCACTGACAGCACCACCCAGGCGCGTGAGCAGCAAGCGATGACCGTACTGCGCAACCGCAAATACGACGAAGAACTGCAAACCTGGTTGCGTCAGATCCGTGACGAAGCGTATGTAGAAATCAAACTCCCTGGCGTCGACCAGGCAGCGCAGTGAAACTCCAACGTTTCGCGCTGACACCCGGCGAACCAGCCGGCATAGGTCCCGACCTGTGCCTGCTGCTCGCCTCGCAAGCCCAGCCACATCCCCTGATTGCCATCACCAGCCGCGACCTGCTCCTTGAGCGGGCCGCGCAACTGGGCGTGGCTGTCGACTTGCTGCCGGTCACACCGGATAACTGGCCGGATGCACCCGCGCCAGCCAACAGCCTGTATGTCTGGGACACACCGCTCAATGCCAAGGTCGTCGCCGGGCAACTGGACAAGGCCAACGCTGCCTTCGTTCTGGAAACCCTGACCCGCGCCGGCCAAGGCTGCCTGGACGGGCATTTCGCCGGAATGATTACGGCCCCGGTGCACAAAGGCGTGATCAACGAATCCGGCATCGCCTTTTCCGGGCACACGGAATTTCTCGCCGACCTGACCCACACCGCACAAGTGGTGATGATGTTGGCCACCCGCGGGTTACGCGTGGCACTGGTGACGACTCACCTGCCCCTTCGCGAGATTGCCGACGCCATCACGCCGCAGCGTCTGGAACGAGTCACACGAATCCTGCACGCTGATCTGCAAAACAAATTCGGTATCGCCCAGCCACGCATACTGGTGTGCGGACTCAACCCACATGCCGGTGAAGGTGGACACCTGGGCCATGAAGAAATCGATATCATTGAACCCACCCTGGAGCGTCTGCGCGGCGAAGGCATGGACCTGCGCGGCCCCCTGCCCGCCGACACTCTGTTTACCCCCAAGTATCTGGAGCACTGCGACGCAGTGCTGGCGATGTACCATGACCAGGGCTTGCCTGTGCTGAAGTACAAAGGCTTCGGCGCGGCAGTCAACGTGACCCTCGGCTTGCCGATTATCCGCACATCGGTCGACCACGGCACCGCCCTGGATCTGGCCGGCAGCGGCAAGATCGACACCGGCAGCCTGCAAGTCGCCCTGGAAACCGCCTACCAGATGGCCGAGACCCGTTTATGACCGAGCACTACCAACACAAGGCGCGCAAGCGTTTTGGCCAGAACTTCCTGCACGATGCCGGCGTTATCGACCGCATCCTGCGCTCCATCCATGCCAAGACCGAGGACCGCCTGCTGGAAATCGGCCCGGGCCAGGGCGCTCTTACCCAAGGCTTGCTCAGCAGCGGCGCGCAACTCGACGTAGTGGAACTGGACAAGGACCTGATCCCGATCCTCAACCAGCAATTCGCCGGCAAGAGCAACTTCAACCTGCATCAGGGCGATGCGCTGAAGTTTGACTTCAACAGCCTGAATGCCGCGCCCGGCAGCCTGCGAGTGGTCGGCAACCTGCCATACAACATCTCGACACCGCTGATTTTTCACCTGTTGCACAACTCGCACCTGATCCGCGACATGCACTTCATGCTGCAAAAAGAAGTGGTCGAGCGCCTGGCCGCAGGGCCTGGCGGTGGCGATTGGGGGCGGTTGTCGATCATGGTTCAGTACCACTGCCGGGTCGAACACCTGTTCAACGTCGGCCCGGGAGCGTTCAATCCGCCGCCAAAAGTCGATTCGGCCATTGTGCGTCTGGTGCCTCACGCCGTGTTGCCGCACCCGGCGAAGGACCATCGCCTGCTTGAGCGCGTCGTACGCGAAGCTTTCAACCAGCGTCGCAAAACCCTGCGCAATACGCTCAAGCTGCTGCTGAGCAACGACGAAATCGAAGCTGCCGGCGTCGACGGCAGTCTGCGCCCCGAACAACTCGACCTGGCGGCGTTCGTGCGCCTGGCCGACAAGCTCAGCGAGCAAAAGCCTGCCACAGACTGACAGGCGATGAACGCTATCGGGTAGGACGACACTCTGGTCTACTACCCGATACTTGGCCTAGACTGAACTCCATCAGCTACGCCCCGCGTCCCGCTTCGTTTTTAAGGCCTCTTGCATGTCCGATCCTCGTTATCAGGTCGACGTCAGCGTCGTCACCCGCTATCTGGCAGAACAATCGCAACCCGAGCATGACCGTTTTGCCTTCGCCTACACCATTACCGTGAAAAACAATGGCCTGGTGCCAGCCACCTTGCTTTCACGGCATTGGGTGATCACCGATGGCGACGGACACGTCGAAGAGGTTCGTGGGGCTGGCGTGGTTGGCCAGCAACCCTTGATCGAGGCGGGCAAGAGCCACACTTACAGCAGCGGCACGGTCATGACCACCAAGGTCGGCACCATGCAAGGCTCGTATCAGATGATTGCCGACGACGGTAAGCACTTCGATGCCATTATTGCCCCGTTTCGCCTGGCGGTGCCGGGGTCGTTACACTGATGGCAACGTACGCGGTCGGTGATCTGCAAGGCTGCCTTGAAGCGCTGCAATGCCTGCTCAAGCAAGTCGCGTTCGATCCTGCAAAAGATCGATTGTGGCTGGTGGGAGATCTGGTCAATCGCGGCCCGCAGTCGTTGGAAACCCTGCGTTTTCTCTACACTATCCGCGAATCGCTGGTGTGTGTACTCGGCAACCACGACCTGCATTTGCTGGCCGCCGGACGCAACATCGAACGCCTGAAGAAAACCGATACCCTGCGCGAAATTATCGACGCACCGGACAGCGCTGAACTGCTCGAATGGCTACGTCAGCAAAAGCTCATGCACTACGACGAACAACGCAATACCGCTCTGGTACACGCCGGCATTCCACCGCAGTGGTCACTGCGCAAAGCGCTGAAGTGTGCCGCCGAAGTCGAGACCGCATTGCGCGATGACAACCTGCTGCCGCCCTATCTTGACGGCATGTACGGCAATGATCCGGCGAAATGGGACAACGACCTCAAAGGCGTGACACGCCTGCGCGTCATCACCAACTATTTCACCCGTATGCGTTTCTGCACCGCCGAAGGCAAACTCGACCTCAAGAGCAAGGAAGGTCTCGACACCGCCCCGCCGGGTTACAAGCCCTGGTTCCAGCACAAAGAACGCAAGACCAAGGATCTGAAGATCATCTTCGGTCATTGGGCTGCGCTGGAAGGCAACATAGATGCACCTGGCATTTCGGCGCTCGATACCGGCTGCGTCTGGGGCGGCGCCCTGACCCTGATGAACGTCGACAGCGGCGAGCGTCTGAACTGCAAATGCGACGAGCATGGCCAACCTGCCGTGCCGTCAGTCGCCTCACAAATCTGCGAACCATCGCCAGCCAGCGCCCCGCGCTAGACTGCCCATTCAGCCGAGCCACAGGAGCCCGACATGAGCGAATTCAAAAGAATCCCCCCGGAACAAGCCCAGACCCTGCGCGAACAAGGCGCCGTGGTGGTCGACGTCCGCGACCCCGCCACTTATGCCGCCCTGCACATCGCAGGCTCGAAGCATCTGGACAACCATTCCCTGCACGCCTTTATCCAGGGCGCCGATCTCGACGCGCCGACAGTTGTGGTCTGCTATCACGGCAACTCCAGCCAAGGCGCGGCCGCCTACCTGGTCAGCCAGGGCTTCTCGGACGTTTACAGCATGGATGGCGGTTTTGAGCTGTGGCGTACGACCTACCCTTCAGAAACGGCGCAAGGCACTTCTGAATAATTTTTTTGTAACACGCAAGCCCCCGGCTGCCTTGGGCTTGCGCGGTGGCAGACGAACGGTCTGCCACAACTAATTACGTATCTCGCCTTTACCTCCCGAATTCCCAACTATCCTTAAGCGCAGGCCATCCAAAACAGGGGAGAGCCGGTACACCGGCGCGCGGGTCATCGGGAGTAGCTTTCGGGGCGGTCAGCTCCGGGAGAGTTCTGGGGGGTAAACAGCAATCGCCTGTTCGGTTGCTGCCAGCATCGACTGAGTGATCCGGCGTCGGCTCCACGTATCGAGCGAGGTGACGTCATGAGTATCTTTAGCCACTTCCAACAACGCTTCGAGTCCACACGCCAGGAAGAACTCTCTCTGCAAGAGTATCTTGAGCTGTGCAAAAAAGACCGCAGCGCCTACGTTTCCGCCGCCGAGCGTCTGCTGCTCGCCATCGGTGAACCGGAACTGCTCGACACCTCGACCAACTCGAGGCTGTCGCGAATCTTCTCCAACAAGGTCATCCGCCGCTATCCGGCCTTCGAAGACTTCCACGGGATGGAAGAGTGCATTGATCAGATCGTATCGTACTTCCGGCATGCCGCTCAGGGCCTGGAAGAGAAGAAACAGATTCTTTACCTGCTCGGCCCTGTCGGTGGTGGTAAATCGTCCCTGGCCGAGAAACTCAAGCAGCTGATTGAAAAAGTGCCCTTCTATGCCATTAAGGGCTCGCCAGTGTTCGAGTCACCTCTGGGTCTGTTCAACTCCACTGAAGATGGGGCGATCCTCGAGGAAGACTTCGGCATTCCACGGCGCTACCTCAACACCATCATGTCGCCATGGGCGACCAAGCGTCTGGCCGAATTCGGTGGCGACATCAGCCAGTTCCGCGTGGTGAAACTCTACCCGTCGATCCTCAACCAGATCGCCGTGGCAAAAACCGAACCGGGTGACGAAAACAACCAGGACATTTCCGCTCTGGTGGGCAAGGTCGATATTCGCAAACTGGAAGAGTTCCCTCAAAACGACGCCGACGCCTACAGCTACTCGGGCGCACTGTGCCGGGCCAACCAAGGCCTGATGGAATTCGTCGAAATGTTCAAGGCGCCGATCAAGGTGCTGCACCCATTACTGACTGCCACCCAGGAAGGCAACTACAACAGTACCGAAGGCCTTGGTGCAATTCCGTTCACCGGGATCCTGTTGGCCCACTCCAACGAATCGGAGTGGCACACCTTCCGCAACAACAAGAACAACGAAGCTTTCATCGACCGGATCTACATCGTCAAAGTGCCATACTGCCTGCGGGTCAGTGACGAAGTGAAGATCTATGACAAGCTGTTGTTCAACAGCTCGCTGGCCAAGGCCCACTGCGCGCCGGATACCCTGAAGATGCTGGCCCAGTTCACCGTGCTCTCGCGCCTCAAGGAGCCGGAAAACTCCAATATCTACTCGAAGATGCGCGTGTACGACGGCGAGAACCTCAAAGACACCGATCCGAAAGCCAAGTCGATCCAGGAATACCGCGACAATGCGGGCGTCGACGAAGGCATGAACGGACTGTCGACCCGCTTCGCGTTCAAGATCCTGTCGAAGGTGTTCAACTTCGATCCCCACGAAATCGCCGCCAACCCGGTGCACTTGCTCTACGTACTGGAACAACAGATCGAGCAGGAACAGTTCCAGGCCGAGACCCGTGAACGCTATCTGCGCTTCCTCAAGGAGTACCTGGCACCGCGCTACATCGAATTCATCGGCAAGGAGATCCAGACCGCCTATCTCGAGTCCTACAGCGAATATGGCCAGAACATCTTCGACCGCTATGTGCTGTACGCCGACTTCTGGATCCAGGACCAGGAATACCGCGATCCGGAAACCGGCGAGATCCTCAACCGCGTGGCACTGAACGAGGAACTGGAGAAAATCGAAAAACCGGCCGGCATCAGCAATCCGAAAGATTTCCGCAACGAAATCGTTAACTTCGTCCTGCGTGCCCGCGCCAACAACAACGGCAAGAATCCGACCTGGCTCAGCTACGAAAAACTGCGGGTGGTCATCGAGAAGAAAATGTTCTCCAACACCGAAGACCTGCTGCCAGTCATCAGCTTCAATGCCAAGGCGAGCAAAGAGGACCAGCAGAAACACAACGACTTCGTCACACGAATGGTCGAGCGGGGTTACACCGACAAACAGGTACGACTGCTGTCCGAGTGGTACTTGCGGGTCAGAAAATCACAATAACCCGCTGCCGGTCAGACCGGTTGTCGTCAGCCAGAGACCTGTGTGCGCTTTTTCTGTTACACAGGCCTCTGGAAGGTGTTCGAAAGTCGGTAGCGAGTTCAGGCAGCATCCAGGCGCTTGGGGGAGCGTTGCATATCCCTCGGCTCTCGTTCGATGCAGCATCACCGCTCGCCCCTTTCAGGACAGCTTCTAAGGAGCAGTCATGAGCTATGTGATCGACCGACGTCTCAATGGCAAGAACAAGAGCACGGTGAACCGCCAGCGGTTTCTGCGGCGATACCGTGATCACATCAAAAAGGCTGTCGAAGAGGCGGTCAGCCGGCGCTCCATTACCGATATGGAACACGGCGAGCAAATCAGCATTCCCGGCCGCGATATCGATGAGCCGGTGCTTCACCACGGTCGCGGCGGCAAACAGACGGTCGTGCATCCGGGCAACAAGGAGTTCACCAGCGGCGAGCACATTGCCCGTCCGCCAGGCGGTGGGGGTGGCCGAGGGCCCGGAAAAGCCGGTAACTCGGGCGAAGGCATGGACGAGTTTGTCTTCCAGATCACTCAGGAGGAATTTCTTGAATTCATGTTCGAGGACCTCGAACTGCCGAACCTGGTCAAACGCAACCTGACCGGCACAGACACCTTCAAGACCGTACGAGCGGGGATCAGCAACGAAGGCAACCCGTCGCGGATCAACATCATTCGCACCCTGCGTTCAGCCCATGCCCGACGGATTGCCCTGTCCGGCAGCAGCCGGGCGAAACTGCGCGAAGCCAAAGAAGAACTCGTGCGACTCAAGCTGGAAGAACCAGACAACTTCGGCGATATCCAGGAAATCGAAGCCGAAATTGAAAAACTTAGCGCACGCATCCATCGTGTGCCGTTTCTTGACACGTTCGACCTCAAGTACAACCTGCTCATCAAACAACCCAACCCCAGCTCCAAGGCCGTGATGTTTTGCCTGATGGACGTCTCCGGCTCGATGACCCAGGCGACCAAGGACATCGCCAAGCGCTTTTTCATCCTCCTTTATCTATTCCTCAAGCGTAATTACGACAAGATCGACGTCGTGTTCATCCGCCACCACACCAGCGCCCGCGAAGTGGACGAGGAAGAGTTTTTCTACTCCCGGGAAACCGGCGGTACCATCGTGTCCAGCGCCTTGAAACTGATGCAAGAGATCATGGCCGAGCGGTATCCAAGCAATGAGTGGAACATCTACGCCGCCCAGGCTTCCGACGGCGACAACTGGAATGACGACTCGCCGATCTGCCGCGACATCCTGATCAACCAGATCATGCCGTTCGTGCAGTACTACACTTACGTTGAGATTACCCCGCGCGAACATCAGGCTCTGTGGTTCGAATACGAGCGCATCGCCGAAGCCTTTTCCGACACGTTTGCCCAGCAACAACTGGTCTCGGCCGGGGATATCTATCCGGTCTTCCGTGAACTCTTCCAGCGCAGGTTAGTGACATGACCGCCAAAGAGCAGAAGCGCCAACCCATTTCCACCGGCTCCGAATGGACGTTCGAGCTGATCCAGGCCTACGACCGCGAAATCAGCCGTATTGCCGCTGGCTATGCGCTCGATACCTACCCAAACCAGATCGAAGTGATCACCGCCGAACAAATGATGGATGCCTACGCCTCCGTCGGCATGCCGCTGGGCTATCACCACTGGTCCTACGGCAAACACTTCCTTAGCACCGAAAAATCCTACTCTCGTGGTCAGATGGGATTGGCCTACGAGATCGTGATCAACTCCGACCCATGCATTGCCTATCTGATGGAAGAAAACACCATCTGCATGCAGGCGTTGGTCGTGGCCCATGCCTGCTATGGGCATAACAGCTTCTTCAAAGGCAATTACCTGTTCCGCACCTGGACCGACGCCAGTTCGATCATCGATTACCTGGTGTTTGCCAAGCAGTACATCATGCAATGCGAAGAGCGCCACGGCATCGATGCAGTCGAGGACTTGCTCGATTCCTGCCACGCACTGATGAATTACGGAGTCGACCGCTACAAACGCCCCTACCCCATTTCCGCCGAAGAAGAACGTCGTCGGCAAAAGGACCGGGAAGAACACCTGCAGAAACAGATCAACGACCTCTGGCGCACCATTCCAAAAGGCGCGGACAAGTACAGCGACAAGGACAACGCACGCTTCCCGGCCGAGCCACAGGAAAACATCCTGTACTTCATCGAAAAACATGCGCCGCTGCTGGAGCCATGGCAGCGGGAAATCGTGCGCATCGTGCGCAAGATCGCCCAGTATTTTTATCCACAACGCCAGACCCAAGTCATGAACGAGGGCTGGGCGACGTTCTGGCACTACACCTTGATGAATGACCTGTACGACGAGGGGTTGGTCACGGACGGTTTCATGATGGAGTTCCTGACGTCCCACACCAGCGTGGTGTTCCAGCCTGGCTTCGATAGCCCTTACTACAGTGGCATCAACCCCTACGCCCTGGGATTCGCCATGTACCGCGACATCCGCCGCATGTGTGAAGAGCCCACGGAAGAAGATCGCCGATGGTTCCCGGACATTGCCGGTACCGACTGGCTGGCCGCCATCAAGTTCGCCATGAGCAGCTTCAAGGATGAGAGCTTTATCCTGCAGTACCTGTCACCCAAGGTGATCCGCGATCTGAAACTGTTCAGCATTCTCGATGACGACCAGAAGGACGACCTGCTGGTACCCGCCATTCACGACGAGGGCGGCTACCGCACCATCCGGGAAACCCTCGCGGCGCAGTACAACCTGGGTAATCGCGAGCCCAATGTGCAGATCTACAGCATCGACCGCCGTGGCGATCGGTCGCTGACCCTGCGCCACCAACAACACGACCGCAAGCCGTTGGGAGAGTCCACCGAGGAGGTATTGAAGCATTTGCACCGTCTCTGGGGCTTTGATATTCATCTGGAAACCCTACAAGGGGATCAGGTGATGAAAACCCACCATGTACCACCCAGAAGCGAGCATACCGAAAGCGAATACGGTCGACTGGACCTGGCTGTCATTCATCTTTGATCCGGTTCAGGCCTCCGAAAGCTCGACGTTGCGGTTATCCTGTCGAGCTAACGGAGGTTTTTTATGCGGATCTATAAAGTCGGCGGTGCGGTACGTGATCGCTTGCTGGGCATACCTGTCGCCGACATCGACCGCGTGGTCGTAGGCGCTACTACCGAAGAAATGCTCGCCAAGGGTTTTCGCCCGGTGGGTGCGGATTTCCCGGTGTTTCTTCATCCAAAAACGGGCGAGGAATACGCCCTCGCCCGAACTGAACGCAAAAGTGGTCGTGGTTACGGCGGATTCACGTTCCACGCCAGCCCTGAAGTGACTCTCGAAGAAGACTTGATACGCCGCGACCTGACGATTAATGCCATGGCAGAGGATGATCAGCAGAACGTGACCGATCCTTATCATGGCCAGCGCGATCTGGAAGCACGGATTCTTCGACATGTTTCCCCTGCGTTTGCCGAAGATCCGCTCCGGGTGCTGCGTGTTGCCCGCTTCGCTGCGCGTTATTCCGGACTCGGCTTCACCGTCGCAGCCGAAACGCTGGATCTCATGCGCCAACTCAGTGAGTCAGGTGAACTGCAAGCGCTGACGGCAGAACGGAGCTGGAAAGAAATCTCCCGCGCACTGATGGAAGATCGGCCTCAGGTGTTCATAGAAGTCCTGCGTGCATGCGGAGCATTGAAGGTGTTAATGCCGGAAATCGACGCACTGTTTGGCGTACCGCAACCGGAGACCCACCACCCGGAAATCGATACCGGCGCGCACACCCTGAGCGTGCTGGAACAAGCCGCAAAGCACGAACAACCGCTGACCGTGCGCTGGGCCTGCCTGCTGCATGATCTGGGCAAAGGCCTGACGCCGGAAGACGAATGGCCCAGACACATTGCCCACGAGTTCAAGGGACTCAAGCTGATCAAAGCGGTCAATGAACGATTCAAGGCGCCGAGGGATTGCCAGGAACTGGCGTTATTGGTGGGCGAATTTCACACTCACGGCCATCGCGCCCAAGAGCTAAAGCCGTCGACTTTGCTGGAGTTATTGCAGCGCTTCGACGTGTACCGTCGTCCGCAGCGATTCGAAGAGTTCATCGCGGCATGCGAAATGGATGCCCGCGGACGCAAAGGGTTGGAAGAGAGAAGTTATCCACAGGCGGATTATTTACGCGGCGCCGCTAACGCAGCTCGCAGCGTGGAGGTTCAGCCACTGCTGGAAAAAGGATTCAAAGGCCCGGAGCTGGGTGAGGCGATCAAGCGTGAGCGGCTCAAGGTGCTGAAGGCTTACAAGGAAAAAGCCTAAGCGCAGAGACGCAGCCTTCGGCAGCGCCTACAGGACGCACATCAATCCATGTAGGAGCTGCCGAAGGCTGCGATCTTCTCTCTTTACAGCAAATTCGAAGGCGTCAGCTGCGCACCACGCCACTCGAAAGCCACCGGCGCCAACACCTGATCAATCTGCGATTCATCCCACAGCCTGGAAAAACTTTTACCTACTCCGGGATGTACACGATCCGGCGCAATCAAAGACAACGGCCACAGAACGAACGCATTCTTCAGAATTTCTGCCCGCGGCAATATCAGGCCATCGAAATTACCCACCAGATCACCAAACAGCAACACGTCGATATCCAGCGGCAAACCTCGGCGATCTGGTGCATAACGACCGTTATCCGCCTCGATAAACTTAAGTCGGCGGTCTAGTTCCATGAGTGGCAAGTCAGTGCAGGCCGATACCACGAAATTGAAGAAGGGCCCGCTCTTGATTCCGACGGGCTGGCTTTCGAATACCGGCGAACAATGAATGTCGACCAGAAAACCCGACAGGGCCTCCAGGCCGGCCTGCAAATGGGTTTCGCGCTCGATATTGCTACCGAGCCCGAGATAAACCTGAGTCAGCGACATCCGCGCTCGATCTCCACGCCAACACCGCCGGTAGCAGCCGGAACCGCACCTGGCTTTGTCAGCTTCAGGCGCATCCAGGTGATCTTGAATTCGCTCATAAGCACTTCAACCAGACGCTCGGCGAAGGTTTCAACCAGCTGGAACTGCGCCTGCTCTGCAAAAGCCTGAATGCGCGAGGAAACGCTTGCGTAGTCGAGCGCCAAAGTCAGGTCATCGCCACCAGCGGCCGGGCGATTATCCCAGGCGAAACTCAGATCCAGACGCAAGCACTGTCGGATGCCCCGCTCCCAGTCGTAGGCACCGATCACCGTATCGACTTCCAGGCCCTCGATAAACACTCTGTCCAAGCACTTCTCTCCGCTACACGACAAGGGCGCAATGCGCCGTTAGAATCAGGGCGTCCTCGCCCGGAATAGTTAGCATGTTTTGGTTACTGGCGATCCTCGCCTACCTGCTTGGCTCTCTGTCCTTCGCCATTTTGCTCAGCCGTCTGACCGGTAACCCCGATCCGCGAATGAGTGGCTCGGGTAATGCCGGCGCCACCAACATGCTGCGCGTTGCGGGCAGGAAGCTGGCGATCCTGACTCTACTCGGCGACCTTTGCAAAGGCTTGCTGCCGGTACTGATTGCAAGCCTTGCAGGACTTACGTTGCAGGAGCAGGCCTGGGTTGGCGTCTGCGCCGTCATCGGCCACCTGTTCCCGCTGTACTTCCGCTTTCGCGGTGGCAAGGGTGTCGCCACCGCTGCCGGCATGCTGCTGGGGCTGTATCCGCCTGCAGCGTTGCTGGCGGTGAGCGCCTGGCTGTTGACGTTCTACCTGACCCGCACCAGCTCGCTGGCCGCCTTGATCGCCACACCACTGACCCTGCCGCTGCTGGCCTGGCAAGAGCCGGCGGCGCTGCTTCCCATGAGCGCGCTTACCGGACTGATCGTCTGGCGCCATCGCGGCAATCTACGTGACCTGCTTGCCGGGCGCGAACGGCATTTTTAAATGCCGAATGTGAACGCCCCCTCATCACAGCGCGGACAATTGCTCCATCGGCCAACGCGCCTGCACGCTGATTGCCAGGCTTTCCTGCTGACCGGCCTGCAAGCGCTGGCAACCGGCAAACGCAATCATCGCGCCATTATCGGTACAAAACTCCGGGCGAGCATAAAAAACATCGCCCTTCATGTCGCCGAGCATTTTCTCCAACGAAGTACGCAGAGCCTTGTTGGCACTGACGCCCCCTGCGATCACCAGGCGCTTCATGCCTGCCGCCTTGAGGGCACGCTTGCACTTGATGGTCAAAGTCTCCACCACAGCCTGCTGGAACGCCAGCGAGATGTCGCAACGAGCTTGCTCGCCGTCGTCTGCGGCGCTGACACACTGCTGCCAGGTATTCAAGGCGAAGGTTTTCAAGCCACTGAAGCTGAAATCCAGGCCCGGGCGGTCGCACATCGGACGCGGGAAGACAAAACGTCCTGCAGTGCCCTGCTCCGCCAGGCGAGCGATCTCCGGACCGCCAGGGTAGTTGAGACCCATCATCTTCGCGGTCTTGTCGAAGGCTTCTCCCGCTGCGTCATCCAGGGTCTCGCCCAGAAGCGTGTATTGACCGATTCCGTCGACCTGAACCAGCTGCGTATGACCACCCGACACCAACAAAGCGACGAACGGAAATTGCGGCGGTTGCGCCTCCAGCATCGGCGCCAGCAAATGGCCTTCCATGTGGTGCACGCCGAGGGCCGGAATACCCCAGGCAAACGCCAGCGCCTGAGCGCAGGAAGCACCCACCAATAGCGCGCCGACCAGGCCAGGACCCGCGGTATAAGCGATCGCGTCGATCTCGGTCGGCACACAGTCAGCTTCTGCCAACACCTGACGAATCAAGGGCAGCATGCGCTTGACGTGGTCCCGCGAGGCCAGCTCTGGCACTACGCCACCATAGGCGCGGTGCAAGTCGATTTGACTAAACAGCGCGTCGGCCAGCAGGCCGCGTTCACTGTCATATAATGCGACACCAGTTTCGTCGCAGGAGGTTTCTAATCCCAGTACTAGCATGGGTTTGCGCCTTGTTTAGGCTGAATTCGAAGGCGCGCATAATAGTCGTCGCGTGATGCCCCGACCAGCGGTTTTCGATCAGAGGCTTTGCATTCCGTGCGATGAGGGGTTAACATCCGCAACCCTTAAAAACCGACGTCTTCAAGTGCTCTTTTGCCGCGAGGATGTTGACCCCGGTAATGAATGAAGGTAGCTCTGGATGCCAGCCGTCAAAGTAAAAGAGAACGAACCCTTCGACGTAGCTCTGCGTCGTTTCAAGCGCTCCTGCGAAAAAGCCGGTGTACTGGCTGAAGTTCGTAGCCGCGAATTTTACGAGAAGCCAACTTCTGAGCGTAAGCGCAAAGCAGCAGCCGCTGTTAAGCGTCACGCCAAGAAAGTTCAGCGCGAACAGCGCCGCGCCGTTCGTCTGTACTAATACACAGACGATCGTAGCAAGCTTCTGCCAAGCCCGGCCCTCAGCCGGGCTTATGGCATTTGCGTAAAACGCTTGATGCTTCACCGTCGAAGCCGCAGACGCGACCGAGACAAATCTGCTTTAAAGCGTCAGACCTGGCTCTTTTGCCAGCGGTGCACGTCTTTTCTGACGAGCCTTTCAAGGCTACTGACGAGCACACCCACTGATTCCTCTCACGACGATCAGCCCAAGGCACCTGCATGCGTGCCAAATTGTGAGCTATCCGAGACCATTGATTGGTCGCAGCCGGATTCAGCGCAACACTTTCAAACCGTCGAATACTGATTGGCACTAACGTCAGTGGATTTACGACAGATACACTTCCCGACAGCGATTACGCAGACGACACCGGTCGAGCCGCACATCTTGCGCGCCTCCTACAATCACCCGCGTTCGGCCGCCCTTCGTTTCGGACTCCTATCAGCGCAGATGACGAGAACGCCATGGCCGGGCTAATTCCCCAGAGCTTCATTGACGACCTTCTGAACCGCACCGACATCGTCGACGTGGTCAGCTCGCGCCTGCAACTGAAAAAAGCCGGTAAGAATCACACCGCCTGCTGCCCGTTCCATAAAGAAAAAACACCCTCTTTCAGCGTCAGTCCCGACAAACAGTTCTACTACTGTTTCGGTTGCGGCGCAGGGGGCAACGCCCTCGGCTTCATCATGGACCACGACAACCTGGACTTCGTCCAGGCCGTCGAAGAGCTCGCGAAAGCCGCCGGGATGGAAATCCCCCGAGAAGAAAGCGGTCGCCCGCACAAACCTCGGCAGCCCACCGATTCGCCGCTGTACCCGTTGCTCAGTGCCGCCGCCGACTTCTATCGCCAGGCCCTGAAAAGCCATCCATCGCGCAAAGCCGCCGTGGATTATCTAAAAGGTCGTGGACTGACCGGCGAGATTGCCCGGGACTTTGGCCTCGGCTTCGCGCCACCCGGCTGGGACAACCTGTTCAAGCACTTGAGCAGCGATACCCTGCAACAAAAAGCCATGATCGATGCCGGCCTGTTGATCGAAAACGCCGAGACCGGCAAACGCTACGATCGCTTCCGTGATCGCGTCATGTTTCCGATTCGTGATAGCCGTGGCCGCATCATTGCCTTTGGCGGCCGGGTACTGGGCGATGACAAGCCAAAATACCTGAACTCCCCGGAAACCCCGGTATTCCATAAAGGCCAGGAACTCTACGGCCTGTATGAAGCACGCAAGAACAACCGCAATCTCGACGAAATCATCGTCGTCGAGGGCTATATGGACGTCATCGCCCTCGCCCAGCAAGGTTTGCGCAACGCCGTCGCGACCCTGGGCACCGCCACCAGCGAAGAACACCTCAAGCGACTGTTTCGCGTCGTGCCCAACGTGCTGTTTTGCTTCGACGGCGACCAGGCCGGCCGCAACGCCGCCTGGCGAGCCCTGGAAGCCACGTTATCGAGCCTGCAGGACGGCCGGCGCGCCCGCTTTCTGTTCCTGCCAGAGGGCGAAGACCCGGATACGCTGGTTCGCTCCGAAGGCACTGATGCTTTCCGCGCCCGGATCAACCAGCATGCGCAGCCGCTGGCGGACTATTTCTTCCAGCAATTGACGGAAGAAGCCGACCCGCGCTCGCTCGAGGGCAAGGCCCACATGGCCACCCTCGCTGCACCACTGATCGACAAAGTCCCCGGGGCCAACCTGCGCATCCTGATGCGTCAGCGCCTGAGCGAAATCACCGGCCTGAGCGGTGAAGCGGTGAGTCAGCTAGCCCAAAGCGCCCCGCAAGAAGCCCCTCCGGCCTACGATCCGGGCATCGATTACGACGCAATGCCCGATTACAGCGACTATCATCAGCCGCAGGCGCAGGAAATGTATGTGCCGCAGCAGGAATGGACGCCGAAAAAACCCGGTGCAGGAGGCAAGAAATGGGACAAGAAGCCCTGGGACAAAAATGGCAAACGTGGCGGTGATCGCGATCAACCTCGCGCCCCGCGGGTGCCTGCCGCTGTAGAGCCGCCAACCCTCGCCGCCTTGCGCACGCTGCTGCATCACCCGCAGCTGGCGGAAAAAGTCGAGGACGCCGGGCACTTTGCCGCCGAGGATCACACCAACACGCAATTGCTGGTGGCGCTGCTCGAAGCCGTGCAAAAGAATCCCAAGCTAAACTCAATTCAGTTGATCGCACGCTGGCATGGCACGGAGCAAGGCCGCTTGCTCAAGGCCCTGGCGGAAAAGGAATGGCTGATAGAGGGAGATAACCTTGAACAACAGTTTTTCGACACCATAACTAGCTTGTCAGCCCGCCAACGCGAGCGAAACCTGGAACAACTTCTCAGGAAAGCGCGTCAAAGCGAGCTGAGCAGTGAAGAGAAAAATCAACTGCGCGACCTATTAAGTCGCAATGTTTCCGCATCAAACCCGACCTCAACTGGCGCGTGAGGTCATAGCTCAGGTATAATCCTCGGCTTGTTTTTTGCCCGCCAAGACCTTCAGTGGATAGGGTGTTATGTCCGGAAAAGCGCAACAGCAGTCTCGTATCAAAGAGTTGATCACACTTGGTCGTGAGCAGGGCTACCTGACTTACGCGGAGGTCAACGACCACCTGCCGGAGGATATTTCAGATCCGGAACAGGTGGAAGACATCATCCGCATGATTAACGACATGGGGATCAACGTATTCGAGGTTGCGCCAGATAAGGATTCCCTTATGCTGGCCGACGCCGATACCGACGAAGCCGCGGCCGAAGAGGCAGCTGCTGCGTTGGCAGCGGTCGAGACCGACATTGGTCGCACTACCGACCCAGTGCGCATGTATATGCGCGAAATGGGAACCGTAGAGCTCCTCACACGTGAAGGCGAAATCGAAATCGCCAAACGTATTGAAGAGGGCATCCGTGAAGTGATGAGCGCAATCGCGCACTTCCCTGGCACGGTTGATCATATTCTCTCCGAGTACACCCGCGTTACCACCGAAGGTGGTCGCCTGTCTGACGTCCTGAGCGGTTATATCGACCCGGACGACGGCATCGCGCCGCCTGCGGCAGAAGTGCCGCCGCCAATCGACGCGAAAGCCGTGAAAGCGGATGACGATTCCGACGATGAAGAAGCCGAATCTTCCGATGACGAAGAAGAAGCCGAAAGCGGTCCGGATCCGATCATCGCAGCCCAGCGTTTCGGCGCTGTCGCCGATCAGATGGAAATCACCCGCAAGGCGCTGAAAAAGCACGGTCGCAACAACAAGGCAACGATTGCCGAGCTGTTGGCCCTGGCCGAGCTGTTCATGCCGATCAAGCTGGTGCCGAAGCAATTCGAAGGCCTGGTCGAGCGTGTTCGTAGCGCCCTGGATCGCCTGCGTCAGCAAGAGCGCGCAATCATGCAGCTGTGCGTTCGTGATGCACGCATGCCGCGTGCCGACTTCCTGCGCCAGTTCCCGGGCAACGAAGTTGACGAAAGCTGGAGCGACGCTCTGGCCAAGGGTAAAAGCAAATACGCTGAAGCCATTGGTCGTCTGCAGCCGGATATCCTCCGTTGCCAGCAGAAGCTGACCGCACTGGAAACCGAGACCGGTTTGACGATCGCCGAGATCAAGGACATCAACCGTCGCATGTCGATCGGTGAGGCCAAGGCCCGCCGCGCGAAGAAAGAGATGGTCGAAGCAAACTTGCGTCTGGTGATCTCGATTGCCAAGAAGTACACCAACCGTGGCCTGCAATTCCTCGATCTGATCCAGGAAGGCAACATTGGTTTGATGAAAGCGGTAGACAAGTTCGAATACCGCCGCGGCTACAAATTCTCGACTTATGCCACCTGGTGGATCCGTCAGGCGATCACTCGCTCGATCGCCGACCAGGCCCGCACCATCCGTATTCCGGTGCACATGATCGAGACGATCAACAAGCTCAACCGTATTTCCCGCCAGATGTTGCAGGAAATGGGTCGCGAACCGACCCCGGAAGAGCTGGGCGAACGCATGGAAATGCCTGAGGACAAGATCCGCAAGGTATTGAAGATCGCTAAAGAGCCGATCTCCATGGAAACCCCGATCGGTGATGACGAAGACTCCCATCTGGGCGACTTCATCGAAGACTCGACCATGCAGTCGCCAATCGATGTTGCAACCGTTGAGAGCCTCAAAGAAGCGACTCGCGAAGTGCTGTCCGGCCTCACCGCCCGTGAAGCCAAGGTACTGCGCATGCGCTTCGGTATCGACATGAATACCGACCACACCCTCGAGGAGGTTGGTAAGCAGTTCGACGTGACCCGTGAACGGATTCGTCAGATCGAAGCCAAAGCGCTGCGCAAGCTGCGCCACCCGACGAGAAGCGAGCATCTGCGCTCCTTCCTCGACGAGTAAACATAAACCCCCGGCCCAGGCCGGGGGTTTTGTTTTGTGCAGATAAAATCCCCGCTCCTCCCCTCCCACCCCATAGCCCGTCTACACTCGAAGCATTCCCCCGAGCCATAACGAGACCGTTATGCCCAGACTGCCGACCGTGCTTTTTTTGCTGTCGCTGATGACCTGGACCGCAACGGCTGGCGCGCTGACTCTCACTGACGAAGAACGTAGCTGGCTGGCGGCTCACCCGGACTTGCGCCTGGGTGTCGATGCGTCCTGGCCCCCGTTTGAGTTTCGCGACGACCAGAGTCGTTACCAGGGTCTGGCAGCCGACTATATCCAAGTGATACGCCAGCGGCTGGCGGTCAAACTTACACCCGTTGAGCCCGTGACCTGGACCGTTGTCCTGGATCAAGCCAAACAGGGCAAACTGGACCTGCTACCCGGAGTGATGTCGACTCCGGAGCGCCAGACTTTCCTGTCCTTCACCCGCCCCTACCTGGACTTCCCGATCGTCATTCTGGCCCATGTCGGAGGTCCGCAGCCCCACAACATCGAAGACCTGTACGGATTGAAAATCGCCGTGGTGGAGAATTACGCCCCCCACGAACTGCTGCGCACCCAACATCCAGACCTCAACCTGGTGGCGATGCCAAACGTCAGCTCTGCCCTGCAAGCACTGGCCCTTGATGAAGTAGACGCCGTTGTGGGCGATCTTGCGTCCAGCGTTTGGAGCCTGCGCCAGCTCAAGCTCGACGGGTTGTATGTCAGCGGCGAAACCCCTTATCGCTATCAGCTGGCCATGGGTGTCCCCCGGGATAATAAAATCCTGGTCGGTATCCTCGACAAAGTCCTGGCAGACATGAGCCCCGCGGAAATCAGCTCCATTCAAGAGCATTGGGTCGGTAACGTCCTCGATCATCGAACGTTCTGGAACGATTTGTTGGCCTATGGCCTGCCGGGGCTGCTGCTGCTGACCATCGTGCTGGCGGTGGTCATCCGGATCAACCGCCGTTTAAGTTCGGAAATTACCCGTCGGGTTGATCTGGAACAGGAACTGCGAAGCAGCGAATACCATTACCGTGGTCTGGTGGAGAGCCTGTCGGCCATCGCGTGGGAAGCGAAGATAGACGATTTTACCTACAGCTACGTATCGCCCCACGCCGAGGACCTGCTGGGTTATCCCTTGTCCCATTGGCTGATTCCGGGCTTTTGGCGCAACATCATCCATCCCGCCGACCTGACCCGCGCCCAGTCTTACTGCGATCACGAAGTGCTGGCCGGACGTGACCATACGCTCGATTACCGGGTCATCACCGCCGATGGTCGCTGCTTGTGGGTGCGCGATATCGTCAGCCTGATCGAACACGGCCATGAGCCGGTGATGCGCGGGCTGATGATCGACATCACCGACGCCAAGCGCACCGAAGAAGCCCTGCGCCTGTCGGAACAGAAATTCGCCTCGGTATTCCAGCAATGCCCGGACATTCTGGTAATCGCCAGGCTCTGCGACGGCTGTCTGCTGGAGGTCAACGAAGCGTTTGAAGAACAGATTGGCCTAAAGGCCGAGGACGTCATCGGCTTGACCGCCACCGACCTCAATATCTGGGGCATCCCCGGCGTTGGACCGGGTCTGTTGCAGCGCTTGCAGGCCGGCAGCATCCGCAACCTGGAGATGCCCTTTCGACGCAACAACGGCCAGGTGTTTACCGGCCTGATCTCCGCCGAACCATTCGATCTCGACATGACACCAGCGCTGGTGGTCGTGGTCCGGGATATCACTCAGCTCAAGGAAACCCAGCAACAACTGCAAACATCCGAAGAGAAATTCGCCAAGGCCTTCCACGCCTCCCCTGACGGTCTGCTGCTGTCGCGCCAAAGCGATGGCTTGCTGCTGGAGGTCAACGAGGGTTTCAGCCGCATTACAGGGTTCAACAGCGCAATGTCAGTCGATCGTTCCGCGCTGGATCTGGGGATCTGGGTCAACCTCAACGAACGCAAACAAATGCTCGACCTGCTGCATCGCGATGGCTTCGTGCGCGACTTCAGCTGCCACATCCGCCGCAGCGACGGGCAAATCCGGCTTTGCGAAGTGTCCAGCCGTCCGCTGCCGATTGGCGATGAAGACTGCATGCTGACCATCGCCCGGGACATCACCGAGCGGCACCTGATGCAGGAAAAACTGCAACAGGCCGCGACCGTGTTCGAAAGCACTGCCGAAGGCGTTCTGATCACCGATACCCAGCAGCACATCAGCGCGGTCAACCGTGCATTCAGCGAAATCACCGGCTACAGCGAAAGCGAGGCCTTGGGTCATACGCCGCGCCTGCTTGCCTCGGGCCTGCACGACAGCGCCTTTTACGCAGCAATGTGGCACCAACTGACCGCCGAGGGGCATTGGCAAGGCGAGATTTCCAACCGACGCAAGAATGGCGAACTCTATCCGAGCTGGCTGACCATCAGCGCCGTGCGCAACCGGGACAAGTTCATCACTCACTTTGTTGCCGTGTTCGCCGACATTTCCAGCCTCAAGCACGCTCAGGCCAAACTCGACTACCAGGCGCACCATGATCCGCTGACCGGCCTGCCCAACCGCACATTGTTTGAAAGCCGCTTGCAGACCGCACTCAACAACCAGCAGGAAAATGGCGGTCAAGGCGCCGTATTGTTCCTCGACCTTGACCGCTTCAAACACATCAACGACAGCCTCGGCCACCCCGTCGGCGACCTGCTGTTGAAAGGCATCGCCATCCGGCTCAAAGAGCAACTGCGCGATATCGATACCGTGGCGCGTCTGGGTGGCGACGAGTTCATCATTCTGCTACCTGGCCTGCAACAACCCACTGATGCCGACAACATCGCCACCAAACTGCTCAATTGCTTCGCCGCACCCTTCCAGGCCGGCGAGCATGAGTTTTTCATCAGCGCCAGCATCGGCACCAGTCTCTATCCCAAGGATGGTGGCGATGTCGCCACGCTGATCAAGAATGCGGACGCAGCGATGTACCGCTCCAAGGCCAAGGGCCGCAACCGCGTGGAAAGCTACACCCGCGACCTGACGGCTCAGGCCAGCGAGCGCGTGGCCCTGGAACACGAACTTCGCCGCGCCATCGAACGCAACGAACTGCAGCTGTACTACCAGCCGAAAATCAGCCTCGCCGACTACCGCCTGGTCGGCGCCGAAGCCTTGATTCGCTGGCGCCACCCGACCTTCGGTGACGTTCCGCCGGAGCACTTCATACCGTTGGCCGAAGAAAACGGCATGATCCTGCAAATTGGCGACTGGGTCCTCGAAACCGCTTGCCGCCAAATGTATGAATGGAACCAGCTGTATGACGGCCTCGGCCCCCTCTCGGTCAACCTCGCTGGGGCTCAACTGCGCCAGCCGAACCTGCTCGGGCGGATCGAACAACTGCTCAAGGACAACGGCCTCAACCCCGGATTTCTGCAACTGGAAATTACCGAAAATTTCATCATGAGCCAGGCCGAGGAGGCGTTGGCGGTGCTGCACCAACTCAAACAATTGGGCGTCCAACTGGCTATCGACGACTTCGGCACGGGCTATTCCTCCCTGAGTTACCTCAAGCGTTTGCCTTTAGATATTCTCAAGATCGATCAGTCTTTCGTCCGCGGACTGCCCGACGACCCGCACGACGCGGCCATCGTGCGAGCCATAATCGCACTCGGACGCAGCATGCAATTCACGATCATCGCCGAAGGCGTCGAGACCCAGGCACAGCAACAATTCCTCGCCGCCGAAGGGTGTGAACAGATCCAGGGCTACATCGTCAGCCCACCGCTACCACCGAATGAATTTGCCGCAACGTTTCTTCGTACAAACCTAATGGCTTTTTCGGATGGCACTGCCGCGAAACCGTCGCTATAATCCGCGACCTACTGAGGGCCTATAGCTCAGTTGGTTAGAGCAGAGGACTCATAATCCTTTGGTCCACGGTTCAAGTCCGTGTGGGCCCACCAATAAAATCAACAAGTTAGGTCAACCATTGCGGTTGGCCTTTTTTGTGTCTGATGATTTTGTAAGCACTTTGTAATCAGCTGGCGCAAAAAGCCAGTTCACCGATTGGACCTGCGTCGCCCTGAAGCAGGTGCTCGGTCCGGATGGCGAACCCGATGCCGACGTGCCGATCCTGCCCGGTGTGCCGTTGCCCCTGCCGCTCGGTGGTGAAGCCATGGGTCTGTTCGCCTTCCCGGGTGAAGACACCCTGGTGGTGGTCATGTTCGCCTACGGCCTGCCGCACAAACCCTATGTGCTTGAGCCTGCCCTCGCTGTCCAAAGGCGATCAGGTCTGGCAACACAGCGAGGCGGTGCAGCAGCGCGTCGACGCCGATGGCAACTGGACGCGCCAGACCGATGCCAGGATCAGCGACACGGCGAGCGAACGCGAAATAGAAGCACTGGACAACCAGGAGCGCTACCAGAGCACCCGCCTCACGGTGGAGGACCACAGCCGCGAATCGGTAGGTGGGATTAAAACGCTGGAGGCGCTGGGCGCGCTGAAGCTGTTGTCAGGTGGCTCGGCCAGCCTGGCGGCGGTCGATGACCTGCACCAGGCCACCGGTCGCGACCTGAATCTGGTGGTGGGGCAGAAGCACAACGCCTCGGTGGGGGGCGAGATGCACGAGCAGATCAAGGGCCTGCGTCGCAGCGTGTCCGAGGTCAGCCAACGTCTGCAGGCGCCCAAGTCATGGATCGGCTCCGAGTCCACCAACCTGCTGCAGATCCTTTGCGACCTGATCGACCTGGTTGCCGAGACGAACAATCAGATCGCGGTGCACACCCATGTGCCGGGACCGCAACCGAGCCCCGGCGATGCGGCGGCCTTTTTGTCGCATGCGGGCACCGCCACCGCACTGGGCAGCCAGATGAAGCCCATTACGGGATAAAAGCCGCCCTGGCCGAAGCCAAGGCGGTTTCCCACGCCAGCGGTGCTAAACCAGTTCTAACTCAACCACCACCCAAAGGACGAGCATTAGCAATAAAAAGCTAATTAGACTCCATTGTAATCTGGCCAGCGTGCGTTTTAGTTGTGCGGGGAAGTCTCTCAATTCCTCGGGATTTAGCTGACCTCTTTTGAGATAAAAATTAGGGAATGTAACGATTCCAGAAATACCTCCAACCAATAGCAGCTTCCCCCAGGGACCGCCATGTCGAAGTGGCGCCCGAATCATGATTGCCGAGCAGTTTTTAAGATGCTCCAGTAATTCGTCCATCCGGGTGTATGCCAAATGGAGCGCAACTCCGATGCAAGCAATCATCCCTCCGAAATCGATCAAGCTAACAACTAAAAAAACTTTATCCGCAGTGCTCAAACTCATTGAATAGCCTCGTAAATCTTTTCAGCCGTAGCTTCCAAGATTCGTCCTCCGATTTCACCTGCTCCGAATGACGCCGCGCCAACTACCACCACGCCACAAGCCAAAGTAGCTATGCCTCCCGTCGGAACGCCAAGTCCAACGCACAATACGCCTACCGTGGAACCTGAAAGTAACGCCCCCGAAGCTGCCCCCCCGACCACACCACCGGTAAAGCTGCCCGTCTCCGTAAATTTAATTTTTTCGCAGGCTTCGGTATTTCCCGCGTTACACACGTCCTGGACCTTCATAATTGAGGCACCACCGCCCATGGCCGTACCAACCCAGCCTCCGTACTTGACGTATTGGGCGGCCTTGGCCACACCATCAATGTGCGTGGCATAACCGGGTATCTGCCCCGGTGCACCGGCTTTGCGCCAACGATGCACCAGACTGCGACTGGAAATCCCCAGGGCACTCTTGAGATTTGGGTGATCGGGAAAACCAATCCCTTTTTTGGTGAACCCCGTGAGATGGGTATCGAGTTGGCCAAGCAAGCGCTGACGCTCGGCGAAAAACTCAGGGGAACGCAGATGGCCATCTCGCTGAAAGGTGCGTTGGTGCAAGGCCTCGATGTCGCGCAGCGTGTTTTGTACGTTGTCCAGATTACTGGCGAAGATTGCGACCCCGACACCGATAGCCGGGGAGCCTTTGGTGAGAAACGACTCAATTTCCTCACGGTGACGCGCCATGAAATCAGCCTCCTCCGGTGTCAGCGGCTCAAGTGCTCGATTCACCTGTGCTGCGGCCAGCATCAACTGTGCTTCCTCCCACATGCAGTTGGGGTTGTTGGGATCACCGAGGACAATCATCGTCCCCGCCTTGACCTGATCCAAACCCGGATTGAGGGCCCTGAATTTGGCGAGAACTGCGGGGGTGGGTGCTGTGAACAGCTGAGCCTTCAACTTATCCGCTGTCATGCTTTGGGGGACGATGTAGAACCCCGGATCGTGCAATGGAATAGCTTCCGGCCAGAGCTCACGCGGGAAAAACGCGAGACGCTCTGCAGGTGGAGGCGGTGGGGCAGCCGGCGTGATGGTCTGTGTATGAGTGTCTGCCTTGAGATGTTGAGCATGGACAGAGCACAGCAGCCGTTCAGGGTCAGGCTTCAAGACGGGCTGGGAGAGCCTCGAAAGTGGCAGGCGTTTAACCGCACAGGGTATGGCGTCTTGGCTGTAGCGCGCCACGATCCGCGATTGGTTCAAGAGGTCGCGCTGTTCTTGGAGTAGGGCCTGAATGCCTTGCTCAGGGGTTTTGCGCCCTTGCGCGACCTCATCGGCAATGCGCTTGGCGTAAGCGGCCACCTCCCGATTGAACCGGACACGCGCCACTCCGTGGACCAGATGGCGAGCACTGACCGTGTGTGCTTGCGCGATCAGTCGGCCCGCCGCGCTCTGAACGTCCCAGACACCGAAACGACTCACCCTTCCGTGCCCCAGGAGGCGTAGCCGCTGGTGCCTGCCGCGTGGTGGTTCCAGGTAATCTGGCGATAGCGAATGGCCAACTGCTCTTCGGGTTCGGCGTCACCTTGCAACACCGCATGGGGCATCTCCAGCGTCAGATCCGCAATGACTCCCCCCGTGATCGACACGGAATAGAATTTTTCCTGGTTGCCCGCAGCAGACACACGATAGAAATTAATGGTGCAGTTGATTTCTTCTTGGCTAGCCAGAGCTTGCGCGAGGAGCGGGGAGGATTTGTCGACGTTTTTGGTGATGATAATCGGGTTGTGCGTGGGTTTAGAGATGTTCCCAATGTTGGTCATGTTGTGGTGGAAAGCCAGCACCATGATTTCATCGGTATGGGCTGACTGGTATTTGTTGCCAACCGATGCGGCCGTGGAACAGCCCGCGGAAATCAGACCTTGGGCCTTACCTGTGATGCTCATGTAACCCGGGTTCGCCATTCGTATCACTCCATTCGGTTAGGCGAACATCCTATTACAAGGGTTTTAGCCGTGCCGTCGGGCAAGTACCGGAAAGCTATACAGAATATGTCTAGTGCTAGGGGGCGCGCGACTCGATACATGACCCGGTCCCACAAGTCACGAATCCAGGTACTCGAAAAATCTACGAGTTGAGAAAAGCACGGATGGGAACGCACTTTTCCCCCTCCCGCCGACGGGCTTCGTGCACTTTTTTTGCGAAAAGAATCGGGTGATGAAAACAACCCTCCAGCCCAAGCCGGCTGAGAGCCTTGGCGGGTTATGGCGTTTTTCATTTTGTTAAAGGTTTTGCAATTTTTGGAAAAGATATTGCGCACGATGCCCCAGGTGGAGCGCAGGCAGCGAAAAGAGAAGAGGCCCAGACTAGAGCGGTGAAAAACAAGAAAATGCAGGGGATGAGGTATTTTCAGAATCTACACGCCAACTTTTCAGCGTCCGAATTTTGAGGTCTGGCGGGGACAACTGCATGGCTGTAGCCCTTGTGGTTTCAGGGCTACAGATGTTTTTCAGAGGAATTATTGATTTCATTTTCTTTCTCTATTCTCGACGCTCTATTGAGGTGGCCTACGCCAGCTTCGGAACCCAGTCCGCTATGGAAGGTCGGGAACGATCTCTCAAAAAAACCGTCTACTCTGTGAGTACCGGACCTGTGGGCCCACCAAATCCGAAAGCCGCGCAATGCGCGGCTTTCGCGTTTCTGATCGACAGTCGCCGCTAAGTTTCACTCCTTTCCAGCCCCATATGCCGAGTGTTCTCTGAACAACGCCTCCCTGGCAGCTCTTGTCTTGCCATTTCACTTTTAGCCCTCCCGGTCGGTGACCGCCGCGCCCTGCGGATCATGTGCGCAAAGCAATTCCGAATGCGCGATGGCGACCCTGTCCACTTGCAGCTGCTCCTATGGGCAAGGCTTTTGCGACATCTCAGAGCAAGAAATCAATCTAATCATTTAGATTTTCCGATGATGCCAATATGATATCGCCCCGTGATTGCAAAGCAGGCGTGTGAACGCGTCGAACACTGGGGGAAGGCGACATTCCAAAACGAACTGGATGCCGACCCGGCGAGGCCAACGGCTAAAAACAGACAGGACGACCTGGACTCAAACCGGTCCCCGGCCTAATTGCGAAGGAACGATTGAACATGATGTTGAAACAGGGGTTTCTCCGGCCGACTGCTCTCGCAGTGGCGATTGCGACTGGGGTTGCGGGCTGCGCCACTATTGATAATCAGCTGGGTTCGTCATCAGGGGCTACAGCCTGCGTTGTGGGTGGCGCGGTTGGTGCGGTCGCAGGGGCTCTACTGGCCGCCGCTGTTAACGGCAAACCAGAAGTCGGAGCGGTCGTCGGTGCCGGTATTGGTTGCGGAGCAACAATGCTCTATCAGAACCGAGTCAAGCGCCTCCAGGACATTGCTCAGGCTGAGCACATGGACATGGACGTCAAAGAGATCGTTGCCAATACGGCTGCCGGCGGGGCTTCCAAAGAGGCGTCGGTAGGCATTGAGGCACAGGCGCGTGATACGACGATGTTCACGCCCGCATCGGCTGAGTTGACCCCCGAAGGTCAGCGTCAACTGCGCAAAATTGCCCAAGCCATGGCCGACGCTCAAAAAGCCCAGGCATTGAAGCCCACGCCCGCCGGTGGCATGAAGATTCTGGTCGTCGGACACACAGACTCCACCGGTGCAGCGCAATTCAACCAGTCCCTGTCTGAAAAACGTGCACGCGCCGTCGGCAATATTCTGGCTGAAGCCGGGATCAAGCCCACTGACATCTACTACCAGGGCGCTGGCTCTGCGCGCCCTGTCGCGGACAACAGCACTGAGCAGGGTCGTGCGAAGAACCGGCGCGTCGAGATGTCGCAAATCGATAGCCAGCAATTGCTGGTCGAACGGGTTCGCAGTGAGCGCAACAGCACCAGGTACCTTGAACACGGTACCCGCACACAGGCAGCCCCGGCTCCTGCCGTACCGGTGAAAGCTTCAAGGCCCGCGACCTCCGCGGTGGTCGCTGAAGTACCAATGGCAGCGCCAAAGGCCAAGCCAAACAAAGCTGTTTCCCCCTCGATACCGCAACAGACAACATCGGCGCCCTCTCCTCTGGCAATTATCGGCAAGGGTGGCATCGACTTTGGCGGGCACGCGGTGACCAATGGCAACTCGACACTGGCGCAATCCATCGTGCCGAAGAAGTCGATGTTCACCCTGGTTTCCAGCGCCTATGCATCCGCCCCGGTCGGATCCTGTATTGCCGACATGCCACGCACCGAAGGCGAAGTCATGAACCTGGGTACTGGCAAATCGATCGACGAGATCGAAACCACCGACTATCTGCCGGGCATGGATGGGCGTCCGTGGGCACAGCTGGTCAATGGCCACCTGGCCAGTGTCGGTCCGGTTTCGATCCTCAAGGAGGACTCGGCGCTCGCCCAACAACCGTTCATGTCCTTCAAGTCGGACTACAAGACCAGCAAAGAGAAACTGACCGGCAAAGTTCCGGCCTCGGCCAATACCTACGATGGTGAGTCCCAGGTTCTCTACCGAGTCTTCTCGGTCGACGCGAAGAGCTCACCGGTCTCTTGCATGGACATCGTATTTGACAAGCGCACGGGCAAAGCATCGGGCGGCGAAATCTTCTATCCGAAGGGCGGCACAGCGTTCGTCGCCTCGTTCGATCCAAACCGTCAGTAATTTACAAGGAAGACACCATGCTAGAGACCATAAAAGCAATTGCGACGGCCTATTGGTACATCGTGGTGCCGGTCATCGCCACCCTGATAATGATGATTCCGGTGATCGTGTACTGGGAAAAAGTTCGTTATGGATTAATGATCGCCCGGCATCGCTTCCCACTCATTGGGACCATCAGCTACTGGGTTAAAAATCCGGGCAAGCAGGACGCTCAAACTCACTTCCTGAAATCGGAAACAGAACTCTGCGGCGCTTATCACCACTACTACCTCAAGCACAGCAAGGACGGGACTTTCTACAAGAAGGCCGAAGACTATCTTCTGAAGGTCAATGAAGATGGCCGTAAAGAAAAAGGTCTGATGTTGTGGGCTCTGATCCTTACCTTGATGGTTGTCGAAGCCTCGGCCTTCGGATACGCACTGGCGCCCTATGTGCTGGCGATGGCTACACCCAACACGGCGATGATCACGGCCTGGGGCATCGGTCTGGTGATTTCGGTTGTGGGCCTCTATCTTTCCGAGAAGAGCGGCCACCAGCTCTACATCAACCACAAGATCAATCAGGTGATGGCCTACAGCTCGATGCGCGAAAGCGGATCGGCCGGTGACTTCATCCGCAAGGATCGTCTGAACATCGACAAGACTTTTGAAGATGACGATCGCCCGGCCTACCAGCAGATGCTCAATCGCATCCAGGTTGGGGGTGACACTGCCAAGCCAAGCAAGTCCTTCAACTACTTGATCATCTACTCGGTGTTCATTGTGGGCTTGGCAATAGCGGCGTTTGCGGTGCGTACCGAGACGCTGAAAGCGACCGAAGCCGAACTGATCTCGAACCCGATCTCCATGTCCATGGAGCAGGCACCGCCTGATTCAAACAGTTTCGATCTGGGCGAGGACATGCAGGAAGTCAAGCAAGCTTCGGTATCCAAGAGTGCGCAAGACCAGATCGACTCGATGCACCGGGCATCGATGATCACCTTCGCCGTACTGAGCGCCTTGTTCTGCTTTATTCAGTTCACCTCGACGATCATGGCCTATTCCCGCGGCTTCGCCGGCAGCCATTCGAGTGAAGCCTGGAAGACCACCCGCGGTTTTGCCAACGCCGATGAATTTATTGTTCATCATGAAACGATTGCACGCTCCATTGCCGTTGATGCCCAACGCGCCCTTGGCAACTTGCAGGCCCTGCTGAGCGCGCAGTTCCATATCTCGGGTAACGACAATAACGAGAAGGAAATCAATAAACACGAACGCACCTTTGAGCGTTTCCTCGCGATCAAACACGCGGAGAAAATGGTCAAGGACCAACGGGATGTGTTGAGCGGCATTCTGGACAATCTGAACAAGCAATCGACAGAGCTGGCCAAAAAGGGTGACCAGGCAGGCTCCGACCTTGCAATGGCCAAGGCTAACGAGATTCGCGCCCGCATCAACAGCCTCAACGGCACCGAAACGGTTGCAGCACCAGCACCGGCCGTCGTGGCAGCCAAGACGGAACCCGCCCACGCAGCCACGCCTGTGGTCCACGCAGCGCCGGCACCTGCGGTCGAAGTGGTCAACCCTGAGCCGGTTGCAGCAGTTGCACAGGCAGGTTTCGATCCGCACGCCTGGGGCAATCTGATGGGCTTCGAAGAAGACGATCTGGATTATGTGGCCGGGAAGAAAGGCGTTGATATCGCACTGATTCGCCGCGCGTACAAGCTGCAGAAGCTGGACGCGGAGCTGAGCTGATGAAGATCAGATACCTCATCGCCGCCCTTGCCTTTGCCCCAGCAGCCCTGATGGCTGTTGAGCGCAATGACGTGCCGAGCTGTTACGAGATCACCAAACTGACCGAGTTCAAGGCGCCCTCTTCAGGGCGCTTGTTGACGGTCATCGTTGATCAGACGACCCCGTTGACCGAAGACCTGCAAAAGACCGCCTGGAATCACGTCAAACGGTACATGAAGTCTGGTGACAAACTTCGGCTGTACAGCTTCAGCGCCTACTTGAACGGTCGCTACACCAAGCTGGAGTTTGCCGGTGAACTGGAAAGCCCCATCGATCCTGAAGCCATCCCGAACGTGCCGATAATGGCCGCGAAGAAGTTCGACGGTTGCCTGAAGCAGCAACAGCAAGTGCTCTTCCAGCGTTTTGGCAAAGCTTTTGCGGGCACGATGAGAGCATCGACCACCGATATTCCGCGCAGCGAGATCCTGTTCAGCCTGCGTGAAATCTCCAGAGATACCAGCAAAGCCAAGGACACCAACCAGCAAGTCGTGCTGCTGATGTCCGACATGCTGGAATACAGCGACTTTGGCAGCTTCTACGCTGCAAACCGCATTCGCGACATCAACGCCCCTGCTGAACTGGAAAAGGTCAAGAAGCAAAACATGTTGGCTGATTTTGGAGGCGCACGCATTTTTGTTCATGGCGCGGCCTTCGTGCCTGATTCCAGCAAGAACGGCTATCGCTCCGGCAAGATGATCAGCAACCTGAAGTCTTTCTGGCAAGGCTATTTTGAACAATCAAATGCCGAACTTGCAGGCTTTGGCACACCAGAACTGACCGCAGAAATTGAATAGCAGGCACGGGTAAAAGGCGGCACGACCACCTTGACCAACACTTACTGAAAACCAACATCCAATAGCAAAAGGAAATACTGCATGAAAGGGAAAATCCTGGACTTCAATAGTGAAAGCCGCACCGGCATCATCAGTGCCGATGACGGAAATCGCTACACTTTTGAAGTTGCACAGTGGAAAAGCTCGGTATTGCCGAAATCTGGCGTCAAAGTGGATTTCTCTACAAACAATGGTGTTGCCGAGACGATCTACCAGGAACCCGGCGTGACCGTCGGTAACTCAAAGAAAATAACCGCCGCACTTCTGGCTTTGTTTCTTGGCGCCTTTGGTGCTCACAAGTTCTTCCTTGGCTACAACAAGCAAGGCGTGATCATGCTGTTGCTGTTCCTCTTCGGGTTTATCCTGCTGGGCGTTCCATCCATGATCATCGGCATCATTGCCTTTGTTGAATTCATTATTTACCTCACCAAGTCAGACGAAGATTTCGAACGTACCTACGTCAACTCTGCCAAGCCGTGGTTCTAACCACTCACGACTAGCCGATCGTCAAAGTTAGTTGTTACTTCACATCCAGAGGCTGCGGCACATTGCAGCCTCTGTCGCCACATTGGCGCAGCCATCTCCCTCGCCTGCAGGCTCTGGCGCTGCGCGTACAGCCAATCACCGCAAAATATGACCTGACTCGGAGGCGCGACGCTCGCGCAACAGGGATGACTCTAAATAAAGATTCGTGCAGCCTGGCAAGTGCCAGTCTCACCGCCGTGCTTTTTCTCACCTCACCGTCTGCTCAGGCGGAAACCGTTGGCCTCGGCGATGCTACAAAAAGCATCGGCAGTTTCTTTTCGCAGCTGACGCAGCCACCGATACCCAAGCCTGAACCGCAATTGCGCTATGTTCGTGAAGCGCTGGGTAAGCTGCAGCCGGAAAACTGGATCTCCTTCAGCCCGGCTAACCCCAAGGCTTACGTCTATGTGTTCGCCGATGCGACCTGCCCCTACTCCCGTGAATTGCACAAGAAGGTGCCTGAGTTCAATGCCAAGGGGATTGAGGTGCGCTACGTCGCCTGGCCATCGGGCCAACTCAATGAACCGGCCTGGACGGTGTACAAAAACGTCTGGTGCAGCGACGACCCGAAACAGGCACTCGACGACGCAATGCATGGCAAGTCGGTGAAGGCGCAAACATGCAGCAGTAAAGACATCAGCACCCTTGCCGCGCAGCAGAATGCCGGTAAAGCCATTGGCGTGAGCGCCACCCCGACGACTTATTACCCGGACGGCCATTGGGCCCAAGGCGTGAAGCGCACCGAAGGGTTGCCCGAGCGGGCGATTTTGGGGGTCAGGATGGTTTCGAACGTGCGCTGATTTTGAGCGGGTTTTTGTCTTTACGAAAGGCAGATGCTCATTCGGTTATTTTGTGTCTGCTGTGTAGTTTTGGTTAATTAAGGTTTCGCTTTATCGGATGACGCCGTAGGACGTTGTAGGCAAACTCCGAATCTGCTGTTTGGGCACTTTGCCGCCTTGTTGCGCCTTTCTTTGACGGGATAGTCTCCGCCGTCGCTGACCGATCAGCGATCGGGCTTGGAAACCCGTCGAACCGTAACGCAAAGGCGCCCAGTTAGGACTGCATACGTTTTTACGACTGCAATCCTGCTTCATGGCAGCTGTGCGTGGGACGCCTTTGGGCGTGCCGGTTTCTCTGGTTCCCGGTTTTCCAACCTGCGCACAGCTGCCACCCATTCGCTTGGAAACGAAAGTGGCGGCTTCTTGAGTAACCAGGAGCAATCCCATGAGCAAAACAGACTCGCCCGCACCCTCAGAACTAAAAACCATCGGCTTCACCCCCTTCATCTACTGCAAGAATCAGGCGCTGTTCCACGTCAGTCGCGGCGTTCCGCTTGCCGATGCTTTGGCTCAGGCCTCCGATCTGTTGTGTCTCGCCAAAGAGCTGACCATCGACGCCGCCTACACCAGAGGCACCGACCTCCACGCCTGGGCAGCGCATTACCTGACGGCCATGAGCAAGGCAGTCATCGATGATGTGGCGAAGGTGCTGGATCGCCGGCCAGTTCAAACAACAAAGGAAGCAGCCGCATCGAAAAACTCATAATCACGGCAAAGGTGAAGATTCCCAAAAAGGGACCGAGCATTCCCTTTTTGGGACCTTTAGAACCAGACTCTTCGACCCGTCGTTACTTCCAGTGCTGAACAACATCACTGCAACTGTCAGTCCAACCAGGTAACGAAGGGATGGCCTGCACCGCCCTCATCCCCTCCAGCATCGCCCCGGTGAACACGACCTCATACGTATCCGCCGCCCGCCCCCATTGCTCAACGAGCGCCATGCCGTCGACCAGCGCGGTAGCCAATTCGAAAATCGTCCCGGCCTGATCCTCGATGATTTTTTGCGTCTGAATCCACACCCGATCAGTCATCGCTTTAAGCTGCGCTGCGATGTGTTCGGACGACGCTGGATCGGTATCTGGATATGTGATGTTACGTAGCAGGTGCTGTAACTCTCTGACTTTCGCGTAATCCTGTTCCGCCCCCTGCTCACCTTTGAGGATGGCCGTGGCTTTCGCTTTATCGACGCGTTTGGCGGCTGAAGGTTTTGAAGGGAGTGTCTGCGCCATTGCGCCAGCCAGGAGGACCATCATCCGGGCTTCCAGATACTCCGTCATGGCGTCCATCGAAGTGATTGGCCGCACCAGGGAAATGGACGCGCCACCTTGATGCCGTAGATCCATGGTCACGGTCAATGTCACTCCGCCCGTTTCAAAGCCCAGTGTGCGGGCCACGACGTAGTGACCCATCTCGTGATGGGCAATCTGCAACGCACGGTTTCGTACAGCGGCAGGCAGGTTTGTCGTCATGTCTTTCGCCTCGCACCCTTGATTACCTCAATGCTAGCCGACGTCGCGCAACGGCGTAGTGCTGAGCAATCAAGGCATCAGGCGCCTTCTGTAGGAGCGAGCGCGCTCGCGATGAACTCAAGTACGACGCGTTTATTCAGCGAGTACGCGTATTCGTTGACGTCCATCGCGAGCGAGCTCGCTCCTACAAAGGTTCACCGTGCCTTACTTGGGTAAAGCGTAAGCAATCACATAATCCCCGCGATCCGTCGACTGACGCGCACCGCCCACCGTCAGCAGGATGTACTGCTTGCCGGTTTTTGGTGAAACGTAGGTCATCGGCCCGGACTGGCTGCCTACCGGCAGGCGCGATTTCCAGATTTCGTTGCCGTTGCCGGTATCGAAGGCGCGCAGGTAGAAGTCCTGGGTGCCGGCGAAGAACAGCAGGCCCGACTGGGTGGCGAGCGATGCGCCAAGGGTCGGCATGCCGATCGGGATCGGCAGGTGCATGCGGATGCCCATCGGGCCAGTGTCTTGCACGGTGCCGACCGGGACTTGCCACATCAGTTTGTGGGTCTTCAGGTCGATGGCCGACATGGTGCCGAACGGTGGTTTCTGGCACGGAATGCCAACTGCCGAGAGGAAGCGTTCGCGCATGGCGCCGAACGGCGTGCCTTCCTGCGGGACCACGCCCATTTCGATACCGCTGGCCCCGGCGCCGATCTTGTCACGCGGGATCATGTAGTTGGCCAGGCCCAGGCGCATGTCGTTGACGAACATGTAGTTAGTGTTCGGATCAACCGAGACGCTGCCCCAGTTCATGCCGCCCAGCGAGCCCGGGAATTGCAGGGCGCGATCCATGCCCGGCGGGGTGTAGACGCCTTCGTGGCGCATACCTTTGAACTGGATGCGGCACATCAATTGGTCGAACGGCGTGGCGCCCCACATGTCGGATTCGGTCAGGGTCTTGTTGCCGATTGACGGCATATCGACAGAGAACGGCTGGGTTGGCGAGTAGTGTTCGCCGGGCACATGGCCCTGCGGCACCGGACGCTCTTCAACGCGAGCGATCGGCACGCCGGTCTCACGGTTGAGCAGGAAGATCTCGCCCTGCTTGGTGACTTGCGCCAGCGCCGGCTGGGTGCCGCCCTTGTCGTCGGGCACGTCGTACAGCAGCGGTTGGGCCGGCAGGTCAAAGTCCCACAAATCGTTGTGGGTAGTCTGGAAATGCCAGCGCACCTGGCCGGTTTTCACGTCAATGGCAACGACGGACGAGTTCCACTTGTTGTCCATCTCGGTGCGCTGACCGCCGAAGAAGTCCGGCGTGGCGTTGCCGGTTGGCAGGTAGACCAGACCGAGCTTGGCGTCGTAGGACATGGCCGACCAGACGTTCGGCGTACCACGGGTGTAGGTCTCACCGGCCGGAGGGCGTTGGGTGGTGTTCGGGTTACCCGGATCCCACGCCCAGACCAGTTCACCGCTGCGCACGTCGTAGGCACGCACCACGCCCGGCGGCTCGCCAGTGGAGTAGTTATCGGCCACGCGGCCACCGACGATCACTACGTCACCCGCAACCAACGGGGTCGAGGTTTGCTGGTAGTAACCGGGCTTCACTTCGCCCATGTCGATGGTCAGATCGACGGTGCCTTTATTGCCGAATTCTTCGCAGGGCTTGCCGGTTTCAGCGTTGATGGCGATCAGACGCGCATCGCCGGTCGGCAAAAACAGACGTTTCTTACAGGCGGTTGGCTGATTGTCCGAAGACACCGGGGTTTCGGAGTAACCCAGGCCACGGCAGCGCTGCCAGTTAGGCGCGGTGCCCTGCGGGTCGAACTTCCAGCGTTGAGTGCCGGTGTCGGCATCCAGGGCGAAGACTTTGCCGTAGGCGGTGCAGGTGTAGACCGTGTCACCGATTTGCAGCGGGGTGTTCTGGTCTTCGGCGCCCGCACCAGTGCTTTGCGGGATGTCGCCGGTGCGGAAGGTCCAGGCAACCTGCAACTTGTCGATGTTGCCCTTGTTGATCTGGTCCAGCGCGGCAAAGCGGTTGCCGGCAGTGGTATTGCCCCAGTGCGCCCAGTCTTTTTGCTCGGTGCCCGGAGCGACCGGCGTTACCGCTGGTACAGTGGTGTTTTTCACCACGTGGGTCGGCACGAACATGTAGGCCATGGTCGCAACGACGCCAACACCCAGAATGCCCGCCAAACCGTAGGCACCACGACCACCTGTCGCACCCGAAGCGCGGACGAGGGTCGGATAGACCAACGCTACAACCAGGCCGATCACCGCAAACGTCAGCACCCGAGAGACCAGGGGCCAGTATTCAAGCCCCGTATCCCAAACGGCCCAGATCGCAGTGAGGACCAACGCCACACCATACAACTTGGCACCGAACGGCTTGCGCCTGGCAATCATCAACCCGGACGCCAGCATCGCCAGCCCCATCAGCAGGAAATACCAGCTGCCACCCAGCGCGATCAGATAGCCACCGCCAGCGGCCAGGCCGAGCCCGATCAGTGCAATCAGCACACCCAGCCCCGCCAGCAACCATTTGCTGCCGGCGGCAGCCCCAGAATTGTTCATGTCGGAAGTTTTCCCCATTTGTGACAAGGGCGGAATAATGTACTACCTAGTTACTTATGGCAATTTGTCGCAGGCAAAAATGTCATGAACGGTATTGAGGCTAGATCAAATTTCCGTCGCGAGCGTCCTGCTGGAACTGCCTGTAACATGCGTGCGCATTGATCCATGCCACTGGAGATACCCCTTGCCTGACACTCGCCCACCCGTTCTTGATGAAATTGACCGCCAATTGATTGCCGCCCTGCAGATCAACGCCCGCGAGAGTGTGGCCATGCTTGCGCGGCAATTGGGCATCGCCCGCACCACCGTCACATCGCGCCTGGCGCGTCTGGAAAAGGCCAAAGTGATCACCGGTTACGGCGTGCGCCTCGGGCAGCGCCTGGTAGATGGCGGGTTGCAGGCGTATGTGGGGATCACCGTGCAGCCACGCTCGGGCAAGGAGGTGTTGCGACGCCTGAGCGCGATGGCGCAGGTGCAGCAGTTGTGTGCGGTGAGTGGCGAATTTGATTATGTGGCGTGGCTGCGCACCGATTCGCCGGAGCAGCTGGATCAGTTGCTGGATCAGATCGGCAGCGTGGATGGGGTGGAGAAGACCACGACCTCGATCATCTTGAGCAGCAAGATTGATCGGGGGCAGCCGGTTTGAGTTTTTCCGGTGGTTTTAGGTGCCTGACAGGTTAGCAAAGACCTGTAGGAGCTGGCTTGCCAGCGAAGGCGTTCGGACCTTCAACACAAAATTCCACGGCCTCTTCGCTGGCAAGCCAGCTCCTACAGTGGTCATTGTGTGAGATTTGATCGTCATATTGATCAAGCAATCATCAAAACGACGACACTTTGCGTCTTATTAACGTGTTCTGTGCTCTCTAGAATGGCTGGCATCTTTTCCTATACTCAGATGCGCATTCCGCGTCGGGTCGCCAGCTAGGTCAGCCATGAACAAGAACAATCGCCATCCTGCAGACGGTAAGAAACCAGTCACCATTTTCGGCCCGGACTTTCCCTTCGCCTTCGACGACTGGATCGAACACCCCGCCGGCCTGGGCAGCATTCCCGAGCACAATCACGGTGCCGAAGTGGCGATTGTCGGGGGCGGGATTGCCGGCCTGGTGGCGGCGTATGAGCTGATGAAGCTTGGCTTGAAACCGGTCGTCTACGAAGCGTCGAAAATGGGCGGCCGTCTGCGCTCTCAGGCGTTCAACGGCGCCGAAGGCATTGTTGCCGAACTGGGCGGAATGCGCTTCCCGGTGTCATCTACCGCGTTCTATCACTACGTCGACAAGCTGGGCCTGGAAACCAAACCGTTCCCTAACCCGCTGACGCCTGCGTCGGGCAGCACGGTGATCGACCTCGAAGGTAAAACCCATTACGCACAGAAGCTGTCGGACCTTCCTGCACTGTTTCAGGAAGTGGCTGACGCCTGGGCTGATGCGCTTGAAGCCGGTTCGCAGTTCTCCGATATCCAGCAAGCCATTCGCGACCGCGACGTGCCACGCCTCAAGGAACTGTGGAACACCCTGGTGCCGCTGTGGGACGACCGCACCTTTTACGATTTCGTCGCCACCTCCAAAGCGTTCGCCAAGCTCTCGTTCCATCACCGCGAAGTGTTCGGCCAGGTCGGCTTCGGCACCGGCGGCTGGGACTCTGACTTCCCGAACTCGATGCTGGAAATTTTCCGTGTGGTGATGACCAACTGCGACGATCACCAACACCTCGTGGTGGGTGGCGTGGAACAGGTACCGCAGGGCATCTGGCGCCATGTGCCGGAACGTTGCGTGCACTGGCCCGAAGGCACCAGCCTCAGTTCTCTGCACAAGGGTGCGCCGCGTACCGGCGTGAAGAAAATTGCCCACGCGCCGGGTGGCCGTTTCGCCGTCACCGACAACTGGGGCGATACCCGCGAATATGCCGCGGTGCTGACCACCTGCCAGAGCTGGCTGCTGACCACCCAGATCGAATGCGACGAAACCCTGTTCTCGCAAAAGATGTGGATGGCCCTGGACCGCACCCGTTACATGCAGTCGTCGAAAACCTTCGTCATGGTCGACCGTCCGTTCTGGAAGGACAAAGACCCGGAAACCGGCCGCGACCTGATGAGCATGACCCTCACTGATCGCCTGACCCGCGGCACCTACCTGTTCGACAACGGCGACGACAAGCCGGGGGTGATCTGCCTGTCGTACTCGTGGATGAGCGACGCGTTGAAAATGCTCCCGCAGCCGGTGGAAAAACGCGTGAAACTGGCGCTGGATGCATTGAAGAAGATCTACCCGAAAGTCGACATTGCCGCGAGAATCATCGGCGATCCGATCACCGTGTCCTGGGAAGCCGACCCGCACTTCCTGGGAGCCTTCAAAGGCGCCCTGCCCGGTCACTACCGCTACAACCAGCGCATGTACGCGCACTTCATGCAGGACGACATGCCCGCTGAGCAACGCGGAATTTTCATCGCTGGCGACGACGTTTCGTGGACGCCGGCCTGGGTTGAGGGCGCGGTGCAGACGTCGCTCAACGCGGTGTGGGGCATCATGAAACACTTCGGCGGTGCAACTCACGCCGAGAATCCGGGTCCAGGAGATGTGTTCAACGAGATCGGGCCGATCGTCCTGCCCGAGTAAGAGGAATCCGAAATGCGCGTAGCCCTTTACCAATGTCCACCCCTGCCCCTGGACGTCGCCGGCAACTTGCAACGTTTGCATCAGCTTGCGCTTGAAGCCAAAGGCGCCGATCTGCTGGTGCTGCCGGAGATGTTTCTGACCGGCTACAACATCGGCGTCGATGCCGTCAGCGTGCTGGCAGAAGTGCACAACGGTGAATCGGCGCAGCAGATCGCGCGCATTGCCAAGGCGGCCGGGATGGCCATTTTGTACGGTTATCCCGAACGCACCGCGGACGGGCAAATCTACAATGCCGTGCAACTGATCGACGCCAGTGGCGAGCGCGTCTGCAACTACCGCAAGACCCACCTGTTCGGCGAACTCGATCGTTCGATGTTCAGCGCAGGTTCCGACGCGTTCCCCATCGTGGAGCTCAACGGCTGGAAGCTCGGTTTCCTGATCTGCTACGACCTGGAATTTCCGGAGAACGCCCGACGTCTGGCCCTGGCCGGCGCCGAACTGATTCTGGTGCCGACCGCCAACATGATTCCTTACGACTTCATCGCCGACGTCACGGTTCGCGCCCGCGCCTTTGAAAACCAGTGCTACGTGGCCTACGCCAACTATTGTGGCAACGAAGGCGACATTCACTATTGCGGCCAGAGCAGCATCGCCGCACCCGATGGCAGCCGCATCGCGCAGGCCGGGCTTGATGAAGCGTTGATTGTCGGTGAGCTGGATCGGCAGTTGATGGTCGACTCACGCGCTGCCAATCGCTACTTCTTCGATCGCCGCCCTGAGCTTTACGGCGACCTGAACAAGCGCTAGCCCACAGTAATCCGCTAGCATTGGCACTTCACTGTTCTGGAAGTGCCCATGCCCGCGCTGAATCCCCCTCGCCCCCATACAGAAACCCTCGCCAACGGCCTGCGGGTGACGCTGCGTCACGCACCGTATTTGAAGCGCTGCGCGGCGGCGTTAAGGGTCGCCGTGGGCAGCCATGACGTGCCGCTGGCGTGGCCCGGTCTGGCGCACTTTCTTGAGCATCTGCTGTTTTTGGGGACTGAGCGTTTTCCTGCGGCCCAAGGGTTGATGGCCTATGTGCAGAGCCACGGTGGTCAGGTCAACGCACGGACCAGCGAACGCACCACCGATTACTTTTTCGAACTGCAGCCTCAGGCATTCGCCGCAGGGCTGGAGCGGCTGTCAGATATGCTCGCCCATCCGCGTATGAATCCGGACGATCAACTGCGCGAACGTGAAGTTCTGCACGCGGAATATGTCGCGTGGTCGCAGGATCCGACAGCGCAGCAGCAGTTTGCGCTGTTCAACGGACTTTCGCAGGCTCATCCATTGCGGGGTTTTCATGCCGGCAATCGCGACAGCCTACCTGTTGCACAACCCGAGTTTCAGCAAGCCTTGCAGAGTTTTTACCAGCGTTACTATCAGACCGGGCAGATGACCTTGAGCCTCGCCGGCCCACAAAGCCTCGAGGAATTGAGGGGGATGGCCGAAGCATTTGGCAGCGCAATAGCCAAAGGCAAATTCGTGCCACAACAAGCCCCAACGCCGCTGATGGACACGTCGGATAAAAGTTATCAACAGGCTGGCGAGCGGCGGCTGGATTTGCTGTTCGCGCTCGAAGCGCTGCCCGCGTCGTCTGCCCAAGCGCAGGCGTTCCTGTGTCATTGGCTCAATACCGGGAAATCGGGCGGATTGCTGGCGGATTTACGCGAGCGCGGGCTAGCCCTCGAACTCAAGGCATCCCCGATGTATCAGTTCGAGGGTCAAGCCTTGCTGCACCTCGAATTCACCTTGCCCGCGAATGCAGGGACGATCGCAATTGCTGAACGGCTCATGGATTGGCTGAGCTTCTTCGCCCGGCAAGACTGGAGCGGGTTGCGCGAAGAATACGCAGCGCTGCTTGAGCGTCAGCAACAGGTCTGCGGTGCGCTGCAATTGGCCCGTCAGGACAGCGAGCAAGGGGAATTAGGGTTAACCCAGCAGGGGGTTACAGCCCTCAAGCACATCCTTCAACAAATCGGTGCTGTGGATAACTTCAGCGGCCCCTGGCAACTGCCTGCAGCCAACCCGTTCTTGAGCTGCGAAGCACCGGCATCGAACGCCGGCCTGATTCGCGGCCAGACCAGCGCCCACCGAGGCCTGCGCACTTTTGCCCAGGATCGCTCGCGCAGTCGACGGGAAGGCTCACCGATGCAGTTCAGTCAGGCATTGCCGGATAACAGTGCTGAAGGTGCGATTTATGTACGCTGGCGGCTGGATTCCGCTCCCGACAGCCAACTGCATTCACGGCTGGAAAATGAACTGCAACCGCTGTGCGAAGACGCCCGTCAGGCCGGTGTGGATTTCTCCTTGAGTGCCTCGGGAAATGAATGGCTGCTGAAAATGACCGGGCTACAGGAACCGATGCCGATCGTCCTGGAGCATGCGCTGAAAGAGCTGACAAAACCTGCTGCCGATTTCCCACAGGAAATACCAACCCGCGCCGCGCTCATACCCATTCGACAGTTGCTCAAGGCGTTGCCCGATCACTGCCTTGAACCTGCCGTGAACTCGGATGATGTACAGAAACTCTGGTCGAGTGCTCGCTGGGATGGTCTGGCGGCGGGTTTATCCGCTCAGACTCAAGCGGCCATGGGGTTGGCATTGAGCCGCATCCCTGGCACGCCGGACAATCAACTCACGCCACCCTCTACGATTCGTTCGCAACGTCTGTGGAGTTACGTCGATACCCGCTCCGAAGAGCATGCGTTGCTGCTGTTCTGTCCTACATCGACCCCAGAAATCGCCGACGAAGCCGCGTGGCGCTTTCTCGCTCACCTCTGCCAGACACCGTTCTACCAACGGCTGCGGGTGGAGTTGCAACTGGGTTATGCCGTGTTCAGCGCCCTGCGCCAGATTCATGGGCAAACCGGGCTGCTGTTCGGTGTGCAATCACCAAGCGTTGCGCCGACGGAGCTGCTACAACACATCGAACATTTTCTGAGCGGGTTACCGGAACTGATCGCGGCCATCGACGACAATGCCTTGATCGCTCAGCGCCAGGTTCTGGCCGAGCAGTTTTCGAGCAACGCGTTGCCTACCGCCCAGGCCGGCGAGCTGCTTTGGCAGGGCAAACTGGCCGGCCGCTCGTCGGATTATCTGACCCAACTGACTGAAGCCATCCTGCTGACGGGTCGCACCGCATTGCTTGACGCCGCACAGCGTTTGAATCAGGTCGAAGGCGGCTGGCGCTGTCTGGCCACCAGCCCTGTTCCCGACGCCTCATGGCAAGCGACAAAATGATCATTACCAGGGCTGTAAGGAGCTTTCTCAAAGATTCACGGGCAATTTCTTTGAAATTTTGAGTAACATAGCAGCCTAACTATTTGGAACATCTCTGATTTGAGGTGGACTATACCTATAGATAGCGCTGTCCCACCCTACCTGAAGGAGTTCGATTTATGGCCTGGACCAAACCGGCTTACACCGACCTGCGTATCGGCTTTGAAGTCACCATGTACTTCGCAAGCCGCTAATCTCTGCCCTGGCAGATGAGCAGCACAACGCCTCGGTTATCCGAGGCGTTTTATTTTCAGCGTTGAAATGATGGAGCGCCCATGTTTGTCCAGATTCTAGGTTCCGCTGCCGGCGGCGGTTTCCCCCAGTGGAACTGTAACTGCGTGAACTGCGCAGGCTTTCGCGATGGCAGCCTGCGGGCCAAGGCGCGGACGCAGTCGTCTATCGCGATTTCCGATGACGGCGTGAACTGGGTGCTGTGCAACACATCCCCGGACATCCGCGCGCAACTCCAGAGCTTCGCCCCGATGCAACCGGGCCGCGCCCTGCGTGATACCGGGATCAGCGCAATCATCCTGATGGACAGCCAGATCGACCACACCACCGGTCTGCTGATGTTGCGTGAAGGTTGCCCGCACCAGGTCTGGTGCACCGACATGGTCCACGAAGACCTGAGCACCGGTTTCCCGCTGTTCACCATGCTCAAGCACTGGAATGGCGGGTTGAACTGGAACCGAATCGAGCTCGATCAAAGTTTCAGCGTGCCCGCCTGCCCGAACCTGCGCTTCACTCCGCTACCGCTTCGCAGCGCCGCTCCGCCCTACTCGCCCCACCGCTTTGATCCTCATCCGGGCGACAACATCGGCTTGATCGTTGAAGACATGAACACCGGCGGCAAGCTGTTCTACGCACCAGGGCTGGGCAAGGTCGATGCAGCGCTGCTGGAGATCATGGCGGGCAGTGATTGCCTGTTGGTGGATGGAACGTTGTGGGACGACGATGAAATGCAGCGCCGTGGCGTCGGCACTCGCACCGGTCGCGAGATGGGCCATCTGGCGCAGAACGGTCCTGGCGGGATGCTTGAAGTTTTTGAGCAATTGCCTGACCCGCGCAAAGTTCTTATCCACATCAACAACACCAACCCGATTCTCGATGAGGACTCGCCAGAGCGTGCGGAGCTGGATCGGCGTCAGGTTGAAGTGGCGTATGACGGCATGAGTATTGTGTTGTAAGTAGCCCAGACCGCTGCGCGGCCTATCGCTAGCAGGCCAGCCCAGGCGATGAAGAATCCACCGGTCCTACCCGGAGAACCGCAATGACTGACACCCCAATGTCCCCCGCCGAGTTCGAAGCCGCCCTGCGCGCAAAAGGCGCCTACTACCACATCCATCACCCGTATCACGTGGCGATGTATGAAGGCCGGGCGAGCCGCGAGCAGATCCAGGGCTGGGTCGCCAACCGTTTTTACTATCAGGTGAACATTCCCCTGAAGGACGCGGCCATTCTGGCCAACTGCCCGGACCGCGAGATCCGCCGCGAGTGGATTCAACGCCTCCTCGACCATGACGGCGCCCCCGGCGAAGACGGCGGCATCGAAGCCTGGCTGCGGTTGGGCCAAGCCGTTGGACTCGATCCGGATCAACTGCGCTCCCAGGAACTGGTGCTGCCCGGCGTACGCTTCGCCGTGGACGCCTACGTCAATTTCGCCCGCCGTGCCAGTTGGCAGGAAGCCGCCAGCAGCTCGCTGACCGAACTGTTCGCACCGCAGATCCACCAGTCGCGCCTGGACAGCTGGCCGCAGCATTACCCGTGGATCGACCCGGCCGGCTACGAGTATTTCCGCACCCGCCTGGGCCAGGCGCGACGTGATGTCGAGCACGGTCTGGCGATCACGCTTGAGCACTACAAAACTCGCGAAGGTCAGGAACGCATGCTGGAAATTCTCCAGTTCAAACTGGACATTCTTTGGAGCATGCTCGATGCCATGAGCATGGCCTACGAACTGAAACGCCCGCCGTATCACAGCGTGACCGGGGAGCGGGTCTGGCACAAAGGAATCACCGTATGAGTTTCGATCGCAGCAAGACCCCGACCTGGCGTCCCGGCTACCGCTTCCAGTACGAACCGGCGCAAAAAGGCCACGTGCTGCTGTACCCGGAGGGCATGATCAAGCTAAACGAAAGTGCCGCGCTGATCGGTGGATTGATCGATGGCGAGCGCGATGTCGCGGCGATCATCGCCGAACTCGACCGGCAGTTCCCCGGCGTGCCCGAGCTCGGTGACGACATCGAGCAATTCATGGAGGTTGCCCGTGCGCAGCACTGGATCGAACTTGCCTGATTCATCGGTGCAAGTACCGCCAAACCCTGAAATCGGTCTGCCGCTGTGGCTGCTCGCCGAGCTGACGTACCGCTGTCCGCTGCAATGCCCGTACTGCTCCAATCCGCTGGATTTTGCCGAGCAAGGCAAGGAGCTGAGCACCGAACAATGGATCAAAGTGTTCCGCGAGGCGCGCGAGATGGGTGCGGCGCAACTGGGCTTTTCCGGTGGCGAGCCGCTGGTGCGCCAGGACCTCGCCGAGCTGATTGCCGAAGCTCGCAAGCTAGGTTTCTACACCAACCTGATCACCTCCGGCATCGGCCTGACCGAGCAGAAAATCAGCGACTTCAAGAAGGCCGGGCTCGATCACATCCAGATCAGTTTCCAGGCCAGCGACGAACAGGTGAACAACCTGCTGGCGGGCTCGAAAAAGGCCTTCGCGCAGAAACTGGAAATGGCCCGGGCAGTGAAAGCCCACGGCTATCCGATGGTGCTGAACTTCGTCACTCATCGGCACAACATCGACAAGATCGACCGCATCATCGAGCTGTGCATCGCCCTTGAAGCGGACTTCGTCGAGCTCGCCACCTGCCAGTTTTACGGCTGGGCACAGCTCAATCGCGTCGGTCTGTTGCCGACCAAGGAACAGCTGGTGCGGGCCGAGCGCATTACCAACGAATACCGGGCCAAACTCGAAGCCGAAGGCCATCCGTGCAAACTGATTTTCGTCACCCCGGACTATTATGAAGAACGCCCCAAAGCCTGCATGAACGGCTGGGGCAGTATTTTTCTGACGGTCACGCCAGACGGAACCGCGCTGCCCTGTCACGGCGCCCGACAGATGCCGGTGCAGTTTCCCAACGTGCGCGACCACAGCATGCAGCACATCTGGTATGACTCGTTCGGCTTCAACCGCTTTCGCGGATACGACTGGATGCCCGAACCGTGTCGCTCCTGTGACGAGAAAGAAAAAGACTTCGGCGGCTGCCGCTGCCAGGCGTTCATGCTCACGGGTGATGCCAGCAATGCCGACCCGGTGTGCAGTAAATCAGAACATCATGGCGTGATCCTCAAGGCCCGCGAAGAGGCCGAGCACGCGACCCAGACCATCGAACAACTGGCCTTTCGCAATGAACGAAACTCACGCCTCATCGCCAAAAGCTGAGCCTTTCAGCGCGGCCAAAGCTGTTGCGGCCGGCATTGATTACGCCGAATTGCAGCTCGGCCCACAGGGCTTGTTCTGGAACGAGTATCGCCCTGAAGACGCTGCGTGCCGGATCTGGCATTGGCGCGACGGTGTGTTGAAATGCCTGACGCCGACAGGCTTCAGCGTGCGTAGCCGAGTGTACGAATATGGCGGTGGTGCGTTTTGTCTGACGGACGATGGCATTGTTTTCGTCAACGAGGCGGACCAGCAGCTGTATCGCCAATCGATACAGGGTGAAACGCCCGAAGTGTTGACGACCGGATTGTGTCGCTACGGTGATCTGCATTTCGCCGATGATCAGGTATTGGCGGTTGAGGAAAACCGCAATGAGCACCGATTGGTGGCCATCGATCTGGCAGACGGCGCGCGGCATTTGCTAGCCGAAGGCGCCGACTTCTACGCCGCTCCGACGCTCAGTCCCGACGCCCGTCGACTGGCCTGGATCGAATGGAGTCGCCCGGATCAGCCCTGGACCGCGACCCGTTTAATGGTTGCCGAGCGCCAGAGCGACGATGGTTTTGGCCCTGCCCGATGCGTGGCCGGAGACAACGCTCAGGAGTCGCTGCAACAACCGAGATTTGACCGCGCCGGCCGCTTGTATTGCCTGACCGATCGCAGGGGTTACTGGCAGCCATGGGTGGAATGCGAAAACGGCCTGAGCCCACTGCCAAGCACCGCCGCCGACCATGGCCCCGCACCCTGGCAACTCGGCGGCTGTACCTGGTTGCCGCTGGGCGAAGACAACTTTCTGGCAAGTTGGACCGAAGAGGGATTTGGCCGACTGGGCCTGCGTGGTGCATCGTGCGAAGACTTCACCGGGGACTACAGCCGCTTTCGTCATCTCGCGCTGGATGAGCAATTCATCTACTGCATCGCCGCGTCGCCGGTCAGCTCGACCGCCGTGATCGCCCTTGATCGTCAGTCACGACAAGTGAAAGTACTGGCTGGCGGCATTGCCCCATTGCCCGCCGAGCAGATCAGCCGCCCGCAAATCCTGCGCTATCCAAGCGGTTCAGGCGAAGCTCACGGTTTCTTCTACCCGGCGATGACGGGTAAAGCGAAACCGCCACTGGTGGTGTTCATTCACGGCGGCCCGACCTCCGCGTGCTACCCGATGCTCGACCCGCGCATTCAGTATTGGGCTCAGCGCGGATTCGCCGTGGCCGATCTCAACTATCGCGGCAGCAGTGGCTATGGCCGGGCTTACCGTCAGGCACTGCATTTGAGTTGGGGAGCCGTCGATGTCGAAGACGCTTGCGCTGTTGTCAGCCATCTTGACCAACGCGGATTGATCGACGGCAGCAAGGCGTTCATCCGAGGTGGCAGCGCCGGCGGGTACACAACCCTGTGCGCTCTGGCTTTTCACCGTATTTTCCGGGCCGGGGCAAGCCTTTATGGGGTCAGCGACCCTGTCGCCCTGGGGCGGGCAACCCACAAGTTCGAGGGTGATTACCTGGATTGGCTGATCGGCGATCCAGAACAGGACGCCGAGCGCTACGCCGCACGCACGCCGTTATTGCATGCAGGCAACATCAGCGTACCGGTGATCTTCTTTCAAGGAGAGCTGGACGCCGTGGTTGTCCCGCAACAGACCCGGGACATGGTCGAAGCCCTGCAGAGCAATGGCATCCTGGTCGAAGCGCACTATTACGCCGACGAACGCCACGGCCTGCGCAAGGCAGGAAACCAGGCCCATGCGCTGGAACAGGAGTGGTTGTTTTATCGGCGGGTGATGGATCAGGGGGACTGATTCAAGCGTTCAGGATAGAAACTTGGCCCCCCCCTTTTCGCGAGCAGGCTCACTCCCACACTTGATCGCGTTACGGCGGGAGAACGCGGTCAGAGGTGGGAGCGAGCCGGTTCGCGAAGACCGCAAACTCAACGCTTGGCGATGATGTACACCGCATGCACGATTCCTGGAATGTAACCGCACAACGTCAACAGAATATTCAGCCAGAACGCCCCGCCAAATCCTACCTGCAGAAACACGCCCAGCGGCGGCAACAGAATGGCAATGATGATGCGAATAAAGTCCATGGGGCAGCTCCTGATTGGGGTGGGCTCGTTAAAACCCTACACCTAATCGACAGGTGCCGTTCGTCAGGGTTCAGTCTCTGTGACTGACCTCCTTCGCTTCGCTGAACCTCATAGACAAAAAAACGCCCCACGCCGAAAGAATCAGGCGTGGGGCGTGCGTTATACCGCGAGACGGTTCTGGAATTTGTGTAGGGCAGGTCTGATCAGACGGCAATCCCTTTGCGGCACTGCAGTTGCGTGGTGCGTACGCGGGAGAAGGCGCGGGCGAGGCGCAGGAGCATTTCGTCGATGTTGGCGTTGCTCACGTTGAGCGCAGGGGTAAAGCGCAGGCAGTCGGGTTGCACCGCATTGAGCAGCAAGCCTTCATACAGCGCGGCCTTGACCACTGCATCGGCTGAGTCGTCAGATAATGTCAGTCCCCACAGCAGTCCTTGGCCGCGCAGTTCACCATGGGCATAGCGGTGGGCTAAACGCCCCAAACCTTCGCGCAGGTGTTGACCGGTGTCTGCGACGTGCTTGAGCACGCCCTTGTCCTGTACGGTGTCGAGCACCGCCAATCCTGCCGCTGCCATCAGCGCGTTACTGTGATGGGTACCAGTCATCTGCCCCATGTCGAAACCGCACGCCTTTCCCCGTGCCAGCAAGGCGGCCAATGGCACGCCACCGCCCAGGCCTTCGCCGAGCACGACAATATCGGCCCGCACGTCGCACGACTCTTCGGCAAGCAAGGTGCCACAGCGACCGACTCCGGTTTGTACTTCATCGAAAATCAGCAGGATGTCGAGCTCTCGGCAGAGCCGCTCGACACCCTTGAGATAATGGGCGGTGGCAGGAATGACCCCGGCCTCGCTCTGGATCGGTTCAAGCAGGATCGCTACGGTTCGCTTATCCACTGCGGCGTGCAATGCGGGAAGATCGTTGAACGGAACATGGCTGACCGACGTCGACATCGTCGCCCGAATACCGTCATGGCAATCGCTGGTGGCCACGATGATCCTCGAGGCACCGCCGCGATGCGTTTGACCCCATTTGCGCGCCAGTTTGATCGCTGCCTCACAGGCCTCATTGCCCGTATTGAGCAAATAAGCCCCATCGCTGCCGGTGCTGACACACAGTCGTTCGGCGAGGTTGAGCATGCCTCGGTCATGCAGATTCAAACCCGGGTTGATCAACGACTGGGCTTGAGCGTTGATGGCATTGACCAGGACCGATGGACTGTGGCCGAGACTGTTGGCTCCACCGCCTTGGGAGAAATCCAGATAAGCGCGATCAGCGCTATCCCACAACCAAGACCCTTGGCCGCGCACAAACACTTGTTTCGGCCGCTCGACACCGGGCATCAGGTTCTCGCTGCAAAGGTTGTCGCGTCTGGATGGCATGACCGCGTCCAACGCAAGATCATCAAGACTGGGCGTACTACGACGAAGGCTGAATAGGTTCATTCAAGAAAACCTCTTCTGAGATTTTTTGTCTTACCTATGTAAACACCACCGAAACAAACGGTATCCATTGCGCTAATTGGCCCTGTAAGCCTAGTGAATGCAGTTAGACTAGGCCCAGACAAGGCGCTGAGCCATTTCGATTTACCAGCATTTTCGATAAGAATTACTTATGGATTTCAAGCAACTGCGTTATTTCGTCGCGGTCTACGAAGAAGGGCATGTGGGCCGGGCCGCCGAGCGGCTTTCAATCTCACAACCAGCGTTGTCCCAGCAGATCCGCCACCTGGAACAGAACCTTGATGTGAGTCTGTTCGAGCGCAGCAGCAAGCGCCTGTTGCCGACCCTCGCCGCTCATACGCTGTACAACCATGCCCAGCCGCTTCTGGATGGTTTGCAGCGAGCGCGCGAAGCCTTGGGCAGTTTCAAGGGCCAGGCGCTGCGGACTCTGGCCATTGGCGTATTGCAAACGGTCCACACCAGCCTCGTGCCGCAGATGCTTGAGCGGGTGCGCAAGGCGCAGCCGCATCTGGTGGTGCAGATCTATGAACTGACCGGGCTTGAGATCGAGCGACGGCTGCTCAATGGCTCGCTGGACATAGGAATCAGCTACTTGCCTCCCCGTCAGCCTGGCCTGCATGGCGTGATGCTGTACGAAGATGAACTGACCCTTGTCATCCCGGCCGAGCATCCGTTGCGCGAATTCAAGAAAGTCTCCATGAGTCAGGCTGCCGAATTGCCGATGTTGCTATTGGGGGAAGAGTTCCAGATACGTCAGATCTGGCAGACCCAACTGGCCAGCCTTGGACGACGTCCTCAAGTGCAAGCTGAACTGAACAACATGGCGGGAATTCTCGACAGCCTGCCACACACTCGACTGGCGACAGTGTTGCCCGGGCGTTCGCAAAAAACCCACGGCAATCAAGAACTGCTATGGAAGCCCCTGAGTGAGCCTCGCGTACCTTTGAAGGTCGGATTGGTGTGTCGCGATGTGCAAAGGCAACAGGCCTCGTTGGCGTTGTTGCGAACGTTGCTGGAGGAAGTGATCAATCGACCGGATGAACGCTTGAGCAGCGCGCCGGCTGTGGATGGGTTGAGCTGAATACTTTTTCGCAGACAAAAGAAAACCCCGCCGAAGCGGGGCTTTGCAGACTGTTTCCCTGACATCCTTTTCACTCCACCGTCCTGGCAGAATCCTACGTGTCCGTGTTGTTGCTTTGCGCTTCCTGCGCTACGTCCATGTGCAGTAGATTAGCTGTGGATCCAATTTGCTTCTATGGGAGAACAGCAGCACGCCATGTAAGTGAATGCTTACATGGCGTTACATAGTCAGAACTGTGCAGCGTCCAGCAGGAACAGTGACTCGCTGCCGGCCTTTACCGAAGCACTCAGCGAGTGAATCCGCGGTAGCAAGCGGGCGAAATAGAAACGCGCCGTGCCCAGTTTACTCGCGTAGAAATCGTCCTGTGCTTCCTTGCCGAAGGCAGCCTTCGCCATCAGTGCCCACATATAAGCGTAAGCAACATAGCCAAACGCTTGCAGATACTCGACGGATGCCGCGCCGATTTCGTTTGGATTGCTCTTCGCCCGATCCAGCAGCCACGCGGTCAGTTCGTCGAGGGTGGTCACCGCATCATTCAATGGCTTGGTGAACTCGGCGAGGTCCGCACTGGCGGTAGCGGTGAAGTGACGAATTTCGTCAGCGAACAGGTTGTAGAACGCCCCACCGCTACCGACGATCTTTCGCCCGACCAGGTCCAGCGCCTGAATACCATTGGTGCCTTCATAAATCTGGGTGATGCGCACGTCGCGAACCAGTTGCTCCTGGCCCCACTCGCGGATGTAACCGTGGCCGCCGAAAATCTGCTGACCGTGTACGGTAGTTTCCAGGCCGAGGTCGGTCAGAAACGCTTTGGCCACCGGGGTCAGCAAGGCGACCAGATCTTCGGCGCGTTTGCGGGTAGTCGCGTCTTCGCTGAACTTGGCGGTGTCCAGTTGCATGGCCACGTAAGTGGAAAACGCACGGCCACCTTCGTTCGAGGCTTTCATGGTCAGCAGCATGCGACGCACGTCCGGGTGGACGATGATCGGGTCAGCCACTTTGTCCTTGTTCTGCGCGCCGCTTGGCGAGCGACTTTGCAGACGGTCACGGGCGTATTCAACGGCGTTCTGGTATGAACGCTCGCCGGTGGCCAGACCCTGGATACCCACGCCCAGTCGCTCGTAGTTCATCATGGTGAACATCGCCGCCAGGCCTTTGTTAGGCTCGCCAACCAGGTAACCCACGGCTTCGTCGAAGTTCATCACGCAGGTCGCGGACGCCTGGATGCCCATCTTGTGTTCGATCGAACCGCAGTTGGCCGGGTTACGTGCGCCCAGGCTGCCATCGGCGTTGACCATGAACTTCGGCACCAGGAACAGCGAAATGCCTTTCGGGCCCGCCGGTGCGTCCGGCAGCTTGGCCAGCACCAGGTGAATGATGTTTTCGGTCAGGTCGTGCTCACCGCCGGTGATGAAAATCTTGGTGCCGCTGACCTTGTAGGAACCGTCGGCCTGAGGTTCGGCCTTGGTGCGGATAATTCCCAGATCGGTACCGGCGTGCGGCTCGGTCAGACACATCGAGCCAGCCCAGATGCCGGCGTACATGTTCGGCAGGTAGGCCGCTTTCAGTTCTTCGCTGGCGTGGGCGTTGATCGACAGGCAAGCCCCGGCGGTCAGCATCGGGTATAGACCAAACGAAAGGCTCGCGGAGTTGACCATTTCTTCGACCTGGGCCGAAACGGCTTTTGGCATGCCCATGCCGCCGTAGGCGGGATCACCACCGACACCGACCCAACCGCCTTCGGCGTAAGTCTGATAAGCCTGAGGGAAACCGGCCGGCGTGGTGACAGCACCGTCCGCCCAGTGGCAACCTTCTTCGTCAGCCGCACGGCTCAAAGGCGCGATGCTTTTGCTGGTGACTTTGCCCGCTTCCTCCAGGATTGCCTCGACCGTTTCTGCATCGACAGTCTCGGCCAGCGCAGGCAGCTCGGCCCAGAGTTTGGCGACCTCGAAAACTTCATTGAGGACGAAGCGCATATCGCGCAGGGGCGCTTTGTAGTCAGCCATGGCAAACCTCGCAAGATCTTTACAGGTGATTCGTAGGAAGGTGGTTTTCGCTGAGTCGGAGTGTACCCCAACAACTTTTGCGACACATAGGGTCAGCACGTGACCGTTTTGTAATTTTTGGTCAGCAACAGAAAGCCCGCATTCAGCGGGCTTTGTTTTAACGGAGTTACATGACTAAAGCGCGAACAACTCCGCTGGCAATTGCATCAAACAATCGCTGCCCGCCTCGATGGCTGCGCGATGAGCGGCGGTTCGCGGTAACAAGCGCTTGAAGTAAAACTCACTGGTTGCAAGTTTGCCTCGGCAGAAATCGGCATCGCCATTGCCGCTTTCGAGCTGCGCCTGAGCCACCAGCGCCATTCGCAACCACAGGTAGCCGAGGATGATGTAACCGCTGTACATCAGGTAGTCCACCGACGCAGCACCGACTTCATCGGCATTTTTCATCGCCGCCATGCCAACCTTGGTGGTCAACTCGCCCCACTGTTGATTCAGACCGTTGAGCTGCGCCACATAGCTGGCCAGTTGTGGATGCTCGGCGTTCACGGCACAGAACTTGTGGACGATTTTGGTGAAGCCGCGCAGCAATTTGCCCTGGCTGCCAAGGACTTTGCGCCCGAGCAAATCCAGCGCCTGAATGCCGTTGGTGCCTTCGTAGATCGGTGCGATCCGGCAATCGCGAACCAACTGCTCCATGCCCCACTCGCGAATGAACCCGTGACCGCCAAACACCTGCATACCGTGGTTGGTCACTTCCAGGCCCGTGTCGGTCATGAACGCTTTGCAGATCGGCGTGAGGAATGCCAACAGATCTTCAGCGTCCTGGCGGGCGGTTTCATCCGGACTCAGGTGCGCCACGTCGAGCAGTTGCGCAGTGAAGTAGGTCAGCGCCCGATTGCCCTCGTTGAAGGCCTTCATGGTCAGCAACATCCGCCGCACATCAGGGTGCACGATAATCGGGTCGGCGGGTTTTTCCGGCGCTTTCGGGCCGGTCAGGGAACGCATCTGCAAGCGGTCGTTGGCGTACTTGATCGCACCCTGAAAACTCGCTTCGCCCAGACATAGTCCCTGCATGCCGGTGCCCAGGCGTGCGTGGTTCATCATGGTGAACATGCAGTTCAAGCCTTTGTTCGGCTCGCCGATCAGGAAGCCCTTGGCCCCATCGAAATTCAGCACACAGGTGGCCGAAGCCTTGATGCCCATCTTGTGTTCGATGGAGCCGCAGGACACGCCATTGCGCTCGCCTGCTTCGCCGGCTGCATCGGGTAAAAACTTGGGCACGATGAACAGCGAAATACCCTTGGTTCCCGCCGGCGCGTCCGGCAATTTCGCCAGCACCAGGTGAATGATGTTGTCGCTCATGTCGTGCTCGCCGGCCGAGATGAAGATCTTGCTGCCGGTGATCGCGTAACTGCCATCCGCAGAAGGCACGGCGCGGGTCTTGATAATGCCCAGGTCGGTGCCGCAATGAGCTTCGGTCAGGCACATGGTGCCGGTCCATTGACCCGCTGTGAGCTTGCTCAGGTAAGTCGCTTTTTGTGCTTCGGTGCCGTGGGCGTGGATGGCCGACATGGCGCCGTGGGTCAGGCCCGGGTACATGCCCCAGGATGTGTTGCTGGAACCGACCATTTCGCTGATGACCAGCCCCAATGAGCTTGGCAAACCCTGACCGCCGTAGGCCGGATCCGCCGCCAGCCCATGCCAGCCGCCTTCCACGTATTGTGCAAAAGCCTGCTTGAAACCTGCAGGCGTGGTGACCACGCCATTGTCGAAATGGCAGCCTTCTTCATCACCGCTGCGGTTGAGTGGGGAGAGGACGTTCTCGCAGAATTTCGCCCCCTCGTCGAGGATCGCATTGACCATGTCCGGGCTGGCATCGATAGCCCCCAGTGCGGTGTAGTTGCTGTGAAAATCGAAAACGTGATCGATCAAAAAGCGCATATCGCGCAAGGGAGCTTTGTACTCGGGCATGGTCATTCTCCTTCAGCAGATTTTTCCAACCTACTGCCGCTGACCCGACCTCACAATCACAGTCCAGACGCTGAATGCGCCATCATCACTCAGCCGTAGCGGCGTCCATGCGCACGGCGCCACGGCGGTTCTGACCGAACGCCATCACACAGTTTCGACCCGCGCCTTTGGCGCTATAGAGTGCCTGGTCAGCGGACTTGAGCACTTCTTCCGGGGTGCGCTGTTCAATACGCTCGGCGACGCCGATGCTGACCGTCACCGATACACTCGAAGCACCGACACCTGCGCGGCGCTGCCGACCCTGATTATCATCCTGTGGCCGGCTGTCCTGATTGCGCAGCTGAATGTTGTAAGTGGCAATCGACTCTCGGATGGCTTCCAGATGCGGCATACACTCTTCGAGCGTCTTGCCCGCAAACACCAGGGCAAACTCCTCACCGCCGTAGCGATACGCCTTACCGCCGCCGCCGATTTTCGACAGTTTACTGGCCACAAGCCGCAGCACCTGATCACCCACATCGTGACCATGGGTGTCGTTGAATTTCTTGAAGTGGTCAACGTCGCTCATGGCCAGCACGTAGTTACGCCCCAGCCGCTGCATGCGCTCATTCAGTGCACGGCGACCCGGCAGACCCGTCAGTTCGTCGCGGAAGGCCATTTGATAGGCTTCGTGGGCAACGGCTGCAGCGATCATCAACATCACCTGGCTGCACATGATGTTCAGGGTGAACGGCAGGATGAAGGTTTTCGGCAACATCCAGAACAACCCCAGCAGGCCCACCAATTGCGCGGCATGCAGGGGTCGCGGGTTGCGCCAGTATTGATAAGCCAACAACACAAAAGCCGCGATGAAGACCGGATAGGACAGCTGGATCAGGCTCATCCATGCGCCGTGCAATGCGGGCCAGCGAATCTCCGAAAGCCAGATCAGCAGCGCATGGGGATAACTTTGCTCAAGTGCCAATGCCACGCTGCCCACCGCCAGCAACACCGCGAAACGCGCCACCATGTCCTGAAACAGATGCGTGCGCTCTTGCCACGCCGCGAAGATGCCAAACAGCAGGGGCAGCAACAGGCAACACAAGTGAAAGACCACCGCGGCGTCATCGCGCACCTTGCCGTTGTCGCGGTAGTAGTCGGTCTGGGTGTCGAGCAGGAAGTAGGCGATGTACACCGTGACCATCAGAAACAGTTCACGCTGGCGCCGGTAAACCGCGCAATAGGCACCTCCGAGCAACAACACCAGAGTGGGCAGCACATTGAACAGCGACGTGAAGAAGACGTTCAGATCCTTGATGTATGCAGCCGCCAGCCCCGCCAGTAACAGCAGTAATGACGGCAGGAAATGACTCAAACGCACAGCGGAATTACGCAGCAAGGGTAAAGCTCCGACCCGTCAATTCAATAGATGGCAATGTGCCCACCACTGTAACGGCAGAAACCCCGAGTTGCTGAGTGAATGACTGAGGTATTTTTTAAACGGGTGTCGCCCGCTTCCATTTCACCGACAACCTTTAAAGCAAAAAAGCCGCTGTCCCGAAGGATCAGCGGCTTTTTGAAGTGCTTCGTCGAGACTTAGTAGCCCAGATCGAAGTTCTCTTCTTTCATGTCCATCAGGTTGTTAGCGCCCGATAGCATGGTTACAACGTGAGTGCGGGTACGCGGCAGAATGCGCTGGAAGTAGAAGCGCGCAGTCTGCAGCTTGGCGGTGTAGAACGCCTCTTCGGAAGTGCCGGCAGCCAGTTTCTCGGCAGACAGACGCGCCATGTCAGCCCAGAAGTAGGCCAGGCAGGCGTAACCGGAATACATCAGGTAGTCCACGGAGGCCGCGCCGACTTCTTCGCGATCTTTCATGGCAGCCATACCGACCTTCATGGTCAGCTCGCCCCACTCTTTGTTCAGTGCAGCCAGCGGTGCGACGAACTCTTGAACCGCTTCGTTGCCTTCGTTGGTCTGGCAGAACTTGTGGACGATCTTGGTGAAGCTTTTCAGAGCCTCGCCTTGAGTCATCAGCACTTTACGGCCCAGCAGGTCGAGCGCCTGGATACCGGTGGTGCCTTCGTACAGCATCGAAATGCGGCTGTCGCGAACGTTCTGCTCCATGCCCCACTCGGCGATGAAGCCGTGACCGCCGTAGATCTGCACGCCATGGTTGGCCGATTCAAAACCGACTTCGGTCATGAAGGCTTTGGCGATTGGCGTCATGAACGCCAGCAGTGCGTCGGCTTTCTTCTTCTCATCTTCGTCCACGCCGTACTTGACGATGTCGACCTGCTTGGCGGTGAAGTAAACCATCGCACGGTTGCCTTCGGCGAATGCCTTCATGGTCAACAGCATGCGGCGTACGTCTGGGTGCACGATGATCGGGTCAGCGGCTTTGTCCGGCGCTTTCGGGCCAGTCAGCGAGCGCATTTGCAGACGGTCGCGAGCGTATTTCAGGCCGCCCTGGAAACCGACTTCGGCGTGGGCCAGACCTTGCAGCGCGGTACCCAGACGTGCGGTGTTCATGAAGGTGAACATGCAGTTCAGGCCTTTGTTCGCCGGGCCGATCAGGAAACCGGTCGCGCCGTCGAAGTTCATCACGCAGGTGGCGTTGCCGTGGATGCCCATCTTGTGTTCCAGGGAACCGCAAGATACCGCGTTACGCGTGCCAACCGAGCCATCAGCGTTGGGCATGAACTTCGGCACGATGAACAGGGAGATGCCTTTGGTGCCAGCCGGTGCATCCGGCAGGCGAGCCAGTACGATGTGGACGATGTTGTCGGCCATATCGTGTTCACCGGCCGAGATGAAGATCTTGGTGCCGGAAACCTTGTAGGAACCGTCGGCCTGAGGCTCGGCCTTGGTGCGCAGCATGCCAAGGTCAGTGCCGCAATGCGGCTCGGTCAGGCACATGGTGCCGGTCCACTCGCCCGAGACCAGCTTGGTCAGGTAAGCCTCTTGCTGCTCAGGGGTGCCGTGCTCGGAGATGGTGTTCATCGCGCCGTGCGACAGGCCTGGGTACATGCCCCACGACCAGTTCGACTCGCCGACCATTTCGCTGATCGCCAGACCCAAGGACTCCGGCAGGCCTTGGCCGCCGTGCTCGACGTCGTGAGCCAGGCTTGGCCAGCCGCCTTCTACGAATTGCTTGTACGCTTCTTTGAAGCCAGTCGGGGTCTTAACGCCGGACTCGCTCCAGGTGCAGCCTTCGAGGTCGCCCACGCGGTTCAGCGGAGCCAATACCTGCTCACAAAACTTGGCGCCTTCTTCGAGAATGGCGTCAACCATGTCCGGCGTTGCGTCTGCACACGCTGGAAGGCTCTGATAGTGCGCTTCGTAGCCGAGCAGCTCGTCACGAACGAAGCGAATATCACGCAAGGGGGCCTTGTAGTCAGGCATAGCGATAAACCTCTGCTGATGTAACCGGGAATGAACGACCGCGCTGAATTGTTGTTGCGATCAAACAGTTGTTTGAAACATACGTTTACGCCGAAATCTTGTCAAGCATCGATCTTTTTCCGTTCGTCATCCCCTCACGCAAATTCAGGTCGCGCAACATCGCCACGTCGCGGATCGAGTGATACGCAGTGCAAGAAAGATTAGTTTAGGAAGAAAGGCTTACGCAGAAAAACGCCGCAATATTTCGCGGCGTTGGCAGTCGTGCTCAGTGAGAAATCAAGCGAAGGTATCGATCAACGTACCCAGCACTTCATCGGACGATTTGGCGAGCCTGACGCCGAGTTCGACCTGAAATTTACCTTGGGCCATTTCGACGACATTGCTGGCAAGGTCCGATTGATGGCTGCGATCGATAGATCGAAGGCGATCGACCTGAGCGTCGGAAGACTGACTAGTGACCGAACGATCGATGGTGGTGTTGGCGATCTGCCCGGCGGCTTGATCGACACGGTTCTGCCCTGTCTGAATAGTGCTCAGACCGGCATAAAAAGCGGTGCTTCCTGAGATTTCCATGGGAGGACTCGTCCTTGAAAAGGTTCATCAGTGTTCATTGAAGCAGAGGGTTCGGTAAAACACCCGTCAAAAACACCAATGGCGCAGTGCCTTGTCATAGCAAACGCTAGTCAAGCAAATCCAGCTGAAGATGTTCCGCCACCGCTTCAGCTGTGACTGACTTGAGTTTTGGCACCCTTCCCAGGCATGGCGCTGGAAGGCGTTCGGCGAGTGTCGCTAGGTTTTCTTCCAGCCGTGAAGTTTTCGGATCAATGATATTCGCCACCCATCCCGCCAACTGCAAACCGTCACGAGCGATGGCCTCAGCCGTCAGCAAGGCATGGCTGATGCAGCCCAGGCGAACGCCGACGACCAGAATCACCGGCAGGCCCAAGGCTTTCGCCAAATCAGACAGATTATCCTGATCGGCCAACGGCACGCGCCAGCCACCGGCACCTTCGATCAACGTGAAGTCGGCCTGCATTTCAAGGATCTGCCGCATCGGCGTCAACAATGACTGCACCGTGAGTGCCACACCCGCTTCACGCGCTGCAAGATGCGGGGCAATCGCCGGTTCGAACGCCACCGGGTTCGCCTGCGAATACGTCAATGGCAACGAACATTCCGCCAGCAGCGCCAGCGCATCCGCGTTGCGCAGACCCTTGGGCGTGACATCGCACCCCGAGGCGACCGGCTTACCCGCCGCCGTGCTCAAACCCGCCGACCGCGCCGCATACAGCAACCCCGCCGCGACCGTGGTTTTGCCGACATCCGTATCTGTGCCGGTAATGAAATAGGCTGAGCTCATAAGGGTTTCTCCAAAACGGCGTACACCACTTGATAAGTCGCCGGCAAACCTTCGGCCTGACGAAACTGCTCATAGGCCTCGATCAAACCCAGAATCCGCGCCCGGCCAGTCAAGCCACCCGGCCGACCGGGATTAAGGTTGTGCGCGCCCAAGGCCTTGAGCTCATGGGTCAGGCTGCGCACATCCGGGTAGTACAACACATGGGGACAGGTTTGCAGACTGACCACCTCTAAACCGCTATCGGCACTCAATTGTTGATAAACGCCGAACTCCCGGAAGCGATTGACGTGCACCATGCCGTCGACCTTACGCCAACTGTCTCGCAGTTCAATCAACGTCCCAACACACAGACTAGCAAACGCGAAAATCCCGCCTGGTTTGAGCACCCGATGGGCCTCGCCGAGTACCGCGCCGAAGTCTGCACACCACTGCACTGCCAGGCTGGAGAAGATCAGATCGCAGGTCGAATCCTGCAACGGCAGGCGCTCGGCATCACCGGCGATGAAATCGGTGGCGCCGCCTAATGGCCGTGCGTGATTGAGCATGCCCTCGGCGATATCCAGCGCCACACCGTGAGCACCGGCAAAACGTTCACCCAATGCACGACTGAAATACCCGGTGCCACAGCCCAGGTCGAGCCAGCGTTGCGGCATAAAATCTGCTGGCAGGCGGCTCAGCAATTGGCTGCCCACGTCACGTTGCAGTTCGGCCACGCTGTCATAGCTCGACGCCGCACGGGAAAACGAAGCCGCCACCTGGCGTTTGTCAGGCAGACCGCCGGGTACGTTGGGAAGAGACAAATCAGTCATCGCCGCACTCATGCAAAAAAGCCTGGATCGCCCCTGCCACACCGTGGGGGTCTTCCAGAAGAAACGCGTGGCTGGCCTGTTCAATCAGACCGATTTCGACATCCGGCAGCAATGCCAGCAGGTCTGCGGTGGCTTCGGCCGGAACCAGTGCGTCGAGGCCGGCGAACAAGTGCAGTTGCGGGCCACGGAACGTCTGCAAGGCTTGGCGGGTATCCAACTGAGCGAGCAACTCCAGGCCGCTCATCAATAAGGGGCCAGCCGTGTGCGGCGCACCCCCGAGCAACAACCGTGATAACCCGCGAGGGTCTTCGGCACCTTGAGCGCAAAGCAGTGAAAAGCGCTTTAAGGTCATGCGCGGGTCAGCAGCACAGCCAGCCAGGAACGCATCGAAGGTTTCGCCAGGCATCGCGCTCGACCACTGTTCATGGGCGACAAAAGAAGGATTACTCGCCAGCGTCAGCAAACCGCAGCAGCGATCGCCGCGACGCGCCGCCAATTCCGAAGCGAGCATGCCACCCAACGACCAGCCACCCAGCCAGGCATCCTGAGGCAGCGTCGAATCGAGTTCAGCGAGCCACTCTTGAAGATCGTTCGACTGCAATTGTGGTAACGGCTCGATCTCGACCCGCAGGTGTTCATCCAGCCCTTGCAACGCCGCCGCCAGCGGTTCCAGCGGCGAAACACCGAGCCCCCAACCAGGCAGCAGAATCAGACGATCACGCATGGGCTGGCTCCGGTCCCAGTTGTTGAAAACAATTGGCCAATCCTTCCAGCAATAACTGAACCTGCGCCTCGCTGTGGGCGGCGCTCAGCGTCACACGCAGACGAGCACTGCCAGCAGGCACCGTTGGCGGTCGAATCGCGGTCACCATCAGCCCGCGTTCGCGCAGCATTTGCGAGAAGCGCACCGCGCGGCCGGCATCGCCAATCATGATCGGCTGGATCGGTGTAAAGCTGTCCATGAGCTCAAGGCCGATTTGTTCGGCGCCGTGGCGGAACTGGCGGATCAGCGTCTGCAAATGTTCGCGGCGCCAATGCTCGCTGCGCAGCAGTTCAAGGCTTTTCAGTGTGGCGCACGCCAATGCCGGCGGTTGGCTGGTGGTGTAAATGTACGGGCGGGCAAACTGAATCAGGCTCTCGATTAACTCTTCACTGCCGGCGACAAAAGCCCCGGCCGTGCCGAACGCTTTGCCGAGAGTACCGACCAGTACCGGCACGTCTTCCTGGCTCAAGCCGAAATGCTCGACGATGCCGCCACCGTTCGCACCCAACGGACCGAAACCGTGGGCGTCATCGACCATCAGCCACGCGCCTTTGGCCTTGGCTTCCCGCGCCAGTGCCGGCAAGTCGGCGATGTCGCCGTCCATACTGAACACGCCGTCGGTGACCACCAGCGTGTTGCCGGTGGCTTTCTCAAGGCGCTTGGCCAGGCTCACGGCGTCGTTGTGCAAGTAACGATTGAACCGCGCCCCGGACAACAGCCCCGCGTCGAGCAGCGAGGCATGATTGAGCCGGTCTTCCAGCACCGTATCGCCCTGCCCGACCAATGCGGTGACCGCACCGAGGTTGGCCATGTAGCCAGTGGTGAACAGCAAGGCCCGCGGGCGACCGGTGAGGTCCGCCAAGGCTTCTTCCAACGCGTGATGCGGGCCGCTGTGGCCGATGACCAAGTGCGACGCCCCGCCACCGACGCCCCATTTCGACGCGCCTTCTCGCCAGGCTTCGATCACTTGCGGGTGATTGGCCAGACCCAGGTAGTCGTTGTTACAGAACGCCAGCAACGGCTGGCCATCGACCACCACTTGCGGCCCCTGCGGGCTTTCGAGCAATGGGCGTTGGCGGTAGAGATTTTCGGCACGACGGGCAGCAAGGCGTGCGGCGAGATCGAAAGACATGCAGGCCTCGGACAAACAATCAAGGTAGACACCGAACCTGTAGGAGCTGGCTTGCCAGCGATGAGTGCGTCAGATTCGACATACCCATCAGCTGACAGACCGCTATCGCTGGCAAGCCAGCTCCTACAAGGGTTTCGCATTCCAATCAGAGGAGTCGATGGAAGGCTTCAAACCGCCGCGTTATAAAACTGCTCGCTGCTCTTCTGCTCCACCAGCGCCTGCTCGATCGCTGCCTGATGCACTTCGTCGGCGTGCTCTTCACGCGCCTCCGGCAAGATGCCCAGGCGCGAAAACAGTTGCATGTCCTTGTCGGCCTGCGGGTTGGCAGTGGTCAGCAGTTTCTCGCCGTAGAAAATCGAGTTGGCGCCCGCGAAGAAGGCCAGGGCCTGCATTTGTTCGTTCATGGCTTCGCGGCCGGCGGACAATCGCACGTGGGATTGCGGCATCAGGATGCGAGCGACGGCGAGCATACGGATGAAATCGAACGGGTCAACGTCTTCGGCATTTTCCAGAGGCGTACCGGCCACCTTCACCAGCATGTTGATCGGCACCGACTCTGGATGCTCCGGCAAGTTGGCCAGCTGGATCAGCAGGTTGGCGCGGTCGTCCAGCGACTCGCCCATGCCGAGAATACCGCCGGAACAAATCTTCATCCCCGACTCACGCACATACGCCAGGGTCTGCAGTCGCTCACTGTAGGTGCGGGTAGTGATGATGCTGCCGTAGAACTCAGGCGAGGTGTCTAGGTTGTGGTTGTAGTAGTCCAGACCAGCCTTGGCCAGTGCTTCTGTCTGGTCCTGATCCAGGCGACCGAGGGTCATGCAGGTTTCCAGGCCGAGTGCCTTCACGCCTTCGACCATCTTCAAGACGTACGGCATGTCCTTGGCCGATGGATGCTTCCAGGCCGCGCCCATGCAGAATCGGGTCGAACCGATGGCCTTGGCACGAGCGGCCTCTTCAAGAACCTTCTGAACCTCCATCAGCTTTTCTTTTTCCAGCCCGGTGTTGTAGTGACCGGACTGCGGACAATATTTGCAATCTTCCGGACAAGCGCCGGTTTTGATCGACAGCAGGGTCGAGACCTGGACGCGGTTGGCGTCGAAATGCGCGCGGTGCACCGTCTGCGCCTGGAACAACAGGTCGTTGAATGGCTGTACGAAGAGTGCTTTGACTTCGGCCAAAGACCAGTCATGACGCAGGGTTGCAGTGGTGCTGGCGCTCATGGGCGTTTCCTTTGAATTATGCTTGTACAGGCGGCTGGGCAATGGAACGCCCTGAGTCGCATCACAGTGTTTCGGCATATTTAAGGAAGAGTGATGAGCTGTCAACCAAGATACGAAGGACCGGTTTACATCTGGCTAAAAAACAACCAGCACTGCTTGCTTTGCAACGAACCCGCCGAAGACGTCACCCCGATCTGCATGGCGTGCGAAACCGAACTGCCCTGGCTGGGTGATCATTGCCACACCTGTGCCCTGCCCTTGCCCGCGGCGGGCCTGACGTGCGGCCAATGTTTGCAAGAGCCTCCGGCCTTTGAACGGGTCATTGCGCCTTGGGTTTACGGCTTTCCGATCGACAGCCTGATCACACGCTTCAAACACAACGCCAACTGGCCATTTGGGCGCTTGCTCGCCGAAATTGTCACTCAATCGCTGCGATATCGCTTCACCGACGGCCTGGATCGCCCCCACGTGCTTGTCCCCGTCCCCTTGGCCGATCGGCGCTTGCGCAAACGGGGATTCAATCAGGCGGCGATGCTGGCTCGCTGGCTCGGAACCGACCTCGATATCCCTGTCGACGAACGGCTGTTATTGCGCACTCACGACACTGATGCGCAACAGGCACTGAACGCCGATGCGCGTCGCAAAAATCTGCGCAATGCGTTCGCACTGGCGCCCGATGCAGTCGTGAAGGGCCGTCACCTCGCCCTGATCGACGACGTTCTGACCACCGGCGCCACCGCTCAGGCGTTGGCCGCTCTGCTGATGAATGCCGGGGCAGCCCGTGTCGACGTCTATTGTCTGGCCCGCACGCCAAAACCGGGGGAGACGTCCTGACTTGACTCCTGCGTCCCGAGCCGCCAACGTCTTCGCCATTGTCACAGCCCAAAGCGATTCACCATGGCCTTGTCTACGTTGTTGTCCCAGCACATTGTCCGTCGCCCGCAGCGCATCGCGCTGTTGCATCACGTTGCCGAACAGGGCTCGATCACCCGCGCCGCAAAAAGCGCAGGGCTCAGTTACAAGGCTGCCTGGGATGCTATCGAGGAGCTGAACAACCTGGCACAAACACCGTTGGTGGAACGGGTAGTCGGCGGTAAGGGCGGTGGCGGTGCCAGACTGTCCAGCGAAGGCGAACGGGTATTGCGCCTTTATCAGCGACTGCAGGCGTTGCAGGCGCAAGTGCTGGAGGCGGCCGAAGATACAGGCGACCTGGACTTGCTCGGCCGCTTGATGATGCGAACCAGCGCGCGCAACCAGCTGCACGGCAAGGTCGTGGCGATAGCGGTCCAAGGGCGCAATGACCTGATTCGCCTGCAAGTGACGGACGATCTGATCATCGAGGCGCAAATCACCCACGACAGTACTCAACGTCTGGAATTGCAAATCGGCACTGAAGTCGTGGCCTTGATCAAGGCTGGCTGGCTCGAGGTTTTGGATGCCGACTCTACGGCAACCCCTGGAAACAATTGCCTGAAGGGCATCATCGAGAAGATTCTCGACGCCGACGACGGCCCCAGCGAAGTACGTATCACGTTGCCCAACGGTTTGATGCTGTGCGCGCTAACCGAACCTGCACATCTAAAATCGTTGGGACTGGCTATCGGAAAATCGGTGCGCGTCGAGTTTTCACCGTCCAACATACTGCTGGGTACGCCGCTTTAACAAACTGCAACAAAACCTTCATCGCCCATCTTTAAGGTGACTGCAAAAACCGCAGGGAGCCTGATGTGAGCCTATTAGAAGAAAACCAATCCACCGACCTCGAAAAAATGCTCGGCCTCAGCCGTCGCGGCTTTATCAGCGCGGGCGCACTTTGTGGGGCGGCCATGTTTTTGGGGGGCAACCTGTTGAGTCGCAGCGTGTTGGCGGCCAGTGTCAGCGCCGGCACCAGCCAACTACTGGGCTTCGACAGCATTGCCACTGCGACCAGCGACACGATAACCCTGCCGCCAGGCTACAAGTCTTCGGTGCTGATCAGCTGGGGCCAACCCCTGCATAAAAACGGCCCGGTGTTCGACCCGAGCGGCAACGGCAGCGCCGAGCATCAGGAACTCCAGTTCGGTGACAACAACGACGGCATGAGCCTGTTCGAGTTTCCGGGTGAGAACGACCGGGCGCTGATGGCGATCAACAACGAATACACCAACTACCGCTACCTCTACCCCCACGGCGGGATGCCGCAATCGGCGCAAGAAGTGCGCAAGGCGCTGGCCTGCGAAGGTGTGTCGGTGATCGAAGTGCAGCGCCAAAACGGTGAGTGGAAGTTCGTCCAGGGCTCGCGCTATAACCGCCGCATTCACGGCAACGCGCCTATTAGCGTGAGCGGTCCGGCGGCGGGTCATGCCCTGCTGAAAACCAGCGCCGACCCTCAGGGCAAGCACGTTCTCGGCACCTTCCAGAACTGCGCCAACGGCAAAACGCCGTGGGGCACTTACCTGACCTGCGAAGAAAACTTCACCGACTGCTTCGGCAGCAGCAACGCCGAACAAAAATTCGACGCGGCGCAGAAACGCTACGGCGTGGTGGCGACCAGTAAGGAGATCAACTGGCACCCGCACGACGAGCGCTTCGACATGGCGAAGAACCCCAACGAATTGAACCGCCATGGCTGGGTCGTGGAAATCGATCCGTTCGATCCAAAGTCAACCCCGGTCAAACGCACCGCCCTCGGTCGCTTCAAACATGAAAATGCTGCCCTCGCCGAAACTGCGGACGGCCAGGCCGTGGTGTACATGGGCGACGATGAGCGCGGCGAATTCATCTACAAATTCGTCAGCCGCGACAAGATCGACCACAAGAACCCCAAGGCCAACCGCGACATCCTCGATCACGGCACGCTGTATGTCGCGCGTTTCGACGCGGGCGACGGCAACACCGATCACCCGAAGGGCCAGGGCGAATGGATCGAACTGACCCACGGCAAAAACGGCATCGACGCCAGTAGCGGCTTTGCTGATCAGGCCGAAGTGTTGATCCATGCGCGGCTGGCTGCCAGCGTGGTCAAGGCCACGCGCATGGACCGTCCGGAGTGGATCGTCGTCAGCCCCAAGGACGGCCAGGTTTACTGCACGCTGACCAACAATGCCAAACGTGGCGAAGACGGCCAACCGGTGGGCGGGCCGAACCCGCGCGAGAAGAACGTCTACGGGCAAATCCTGCGCTGGCACACCGACCGCGACGATCACGGCTCGAAAAGTTTTGCCTGGGACCTGTTCGTCGTCGCCGGCAACCCCGGTATTCACGCCGGAACGCCGAAGGCCGGGTCTTCGAACATCACACCGCAGAACATGTTCAACAGCCCGGATGGCCTGGGTTTCGACAAGGCAGGACGCTTGTGGATTCTCACCGATGGCGATTCGAGCAACGCCGGTGATTTTGCCGGAATGGGCAACAATCAGATGCTCTGTGCCGATCCGGAAACCGGTGAGATTCGCCGCTTCATGGTCGGGCCTGTGGGCTGCGAAGTGACAGGGATCAGTTTTTCCGCGGACCAGAAAACGTTGTTTGTCGGGATTCAGCATCCGGGCGAGAACGGCGGCTCGACCTTCCCCGAGCATCTGCCCAATGGCAAGCCGCGCTCATCGGTGATGGCGATTTCGCGGGAAGATGGCGGGATCGTCGGCGCCTGACAGGCCCTCATCGCTGGCAAGCCAGCTCCTACAGGGCATTTGCATAACCTGTAGGAGCGAGCTTGCTCGCGATATCGTCAGCCCAGACAACACATCTCGCAACCCTGCCCCTAAAGAGCGCCCGTCTGCGCTACCATGCCTGGCCGGACGCAGCAGCCTGCTGCGCGCAGGAGTCAGCATGGCCCACCCGTTTGAAACCCTCACGCCAGACCTCGTGCTCGATGCCGTCGAAAGCATTGGCTTCCTCAGCGACGCGCGCATTCTGGCGCTCAACAGCTACGAGAACCGCGTCTATCAGGTTGGCATCGAAGACGCCGAGCCACTGATCGCCAAGTTTTACAGGCCTCAACGCTGGACCAATGAAGCGATCCTGGAAGAACACCAATTCACTGCCGAACTCGCCGATTGCGACGTTCCCGTTGTCGCGCCGATGATCCACAACGGTGAAACCCTTCACGAACACAACGGTTTTCGCTTCACACTGTTTCCGCGCCGTGGCGGTCGTGCACCGGAACCGGGCAATCTCGATCAGCTCTATCGACTGGGCCAATTGCTCGGTCGCCTGCATGCCGTGGGCTCGACCAAGCCGTTCGATCATCGTGAAGCCTTGGCGGTGAAAAACTTCGGCCACGATTCACTCACGACGTTGCTCGAAGGCAATTTCATCCCCCGCAGTTTGCTACCGGCCTACGAATCAGTGGCCCGTGATCTGCTCAAGCGTGTGGAAGATGCTTACAGCAACACGCAGCATAAGAACATCCGCATGCACGGCGACTGCCACCCCGGCAACATGATGTGCCGCGACGAGATGTTTCACATCGTCGATCTTGACGACTGCCGAATGGGTCCGGCGGTCCAGGACATCTGGATGATGCTGGCCGGCGATCGCCACGAATGCATGGGCCAGCTGTCGGAATTGATGGATGGCTACAATGAATTCCACGACTTCGATCCGCGGGAACTGGCGCTGATCGAACCACTGCGAGCGTTGCGCCTGATGCATTACAGCGCCTGGCTCGCCCGTCGCTGGGATGACCCGGCATTTCCGCACAGCTTCCCGTGGTTCGGTACCGAGCGCTATTGGGGCGATCAGGTGTTGGCGTTGCGCGAGCAACTCGCGGCGCTCAACGAAGAGCCACTGAAATTGTTCTAACCCTCGTAGGAGCCGGCTTGCTGGCGATGAACCAAGACGCGGTTTACCTGATACACCGCGTCGTACGAATCGCCAGCAAGCCGGCTCCTACAAAAGTCCTGACACATCTATACAATCGGTTTCTTTGTTAGCTGCCTAAGCAAGGATTCTGCATGCAAGTCACCAACCCGCGTCGCGGGTACATTCTGGGCCTGAGTGCCTACATCATCTGGGGACTTTTCCCGCTCTATTTCAAAGCCATCGCCAGCGTGCCCGCCGTGGAGATCATCATTCACCGCGTGTTGTGGTCGGCGCTGTTCGGTGCACTGTTGCTGATGGTCTGGAAACATCCCGGTTGGTGGCGTGAACTGCGCGAGAATCCCCGACGGCTGGCGATCCTGGCCCTCAGTGGCACCCTGATCGCTGCCAACTGGCTGACTTACGTGTGGTCGGTGAACAATGGCCGCATGCTTGAAGCCAGCCTCGGCTATTACATCAACCCGCTGGTGAATGTGTTGCTCGGCATGCTGATTCTCGGCGAACGACTGCGGCGCATGCAGTGGGTCGCGGTGGGTCTGGCGGCGGTTGGCGTGGCGCAGCAGGTGTGGCAGGTCGGCAGTTTGCCGTGGGTGTCGTTGGTCCTGGCACTGACCTTCGGTTTCTACGGGTTGATTCGCAAGCAGGCGCCGGTCAAGGCATTGCCGGGCCTGGTAGTGGAAACCTGGATGCTGGTGCCGATTGCCCTGGCCTGGCTGCTGTTCAATCCAACCGCCAGCAGCGCTCAGGCCGAATTCTGGACCACGTCCGAAGCCTGGTGGCTGGTCGCCGCAGGGCCGGTCACGCTAGTGCCATTGGTTTGCTTCAACGCAGCGGCTCGGCATTTGCCCTACACCACATTGGGATTTCTCCAGTACCTGGCGCCTACCTTGGTATTGCTGCAAGCGGTACTGCTGTTTGGCGAACAACTGTCCTCCAGCACGCTGGTTGCGTTCATCTTTATCTGGGCCGGCCTGGCCGTTTACAGCATCGATGCATGGGTCAGTTTGCGTCGCCGCAGCTGATCAAAAAACACACAAATCCGCACAGGCCACGTCCCCCGTGGCCTGTATCGATCCTTCCCAAGGTTATCCACAGCGTGATCCCCGCCGATTGTGCGCAAGTCTCTGAAACTGCTGGTTTTTTGATCATATCCTGAAGAACCCCGGGCCGCGTGGGCTGGCGGGGTGTCTCTACAGGTTATCCACAGGCAGGTGCACGTTTAACTTGGATAACTGATCAGGGATCGCTGCGCAGCACCAGTTCGACCATCAGGTCATCGGCCAGGGTTTCCAGACGTGATTGCAACACATCCAGCGACAGCGTCAGCGGTACGGCCAAAAGCGCTTCAGCGTGGAACAACGGCTCACTGCTCATCGGTGCCGGACGCACTTCCGTGACCAGTTGCTCCAGGTTTACCCCCTGCTCGCTCAGCAACCGCGTGATATCGCGCACGATCCCCGGACGATCATTGCCCACCAGCTCCATGGCAATCGGTTTCCAAGTACACGATTGTTCGATACCGCTTTCGGCGATCAACACGCGAATGCCCAACGTCGACAAGCCTTGCAAGGCATCCACCAGTTCATCGTAGGCCTCGGCCGGTACGCCTACCCGAAGAATCCCGGCGAATTGTCCGGCCATGCGCGACATGCGACTTTCCAGCCAATTGCCGCCGTGCTCGGCAATGCATTGGGCAATGCGCTCGACCTGCCCTGGCTTGTCCGGTGCAATCACTGTGAGTACGAGGTGGTCCATGGCGCAGCCCTCTGGTCATGACTTTTGTTATAGAAAACCAAGTATAGGCAAGGGTTGTTCATGTGCTGAATGGGCTGACGCCATCGCTGGCAAGCCAGCTCCTACAAGGATTGCAAAAGGCCCTGTAGGAGCTGGCCTGCCAGCGATCCAGTCCACCGCCGATCTGCTGTGGAAGACAAATCGTGTACAACTTTCGATATTTAACTGGAACAATCCATTGGTTTTTTGAGAACATCCTGCTCCGCGCCGTGACTGCAATGCGTCATGGGGTCGCAGAACGACGTAATTAGTCTAATTTTCACAACCGCAATTCATCATGTAGTATGCCGCAGCGCGCACTACATAACGTTGGATCGATGTCTGCCGCAGGCACGTTCGCAACCCTGAAAGCCCTGTCAGCAAGGCCCCAAGCCGTTGATTGGTCCCAACCCAGCCGCCCGTAATTGGCATGTACTGGTAGACGGGTTTGTGGTTTAAATGGCCCAAGGCTTCATTGTTAAATTGAAGAGCTGAAAAGCGAAATAGCTGAGCAGAGTGAGGCAAGCAATGACTGAACACGTTCAAGTCGGTGGCCTGCAGGTCGCCAAAGTCCTGTTCGACTTCGTGAACAACGAAGCCATTCCCGGAACCGGCCTCACCGCCGATCAATTCTGGGCCGGTGCCGACAAGGTCATTCATGACCTGGCGCCGAAGAACAAAGCCCTACTCGCCAAACGCGATGATATCCAGGCTCGTATCGATTCCTGGCACCAGGAACGCGCCGGTCAAGCGCACGACGCCGTGGCCTATAAAGCCTTCCTGCAAGAGATCGGTTATCTGCTGCCAGAAGCGGCCGATTTCCAGGTAACGACGCAAAACGTCGATGAAGAAATCGCCCGCATGGCCGGCCCACAGCTCGTGGTGCCGGTGATGAATGCCCGCTTCGCCCTCAATGCTTCGAACGCCCGCTGGGGTTCGCTGTATGACGCGCTCTACGGCACCGACGCCATCAGCGAAGCTGACGGCGCGGAAAAAGGCAAAGGCTACAACAAGGTTCGCGGCGACAAGGTTATCGCCTTCGCTCGTGCCTTCCTCGACGAAGCGGCGCCTTTGGCGGCCGGCTCCCACGTCGAGTCCACCGCTTACAAGATCGTTGACGGCAAACTGGTGGTCGCCCTTAAAGGCGGCAGCAACACCGGGCTGCGCAACGATGCACAACTGATCGGTTTCCACGGCGATGCATCGGCACCCACCGCGATCCTGCTGAAAAACAACGGCCTGCATTTCGAAATCCAGGTCGACGCCAGCACCCCGGTCGGCCAGACCGACGCAGCCGGCGTCAAAGACATCCTGATGGAAGCCGCACTGACCACCATCATGGACTGCGAAGACTCCGTTGCCGCCGTCGATGCCGATGACAAAGTGGTGATCTACCGCAACTGGCTCGGCCTGATGAAGGGCGATCTGTCGGAAGAAGTCGCCAAGGGTGGTCAGACCTTTACCCGTACCATGAACGCCGATCGCACCTACACCGGCGTCGACGGCAGCGAATTGAGCCTGCATGGCCGCTCGCTATTGTTCGTGCGCAACGTTGGTCACCTGATGACCATCGACGCGATCCTCGACAAGGACGGCAACGAAGTGCCGGAAGGAATTCTCGATGGCCTGGTGACTTGCCTGGCATCGATGCACAACCTGAACGGCAACACCTCGCGCAAAAACACCCGCACCGGCTCCATCTACATTGTGAAGCCGAAGATGCACGGTCCTGAAGAAGCGGCGTTCACCAACGAGCTGTTCGGTCGCATCGAAGACGTGCTGGGCCTGCCGCGCAACACCCTCAAAGTCGGGATCATGGACGAGGAGCGTCGTACCACGATCAACCTCAAGGCCTGCATCAAGGCTGCGAGCGAGCGTGTGGTGTTCATCAACACCGGTTTCCTCGACCGCACGGGCGATGAAATCCACACCTCCATGGAAGCCGGCCCGATGGTGCGCAAGGCCGACATGAAGGCGGAAAAATGGATTGGCGCCTACGAGAATTCCAACGTCGATATCGGCTTGAGCACTGGCCTGCAAGGTCGCGCACAAATCGGTAAAGGCATGTGGGCCATGCCGGACCTGATGGCGGCGATGCTCGAACAGAAAATCGCTCATCCGATGGCCGGTGCGAACACCGCCTGGGTTCCATCGCCGACCGCTGCTGCGCTGCATGCGCTGCACTACCACAAGGTTGACGTGTTCGCCCGTCAGGCCGAACTGGCCAAACGTGCCCACGCTTCGGTAGACGACATCCTGACCATCCCGCTGGCGGTGAACCCTCAGTGGACCGCCGAACAGATCAAGAACGAACTGGACAACAACTCCCAGGGCATTCTCGGTTATGTGGTGCGCTGGATCGACCAGGGCGTCGGCTGTTCGAAAGTGCCGGACATCAATGACGTCGGCCTGATGGAAGACCGTGCGACGCTGCGTATTTCCAGCCAGCACATCGCCAACTGGCTGCGTCACGGTATCGTTACCGAAGCGCAAGTGATGGAAAGCCTCAAGCGCATGGCGCCGGTGGTTGACCGTCAGAATGCCGCTGATGCGCTGTATCGCCCACTGGCCCCCGACTTCGACAGCAATATCGCCTTCCAGGCGGCGGTCGAACTGGTGGTTGAAGGCACCAAGCAGCCGAACGGCTACACCGAGCCGGTCCTGCACCGTCGTCGTCGCGAGTTCAAGGCTGCCAACGGTCTGTAACTGAGCGATTACGCCGGACATGAAAAAGCCCTGATCTTTCGATCAGGGCTTTTTTTTGGTTCTTCACGCAAGCCCCCGGGAAAGACAGATAACGCATACCTGCAGGAGCTGGCTTGCCAGCGATGGTCGTTAACGATAACGCGTTTGAACCGGATAAACGCGGCGCACTTGAGTCCATCGCCGGCAAGCCGGCTCCTACAGGGAATGTGCGAGGCCGGCAGGTTTGAGCTAAGGCTTCATCCCCAGTTCACGTTTGACCAACGCCAGCAACTGGTCGGCATCGATCGGCTTGAGCAGAAAGTCCACCACGCTCAAATGCATCGCGGCGATCGCATCCTTCACGTCGGCATCGCCCGAGACGATAATGATCGGCAACGCAGCCCGTACCGACTCGCGAACCTGGCGGATCAGGTCAAGCCCATCGACGCGCCCCATTCGCAGGTCAGTGATCAGCAAGCCTATGGTGGGCTTTTTGATCTCCGTTTCGGCCACCAGGATCTTGAGCGCAGCCTCGCCGCTGGCCGCCGACATACTGCGAATACCATCCAGTGCCAGAATCTCTGACAGCAACTCGCGGGCATCTTTATCGTCATCGACGATCAGCACCCGTTGCGGCGGCAAGTCAGGTTCCAGCATGACGGCATTGAGCAGTTCCCGCTCGGCGTCACTCAAAATATCGTGGTCGGACATGGCTTTCTCTACATGTTCAATACGGTTCCCTAGCACAGTGGTGAGACATCGCTAAGCAGACCTCCAATGTGCGCTTCGTCGGATATTTTTCCAATAGGCGAGCAGAGAGGTTTTTCGCACAGTTGCGTAAGACTCTTCCGACACTCCATCCCATAGATTGCCTACCTAGACTTACGTCCAATGGGCACCTCGGTCTTAGGGGTCGACCATGTCTGAGTCATCCGACCACAACAATTCAAACAAAGACTGCGGTAACGGTTATGAGTAGAGCGGACGCCTTCACACAGGCAGGGAAAACCGCGGTGTTGCAGAACATCCAGGGTACGTTGCAATTCCTTCAGCGCTTCCCGCCCTTCAATCAGATGGAACACGCTCACCTGGCGTACCTGGTGGAACAATGCCAGCTGCGTTTTTATGCCCCCGGCGAGAGCATCATCAAGCCCGCCGACGGACCCGTTGAACACTTCTATATCGTCAAGCAAGGCCGGGTGGTGGGCGAACGTCCGCACACGGCAAAGGGTGGTACCGAAACGGTGTTTGAAATCACCACCGGCGAGTGTTTCCCCCTTGCTGCGTTGCTGGGCGAACGGGCGACCCGCACCGAGCATCTGGCGGGCGAGGACACCTTCTGCCTGCAACTGAACAAAGCCGCATTCATCCGCCTGTTTTCACTGTCGGACACCTTTCGTAATTTCGCCCTGCGTTGCGTCAGCAGCTTGCTGGACCAGGTCAATCAGCAGGTCCAGCAGAAGGCCGTGGAAACCCTCGGCACCCAGTATTCGCTCAACACCCGACTCGGCGAACTGGCCATGCGTCACCCGGTGACTTGCAGCCCGCTCACGCCGCTGCGCGAGGCCGTGACGCTGATGCATGAGCAGCAGGTCGGCAGCATCGTGGCCGTCGACGAACACAAAGCGCCCCTGGGTATATTCACCCTACGCGACCTGCGCCAGGCCGTGGCCAATGGCAGCAGTGACTTCAACGAAGCCATTGAGCGATTCATGACCCCCGCGCCCTTTTACCTGTCGCCGGATCACAGCGCCTTCGATGCCGCGATTGCCATGACCGAGCGCCACATCGCCCACGTCTGCCTGGTCAAGGATCAGCGCCTTTGCGGCGTGGTGTCGGAGCGCGATCTGTTTTCCCTGCAACGGGTCGATCTGGTGCACCTGGCGCGGACCATCCGCAATGCGCCCCGGGTGGAAAACCTGGTGGCGATGCGTGGCGAAATCGGCCAACTGGTCGAGCGCATGCTGGCCCATGGTGCGTCGTCGACCCAGATCACACACATCATCACTTTGCTCAACGATCACACCGTGTGCCGGGTGATCGAACTGACCCTCGCCGAGAAAGACGACCCCGGCGTGCCGTTCAGTTGGCTGTGCTTCGGCAGCGAAGGTCGCCGCGAACAGACGCTGCATACCGACCAGGACAACGGTATTGTGTTCGAAGCCCGGGACGCAGCCCATGCGGCGGAGATTCGCGGCAAGTTGCTGCCCATCGCCCAGCAGATCAACCAGAGCCTGGCGCTGTGCGGTTTCACCCTGTGCAAGGGCAACATCATGGCCGGCAACCCCGAGCTGTGCCTGTCCCGTGCGGAATGGGCGCGACGCTTTTCGGCGTTTATCCGCGAGGCGACGCCGGAGAATTTGCTGGGCTCCAGCATCTATTTCGATTTGCGCGTGGTCTGGGGCAGCGAACAGAGTTGCGAACAGTTGCGTCGGGGTATTCTCGATCAGGTCGGCGACAACCGTTTGTTCCAGCGGATGATGGCCGAGAATGCGCTGCGCAATCGTCCGCCTGTAGGGCGTTTCCGTGATTTTGTGCTGGCGCGCAAAAATGGTGAGAAAGCCACGCTGGACCTGAAGACCCAGGGCCTGGCCCCTTTTGTCGACGGCGCTCGCGTATTGGCTCTCGCCCATGGCATCGAAGCCAACAACACCCTGGAGCGCTTTCGTCAGTTGATCGCCAAAGAAGTGATCGAGCCTCTGGATGGCGCGGCGTACGAAGAGGCTTATCACTTCATTCAGCAAACGCGCATGCAGCAACATCAACTACAGACCCGGGAGAATTTTCCCTACTCCAATCGGGTCGATCCTGACAGCCTTAATCACCTGGACCGCCGCATCCTGCGCGAATCCCTGCGTCAGGCCCAGCGCCTGCAAAGCAGCCTGAGCCTGCGGTATCAGCTATGAGCCTGTTCTCATGGCTGCGTGCGGCCAGCCCAACGCTGTCCGCCGACCTGCAGCATCGGCTCGAACGCTTGCCAGATCCCGCCACCCCGGGCGAATGCAGCCTGCGCGAACAACGTTGGGTCGTGCTCGACCTGGAAACCACCGGGCTGAACATGAACAAGGATCGGGTGCTGTCCATCGGTGCGGTGGTGATCGAGGACGGGGCGATCGACTTCAGTCAGCAGTTCGAGCGCACCTTGCAATGCGCTGAAGTCAAACTCGGCCCCAGCGTGCTGATCCATGGGCTGGGCCCCAGTGCCATCGCGGCAGGCAGCGATCCGGCCGAGGCGTTGCTCGATCTTATGGAGTACATCGGTGACAGCCCGGTGCTGGCCTTCCATGCGCCGTTTGATCAACACATGCTCGGGCGCGCATTGAAAGATCATCTGGGCTACAAGTTGCGGCACCTGTTTATGGACGTGGCGGATATTGCTCCGTTGCTGTGCCCACAGGCGCACATTCGCGAGGCCGGGCTGGACGACTGGATCGACTGGTTCAAGCTGGAAGTCTTCGAGCGTCACCACGCCAGTGCCGATGCGCTGGCCACCGCAGAACTGGCGCTGATCCTGTTCAGCCGGGCGCGGCAGCAGCAGATTCATAGCCCGTTAAACCTGCAACAGCGCTTGAGCCAATGGAAACGGCGGCAGCAGGCGCCGTCCTTCTAATAACGACGCGGTCACCGTAGGAGCTGCCGAAGGCTGCGATCTTTTTTCAAGATCAAAAAATCGCAGCCTTCGGCAGCTCCTACGGAGTTTGGCGCCACCAACCACCCGACCAGCGCCAATTGCTTCCCGTCCCGGCCTCTGACACAATCGCGAACAATTCTCGTTGGTTAACCCTTCCCACTCGGTGATGCTGCGTGTCGTCAGTCCCCAGCCCTCAAAGTGAGCTCGTCGGTGCGCTATATCGCGACCACCGCAGTTGGCTATTGGGCTGGCTTCGGCGCAACGTCGCTTGCCCGCAACGGGCCGAAGACCTGAGCCAGGACACCTTTGTGCGCTTGCTGGGTCGTGAAGAATTGAAGGTGCCTCGCGAGCCGCGAGCTTTTCTGGTGGCGATTGCCAAGGGCTTGCTGTTCGACTATTTCCGTCGCGCCGCGCTCGAGCAGGCCTACCTCACCGAACTGATGCTGATCCCCGAAGCCGAACAACCGTCGGTGGAAGAACAGCAGATGATCCTCGAAGACCTGAAAAACATTGATCGCCTGCTCGGCAAACTCTCAAGCAAGGCCCGGGCGGCGTTTCTCTTTAACCGTCTCGATGGCCTGGGCCATGCGGAAATTGCCGAGCGTTTGGGTGTCTCGGTGCCGCGGGTTCGTCAGTACCTGGCTCAGGGCGTTCGTCAGTGCTACATCGCGCAGTACGGTGAGCCGACATGAGCCCGGTTAGCTCCAAACCGGTGTCGGCGCAAGTGCTGGACGCCGCGATTGCGTGGCAGTTGTCCCTGGACTCCGGCAACCCGGTAGAGCGCGAAGCATTCACTAATTGGCACGCCGCCCACGAAGAACACGCACGGGCCTGGCGTCAGTTGGGCATGCTCGATCAACGCTTCAGTGTTGCCAGCGGCCCGGCGCGAACTGCGCTGCTGCAATCGCGCGAGGGCATTCGGCGGCGCGTGCGCAAACTCGGTAGCGGCCTGGCCAGTGTCGTCGCAGTGATCGGTCTGGCGTTGTTCGCCGGCGAACGTTATCTGCCGGTCGACTATTGGCTGGCCGACCAGCGCACCGCGACCGGCGAGCAGCGCACCCTGCGCCTGGCCGACGGCACCGTGATCAATCTCAACACCCACAGCGCCGTGGACGTACGTTTCGATGAGAAGCAGCGTCTGATCGTCCTTCAGGAAGGTGAAATCCTCGTCGAGACCGGTCATGGCGACGCGCGGCCGTTCATCGTCGAAACCCGCGAAGGCAGCATGCGCGCACTGGGGACGCGGTTCCTGGTCAAGCGCGAGGAAGAAGGCACGCGCCTGAGCGTGTTGCAGTCGGCGGTGGCGGCCCATCCGCAATCCAGCCCCGAAGAGCAGATCCTGCGTGAAGGTCAGCAAGTGCTGATCCGAAACAATGGCCTGGGGCCGATAGTGGCCGTCAACATGGGTGCAGACGCCTGGACCCGTGGCATGTTGGTGGTGGACAACACACGGTTGGAAGATCTGGTGCAGGAAATCGGTCGCTACCGACCCGGCTATCTGGGGGTGGCACCGCAAGTCGCTGACCTGCGGATCACCGGCAGCTTCCCGCTGCGCGATACCGACCTGGCGCTTAATGCCCTGCTGCCGACCCTGCCGGTGAAGATCGAACAGCACGCGCAATGGTGGGTGACGGTGGTGGCAAAGGCAGACGCCAAACCCTGACGGATGCTTCTCTGTCAGGCCCTATCGCTAGCAGGCTAGCTCCCACATTTGACCTGCGAACAAAGGTCCATTGTGGGAGCTAGCCTGCTAGCGATAGGGCCATCAGCCTGACCACAAACCAAAAACCGTTTACTGAATCTAAATTATTTTCATCCAGCCCTATCACTTTTCGATTTTCATTCGGCACCTAGGCAATTGAGAAGTATTCCCTTTCAGGAGCCGCTGTATGTCCCGTTCGCTAGACACCTTGTTGCGCCCCAGTTTGCTGGCGGTAGCCATTGCCCTTTGCACCCCTTTGGCCAGCAGCCAACTGATCGCCGCTGAACAGGCATCCAGCGTTCGCGCCTACAACCTGCCGGCCGCCCCGCTGGCCAGCACCCTCAACCAGATTGCCAGCCAGGCCGGCCTGGCGCTGTCGTTGAATCCGTCGCTGGCGGCGGGCAAGACCTCGGCCCCGGTCAAAGGCCAGTTCGACGCGGCGGGCGCCCTGCGCGAAGCCCTGCGTGGCACCGGGCTGCAACTGGAGCAAAGCAGCGCTGGCACTTACAGCCTGGTGGCTGTGCCTGAAGGTGTGATGGCGCTGCCGGCGACCAGCGTGATTGGCGTGGAAGACTCCGAAAGTGCCTGGGGCCCGGCACAAGGCTACCTGGCCAAGCGCACCGCTGCCGGTACCAAGACCGATACCGCGCTGGCTGAAGTACCGCGTTCGATCTCTGTCGCCACCCGTGAACAGATGCAGGACCGTGCCGTACAGAATCTGGATGACGCCGTACGTTACATGCCCGGTGTGATCGCCAGCAGCTACGGCAGCGATAGCCGTGCCGAGTGGCTGAAGGTTCGTGGATTTGAACCCACCCAGTTCCTCGATGGCTTGCCGCTGCCAAAGGGCACTTACACCATGCCGAAGATGGAGACCTGGGATCTTGAACGCGTAGCGCTGCTGCGTGGCCCTGCCTCTTCGCTGTACGGCCAGACACCACCAGGCGGTCTGGTCGACATGGTCAGTCGGCGCCCTGATGCATTGGCCAGCCATGAAGTGCAATTGCAGGTCGGCAGCTACGAGCGCAAGCAGATCAGCTTCGACAGCACCGGTCCGGTCGATGACGAAGGGCGTTTTTTGTATCGTGTCAGCGGTGTGGTACGCGATAGCAACACCACCATCGAGCACATTGACGACAAGCGCTACAACATCGCTCCCAGCCTGACCTGGAACATCGATCCCGACACCACGTTGACGTTCCTCAGCCAGTACAACCGTGACGATACCGGCACCACCAGCCAGTTCCTGCCGCTACAAGGCACCAAGCTGTCCACGCCCGCCGGTGAAGTGAAGTTCCACAAGAATCTCGGCGATCCAGAATGGGAATTCTACGACAAGACCTATTACGCCTTGGGTTATGCCTTTGAGCACCGGATGAACGACGTTTGGCAGTTCCGGCAGAACCTGCGCTACACCAAAAGCGACCTGTCCTTCCAGAGCATCACTTCGGGCGGTTTCTACGGTTCGGTTGCAGACGACGGCACACTGTCTCGTGGTGCCAACGTTGTCGACGAAGACCTCAGTCAGTTTGCTGTGGATAACAATTTCCAGGCTGATTTCGACACCGGCATAATCAAGCACACGGTATTGCTGGGCCTGGACCACCAACGCGTCAACACCAATTACAAATGGCTGTTTGGCAGCGCGCCAACCAGCAACATCAACAACCCGATTTACGGTCAGGACTTCAGTAACGTCCCCTTCAACGCGTTCAACGATTACAACCAGAAGACCCATGACACTGGCCTCTACGTTCAGGACCAGATGGCCCTCGACAACTGGCGCCTGACCCTGGGCGGTCGTCAGGACTGGCTACACACCGATTCGACGTTCTACAACATGAACAATGCCAAGGACACCCGCGACGACACCAACTTCAGCGGCAACGCGGCCTTGAGCTATGTGTTCGACTCCGGCTTCACGCCTTACGTCTCCTATGCCGAATCCTTCCAGGCAGAAGCCGGTGGCGCCAATGGCGAAGCATTCCGTCCGGGAACCGGCAAGCAATACGAAGTCGGTATCAAGTACCAGCCTCCGGGCACCGACATGCTGTTCACAGCTGCCGCCTATGACCTGACCCGCAAGGACATCGTACTCAGCGACACCCTGGGCGTATCTCGCCCACTGGGTGAAGCGAAAGTACGTGGTTTCGAGCTGGAAGCGACCGGTAACGTCAACGAGAACTTGAACCTGACTGCCTCGTACACCTACGCCAACAGCAAGATGACCAAAGTCACCGATCCACTGGACAAAAACCGCCCGCTGCCACTGACCCCGGAAAACCAGGCCGCTGCATGGGCTGACTACACGTGGCATACCGGTGTTCTGGATGGCTTCGGAATCGGCTTCGGCGTGCGCTATGTCGGCGAAACCGACAACATCGCCATTGGCAGCATGGCTTTCGTACGCGATCCATCCGATGGCCACAGCGATTCCTATACCGTCTATGATGCGGCCGTCCATTACGACCTGGGTCGCCTGGACAACGTACTCAAGGGCGTCAGTGTCAGCGTCAATGCCAACAACGTATTCGACAAGGAATACATTTCGACCTGTGACGGTTTCTACTGCTACTACGGCGACCGTCGCAACGTGATGGCCAGCCTCGACTACAAGTGGTAACCGCTTGACCTGACACGCCCAACGACCAGGCCGTCCTTCGTGGACGGCTTTGGTTTTTCTGAAGGCTATGAAATGAAAAGTAAAACAATTCGCCGCTGGTCCGCTGTACATACCTGGACCAGCCTGATTTGCACCGCGTTCCTGCTGATGCTGGCACTGACCGGTCTGCCGTTGATCTTCCACCACGAGATCGACCACTTGTTGGGCGATGCCGCCGAGTTGAAGGTCATGCCGGCGGACACGCCGCAGTTGAACCTGCAGCAACTGGTGCAGGCCGCGCAAAAGCATCGTCCCGGCGAAGTCGTGCAGTACTTCGGTTATGAAGAGGACGAACCCAACGCCGCGATTGCGATCATGGCGCCCACGGCCGGCACCGAGCCGAATTCGTCCCACACCTTCATGCTCGACACCCGTACCGGTGAAGCCCTGGAGATGCCTTCGGCCAATGGTGGCTTCATGATGGTGATGCTGCGCCTGCACGTGGACATGTTCGCCGGGTTGCCGGGCAAGTTGCTGTTGGCGTTCATGGGGATTCTGTTCGTTCTGGCGATTGTCTCCGGCACGGTGCTGTACCTGCCGTTCATGCGTCGCTTGAAATTCGCCACCGTGAGGCAGGACAAATCCACCCGCCTGCGCTGGCTCGACCTGCATAACCTGATCGGCGTCGTGACGCTGACCTGGGCGCTGGTTGTCGGTGTGACCGGCGTTGTCAGCGCCTGCGCGGACTTGCTGATTGCCGCCTGGCGCAACGACTCGCTGACCGCGATGATCGCGCCTTATCGCGATGCTCCGCCGCTCACGCAACTGGCGCCCGCCACCCGCTTGCTCGACATCGCCGAGGAAGTCGCACCGGGCATGCAGCCGGACTTTATCGCCTTCCCAGGCACGCGCTTTTCCAGTGAGCACCATTACGCAGTGTTCATGAAGGGCAGCACACACCTGACCTCGCACCTGCTGACGCCCGTACTGATCGATGCCAGCACCCTGCAGGTCACCGCGGTGGTCGAACGCCCGTGGTACATGGACGTCATGGGCATGTCACAACCGCTGCACTTCGGTGACTATGGCGGCATGCCGATGCAGATCCTCTGGGCGACCCTCGATGTGCTGACCATCATCGTGCTCGGGAGCGGGGTTTACCTGTGGGTGGTGCGACGCAAGGCCGCGAAACCCGTGCTGGAAAAATCGGAGAGCGCGGCATGAAACCCCGGCAGTCAAACTTCTGGAAGGTCTTCGGCACCCCCACCCTCATCGCCCTGTTCAGCGCGGCGGGTTTGTTTGCCGCGTTGCTGGGTGATGGTGTGTGGGATGCGTTGAGCTGGTTGGGACTCGGCATCCCGGCCATCCTCGGCCTGCGCGGCCTCCTGCAACGCCGCTGATCCCTGTAGGAGCTGCCGAAGGCTGCGATCTTTGCCTTTCAAGATCAATAGATCGTAGCCTTCGGCAGCTCCTACACTTCGGAATTTTCCCAAGTCATACGATGACGCCCTCTTCCGCTCGTCAGCCTGCCTCTTCCGCTCGTCAGCCTGCCTCTTCCGCTCGTCAGCCTGCCTCGCAAATCCTCTGACATATTTGTTGACAGTTTCACCCTTGCGCTTCTATAAAGTCACACGTTGTACGACAACCTACAACAAGCGCAGCAACCAAAAATAAATCCAAAAAATATTGGTGACGTGATGAAAGTCAAAGGCATCCGCTGGTGGATGGTCGGCCTGGTGACGGCTGGTCTGATGGTCAACTACCTGGCTCGCAATACCCTCTCAGTGGCCGCACCGACCCTGATGAGCGAAATGAACATCACCACCGAGCAGTACTCGCACATCGTTGTCGCGTGGCAGGTCTGCTATGCCTTGATGCAACCGGTGGCCGGCTACATCATCGATGCCATCGGCACCAAAATGGGCTTCGCCATCTTCGCCTTTGCCTGGTCGATCGCTTGTGCGCTGGCTGCACTGGCGACGGGTTGGCAGGGCCTGGCATTCGTCCGTGGCCTGCTCGGCTTGACGGAAGCCGCGGGCTTGCCGGCAGCGGTCAAGACTTCCACCGAATGGTTTCCCGCCAAAGAACGTTCGGTGGCCATCGGCTGGTTCAACATTGGCTCCTCGATTGGTGCCGTACTGGCGCCACCGCTGGTGGTCTGGGCGATTTTGAACAGCGGCTGGGAACTGGCGTTCCTGATCGTCGGCGGACTGGGCGTGGCCTGGACCTTTCTGTGGATGGTCCTCTACAAGCATCCACGGGATCAAAAGCGTCTGAGCGATGAAGAACGCGATTACATCCTCAGCGGTCAGGAAGATCACTTCAAAGACACCACCAAGCAAAAAGGCAGCTGGAAAAAGATCATCGGCAGCCGCAACTTTTACGCCATCGCCAGCGCCCGCATGCTCTCCGAGCCGGCATGGCAGACCTTCAATGCGTGGATTCCGTTGTACCTGATGACCGAGCGACACATGAACATCAAGGAGATCGCGATGTTTGCCTGGCTACCATTCCTGGCCGCCGACCTGGGCTGCGTACTCGGTGGTTACCTGAGCCCGTTCTTCCACAAGCACTGCAATGTGTCGTTGTTCACCTCGCGCAAAATGGTCCTGCTGTTCGGCGCCTCGTGCATGATCGGCCCGGCCTGCATCGGTCTGGTCGCCAGCCCCTATACGGCGATTGCGCTGCTGTGCATCGGCGGCTTCGCTCACCAGACGTTGTCCGGTGCGTTGTACGCAATCACCTCCGACTCGTTCGGCAAAAACGAAGTGGCCACCGCCACCGGCATGGGCGGCATGTTCGGCTACCTGGGCGCCGCTGCGTTTACCTTGGTGTTTGGTGTGATGGTGACCAGGATCGGCTACAGCCCGCTGTTCGTGGTGCTGGCGATTTTCGATATCGTCGCGGCGTTCATCGTCTGGACGGTGGCTCGCGAACTCAAGCCGCAAGCCGTTTCAGGGCCACAAGCCGGGCAGACACTGCAAGCCGCCAGCTAAAACGCAATCCCTGTGGGAAAGAGCCTGCTCGCGATAGCAGTCTGTCAGCCAACATAGCTGTTGAATGTCAGGCCGCCATCGCGAGCAGGCTCGCTCCCACAGGAGATCGACATTTGAGCCAACGAGCCAACGCGCTATGCTGCCCGGCACTGCCCACCGATCGAGACACTGCCATGTCCGCCCCGAGCATGACCCTGTACCACAACACCCTTTCCCCCTTCGTCCGTAAAGTCATGGTGATGCTGCATGAAACCGGTCAACAGGACCGCGTGGCGTTGCAGAACTGCGTGCTCACGCCGGTAGATCCGGACCTGATGCTGATCAATGACAACCCGCTGAGCAAAATCCCCGCGCTGCGCCTGGCCGATGGCAACATCATTCATGACAGCCGGGTGATCCTCGACTACCTCGACCATCAACACGTCGGCAACCCGCTGATCCCCCGTGAGGGCTCCGCACGGTGGCGTCGTCTGACCCTGGCCTCTCTGGCCGACGGAATCATGGACGCCGCCGTACTGGTGCGTTACGAAGTCGTCTTGCGCGCCCCGGAAAAACAGTGGGACGCGTACCTCGACGGCCAGCGCGACAAGATCCGCCGCGCTTTGGCCTTGCTGGAAAAAGACGCGATTGCCGAGCTGACCAGCCACTTCGACGTCGCCGCGATCAGCGTGGCCTGTGCGCTGGGTTACGTGGACCTGCGCCACCCGGATCTGGACTGGCGCACGGCGAATCCGCAGCTGGCGGCGTGGTATTTCGAGGTCAGCCAACGGCCTTCGATGATCGCGACAATGCCCAAGGTTTGAAGCGAGCATTGCAGTCTGCTCGAAAGCAATCGGTCAGCAATCCGGCTTGTCTGCGGTAAACCGACGAGCCGGATTCACCGCTGCACCAAACTCACGCAGCGCCTTCGCGCCAATCAACAACGGGTAGTTGAAGCTGCTGCGGTCAGTCAGGTTGACCTCGACTATGCGTTTGACGTTACCCAGGCACAGTTCCAGATCAACCACCGGGCGCTTGGTGGGTGCGATCACTTCACTTTCATCTTCGTCCTCTTCGGAGCGGGTCTTGATCTTGCTGATCCGCGCGACTTTGTGCTCGTAGACCTTGTCGCTCGCATCTTTGGTAGCGAGGCGGAAACGTACCCAGTCTTCGCCATCGCGGGTGAAGGTTTCGATGTCTTTGGCCGAGAGCGAAGCGGTCAGCGCGCCGGTATCCATCTTGGCCTTGAGCACTTCGCCGCCGATTTCCGGCAGTGCGATGTATTCGTAGCGCCCGTAAAGGGTCGGCTCGGCGGCCATGACCGGCAGGGCGATGAGGGAAAGCAGTGCAAGGAGGGATTTCACGTAATGGGCTTCCATGAGAAGTGAGCAGCGGGATTTTAGACCGTTGTCCACATGATCGTTCCCACAAGGTTAGCGGCAGGGAAGTGAAACATTCGTCACCACCGATTTGGCCTGCCGTCCGAAGCTGCTTATCATGTCGCGCCCAAATGATTTCAAGAGTTACTTATGCGCCGCCTGCTCACCGGCTGTTTCGTCGCCTTGCTGCTATTGCTCAATACGCTGGTCCTGATCGGTCCGCTGATGGTGTTTGCCCTGTTCAAACTGGTCCTGCCGGGCCCCTTTCGCGACTATGCCTCAAGGTTGGTCATGTGGATCGCCGAGACGTGGTCGGAAATCGACAAGCTGATTTTCCGCCTGTGCATCCCCACCCAATGGGACATTCGCGGCGGTGACGATCTGCGCCGCGACACTTCTTACCTGGTGATCAGCAACCATCAATCCTGGGTCGATATCCCGGCGCTGATCCAGACGCTCAACCGACGTACGCCGTTTTTCAAATTCTTCCTCAAGAAAGAACTGATCTGGGTGCCCTTCCTCGGTCTGGCGTGGTGGGCGCTGGATTATCCGTTCATGAAGCGCTACAGCAAGGCCTTCCTGGCCAGGCATCCGGAACTTGCGGGCAAGGATCTGGAAATCACCAAACAGGCCTGCGAGCTGTTCAAGCGTCAGCCGGTCACCGTGGTCAATTATCTGGAAGGCACTCGCTTCACGCCGACCAAACGTGCCCAGCAACAATCACCGTTCAGCCATTTGCTCAAACCCAAGGCCGGTGGCGTGGCGTTTGTGCTGGCAGCCATGGGTGAACAGCTGGACGCCATTCTGGATGTGACGGTGGTTTATCCGCAGCAAACGATTCCGGGTTTCTGGGATCTGATCTGCGGCAATGTGCCAAGGGTGATTATCGACATCAAGACCCGCGAACTTGATCCGTCGTTGTCCCAAGGCGATTACGAGAACGACCCGCTGTTTCGCGAGAAAATCCAGAACTGGGTCAACCAGCTCTGGATCGAGAAGGACCAGCGCATCGACGCTTTGCGCGCCGAGCGTAACTGAATCAGATGCCGGTGCCGGTGCCGGTGCCGGTGCCGGTGCCCCAGATGCTGCCCAGGCTGCTCAGCAGCGAACCACCAACACCCTGCTGACCGAGGTATTGCAGGAGTATCGGGGCAAACTGGCCGATCATGCCGGTGTCCATGCCCAGGGCGCTGAAGGCGTTGCTCAGGTCACTGGTGTCCTTGACGTTGCCCAGGGCGTTGTCCAACCCGGCGGCTTTGCCGGTGGAGCCGAGCAGCCCGGCCAGCGCACCCAACTCACCGCCACCTGACAACTTGTCGATCCCCGGCACACTCTTGGCCAGTTCCGAGTAATCGGTCGAGCTCAACTGGTTCTTCGCCAGCCCCAACATCGCGCCGGCACCGCCGACGGCTTGCTGCGGGGTGATGTTCAATTGAGTGAGCGCGCCCAGCAGATCTGCCGTTTGCGTAGTGGGCGCCGCGTCGGTAGCCGCGTTACCGCCCTGCATGCCCGAAATGGCATTGGCCGCATCGTTCAGGCTGAACTGTGCGAAGACCGGGCTGGCGGACAAGGCCAACAGCGAAGCCAGTGCAATACCGCGTGAAATCTTCATCCAGACATCCTCTTGTGCATGTAAACCGTCCGGTTGAACGGACGGAAAGCTGCCGGTTTGACCGGACATCGACCGGCATGTTCCTGTGCGACTCAGGCATTTTTACCTTGTCAGTCGATCCAAGCGAAAACGGCGACCCGAAGGTCGCCGTTTTGTTTGGCCTGAAGACTTACGCCGCGCTGAACAGCTTGTGCGGATCGATCACAAACTTCTTCGGCACACCCGCATCGAACTCGCCGTAACCTTCCGGCGCCTGATCCAGGCTGATGACTTGCACACCCACCACTTCGGCGATGTTGATGCGGTCCCACATGATCGCCTGCATCAACTGGCGGTTGTACTTCATCACCGGTGTCTGGCCGGTGTGGAAGCTGTGGGATTTGGCCCAGCCGAGGCCGAAGCGGATGCTCAGGCTGCCCATTTTTGCCGCAGCGTCGACAGCGCCCGGGTCTTCGGTGACGTAGAGGCCGGGGATGCCGATCTTGCCAGCGACACGCACCACGCCCATCAGTGAGTTGAGCACGGTAGCCGGGGCTTCGTGTTTGACGCCATCATGGCCGTGGCCACGGGCTTCGAAACCTACGGCGTCGACGGCGCAATCCACTTCCGGTTCACCGAGCAGCGCGGCGATTTGTTCGTGCAGCGGGGTGTCGAGGGACAGGTCAGCGATTTCAAAACCCTGGGCCTTGGCGTGAGCCAGGCGCACGGTGTTGACGTCGCCGATGATCACCACTGCCGCGCCCAACAGACGGGCCGAAGCAGCCGCCGCCAGGCCGACCGGACCGGCACCAGCAATGTAAACGGTACTGCCCGGGCCAACACCAGCGGTCACGGCACCGTGGTAACCGGTCGGCAGGATGTCGGAGAGGCAGGTCAGGTCGCGAATTTTCTCCATGGCCCGGTCGCGATCCGGGAGTTTGAGCAAGTTGAAGTCGGCGTACGGCACCAAGGCGTATTCGGCCTGACCACCGGTCCAGTCGCCCATGTCGACGTAACCATAAGCACCACCGGGGCGCGCCGGGTTGACGCTCAGGCAGACGCCGGTGTGCATTTCCTTGCAGGAACGGCAGCGCCCGCAAGCCACGTTGAACGGCACGGACACCAGATCGCCGATCTGCAGGTTCTCGACGTCGCTGCCCTTCTCGATCACTTCACCGGTGATCTCATGTCCCAGCACCAGGCCGGTTTGCGCCGTGGTACGGCCGCGCACCATGTGCTGGTCGGAACCACAGATATTGGTGGAAACCACACGCAGGATGACGGCGTGGTTAATCTTCCTGCCGCGCGGGTCCTGCATTTTCGGATAGTCGATTTTCTGCACTTCGACCTTGCCAGCGCCGAGATACACCACACCACGATTGCCAGACATGCTTTCACCTCGCTGTTGTTTTTATGTAGCGGTCGCGTCGCCAGGGATCGGCGCCGCGTTGATTGCTCTGGGTGTTGCCTGTGTGTTTTGTGTTGTTCGTGCGAGCCTCATCGCCAGCAAGCCGGCTCCTACAAGGGATCGCGGCCGAGCCAGATCTTATGCCGGCCTCAATCCTGTAGGAGCCGGCTTGCTGGCGATGGGCTGCGAAGCGGCCCCAAAAATCTAAAGCACAACGGTGCGATTGGCGTTCAAAAACACTCGTCGTTCAATGTGATACCCAACCGCCCGCGCCAGGGTCAGGCCTTCAATATCCCGCCCCTTGGCGATCAGGTCTTCCGGGTAATGGCTGTGATCCACCACCTCGACGCCTTGAGCAATGATCGGCCCTTCATCGAGATCGTTATTGATGTAATGCGCCGTCGCACCCACCAGTTTCACGCCCTTGTTGTAGGCCTGGTGATAGGGCTTGGCACCTTTGAAACCGGGCAGCAGGGAGTGGTGGATATTGATCGCCTTGCCATCGAGTTTGCGGCACAGCTCCGGCGACAGCACCTGCATGTAGCGGGCGAGGATCACCAGCTCAGCCCCGGCCTCTTCGATCACCTGCAACACCTGGCGTTCCTGGGAGGGCTTGTCGTTCGGGTCCAGCGGGAAGTGGTAGTACGGAATCTGGTGCCAGTCGGCCAGCGGCTTGAGGTCCGGGTGGTTGGAGACCACGGCAGCCACGTCCATCGACAATTGGCCGATGCGCTGGCGGTAGAGCAAGTCGTTGAGGCAGTGATCGGCCTTGGAGACCATGATCACCACCTTCGGCCGGTAATGCGGCGGTGTCAGTTCGAAGATCATGCCGAAGGATTCACCGCGCTCGGCGAGACCTGCGCGGAAGGACTGCTCGTCGAAGCCATCAGGTTGGCGAAACTCCACGCGAATGAAGAAACGGCCCGAGAGCCGGTCATCAAAGGAGTGGTGTTCGGTGACGTAGCAGCCCTGCTCGAACAGAAAGCGCGTCACCGCGTCCACGGTGCCGAGCACGCTGGGGCAGTCGGCAGTCAGGATCCATGTGTCTGGGGCGCGGCTCATAGTGCGGTGACTCCTGTTCGTTTAATGACAACCGCTGCGCGGTTGATCGCTGGCAAGCCAGCTCCTACAGGGGTTCACGTCGCTCTCAAGACCGACATCAATCCTGCAGGAGCCGGCTTGCCGGCGATAAATCTCAAGCCTGAACGCTTAGCCCATACTCGGCAGAAGCATCCTGCAGCCACAACCACCAGTAATCCGAGAAGCTGCGGCGGATCAGCAGCTCCCAGGTGTCTTCGGCGGTGTGACGGATCATCAGTTGCGACTTGGCGAACACCGTGCCGACGGCTTTGCCCACCGGGAAGTTATTCGGGTGCACGTCGTAGCTGGTGGACTTCATCAATACCTGGCGCACGTTCGGGCCGCTCAGCTCGAGGAGCTGCTGGCCACCGCTGACGTTGACGATTGCAATGTGCAGATCGCCCAGTGCTGCGCGCAGTTTTTGCTCGGCGGCGAACTCTTCACCACTCGGCACGATCAGCAGCCATTCATCCGGCCCCATCCATTGCAGGCTGGATTCGCCTTTGACGATCACGCTCAGCGCACCCGGCAGTTCGATGCCCAGGGCCTTGTGTACGCCTGCGGCGAATGCTGCGTCGTGACCATCGCCACGGAGGGTCAGGTGGCCGAGGAGTTTCTTCTCGCGAACGATGACGCCGGCACTCTTGCGGCCCTTGCCCACCAGACTGGCGAGGTCGGCATGATGCAGCGACGACTCGGCCTTGGTCCCGGTGGTTGGGCGTTGCTGATAAACATTGGCTGTGGTCATAAAGCACCTTTCCTGAATTCTGTTGATGGTGCGGTTGCCTCCTGTAGGAGCCGGCTTGCTGGCGATCCAAACGACGCGGTGTATCAGATGCACCGCGTTATCGTTCATCGCCAGCAAGCCGGCTCCTACGGACATCCGGCAATCACACGTTCTGGCGTTCGCCTTTCGGATCGAAGAACACCGAAGAAACGATTTCCGCCTCGATCACGCTGCCGTCGGCCAGCGGTGCGAACACGCGCTCACCCATCCGCTGCAACCCGCCCTTGACCACGCCCATGGCGAACGAATAGCCCAAGGAGTTGTGCAGGTAACTGGAGGTCACGTGACCGACCATGGTCATCGGGATGGCTTGCTTGGTGTTGAACACCAGTTGCGCACCTTCCGGTAGCCATTTGTTCGGATCGATTGGCTTCAGGCCCACCAGTTGCTTGCGCTGATCACGCACGCAGTCTTCACGGTTCATGCCACGCCAGCCGATCCACGAGAACGGTTTGGTGCGACCGACACACCAGCCCATGTTCAGGTCGTCCGGGGTCATCGAGCTGTCAGTGTCCTGACCGACGATGATGAAGCCCTTCTCGGCCCGCAGCACGTGCATGGTTTCGGTGCCATATGGCGTCAGGTTGTACTTCTTGCCAGCATCAACAATTTTCTCCAATACACCCATCGCATAGTCGGCTTGCACGTTGACTTCGTACGACAGCTCACCGGTAAACGAAATCCGGAATACCCGCGCCGGCACACCACCCACCAGACCTTCTTTCCAGGTCATGAACGGGAACGCTTCGCTGCTCAGGTCGATGTCGGTGACTTCAGCGAGCAGCTTGCGGCTGTTCGGCCCGGACAGGGTCATGGTCGCCCAGTGGTCGGTGACGGAGGTGAAGTACACCTTCATGTCCGGCCATTCGGTCTGGTGGTACAGCTCCAGCCACTGAAGTACGCGAGCCGCGCCGCCAGTGGTGGTGGTCATGACGAAATGGTTGTCCGCCAGGCAAGCCGTCACGCCGTCGTCGAAGACCATGCCGTCTTCTTTGCACATCAGGCCGTAACGGGCCTTGCCCACATCGAGCTTGGTCCAGGCGTTGGTGTAGACGCGGTTGAGGAACTCACGCGCATCCGGGCCCTGGATGTCGATCTTGCCCAGGGTCGAAGCGTCCAGCAGGCCGACGCTGTCGCGCACGGCTTTGCATTCGCGCTTGACGGCGGCGTGCAGGTCTTCACCGGATTTCGGGAAGTACCAAGGACGTTTCCACTGGCCGACGTCTTCAAACTCGGCGCCGTTTTTCAGGTGCCATTGATGCAGTGCGGTGTAACGCACCGGCTCGAAGATGTGCCCACAGTGACGACCGGCCACGGCGCCGAACGTCACCGGCGTGTAGTTCGGGCGGAACATGGTGGTGCCCATCTGCGGGATGGTCACGTTCAGCGAGCGGGCAGCGATGGCCAGGCCGTTGACGTTGCCGAGCTTGCCCTGATCGGTGCCGAAGCCCAGGGCGGTGTAGCGCTTGACGTGCTCGACCGACTCGAAACCCTCGCGCGTCGCCAGTTCGATGGCGGCGGCGGTGACGTCGTTTTGCAGGTCGACGAATTGCTTCGGCGCCCGTGCGGTGTTCTTTTCATGTGGCACCTGGAACAGCGCCAGCGTCGGCTCTTCAAGACGGCTCAGGGCTTTTGGCAACAGGCCTTCGACGGTCTGGAACCCGGCTTCTGCGGCGGCGCGGGCGCCCCCTTCAAAACCGTCAGCCAAAGAATCGCCGAGACCATAGACCCCGTTGATGCCACCGACACACACGCGTTTCTGCGGTGCTTCGCCCGGTACGAAACCGAGGATGTCTTCGCGCCAGATCGGCTTGCCGCCCAAGTGCGAAGCCAGGTGAACCACCGGGCTGTAGCCGCCGGAACTGGCGACGATGTCGCAGTCGAGCCATTCGCCCGGGCTGGTGACTTTGTGTCCCTTCACATCGATCGCGGCAACGCGGGCAGCGGTCACGTGCTTGCTGCCACGGGCCTCGATCACGGCGCTGCCGGTGAGGATGCGGATGCCTTTAGCGCGAGCCTCCTCCACCAGCGCACCACGCGGGTTGCTGCGGGCGTCGGCGATGGCCACCACTTGCAGGCTGGCATCGAGCCAATCCAGGGCAACGCGGTAGGCGTGGTCGTTGTTGGTCGACAGCACCAGTTTTTTGCCCGGTGCCACGCCGTAGCGGCGCACGTAGGTCGAGATGGCGCCGGCGAGCATGTTGCCCGGCACGTCGTTGTTGCCGTAGACCAATGGACGCTCGTGAGCGCCGGTCGCCAGCACTACGCGAGTGGCGCGGACCCGGTGAATACGCTGACGCACCTGGCCAATCGGTGCACGGTCGCCGAGGTGATCGGTCAGGCGCTCGTGAATGGTCAGGAAGTTGTGGTCGTGGTAGCCGTTGACCGTGGCGCGTGGCAACAGCAGCACGTCCGGGGTGTTCTTCAGTTCGTCGATGACACCGGCCACCCACTCCATTGCAGGCTTGCCGTCGAGGCTTTCGCGGGAGTCGAGCAGGCTGCCGCCGAACTCTTCCTGTTCATCGGCGAGAATCACGCGAGCACCACTGCGTGCAGCCGCCAAAGCAGCGGCCAGACCCGCCGGGCCACCACCCACGATCAGCACGTCGCAGTGCTGGTTCATGTAGTCGTAGGTGTCCGGATCGTTCTCGGTCGGCGAGCGGCCAAGACCGGCAGCCTTGCGGATGTACTTCTCGTAAGTCATCCAGAACGATTGCGGGTACATGAAAGTTTTGTAGTAGAAACCCGGTGGCATCAGCTTGCCGCCGACCTTGCCGAGAATCCCCATCATGTCGTTGTTCACGCTCGGCCAGCCGTTGGTGCTGGTGGCGACCAGGCCCTGATACAACGCCTGTTGCGTGGCGCGCACGTTCGGAATCTGCGTGGCTTCGGTGGCGCCGATCTGCAGCACCGCGTTCGGCTCTTCGGCACCGGCAGCGAAGATGCCGCGCGGACGGGAATACTTGAAGCTGCGACCGATGATATCGACGCCGTTGGCGATCAGGGCGGCGGCCAGCGAGTCGCCTTCAAAGCCTTTGTAGCTCTGGCCGTTGAAGGTGAAGGTCAGGACTTTGTTGCGGTCGATCCGTCCGCCGTTGGACAGGCGATTGATCTGGCTCATACCTTCTCTCCCAGAGCCGTGCTGGCCGCTTTCGGGCTATCGGTCTTGTCGGTGAATTGTGGCTTGGTGCCGATCTTGTAGGTTTCGAGAATCTCGTAGGTCACGGTGTCGCGGGTGACGTTGAAGTACTGGCGGCAACCGGCGACGTGATCCCACAGCTCGTGGTGCAGACCGCGCGGGTTATCGCGGAAGAACATGTAGTCGCCCCACTCCTCGTCGGTGCAGGAGCCTGGGTCCAGTGGGCGCGGGATGTGCGCCTGGCCGGAAGCGTGGAATTCCTCTTCGGAGCGCAGTTCGCCGCAGTGAGGACAGAAGATATGCAACATGGGGATTTCTCCTGTTAGTGGGCAACCGCAGCAGCGCCGTGTTCATCGATCAACGCACCGTTGTGGAAACGGTCGATGGAGAAAGGTGCGGCCAATGGGTGCATTTCGCCCTTGGCCAGACTCGCGGCAAATACGTTGCCCGAGCCAGGTGTGGCCTTGAAGCCACCGGTTCCCCAACCGCAGTTGAAGAACATGTTCGGCACCGGGGTTTTCGAAATGATCGGGCAGGCGTCAGGCGTGGTGTCGACGATGCCGCCCCACTGGCGGTTCATGCGTACGCGGGACAGCACCGGGAACATCTCGACGATGGCCTGGATGGTGTGCTCGATCACCGGGTACGAACCCCGCTGGCCGTAGCCGTTGTAGCCGTCGATACCGGCGCCGATCACCAGGTCGCCCTTGTCGGACTGGCTGATGTAGCCGTGCACGGCGTTGGACATGATCACGCTGTCGATAATCGGCTTGATCGGCTCGGACACCAGCGCTTGCAGCGGGTGGGATTCGATCGGCAGGCGGAAACCGGCGAGCTTGGCCATGTGTCCGGAGTTACCGGCGGTGACCACACCGACGCGCTTGGCGCCGATGAAGCCCTTGTTGGTTTCCACGCCGATGCACACGCCGTTTTCCTTGCGGAAGCCGATCACTTCGGTCTGCTGGATCAGGTCCACGCCGAGGGCGTCGGCGGCACGGGCAAAGCCCCACGCCACGGCATCGTGACGAGCCACGCCGCCGCGACGCTGTACGGTGGCGCCCATCACCGGGTAGCGGGTGTTCTTGGAGCAGTCGAGGTACGGAATCTCGTCGGCAACCTGCTTGGCATCGAGCAGTTCACCGTCCACGCCATTGAGACGATTGGCGCTGACCCGACGCTCGGAATCACGGATGTCCTGCAGGGTGTGGCACAGGTTGTAGACGCCGCGCTGGGAGAACATCACGTTGTAGTTCAGGTCCTGGGACAGGCCTTCCCACAGTTTCATCGCGTGTTCGTACAGGTGCGCCGACTCGTCCCACAGGTAATTGGAACGTACGATGGTGGTATTGCGCGCAGTGTTACCGCCGCCCAGCCAGCCCTTTTCGACCACGGCCACGTTGGTGATGCCGTGCTCCTTGGCCAGGTAGTAGGCCGTGGCGAGACCATGCCCGCCACCGCCGACGATGACCACGTCGTAGACTTTCTTCGGGGTCGGCGTGCGCCACATGCGTTGCCAGTTTTCATGGTGGCTGAGGGAGTGTTTGAAGAGGCCGAAACCTGAGTAGCGTTGCATAGTCATTTACTCCAAAACCGCGCTCAGCGATAAACCGGGAAGTCCGCGCACAGTGCCGACACTTGCTGGGCAACATTGGCCTCGACATCGGCGTCGCCGAGGTTGTCGAGGATGTCGCAGATCCAGCCGGCCAGTTCCACACACTGGGCAACCTTGAAGCCGCGAGTGGTCACCGCCGGGGTGCCGATGCGCAGGCCGGAGGTCACGAACGGCGACTGTGGATCGTTCGGGACAGCGTTCTTGTTCACGGTGATGTGGGCGCGACCGAGTGCTGCGTCCGCCTCTTTGCCGGTGAGGCCCTGACGGATCAGGCTGACCAGGAACAGGTGGTTGTCGGTGCCGCCGGACACTACATCGTAGCCGCGTTTGATAAACACGCCGGCCATGGCCTGGGCGTTGTCGATCACTTGTTGCTGGTAGGTCTTGAAGCCAGGCTCCAGCGCTTCCTTGAAGCACACGGCTTTACCGGCGATGACATGCATCAGCGGGCCGCCCTGGGCACCTGGAAACACTGCGGCGTTGAGCTTCTTCTCGATCTCTTCGTTGGACTTGCACAGGATCAGGCCGCCACGTGGACCGCGCAGGGTCTTGTGGGTGGTGGTGGTGACCACATCGGCGTAAGGCAGCGGGTTCGGGTACAGACCGGCGGCGACCAGACCGGCCACGTGGGCCATGTCGACGAACAGCAGCGCACCGACTTTATCCGCAATCTGGCGGAAACGCGGGAAGTCGAGAGTCTTGGAATAAGCCGAGAAACCGGCAACGATCATCTTCGGCTTGCACTCGACGGCCAGGCGCTCAACTTCGTCGTAATCGATCAGGCCGGTCTTGGTGTCGATGCCGTACTGCACGGCGTTGTACAACTTGCCCGAGGACGACACTTTGGCGCCGTGGGTCAGGTGACCACCGTGGGCCAGGCTCATGCCCAGAATGGTGTCGCCGGCTTGCAGCAAGGCCAGATACACGGCGCTGTTGGCCGAAGAACCGGAGTGCGGCTGGACGTTGGCGTAATCGGCGCCGAACAGTTGCTTGGCGCGCTCGATGGCCAGGGCTTCGACCTTGTCGACGTGCTCGCAGCCACCGTAGTAGCGCTTGCCCGGATAGCCTTCGGCGTACTTGTTGGTCAGGCCGCTGCCTTGCGCTTGCATCACGCGCTTGCTGGTGTAGTTCTCCGACGCGATCAGCTCGATGTGATCTTCCTGACGTTGCTCCTCGGCATTCATCGCCGCCAGCAGTGCATCGTCGTAACCCTGGATCTGGTCTTGCTTGCTGAACATCGCGTCTCTCCCAGCGGCATCAGTGCGCCATTCGTCTCGGTAAGGCACCGGCGTTTCGGCAGTGCCCTTTGGTAGCGATGGTATGACTGGCTTGGAGAGATCAAATGCCTACGGGCGCCACGCAAAGGTGCGTTTACGACATGGCAAGAAATGGCTGGCCGAACACAACCATCAATTCAACGCAGATCCCTTGTAGGAGCTGGCTTGCCAGCGATGGGGCAGCACATCCGGCATTGATATCGGCAGGCCCGCCGCAATCGCTGGCAAGCCAGCTCCTGCAGGGTCATGCGATGGCCTGACGTAGTGCCAGCAACAGCAGGAAATGCGCGGGATACAACGCATACGCCCAACGGCGCATCGGCGGTGCTTTTACGTCCTTCGCGTGTCGCAACAGGAACAGACCCAGCCATGGCGCAATCAGACAAGTGGCGACCGCCGCCATCGCCACGCCATTGCCCAATCGAACGGAGTAATACAGCACCTGCCATTGATTGCACGCCAGGCAGACCAGCCCCGCCATCAGCGCGAAGTACCAGGGACGATGGATCACCCACAACAACACCAGCGGCAATAAAACGCCGAAGAAACCAAACATCACGCGCGGGGAAAAGAACACCGCCAACAGCAAGGCCCCGGCCGCCAGCAGGCGCGATTGCAAGGTCGGTTGCTGCCAGCCCCGCGCCACCAGCAGGCCGAGGGCCAATGTTGGCATGACGTTCAAGGTATCGTGATCTGCAATGAACATCCGATAGGGGATTTCGCTTGCTGCGCTGAACAGAATCAACCAGCCCAGATAGCGCCATTGACCACCCGTCGTCGTTTCTCGCACCCGCGCCAGATTCGCGGCCATCGCCAGGCAAAACCATGGAAACGCCAACCGCCCCGGCACATACAACAGATCGGCGGAAAAGCCGACGTATCGCAGGTGATCGAGAACCATGCTCAAAAGCGCCAACCACTTGAGCAGATCCAGTGCCCCGTCGCGCTGCCTTAAGTGCATAGTCACGTGCATAATCGTCCTTCGATTGTGTATTTTCCCGACAGCGACATCCCGTGCGCGCGCCTGACGATCTTGGGCAACGTGCGCACCCTCATTGACCACGGAACGCTTCACCATAGGCGTCCCGACCACGGAAGCAGGCCATGACCGATAAGAGCCAACAATTCGCCAGCGACAACTATTCCGGCATTTGCCCTGAAGCCTGGGCTGCCATGGAGCAGGCCAACCATGGCCATCAACGCGCTTACGGCGACGACGAATGGACCGCCCGCGCATCCGACGGTTTCCGCAAACTGTTCGAAACCGATTGCGAAGTGTTCTTCGCCTTCAACGGCACCGCTGCCAACTCGCTGGCCCTGTCGTCGCTGTGCCAGAGTTACCACAGCGTGATCTGCTCGGAAACCGCCCACGTCGAAACCGACGAATGCGGCGCGCCGGAATTCTTTTCCAACGGCTCCAAACTGCTGATCGCCCGCACTGAAAACGGCAAGCTGACCCCGGACTCGATTCGCGAAGTCGCGCTCAAGCGCCAGGACATCCACTACCCGAAACCGCGTGTCGTGACCCTGACCCAGGCCACCGAAGTCGGCAGCGTCTACACCCCGGACGAAATCCGCGCCATCAGCGCCACCTGCAAGGAACTGGGCCTGAACCTGCACATGGACGGCGCACGCTTCTCCAACGCCTGCGCCTTCCTCGGCTGCTCGCCGGCTGACCTGACCTGGAAGGCTGGTGTCGACGTGTTGTGCTTCGGCGGCACGAAAAACGGCATGGCGGTGGGCGAGGCGATTCTGTTCTTCAACCACAAACTCGCGGAAGACTTTGACTATCGCTGCAAACAGGCCGGACAACTGGCATCGAAGATGCGCTTCCTGTCGGCGCCGTGGGTCGGGATCCTGGAAAACGGCGCCTGGCTCAAATACGCCAACCACGCCAACCATTGCGCGCAACTGCTGGCCGAACTGGTCAGCGATATTCCTGGGGTTGAGCTGATGTTCCCGGTGCAGGCCAACGGCGTGTTCCTGCAACTGTCGGAACCGGCCATCGCTGCGCTGACCGCCAAGGGCTGGCGTTTCTACACCTTCATCGGCAACGGCGGCGCACGCTTCATGTGCTCGTGGGATACCGAGGAAGAGCGGGTGCGTGAGCTGGCCCGCGACATCCGCGAAGTCATGTCCCTCTGACACCTGCCCCTGTAGGAGCTGTCGAGTGAAACGAGGCTGCGATCTTTCGATGCTCAAGATCAGGATCAAAAGATCGCAGCCTTCGGCAGCTCCTACAGGAAACCTTCGCACCTGAAGACTTCGTCTACATTGTTTGTCGAGCCACTCCGCTCACATAACAATAATCAGGAGCGTACGCATGTCATTGCAAGGCAAAACCCTGTTCATCACCGGCGCCAGCCGGGGCATCGGCCGCGAGATCGCGCTGCGCGCCGCACGCGATGGCGCCAACATCGTGATCGCTGCAAAAAGCGCCGAACCCCACGCCAAGCTGCCGGGGACGATTTTCAGCGTGGCCCAGGAAGTCGAAGCCGCTGGCGGTAAAGCACTGGCCTTGCAAGTGGACGTGCGTGAAGAAGACGCCGTGCGCGAAGCGCTGGCCCAGGCCAACGAACACTTTGGCGGCATCGACGCACTGATCAACAACGCTGGCGCAATCAAGCTGACCGGCGTTCAACACCTCGAACTCAAGCGCTTCGACCTGATGCACCAGATCAACACCCGTGCGGTGTTGCTGTGCAGTCAAGCGGGCCTGCCGTATCTGAAGAAGTCCAACGGCCACATCCTCAACCTGTCCCCACCGCTGAACCTTGCGACCAAATGGTTCGCCCAATACAGCCCGTACACCGTCACCAAGTACGGCATGAGCATGCTGACGCTGGGCATGAGCGAGGAATTCAAGAACTACGGCATCAGCGTCAACTCCCTGTGGCCACAGACGATGATTGCCACCGCCGCCATTGAGTTTCAGCTGGGGTCGCGGGAGTCGTTCAAGCATGCGCGCACGCCGGCGATCATGGCGGATGCGGCCCACGTCATTCTGAGCAGCAGCGGACGCAGCCTGACCGGGCGTTTGCTGATCGATGAGGAGATTCTGCGGGAAAGCGGTGTGACCGAGTTCGACCACTACCGCTTCGCGCCGGACAGTAGCGACAAACTCATGACAGACTTGTTTATCGACTAAACACCCTCCCCTGCAGGAGCGAGCCTGCTCGCGATGGACGTCAACGATAACGCTGGCAACCTGACACCCCGCGGCGTTCTCAGGTTCATCGCGAGCAGGCTCGCTCCTACAGGGGTTATTGCGTGACCGTCAGAACTCGATGCGCACATCCCCCTTCGGCACGCTGCAGCACGACAGAATGTACCCTTCGGCTTCGTCTTCCTCGGTGATCCCGCCGTTGTGCTCCATCTCTACCTCGCCGCCGAGCTTGAGCACCTTGCAGGTCCCACAGATTCCCATGCCGCAAGCTTTAGGGATCAATAGACCGACCTTGGCCGCCGCCGCATGCACGGTCTCGCCCGGCGCCACGCGAATGCTCTTGCCGGACGCGGTGAACTCCACCTGATGCAGATCAGCCGCATCGACTTCCGGCGCATCGGCCGCTTGTTCGGCTTGCTCCACTGCATCGGCACGCGCCTCCGGTGGTGTCGCACCGAAGGATTCCTCGTGGTAACGCTTCATGTCGTAGCCGGCGTTTTCCAGCAGGCGCTTGACCGCGTGCATGTACGGCGTCGGGCCGCAGCAGAAGACTTCACGCTCGAGAAAGTCCGGAACCATCAGTTCCAGCATCTTGTGGTTCAGGTAGCCGCGATAACCGGCCCAAGGCTCGCCCAGGCCGTGTTTCTCGCAGATCAGGTGCAGGCTGAAGTTGTCGATCCGCGACGCCATGTGCTCCAGCTCGCGGTGATAGATGATGTCTTTCGGCGAGCGGGCGCTGTGGATAAACGTCATGTCGACGTTGGCGTTGGTGTCGTAGAACCAGCGTGCCATGGACATGCACGGCGTGATCCCGACGCCGCCGCTGAGGTACAGCACTTTCGGGCTCGGGAAATCCATGGCATTGAACAGCCCGACCGGGCCGTGTACCGCCAGCTCCTGGCCTTCGTGCAGGGTATCGTGCAACCAGTTGGAAACCCGACCGCCGGGCACACGCTTGATGGTCACCGAAAAGCTGTAGGGTACCGACGGCGAGCTGGAAATGGTGTACGAGCGCATGATCGGCTCGCCTTCGATTTCCAGCTCCAGGGTGACGAACTGCCCCGGCTTGAAAAAGAACATGATCGGCTGGTCGGCCATAAAGCAGAAGGTGCGCACGTCCCAGGTTTCCTGGATGACTTTGACGCAACGGACGATGTGTCGACCATTGGCCCAGGTCTGGGTGGTTACCGGGTTCAGGAAGGTGTTGGACATGCTGATCTCCACGGCCGACTGTCGGCCTTCATGTTGGCGATTCTGCGTATAGCGCGAACCACCCGTTTACCTATCTGCGACATTGACATGCTTATCGCGACCAGCCCCCAACGACCGGGGGTTGCGCGTCGGGAACAGATTGCATCATGTCGCCCATGGATAAGGTTCTGGCCTGCGCCGGCCCCACACTCGCTTCAACAGAGAACTGCTGTTTTTTGTCTTGCGTCGCACAACCGTAGCCACATTTCGCCGGCCACACAGAATGGCCATGAGGACTGAATCGATGGACGTCACTACTACCCTGAGCCTGGGCGATCCGCTGGAACCCGCACGCAAGGCCACTGCGCAGATGCTGCAAGAGCGCGAGCGCACGTTCTCGCTGCCGCAGCCGTTCTACTCTGACGAGCGCCTGTTTGATATCGACATGCAGGAAATCTTTCAGAAAGAGTGGTTGATCGCCGGCATGACCTGCGAAATCCCTACCAAGGGCAACTACCTGACCCTGCAGGTCGGCAAGAACCCGATCATCGTGATCCGTGGCGCCGAGGGTGTGGTGCATGCGTTCCATAACGTCTGCCGCCACCGTGGTTCGCGCCTGTGCACCAGCGAAAAGGGCAAGGTCGCCAAACTGGTCTGCCACTACCACCAGTGGACCTACGAACTCGACGGCCGCCTGCTGTTCGCCGGCACCGAGATGGGTGCCGACTTCGACATGAAGCAGTACGGCCTCAAACCGGTGAACGTGAAAACCGCCGGCGGCTACATCTTCATCAGCCTGGCGGAGAACCCGCCGGCCATCGATGACTTCCTGTCGACGCTCAGCCATTACATGGAACCGTACGACATGGAAAACACCAAGGTGGCAATCACCACCACCTTGATGGAAAAGGCCAACTGGAAACTGGTGCTGGAAAACAACCGCGAGTGCTACCACTGCAACGCGTCGCACCCGGAGCTGTTGAAAACCCTGCTGGAATGGGACGACGTCACCGATCCACGCGCCGACCAGGCCTTCAAGGACCACGTCGCCGCCTCCGCCGCGGCCTGGGACGCCGAGAAGATCCCATACGCCCACGCGAGCTTCGGCCTGCGTAACCGCATCGTGCGCATGCCGCTGCTCAAGGGCACCGTGTCGATGACCCTGGACGGCAAACAGGGCTGCGCCAAACTCATGGGCCGCATCAAGAACCCGGACCTGGGCTCGATGCGCATCCTGCACTTGCCGCACTCCTGGAACCACTGCATGGGCGACCACATCATCGTGTTCACCGTGTGGCCGATCAGCGCCCAGGAAACCATGGTCACCACCAAGTGGATCGTGCACAAGGACGCGGTCGAGGGCGTGGATTATGACGTGGACCGCATGCGCCAGGTCTGGGACGCCACCAACGACCAGGACCGTCGCCTGGCCGAAGAGAACCAGCGCGGGATCAACTCCACGGCTTACCAGCCAGGGCCTTACTCCAAGACCTACGAGTTTGGTGTGGTGAACTTTGTGGACTGGTACAGCGAACGCCTGCTGAGCAACCTGGGGGCCGAGCCTGCGCCGTATCTCAAAGGCGTACCCGTCCAAGGCTGATGCCACTGCCCCCTATAGGAGCGAGCCTGCTCGCGATAGACCTGAGAACGCCGCGGGGTGTCAGGTTGCCAGCGTTATCGTTGGCGTCCATCGCGAGCACGCTTGCTCCTACAGGGGTTTAGAACTGTACGAAATATGATCTATTCCCTTCCGCGCTATACAGCCCGCGCCTCTCAGCCTTCCGCAAACAAGTTATCCACATCTCCACCCACAGCAAATGGGGACAACTGTGGAAATGTTGAAAACTTTCTCCACAAAAACCAAAGAAAATCCGTGACTTATCCAGAACCAGGGTTTTCAAATGCGCCTGATCATTTTTCAACCAAACCATTGAAAGTCACGTATCACGTGGCTCGCAGACTATAGCGAACACCTTATCCACAGAATCGCCAACAGACTTTGGGTACAACTTCAGCACGCCTGTGGAAAACCCCTGCAAACCGTGAAAAACAGAGGGTTTCACGGTGTTCAGGGGCAAAAAACGTCGACATGATCAATATTTGATCAAAGCCATGAACGTTACGTCCTGCAAGGGCTGTAGCACTGAGCGAACATCTTATCCACAGAACCGCCAACAGAGATTGGGGGCAACTCTGCATCACCGTCAGCACTTATCCCCTTGAAAAAGCTTGGAAAAATCAAGGCTGTGGCTGGTTGTTTTTTGAACGACGCCTTGTAGGGCTTGATTGGTATGGGGTGCAGCGAGTGGCGAACACGTTATCCACAGAACCACCAACAGGGATTGTGGGTAAATGCCGAGGTGGTTCAGACTTTATTGAGGCATGAACGGCCTGACGTCAAATCCAGGTTCAATTCAAAGTCTTTGAAGGCGCGCCATCCGAGCAATATCGACGGCACGTAACGCCCATCCATCAGCGACGGAGGGATGGTAAAGCCGGGGTAGTATTTGTAGGTGACTGCCATGCTCTCACCTTGCAGGGCCAATAAGCCATCGAAGCGCTGGAAGTGATAGTTGTCGCCGGAGCTTGAGCTTCCCGGTGTCAGCGCCTGCACAACGCTTTCTTGCCTGCCGGGCGATCCGGCCGTCAGGTAGTCGACATTTCCCGTATCTATGATTGCCAGCGTTGCCCGGCGATCCAGTTGTGCGGCAACCACCAGCCGTTGATTGAGATCCAGGCGGCTGTAGGCAATTGGCGCATCACAACGCCTGGCGGGCGGCGGATTGAGCTCCAGCGCTCGTTGGGTGATCTTCAGGCGTCCCAGCTTGCTGAGCAGATCCAGCCCCAACAGATTCTCCCGGTCGCTGACAAAGACCAGGACGTTCCTGAATTCGCGGCTGCCGACCCGGAGTGAGCCGAGGATTCCCAGCCTCGCCGCAAGGCCCTTTTCGCCATAAAACGTGTTGTAGCGATAATGAGCATCGGGCAACAACCGGATGCCCATCTGTTTCGCTGTGGCGATGTTGACCCGGGTTTGTGGTGCGCCCGTGTCCAGTACAAAACGCGCCGAGACACCGTTGGCCGCGCCGACCTCAATAAATGGCAGCACTTGATCAGCAATGTAAAAGTCGTCGGCATACGGATGGAGCGGCAGTACTTCATGCCGCGCTAAACCATTGACCGAGAAACTGCCGGTGGAAGCCAGCATTGCCAGCGATTCGCTGCCAAACGTGGAGAACAACGGTTTCAGATCGGGGTTAGCCTCAATCGCCCGCGCGTGTTTGTCCTTGATCGCCAGATAGTATTCAGGGAGCTGGTTGGCGGCTTTGGCTTCGAGCATTCTGGCGAAGACCGTCACTGAACAACTGAGATTCTTCGTGGCATCCAGCACCGCGTCGCACTGTTGCCTCAATTGCGCCAAAGAGGCGTTGCGCCCCTGTTCGGTCTCAAGCCACTGATAAAAATCCGGTTCAACCACGGGGGCCTTTGTCGGGGCGGCAGATATGGCGCCCGTGGTGAGCCACAGAGCCGATGCAAAGAGCGCCAGAAGAGCGAAAGTCTTCATATTCAGGCCAATCATAAAAACCGGTTTTATGGGTCAGCGCTGAACGTCTGAAAGCTCCCGACCTCGTATTGCCCTTTAAGCAGCGCATGGGAAAACTTTAGTTCACCGGGCAGCTCGGTGCGACGCAATATTCTGTGGGAGCGCGCTTGCTCCCACATTGGATTTGTTGCAGTTGGTTCGTCAGCGGACGACCCCTTCTTCGATGAGCAGCTTAAGGATCGCCTCGGCGCCGGTTTGCGCCGTAACGCCTTTGAGCACTTGGCCACCGCCGCCGCTGGCCTTGGCAGTCGCCGCTTTCATGCGGTCGGCGCCGCTCTTGGCCTTGATCACTTTCAAACGTTTGGGCCGTGGCTTGGCTGGTTGCAGGGTGGAAACCGCCAGCAGTTCATCATCGATAACCTCCACTTCATCGGCCCGCAACACTCCGCGTCGAGCCGGGCCGTAGGCACTTTGTCGAGGTTTGGGTGCAGCGTTATCCACAGTCGCCAGAAACGGTAACCGGACTTTCAACCGGCGCCGCTGGCCACGGGGCAAGGCTTGCAGCACCAGCGCCGAACCGCCATCGATGGACTCGACCTGCGCCAGTCCCACCACCAGCGGCCAACCGAGGCTTTCGGCCAGCAGGAACGGCAACATCCCCGAACCTTCGCCGGTTTCCGCCTGGCTGCCGGTCAGCACCACTTGAGCGCCCGCGTCGCGCAAATAGTCGGTCAACGCTGGCAGCGCATCAGCACCTTCTGGTTGTTCAAGTACGTGAAGTTGTTCAAGGCCCATACCCAGATAGGCGCGCAACGCAGGTTCGGCGATGTCGCCGGCATGCAGCACCTGCAAGTTATCCCCAGCCAGTTGCAGACCCAATTCCACCGCCCGCGCATCCTGTTCCGCGCGACGTGGCCGGCCGGAGGTCGGGTGGGCGCCGATGGACACCAGGCTGATGATTTTCGTGCTCATAACCCTTTCCTTCCCTTAAGCCGCGTCGCGCTTGGCGTCGTTGCGGTAAGCCTCTACCGCCTCGATCAAGGCTTGAAGAATCTCCGCGCTCTCGCCGATCACCGAGAGGTCCGCGCGCTTGATCATGTCGCAACCGGGGTCAAGGTTGATCGCCACCACCTTGTCGCAGGCACCAATGCCTTGCAGGTGCTGGATCGCCCCGGAAATCCCCACCGCCACATAGACCCGTGCCGTGACCCAGGTGCCGGACGCGCCGACCTGACGGTCGCGGGCCATGAAGCCGTCGTCCACTGCCACCCGCGAGGCGCCTTCGGTCGCGCCGAGGGCTTCGGCTGTCCTGTGGAAAAGTCCCCAGTCCTTGACCCCGTTGCCGCCGGAGAAAATGAACTCGGCTTCGGCCATGGGGATCGCCGCCGGGTCCACCGCCACCGCACCCAGATCTTCGATCCGCGACAGGCTGCGTGCCACGGTTGTGGATAACTCCACGGGCAAGGCTTCATGACGGGTTTCGTTGACCGGTTCGGCGCACTCGACGGCCGCCAGAATCAAGCGCGCAAGCGGACGGGCCAAGTCTTGCAAACCCGCACCAGCGCGGCCGATGCACTCCTGATCCTTGACCTGCCAGACCCGCGTGGCCGGGCGTTGAGCCAAAGCCGCAGCAAAGCGCCGACCCAATTCACCGCCACCGCTGCGGCTGTCCGGCAGCAACCAGTGACGCGGGCTGAACTGGTTATCCACAGCCCGCAGGCCCTGGACTCGCTGTTCCGGTGCATAACCGCTGAATTCTTCGCCATCCAGCACCAGCAAGCGATCGACGCCTGCAGTGGCGAACGTGGTTTCCTTGTGCTCGCCGAACACCACGGCCAGTACCGCGCCGTCGCTGCCGGCCAGTTGATGAGCCAGGCCCAACAGATCGCGGTCGTGGCTGCTCAAGCGGCCGCCGACCATGTCCGGCACCACGCAGATGTAGAACGCCGGTGCTGGCACTTGATGCAGCGGCAATTGCACCTCAACGGCGGCGGTGCGCTTGGTGGCGCCACCCTGTTGTTCGCCACTTCGGTCGATCCGTTTGATGCCGTTGGGTCCGATGAAACCCATCCCATGCGGGTTCTTGCGGATGACGCCGTTGGGCCCCATCCAGCTGTGTTGCGCCGGTTGCATGGCCGCGTGCAGCGGATGCAGACGGTTACGGGCGATCCATTCGGCACGCGGGTCGCGGCGGATAATGTCGCTCATCAGTGCACCTCCGCAGGTTCACGTTGGGCTGGTGCAGCCGGTTTGCTCGGCGCGGCATCTTCGAGCAACGCGTCGGCCACCAGCTCGGCGATGTCCTTGATCAGCGGGCGGGGCTCGACCACCCCTTCGAGCATCGCCGTGCACTGTGGACAACCCACGGCCACCAGCTCGGCGCCGGTCTCGCGGATGTCTTCCATGCGCATGTCCGGAATCCGTTGCTTGCCCGGAATGTCAGTGATCGGCGCCCCGCCGCCGCCACCGCAGCAGCGCGAACGGAAACCGGAACGTTGCATCTCTTTGACTTCGATCCCGAGGGCGCGCAACACCTGACGCGGCGCCTCGTATTCGCCGTTGTAGCGGCCGAGGTAGCACGGGTCGTGATAGGTCACGCTGTCGCCTTTGTGCTGGCCGAGGTTCAGCGCGCCGGCCTGGATGATTTCTGCCATGTAGGTGCTGTGGTGCTGCACCAGGTAGTTGCCATCGAAGGCGCCGTACTCGTTTTTCAGCACGTGGAAACTGTGCGGATCGCAGGTGATGATGCGATTGAAGCTGTACTTGGCCAAGGTCTGAATGTTGCGCTTGGCCAGCAACTGGAAGGTCGCTTCATCGCCCAGGCGTCGGGCCACGTCACCGCTGTCGCGTTCTTCCAGGCCGAGTACCGCGAAGTCGACTTTAGCCGCTTTCAGCACTTTGACGAACGCACGCAGGGTGCGCTGGTTGCGCATGTCGAAGGCGCCGTCGCCAACCCAGAACAGCACGTCAGTGGATTTCTTCTCGCTCAGCAGATTGAGGTTCAGGTCCGCCGCCCAGTTCATCCGCCCGCCCGGCGCAAAACCACCGGGGTTGTCGGTGGCGATCAGGTTCTCCAGGACTTCGGCGCCCTTGTTCGGCGTTGCGCCTTTTTCCAGGGTCAGATGGCGGCGCATGTCGACGATGGCATCGACGTGCTCGATCATCATCGGGCATTCCTCGACGCAAGCGCGGCAGGTGGTGCACGACCATAGGGTTTCAGCGTCTACCAGACCGTTGACGATCGGTTGATGCGGGTTCCCTGAATGCTCGCCAATGGCCTTGCCCGGATACGGACTGCCGGCGAACTTGGCATCGGTGCCACCGGCCAGGCCGACGACCATGTCCTGAATCAGTTTTTTCGGGTTCAGCGGTTGACCGGCGGCGAAGGCCGGACATGCTGCTTCGCACTTACCGCACTGCACGCAGGCGTCGAAACCGAGCAACTGGTTCCAGGTGAAATCCTTGGGTTTTTCCACGCCCAAAGGCGCGTCAGGATCACTCAGGTCCAGTGGTTTCAAACCGGTGGAACGACCACCGCCAAAGCGTTCGGCGCGACGGTGCCAGGCCAGGTGCAGGGCACCGGCGAAGGCGTGCTTCATCGGACCGCCCCAGGTCATGCCGAAGAACAGTTCCGACACGCCCCACAACACGCCAACCCCGAGAATCGCCGCCAACAGCCAGCCACCGAAGTGTTCCGGGAGGATCCCGGCCACCGGCAAGGTCAACAGGAAGAAGGAGGCCGAGAACGCCAGCAGGCTTTTCGGTAGGCGCATCCACGGGCCTTTCGACAGACGCGCCGGAGGGTTGCGGCGACGCAGGTAAACAAAGATCGCCCCGACGAACATCACCGCCGTCATCAGCAGTAACGCGTAGCCGAGGATGCGGTTATGCAGGCCGAAACCATGCACCAGAATCGCCAGCACGATGGACGCCACCGCACCGCCCGCCGTGGCGACGTGGGTGTTGGCGATGTACTTGTCCCGCGCCACCACGTGGTGCAGATCGACCATGTAACGCTTGGGCATGGCGAACAGGCCGCCGATCAGGTCGACCTTCGAGGCCCGGCCCCGACGCCACATGGCCACCCGCCGCAACGCGCCCAGCACCGCAAGGGCCAGGGCTGCGAACAACAGGATTGGAAGAAGGGTGTTCAACATAGGTGTTGCTCCCACAAACCACGGAGTCATGCATCGATCTTGTAGGAGCCGGCTTGCTGGCGATTCAGACGACGCGGTGAATCAGGCAGACCGCGTTATCGTTCATCGCCAGCAAGCCGGCTCCTACAGGTGGCAGGCTTAGAAATCCTTGCACAGCCGCAGCGCGTCATAGATCGCCGCATGCACGTTGCGCTGGGCCACGCAGTCGCCGATGCGGAACAGCAGGTAACCGTCACCACTCTGTTCCAGACACGGTTGCGGCTTGATCGCGAACAACGCTTCGACGTCGATCTGACCCTTGTTGCGCGAGCCTTCCTTCATCGCGTAGTAGATTTCCTCGTCCGGGCGCACGCCGTTCTCGATGACCACCTGATCGACCACCCGCTCCTCTTTGGCACCGGTGTATTCGTTCTCCAGCACTGCCACCAGCTTGTCGCCTTCGCGGTAGACCTTTTCCAGCATCATGTCGCCGGTCATGATCACTTCTTTGGGGTACATGCTGCGGTAGTAGGTCGGGAACGACGTACCGCCAATGGCCACGCCCGGCTTGATGTCGTCGGTGACGATCTCGACCTGGCTGCCCTTGTCCGCGATGAAGTCGGCAGTCGACATACCGGTGAACTCGCAAATGGTGTCGTAGACCAGCACGTTCTTGCCCGGCGCGACTTTGCCGTCGAGTACGTCCCAGCTGCTGACCACCAAACCTTCAGCCGCGCCCCAGTGTTCGTTCTGCTCGATGAACGGATGACCGCCGACCGCCAGCACCACCACGTCAGGACGCAGGTCCATGATGGTCGGCGCATCGGCCGCAGTGCCCAGGCGCAGGTCGACTTTCAGGCGTGCCAGTTCCAGCTGATACCAGCGGGTGATACCGGCGATCTGGTCCCGTTGCGGCGCTTTCGAAGCAGTGGTGATTTGCCCGCCGATGAATTCTTTCTTCTCGAACAGGGTCACGTCGTGGCCACGTTCGGCGGCAACGCGAGCCGCTTCCATCCCCGCAGGGCCGGCACCGACCACCACAACTTTGCGCTTCACGCCGGTGGTTTTTTCGATGATGTGCGGCAGGCCCATGTATTCACGGGACGTCGCGGCGTTCTGGATGCACAGCACGTCCAGCCCCTGGTACTGACGGTCGATGCAGTAGTTGGCGCCGACACACTGCTTGATCTGGTCGATCTGGCCCATCTTGATCTTGGCGATCAGGTGCGGGTCGGCGATGTGGGCGCGGGTCATGCCGACCATGTCGACGTATCCGCCTTCCAGAATACGGGTGGCCTGGTTCGGGTCCTTGATGTTCTGCGCATGCAGCACCGGGACCTTGACCACTTCCTTGATGCCGGCCGCCAGGTGCAGGAACGGCTCCGGTGGATAACTCATATTGGGGATAACGTTGGCCAGGGTGTTGTGGGTGTCGCAACCCGAGCCCACAACGCCGAGGAAGTCGAGCATGCCGGTGTCGTCGTAATACTTGGCGATCTGCTTCATGTCCTCGTGGGACAAACCATCGGGGTGGAACTCGTCACCGCAAATGCGCATGCCCACACAGAAATCGTCACCGACCTCGGCGCGTACCGCTTTCAAGACTTCCAGGCCGAACTTCATGCGGCCTTCGAAGGTGCCGCCCCATTCGTCGGTACGCTTGTTGACCCGTGGGCTCCAGAACTGGTCGATCATGTGCTGGTGCACAGCCGACAGTTCGACGCCGTCCAGGCCACCGGCCTTGGCGCGGCGTGCCGCTTGCGCATAGTTGCCGATCACCCGCCAGATTTCTTCCGGCTCGATGGTCTTGCAGGTGGCACGGTGCACCGGCTCACGCACGCCCGATGGCGACATCAGGGTTGGCCAGTTGAAGCCGTCCCAACGCGAGCGACGACCCATGTGGGTAATCTGAATCATGATCTTGGCGCCGTGCTTGTGCATGGCGTCGGCCAGATTCTGGAAGTGCGGGATGATGCGGTCGGTGGACAGGTTCACCGAACTCCACCATTCCTGCGGGCTGTCGATCGCCACCACGGACGAACCGCCGCAGATCGCCAGGCCGATCCCGCCCTTGGCCTTCTCTTCGTAATACTTGACGTACCGGTCGGTGGTCATGCCGCCGTCGGTCGCATAGACCTCCGCGTGCGCGGTGCTGAGCACGCGGTTACGGATGGTCAGTTTGCCGATCTGAATCGGCTGGAACATTGCTTCGAAAGCCATGGCGGGTTCCTCGACTTACAACGGCTTGACGGTGAACAAACCGTCATCGTGGCCTTCTTCGGAGCCACCGTAGACTTGCTCGGCGACGGTGCGAATCTTGCTGCCACGGGCCTGGAGAATCTGATCCATCGCACCGGCAAACCAGCCAGTGAACATATAGTCGACCTTGCGCCCGACCTTGCCGTACACGTAAACGAACGCCGAGTGTTCGAGCTTGACGCTGGCGGTGCCTTTGTCGAGGTCGATGTCCTGGATCTTGAACAGGCCCCAGCCGCGCTGCGACAGACGCTTCATGTAGTGCTCGAACACCGCAACGCCTTCCAGACCATGGCATTCGGCTTCCTTTTCACACCAGTGCCAGGCGGATTTGTAGCCGGCCTTGTAGAGGATCTCAGCATAGGCGTCGGCGCCCAGCACTTCCTCGATGCCCATGTGGTTGTTGACGAAGAAATGGCGCGGCACGTACAGCATCGGCAAGGCGTCGGAAGTCCAGACACCGGTTTCGCTGTCGACTTCGATAGGCAATTGCGGGGCGATCTTGGCCATGGAAACTTAACTCCAGAAAATTCGTTGTGTTGCCTGCGGCGCGGACGGCCGCAGGAAAGGATTCAGAAGTGCGGCGGCTTACTCGCCCCAGACGTCCTTGAGGACATTGACCCAGTTCTCGCCCATGATCTTGCGCACCACGCGCTCGGAGTGGCCGCGCTTGAGCAGGGTCTCGGTCAGGTTCGGGAACTCGCCCACGGTACGGATGCCCAGCGGGTTGATGATCTTGCCGAAGCTGGTCAGGCGGCGGGCGTAGCCCTTGTCGTGGGTCAGGTATTCGAAGAAGTCCTGGCCATGACCCTGGGTGAAATCTGTGCCGATGCCGATGGCGTCTTCGCCGACGAGGTTCATCACGTATTCGATGGCTTCGGCGTAGTCGTCGATGGTCGAATCGATGCCTTTGGCCAGGAATGGCGCGAACATGGTCACGCCGACAAAACCGCCGTGGTCGGCAATGAACTTGAGCTCTTCATCGGACTTGTTGCGCGGGTGCTCTTTGAGCCCCGACGGCAGGCAGTGGGAGTAGCACACAGGTTTTTTCGATTCGAGGATGACTTCTTCAGAGGTCTTGGAGCCAACGTGAGACAGGTCGCACATGACGCCAACGCGGTTCATCTCGGCGACGATTTCGCGACCGAAACCCGACAGGCCGCCATCACGTTCGTAGCAACCGGTGCCCACCAGGTTCTGGGTGTTGTAGCACATCTGCACAATGCCGACGCCCAGCTGCTTGAACACCTCGACATAGCCGATCTGGTCTTCATAGGCGTGGGCATTCTGGAAACCGAAGAGGATGCCGGTCTTGCCCTGCTCCTTGGCCTTGCGGATGTCGGCGGTGGTGCGCACCGGCATTACCAGATCGCCGTTCTCGCGAATCAGTTTCTGGCTGGCGGCGATGTTATTGACGGTGGCCTGAAAGCCCTCCCACACTGAAACGGTGCAGTTGGCCGCCGTTAAACCGCCCTTGCGCATGTCTTCGAACAGTTCACGGTTCCACTTGGCGATAATCAGCCCGTCGATAACGATGCTGTCGGCGTGCAATTCGGCTGGGCTCATCAGGCTGTCCCCTTATTAGCGATTCATGCGCCGAATCGTCTGCCGGCGCTTTGGGGCCAGCATATGCCTGCGCACCGGGGCAGCCGGGTGCAAAAACGACAGGGGAATTGCCGAAAGCGTCAATCCGCGACAAAGGGTCGTCGCCAGGCACAATCGGCGACCTGTTCAAGGCCGTCTGCTTGAGCCAGAATTCGCCGCATCACTGGAATAGAGCGGCGACTTCAATGAAATCCATCCTCCTGGCTTTGGCACTGATTGCGACTGGCGTACACGCAGCGGAGGAGTCCGACGACAACCCGTGCGACAAAGTCGAAAACGACATCCAGACCCTGGAATGCTCGGCTTTCAGTAAAACCACCGCTGAAGAGCTGCTGAACGAAAACCTCAAAAGCCTGAACGAGCGCATGCAGTCGCTGTACGGCAAGAACCCGTCGCAACTGAACGACATCATCGCCAAAATCAAAGCCGCTCAGGCGCTATGGCTGAAAACCCGCGATGCCGATTGCGCCGTAGAAGCCTTTCCCACCACGTCCGGCAGCAAAGCATTCACCATTGCGCAGAACGATTGCGTGGCGCGAATGAGTGACGAGCGGTCGGAGTTTTTGGAGTCGATTGGGCAGGAGTGATCCTGGTATAGCGGTGAAAGCTGGAAATTTTTCCTGCCTTCACCAGCAGATTCCGTTTTTCCTACAGCACGTTCTAACCTCGCCTACACGTTTTGCTTAAAAGCCCAAGTCTGTGGGCTTTTAAGCAACACGCTGACAATTGTTGTTCATTGGCTATTTGAAAAATATAAGCAAAGATTCGCAAATCTTATAAAAGACTTATATTCTTCCATGAACAGCATTCACTGGACTCGAAAGGCCGTTAAGCAACTCTTGAGATTGCATTCCGTTCACCAGATTCAGGTTCGTGATGCCATCACGGCGCTCGCTGGCATGCCCGATGTGGGCAATGTCAAAGCACTGGTCGGTCATGACTACGCTTATCGGCTGCGCGTCGGTAACTATCGGGTCATGTTTGATTGGGATGGCGCGATCAAAGTGGTCAGCATTCAACAGGTCAAAAAACGCGATGAGCGCACCTACTGACGTACAAATCATCAACGACGCCGAAGGCAATCCAGCCTTTGTGGTCATTCCATACGCGCAATATGTGGCGCAGAAAATCGAGCCCGATCTGATCCCTCACGAAGTGGTCAGTCGCATCGTCGACGGCGCCACTCCCATCCGTGCATGGCGAGAACACTTGAACCTTACCCAAGATGAAGTAGCCAAACGCATGGGCATTTCTCAACCAGCCTTCGCTCAACAGGAAACAGTCGCCAAGCCCCGCAAAGCGACCCGCGAAAAAATCGCCATGGCGTTTGGCATCACCGCCAGTCAACTTGAGCTGTAAGCTGCACGCCATCAGCCAGTAAAAGGATTCAACATGAAACTCTGCGGCATCGAAATCAAAGGCAGCGAAGCGATCATCGCCGTGGCCAGCCTGGACGGCACGACGTTGAGCCATGTTGCGCTCGCCACCAAGAAAATTGCCCTGGACGATGACGACGAGGCCGCCAACGTCAAAGTGTTTGCGGCTCAGGTTGCGTCGTTTGTGCGTGAGAATTCCATTGATCGTATTGTGATCAAGAAGCGCAGCAAGAAAGGCGAGTTCGCGGGCGGGCCGACGACGTTCAAGATCGAAGGGGTTTTCCAGTTGCTGGAAAATTGTGAGGTGACGTTGCTGTCGCCGCAGACGATCAATGCCCAGGCCAAAAAGCACAACTTCGAGCTGCCGGGGACGCTGAACAAGTATCAGCATGAGGCTTACAAAGCAGCCTGCTCTGCACTGATGAAAAAGTAAAAACGCCGCCCTGTAGGAGCCGGCTTGCTGGCGATGAGGCCATGGGCATCGTGGTGATCTTGAGAGTGCCATCGCTGGCAAGCCAGCTCCTACAGGGTTCTCAATTGATCATGCTTTTGCGGTGCGCCGATCTTCCCGTGGGCACCGCTCATACTTCGCCCGATAACTGCGGGTGAAGTACGACGGCGATTCAAAGCCACAGGCAATGCTCACTTCCAGCACGCTCATGTCGGTCTGACGCAATAACTGCCGCGCCTTTTCCAGGCGCAACCGCAGGTAGAAATTGCTCGGTGTGTCGTTCAAGTGCAACCGAAACAATCGCTCCAGCTGTCGCCGCGTCACCTTGATCGATTCCGCCAATTCCAGCGTGCTCAACGGCGGTTCGCTGTGCTGCTCCATCTCGCCGATCACCTGCACCAGTTTCTTGTTGCTGATGCCATAACGTGTGGCGACTTCCATGCGCTGGTGGTCCTTGCGCGGGCGAATACGGCCGAGCACGAACTGTTCACTGACCTGGATCGCCAGTTCCGCACCATGGGCCTGGGCGATCAAATCCAACATCAAATCGATGGAAGCGGTACCACCGGCAGAGGTGATGCGCCGACGGTCGATTTCGAACAGCTCCTGGGTGACGCTGAGCTGCGGATAAGATTCCTTGAACGCGTCGATGGCTTCCCAGTGCAGGGTCAGGCGATGCCCGTCGAGCAGACCCGCCTCGGCGAGGATGAAGCTGCCGGTGTCGATGGCGCCGAGGGTTACACCTTCGTTGTCCAGCCGCCGCAGCCAATGCTCCAGCCCCGGAGTCGCGAACTTCAAAGGTTCGAACCCGGCGACCACCAGCAGCGTCGCACCTTTCTTCAAGGGTTCCAGCGCCGCATCGGCGTTGACCGACATGCCGTTGCTGGCCAGCACCGCGCCGCCGTCCGCGCTCAGCACATGCCAACGATACAGTTCGCCACGAAAGCGATTGGCGACCCGCAGCGGCTCGATCGCCGAGATAAAGCCAATGGCCGAGAAACCCGGCATCAACAAGAAGTAGAAATCCTGAGACATGGAGCGCACTCGCTTAGCAGGTAACAAGAGGCCAGGTAACGAGGGGCGGGCAGCGTAGGGATGTTGATACGCCACTTGCAAGGTGCATTCAAGAGCACAGGTCGCTGCAGTGCAAGTGCTGGTCGCCGCAGTGCGCTTTCATGGCCGATTTGCTGCGTAACGTGTGATCACCGGCGCATCAGACGCCGGAACTCACAATAAACGAACTGCCGAGGAACCTGAGAATGAAACGACTGATCAGCAGCTGTGTTCTTGCACTCAGTGGTACCGCTTTTCTGAGCGCCAGTGTCATGGCCGCCGAACCCGCCGCGTGCCAGAACGTGCGCATGGGTGTAGTGAACTGGACCGACGTGATCGCGACCAGCGCGATGACCCAGGTATTGCTCGATGGCCTCGGCTATAACACCAAACAAACCAGCGCCTCCCAGCAAATCATCTTCGCCGGGATCCGCGACCAGCGTCTGGACCTGTTCCTGGGTTACTGGAACCCGCTGATGACCCAGACCATCACCCCGTTCGTCGACGCCAACCAGGTCAGGGTGCTTGAAGCCCCTAGTTTGCAAGACGCTCGCGCCACCCTTGCCGTGCCGACCTACCTCGCCGACAAAGGCTTGAAGACATTCGCCGACATCGCCAAATTCGAAAAAGAACTGGGCGGCAAGATCTACGGCATCGAACCGGGCTCGGGCGCCAACACCCAGATCAAAGCGATGATTGCCAAGAACCAGTTCGGTCTCGGCAAATTCCAGCTGGTCGAATCCAGTGAAGCCGGCATGCTCGCCGCCGTGGACCGTGCCGTGCGCCGCAAGGAGGCCGTGGTGTTCTTCGGTTGGGCGCCGCACCCGATGAACGTCAATGTGCAAATGACTTACCTGACCGGCAGCGAAGACGCCCTCGGCCCGAACGAGGGCATGGCCACGGTCTGGACCGTTACCGCGCCGAAATACGCCGAACAATGCCCGAACATCGGCCGCCTGCTGAGCAACCTGACCTACACCGCCGAAGACGAGAGCCGAATGATGCAGCCGCTGCTGGATCACAAGGACGCCTTCGAGTCGGCCCGGCAATGGCTCAAGGATCACCCGCAGGACAAACAACGCTGGCTCGAAGGCGTCACCACCTTCGACGGCAAACCGGCTGCGGAAAACCTGAAACTGACCAGCAAATAAACCCTGATTGAATCACCGACTCGCAGCCCGACCGGGCTGCGAACGGGACCCACACGCCTGAAGGAAACCGCCCAATGAACCACGACGTCATCATCACCTGCGCACTCACCGGTGCTGGCGACACGACCGCCAGAAGCCCACACGTGCCGGTCACCCCGAAACAGATCGCCGCCGCTGCCGTGGAAGCCGCGAAGGCCGGCGCCACCGTGGTGCACTGCCACGTTCGCGACCCGCAAACCGGCAAGTTCAGCCGTGATGTGGCGCTGTACCGCGAAGTGATGGAGCGCATCCGCGAGGCAGACGTGGACATCATCGTCAACCTGACCGCCGGCATGGGCGGCGACCTGGAAATCGGTGCTGGCGAGAACCCGATGGAATTCGGTCCGAACACCGACCTGGTCGGCCCGCTGACCCGCTTGGCCCACGTCGAAGAACTGCTGCCGGAAATCTGCACCCTCGATTGCGGCACCCTGAACTTCGGCGATGGCGACACCATATACGTGTCCACCCCGGCGCAACTGCGGGCTGGCGCCAAACGCATTCAAGAGCTGGGCGTGAAAGCCGAGCTGGAAATCTTCGACACCGGTCACCTGTGGTTCGCCAAGCAGATGATCAAGGAAGGTCTGCTGGATAACCCGTTGTTCCAGCTCTGCCTGGGCATCCCCTGGGGTGCACCGGCTGACACCACCACCATGAAAGCCATGGTCGACAACCTGCCTGCGGACGCAGTCTGGGCCGGCTTCGGTATCGGGCGCATGCAGATGCCCATGGCGGCGCAAGCGGTGCTGCTGGGCGGCAACGTGCGGGTCGGTCTGGAAGACAACCTGTGGCTGGACAAAGGCGTACTGGCGACCAACGGCCAACTGGTCGAGCGCGCCACGGAAATCCTCAGCCGCCTCGGCGCCCGCGTCCTGACCCCGGCTGAAGGCCGCAAGAAAATGGGCCTGACCCAGCGCGGTTAACCCCCACTCCCCCCTGTAGGAGCCGGCTTGCTGGCGATGAGGCCAGTACATCCGCCACATTTTCCGTGACGGGAATACCGTCTTCGCCAGCAAGCCGGCTCCTACAGGGAACACCGAAATTTTCAGGAAATGACCATGACCTTCATCACCGAAATCAAAACCTTCGCCGCACTGGGCAGCGGTGTCATCGGCAGTGGCTGGGTGTCCCGCGCCCTCGCCCACGGCCTCGATGTGGTGGCCTGGGACCCGGCGCCAGGTGCCGAAGCGGCGCTGCGCAAACGTGTCGCCAATGCCTGGGGGGCGCTGGAGAAACAAGGCCTGGCACCGGGTGCATCGCAGGACCGTTTGCGCTTTGTCGCCACCATTGAAGAGTGCGTTCGCGACGCTGACTTCATTCAGGAAAGCGCCCCGGAACGCCTCGAACTGAAACTGGAACTGCACAGCAAGATCAGCGCGGCGGCCAAGCCCAATGCGTTGATCGGCTCCAGTACCTCGGGCCTTCTGCCGAGTGAGTTCTACGAGAGCGCCACGCACCCTGAGCGCTGTGTGGTCGGTCACCCGTTCAACCCGGTTTATCTGCTGCCACTGGTCGAAGTGGTGGGCGGTAAAAACACCGCACCTGAAGCCGTGCAGGCGGCAATGAACGTCTACGAATCCCTGGGCATGCGACCCTTGCACGTGCGCAAGGAAGTGCCAGGTTTCATCGCCGATCGTCTGCTCGAAGCGCTGTGGCGCGAAGCCTTGCACCTGGTCAACGACGGCGTGGCCACCACCGGCGAAATCGACGACGCGATCCGTTTTGGCGCCGGTCTGCGCTGGTCGTTCATGGGCACGTTCCTGACCTACACTCTGGCGGGCGGTGATGCCGGCATGCGTCACTTCATGGCGCAATTCGGCCCGGCGTTGCAGTTGCCGTGGACCTATCTGCCGGCACCGGAGCTGACCGACAAACTGATCGACGATGTGGTCGATGGCACCAGCGATCAACTGGGCAAACACAGCATTTCGGCGCTGGAGCGCTATCGTGATGATTGCCTGCTAGCCGTGCTGGAGGCGGTGAAGACCACAAAAGAGAAGCATGGGATGGCATTCGCCGAATAACCCTACCCTTGTAGGAGCTGGCTTGCCGGCGATGAGGCCGGCACAACCACCACCTCTGTGGCGCTGCGAACATCGCTATCGCCAGCAAGCCGGCTCCTACAGGTTTTCGTGATTTCAGGATTTGATGACATGCCTGCATTGACCACCTACAAAACCCGAATCATCTCCGACTGGGTCGACTACAACGGCCACCTGCGCGACGCGTTCTACCTGCTGATTTTCAGCTACGCCACCGACGCGCTGATGGATCGCCTTGGCCTCGACAGCAACAGCCGCGAGGCCAGCGGCAACTCGCTGTTCACCCTCGAACTGCACCTCAATTACCTGCACGAAGTGAAGCTCGACGCCGACGTCGAAGTGCACACGCAAATCATCGCTCACGACAGCAAACGCCTGCACCTCTACCACAGCCTGCACCTCGTCGGGGACGACAAGGAGCTGGCGGGCAACGAGCAAATGCTGCTGCATGTCGATCTCGCCGGGCCAAGATCAACACCGTTCAGTGAACAGTCATTGAGCAAGCTGCAAGCCATCGTCGCCGAACAGGCTGACCTGCCCACACCCGCCTACATTGGCCGAGTGATCGCATTGCCCCCAAAAAAATAACAAGGAGATCACCATGAACACCGCCGCAGCATTTGCCGACTTTCGTACTTATCCGATGATCAGCGCGCTGGCTGGCGTGCACGCCATGGCGGATCGCGTGCTGGTGAAGTGGGCCGACGATCGTGTCAGTCCCTTCCATCATCAATGGCTGCGGGACAACTGCCCGTGCCCCCAATGCGTGTACACGGTGACCCGTGAGCAGGTGTTGGAAATCGTCGATGTTGCGCAAAACCTGACGCCCGCCGAAAGCAGCGTTGATGCTGAAGGTTGCCTGAGTATTCGATGGGAGGACGGCCACCTCAGCCGCTTCGATCCCGGCTGGCTTCGCGCTCACGCCTATGATGACGAATCTCGCGCCGAGCGCCGTGACGGCAAGCCGAAAGCCAGGCTGTGGCACAGCGATCTACAGCTGCCGGTTTTCGACTATCAGGCGCTGATGACCGACAACGATGCGCTATTGCAATGGCTGCTGGCCGTGCGTGATATCGGACTGACCCAAGTCCGCGGCGTACCCACTGAACCCGGTTCGTTGAAGCTGATCGCCCAACGGATTTCCTTCATCCGCGAGAGCAATTTTGGCGTGCTGTTCAACGTGCAATCCAAGGCCGATGCCGACAGCAATGCCTACACCGCATTCAACCTGCCGTTGCACAGCGATCTGCCAACCCGGGAGTTGCAACCGGGGCTGCAGTTTTTGCATTGCCTGGTCAACGACGCCGACGGTGGCGAGAGCGTTTTTGTCGATGGTTTTGCCATCGCCGAGGCCTTGCGCCGCGAGGATCCGGAGGCCTTTAAAAGCCTGTGTGAAATACCCGTCGAATTTCGCAACAAGGACCGCCACAGCGACTACCGCTGCCTCGCACCAATCATCGCCCTGGACACCTTGGGACAGGTGTCGGAAATCCGTATGGCGAACTTTCTGCGCGGGCCGTTCGATGCGTCGGTGGAGCAAATGCCCAGGCTTTATCACGCCTATCGTCGCTTTATCGCAATGACACGCGAGCCCCGGTTCAGGTTGATGCAGCGGCTCAACCCGGGCGAACTCTGGTGCTTCGACAACCGCCGCACCCTGCATGCCCGCAACGCGTTTGACCCGGCCAGCGGGGCGAGGCATTTCCAGGGTTGTTATGTCGACCGGGATGAGTTGCTGTCGCGCATTCTCGTATTGCAGCGTTAAAGCGTTAAAGCGTTAAAAGATCGCAGCCTTTGGCAGCTCCTACAGGGATTGTGTTTCAACGGTAGGAGCTGCCGAAGGCTGCGATCTTTTGCTTTTCAAGCAGACAAAAAAAGCCCCGATCAAGCCGTGACAGGATCGAGGCAGAGGGTACTGTTGAGGAGCTGCCGTGCGATGGTGACCAAACCTTCGTGAAGCGAGCTGAGTCCAGTGTGCCCACTCCTCTCGTTACCAGGTTAGCCGAAAACGACATGTTCATAACCAATTGAGGCATTGCGACAAATCGCCCTTGCCGACACCCCGCCCCCCCCACCAGAATCGATTCACGACACCGTTCCCTGAAGAAGGATTGCGTCATGATGCACGCCGATTTGATAGACCAGGAAGACCTGTTGGGCCAGCTCAAGTCGCTGGGCTTTCAAGTACCGATCGGATCCACAGCCGAGCAGGCTTGTGAATGTGCGGTGCGAGGTTTGAACAACGAACGGGCAACAGTGCTGCGCACGATGGTCAAGCAGATGTACACCAGCAGCGCGACGATATTGCCGGCAGTGCGCCAGGCCATCGACAAGCAGTTGTTGCCGGCATTGGCGGAGTATCAGCAGAGCCACACCAGCCCATAAAAGATCAAAAGATCGCAGCCTTCGGCAGCGCCTACAGGAGCTGCCGAAGGCTGCGATGTTTTAATGGCCCCTCGGCCTAGAGCCTTACACTGGCAAACGTCGACTCATTACGCGCCTGGCTCAGTGCCGACAACGGCCCGGACAACGGCGACAGTACCAGCGCCTGCGGCAGCGGCATCATCGCCACTTGCTGGGTGGTGTTGGACCCTACGCGTTCATCACGCGGCGGAATACCGAAGTACTCGCGGTAGCACTTGGAGAAGTGCGGCGTGGACACAAACCCGCACACCGACGCCACTTCGATGATCGACATCGGCGTTTGCTTGAGCAACTGCCGTGCGCGGATCAGGCGAAGCTTGAGGTAGTAGCGCGACGGCGAGCAGTGCAGGTATTTCTGGAACAGCCGCTCCAGCTGTCGACGCGACACCGCGACATACACCGCCAGCTCGTCCAGATCGATCGGTTCTTCGAGGTTGGCTTCCATCAGCGCAACGATTTCCTGCAACTTTGGCTGGTTGGTTCCGAGCATGTGCTTGAGCGGCACACGCTGGTGATCCTGCTCGTTACGAATGCGCTCGTAGACGAACATTTCCGAGATTGCGGCCGACAGTTCACGACCGTGATCACGGCTGATCAGGTGCAACATCATGTCCAGCGGCGCGGTGCCACCGGAGCTGGTGAAACGGTTACGATCGAGGGTGAACAGGCGAGTGCTCATCGCCACACGCGGGAAAGCTTCCTGCATTGCTGCCAGACATTCCCAGTGCACGCTGCAATCAAAACCATCGAGCAGACCGGCGCAAGCCAGAGCCCAACTGCCGGTGCAGACCGCGCCGAGACGACGGGACTGACGCGCCTGGCTTTGCAGCCATGACACGTGTTCCCGGGTAACAGTGCGCTGGATGCCGATACCGCCGCAAACGATGATGGTGTCCATCGGCGGGGCTTTGTGCATGGAGGCGTCGGGGGTGATTTGCAGGCCATCACTGGCCCAGACCTGACCGCCATCAACGGTGAGGGTCGTCCAGCGATACAGCTCGCGACCGGACAACTGGTTGGCCATGCGCAGCGGTTCTACTGCGGAGGCCAGAGAAATCAGCGTGAAATTGTCCAGCAGCAGAAAGCCGATGGATTGAGGCGCACGGTTCTGGGGTTGGGCCCCGGAGTTGAACGACGTCATCGCGGTATCTCCTCACACAAAGCGGGTGATGGCCTCAGGCGGAGGCTCTTGTTATTGCCATCGTTCTCGCGTGGGAGACGGGCTTTGTAATGACAGAGCAATTGCCGTGCCTAAATTTGAATGCGCGTTCAATAACTCCTGAAAACGACGTCGGAATGTGTCTATACAAGACACGCAAGGAGTGGGGATTTAAATGGCCATCAAGGCTGGCAAGCGCCCCGCTCCACACGCCGTGAGCAATTCGGTAGCACTTGTGGGAACAGGGCTGAGTGCCGCAGGGAGAGAGTGTCACCGCAGGCACGGGGGACGAGTGGTCGAGCCTTTGAATAGGAGACGACCATCGGTGAAACGAGTTATCTGTTAGCGACGCGCCAAAAGGTGGCGCGGTTTAAATCGGGTGTTCACTTAACGCGCAGTTCTGAATGGTAAAGCCTCGTCTGTAGGAGCCGGCTTGCTGGCGATAAACGATAACGCGGATTGACTGATTCACCGCGTCGTCTGAATCGCCAGCAAGCCGGCTCCTACACTCAACACTCAACCGCACTCACCGCCAGGCCACCCCGCGATGTCTCTTTATATTTGTCATGCATGTCGGCACCGGTATCACGCATGGTCCGGATCACCCGGTCCAGCGAAATAAAGTGCTGCCCATCACCGCGCAAGGCCATCTGCGCTGCGTTGATCGCTTTCACCGCCGCAATCGCGTTGCGCTCGATGCACGGCACCTGGACCAGCCCGCCCACCGGATCGCAGGTCAGGCCGAGGTTATGCTCCAGGCCGATCTCCGCCGCGTTGCACAGTTGCTCCGGCGTGGCGCCGAGGATTTCCGCCAGCCCCGCCGCCGCCATGGCGCAGGCCGATCCGACTTCACCCTGGCATCCAACCTCGGCGCCAGAGATCGAAGCGTTCTTCTTGCACAGAATTCCCACCGCCGCCGCGCCAAGCAGGTAATCGACAACGTTGGCGTCGGTCACCGCTTCGCTGAACTTCATGAAGTAGTGCAACACCGCTGGAATGATTCCCGCCGCGCCATTGGTTGGTGCCGTAACCATGCGCCCGCCGGCGGCGTTTTCTTCGTTGACCGCCAGGGCGAACAGGTTGACCCATTCCATTGCGCTCAAGGTCGAGCCAATGACGTTGGGCTTGTTCAGCTCCTGCAAACTGCGATGCAGTTTGGCCGCGCGACGGCGCACGTTCAGACCACCGGGCAGGATGCCTTCATGCTTGAGACCCTGCTCGACGCAATCCTGCATGGCACGCCAGAGCGTCATCAGGGCGCTGCGGATTTCCTCCTCGCTGCGCCAGACCTTTTCGTTGGCCATCATTAGTTCGGCCACCCGCAGGTTGTGCTTCTTACATAGCTCCAGCAGCTCGGCAGCGCTGGAAAAGTCATAAGGCAATACAGTGCGGTCGAGGTCGACGACACCGCTGGAAGCCTGAGCCTCATCGACGACAAAACCACCGCCGACCGAATAGTAGGTGTCGCGAGACAACTCGCCGTCATCACCCTCGACAATCAGGGTCATGGCGTTGGGATGGTATGGCAGGTTCTCGTCGATCAGGCGCATGTCCCGGGCCCAGATGAAGGGCACCGGCAAGCGACTGTCGAGCAGCAGCGTATCGGTTTCGCGCAGCGTGGCGATACGAATGCCGATTTGCGACGGATCGATCGCATCCGGCCACTCGCCCATCAAACCCATGACGACCGCGTTGTCGCTGCCATGCCCGATACCGGTGGCCGACAACGAGCCGAACAGCTGGACTTCGACGCGCCGCACGTGTTCCAGCAACCCTCGCTCACGCAGGCCCTGAACGAACAGCGCGGCCGCCCGCATAGGCCCCACGGTGTGTGAACTGGAAGGGCCGATGCCGATTTTGAACAGGTCGAAAACACTGATAGCCATGACTGCAGAACTCCTGGATGTACCAACTCCAGGCGCAAAAACGCCCGGTGACGGAGCTGCTACGCTCAAGCTGCAATCCGTCGAGGTGGCCGCATCATCAAGCTTTTATCCAGTTGTTCGACGTCTCTAACCGACGCACTCATGCCCACGAACGCCGCGTGTCTTTTACGCCGCGTTTTAGCCGTTTATTTGCGCTCAGGAAGGACGAAGGAGGCTGAAAAAATCTGTAAACGACTTCACCGACACTGGATGCGACCATCCCTGTACTGGATACGACGCACCCTGTAGGCGTCAGATTTTCACTGGTACATGATCATATCGACTCGATTGCAAGGCGCCGTGGTAGAGCTGTCTCCAGAACGCCATCCAACCGCAACCTATAAGTGCGGTGGTCCAGTCGGAACACTGCCAAAAAAAACACCAAGGAGTCCATCCATGAAAGGTTCCCCGTCGTTGTTGTTGGCCGCCCTGCTTAGTCTGCCGGTTCTCGCGCAAGCCGCCGAACCGGCCCAATGCAGCACCGTAAACTTCTCCGATGTCGGCTGGACCGATATCACCGCGACTACCGCGACCACCAGCGTCGTACTCAACGCCCTCGGCTACAAGACCAAGACCACCATGATTTCCGTGCCCGTGACCTACAAGTCCCTGGCCGACGGCAAGAACATGGACGTGTTCCTGGGCAACTGGATGCCGACCATGGAAAACGACATCAAGGCCTACCGCGATGCGGGCACCGTCGAGACTGTGCGCACCAACCTCAAAGGCGCCAAGTACACCCTCGCCGTTCCGCAGGCGCTGTACGACAAAGGGCTGCATGACTTCGCCGACATCGCCAAATTCAAGAAAGAACTCGACGGCAAGATCTATGGCATCGAGCCGGGCAACGACGGCAACCGCCTTATCCAGTCGATGATCGACAAGAACGCTTTCGGTCTCAAGGACGCTGGTTTCAAGATGGTCGAGTCCAGCGAAGCCGGCATGCTCTCGCAGGTCGACCGCGCACAGAAACGCGACACCGCCGTGGTGTTCCTCGGCTGGGCGCCGCACCCGATGAACAAGCGTTTCAAAATCCAGTACCTGACCGGTGGCGATGACTTCTTCGGCCCGGATTTCGGTGCCGCCACCGTGGCGACCAACACCCGCAAGGGTTACGCCCAGGAGTGCAGCAACGTGGGTCAGTTGCTGAAGAACCTGGAGTTCACCGTCGACATGGAAAGCGAACTGATGGGCAACATCCTGGACGACAAGATGAAGCCTGACGCGGCCGCCAAGGCCTGGCTGAAAAAGAATCCACAGGTGCTCGATACCTGGCTCGCTGGCGTGACCACCATTGACGGTAAACCTGGCCTGGAGGCCGTGAAAGCCAAACTGACGCCTTGAATCAGGGAGCATCGCTTATGCCGGGCGGTGTAGCCGCCCGGGCTGTTTATTTCCTCGCATGCGGACGTTCACTACCATGCTGATTGATCAGAAAATACCTTTAGGCCAGTACATCGCAGGCTTCGTTGAATGGTTGACGCAACACGGCGCCAACACCTTCGACGCCATCGCCGTGACACTGGAAACGATGATCCACGGCGTGACTTTTGCGCTGACCTGGTTCAACCCGCTGGCATTGATCGGCCTGATCGCACTGCTCGCCCACTTCATCCAACGCAAATGGGGCCTCACCGCCTTTGTCATCGCCTCCTTCCTGCTGATCCTCAATCTGGGGTACTGGCAGGAAACCATGGAAACCCTCGCCCAGGTGTTGTTCGCCACCCTGGTCTGCGTATTGATCGGCGTGCCGTTGGGCATCGTCGCCGCACACAAACCGATGTTCTACACTGTAATGCGTCCGGTACTCGATCTGATGCAGACCGTACCGACCTTCGTTTACCTCATTCCTACCCTGACCCTCTTCGGGCTGGGCGTGGTGCCGGGCCTGATCTCCACAGTGGTGTTCGCCATTGCCGCGCCGATCCGCCTGACCTACCTGGGCATCCGCGATGTCCCGCAAGAACTGATGGACGCCGGCAAGGCCTTCGGCTGCTCGCGTCGCCAATTGCTCTCACGGATCGAACTGCCTCACGCCATGCCGAGCATCGCGGCCGGCATCACCCAGTGCATCATGCTGTCGTTGTCGATGGTGGTGATCGCGGCACTGGTGGGCGCCGATGGATTGGGCAAACCGGTGGTCAACGCACTGAATACCGCTGATATCGCCCTAGGCTTCGAAGCGGGCCTGGCGATCGTACTGCTGGCGATCATGCTCGACCGTATCTGCAAACAACCCGACGCCAAAGTAGGGGGTGACGCATGAGCATTATTCGCTTTGAAGACGTCGACGTGATCTTCGCCAGAGATCCGCGCGAAGCCTTGAAACTGCTCGACCAAGGCATGACCCGAAACGAAATCCTGAAAAAGACCGGGCAGATTGTCGGCGTTGAAAAAGCCAGCCTGGATATCGAGAAAGGTGAAATCTGCGTGCTGATGGGCCTGTCCGGCTCCGGCAAGTCCAGCCTGCTGCGCTGCATCAATGGCCTCAACACCGTGAGTCGCGGCAAGCTGTTCGTCGAGCATGAAGGCAAACAGATCGACATCGCCTCCTGCACCCCGGCAGAACTGAAAATGATGCGCACCAAGCGCATCGCGATGGTGTTCCAGAAGTTCGCCTTGATGCCCTGGCTGACCGTGCGCGAAAACATCAGTTTTGGTCTGGAAATGCAGGGTCGTCCGGAGAAAGAACGCAAGAAACTGGTCGACGAGAAACTCGAACTGGTGGGCCTGACCCAATGGCGCAACAAGAAACCCGATGAGCTTTCCGGTGGTATGCAGCAGCGAGTGGGCCTGGCCCGTGCGCTAGCCATGGACGCTGACATCCTGCTGATGGACGAACCGTTCTCGGCACTCGACCCGCTGATCCGTCAGGGCTTGCAGGATGAACTGCTGGAACTGCAACGCAAGCTGAGCAAGACCATTGTGTTCGTGAGTCACGACCTCGATGAAGCCCTGAAGCTGGGTAGCCGCATCGCGATCATGAAAGACGGTCGGATCATCCAATACAGCAAACCGGAAGAAATCGTCCTCAACCCGGCGGACGACTACGTACGAACCTTCGTCGCCCACACTAACCCGCTGAACGTGCTGTGCGGCCGCAGCCTGATGCGCACACTGGACAACTGCAAACGCATCAACGGTTCAGTGTGCCTCGATCCGGGCGGCGATTCGTGGCTGGATCTGGCGGAAGGCAACACCATCAAGGGTGCTCGCCAGAACGGCTCGGCGCTGGACTTGCAGAACTGGATACCGGGTCAGGCCGTTGAAGGCCTGGGTCGTCGGCCAACCCTGGTGGACTCGAACATCGGCATGCGCGACGCATTGCAGATTCGTTATCAGACCGGCAACAAACTGGTGCTGCACGACAATAACCATGTGGTGGGGATACTGGGTGACAGCGAGCTGTATCACGCGCTGCTCGGCAAGAACCTGGGGTAAGGCAACAGACACAAAAACGCCGCGAGAGGATCGCGGCGTTTTTGTTTGAACGCGTTATTCGTATCAACGCTATCTCTGTAGGAGCCGGCTTGCCGGCGATGGCGGTGTATCAGATACACCGCGGTATGGCATTCGCTGGCAAGCCAGCTCCTACAAAGGCGCTACTCACAACTCAGCTATAAACCCGGCCAAGGAGCTGCCGATGGCTTTCAAACTGATCGAGCACGTCACGGGTGATCTGATCCTGAGTGAAGCCCATCAGGTCGTAGTCCTGGCTGCCGTTGTGCAGGTACACCTCGGCACGATAGAAACGCTGACGCGCCTCATCGGATTGAACAGACTCGGTCGGCGTGGCCAGATAGCCATCCAGGCTCACTTCGTAGACGAAAGGGTTGCCCTCTTCCATCTCCACGCGCACGCCCATGCAACGCTTGGACTTGCCGAGCAACGTCTGCACTTCCAGACCTTGCGCACGCATCTGCGCCGTCGCATCTTCCAATGCCGGGCTCACCTGTTTGTCCATGAAGCGTTGCACCACCGATTGGCTCGGCTGCAGGTCCAGCTGAGTCAAACGCTCGCTGAAACCACGACGGCCACGTTCAGCCAACTGCGCTTGCTCCTGTTCGATCTGCACGTCCTGGCGCATGGCCTTGTGCAAGCCGAACATGAAGCACACCAGCACCACCGAGAACGGCAGTCCCGCCAGCACCACCATGGTTTGCATGGCTTCGAAGTTGCCGGCAAACAGCAAGCCGATGGTCACCAGGGTGATCACTACCGACCAGAAAATCCGCAGCCAGTGTGGAGCGTCTTCGTCGACGTTGCCGCCCTTGCACGACAGGTTGGCCATCATTACAGCACCGGAATCCGCCGGGGTCAGGAACAGCACGAAGCCGACGAAGATCGACACGCCGATCACTACTTTCGACGCGGGGTAATGTTCCAGCAACTGGTAGATCGCCATGGATGGCTGTTCCAGTGCGGTCTTTCCGAGCTCCACGGCCCCGTGGTTCATCACCAGATCCAGGGCCGAGTTACCGAAGATCGACAGCCACGCCAGGGTGAAGCCCAGCGGGATCAGCAGCACACCCGCCACCAGTTCACGCACCGTGCGACCACGGGAAATACGCGCGATGAACATGCCAACGAACGGTGCCCAGGAAATCCACCAGGCCCAGTAGAACAGGGTCCACAGGCCCAACCAACGGTCGGACTTCTCACTGTCGCCTTCGTACACGTAAAGGTCGAAGGTCTTCAGCACCACGCCGTTCAAGTAGTCGCCGACGTTCTGCACGAAGCCGTTGAGCAGGTGCAGGGTCGGGCCGAACAGCAGCACGAAAATCAGCAGGCCGCTGAACAGCACGATGTTGAGGTTGGACAGACGACGGATGCCGTTTTCCACGCCCGACACGGCAGCAATGGTCGCCACGGTGCTCATCACGATGATCACGATCAGCAGGTTAGTGTTGCTGTGTTCCATGCCGAACAGGTTTTCCAGCCCCGACGACACTTGCAGCGAACCGATCCCCAGGTTGGTCACCAGACCCAACAGGGTCACGAACATGCCGAAGCCGTCCACCGCATGGCCGGCAGCGCCTTTGACCCAACGCTCGCCCACCAGCGGATACAACGCCGAGCGCAGCGCCAGCGGCTGGTTATGGCGATACGCAAAATATGCCACCGCCAACCCCACCAGCGCATAGATCGCCCAGCCATGCAGGCCCCAGTGCATGAATGTCAGTTGAACCGCCTGACGTGCCGCGAGGTTGCTGGCGGAGACGCCTTCCGGCGGATTGAAGTAGTGGTCGAGCGGCTCCGATGCACCAAAGTACAGCAGCGAGATGCCGATACCCGACGAAAACAGCATCCCCGCCCAGGCGCCGTAGCTGAAGTCCGGGGTGTCGTCCTTGCTGCCCAGTTTCAGTTTGCCGTAGGACGAGAACGCCAGGCCGACGACAAAAATCAGGTAGGCGGCGATCACTACCATGTAGTACCAACCGAAGCTGCGGGACAGCCAGGCTTGCGCCGTACCCAGCATTCTGCCGGCCTCTTGCGGGGCGATGATCAGAATGGCGGTCAACAACAGAATCAACGCGGTAGAGGTGTAAAACACCCAACCGTTGACCGTCACCTTTTCCGGTGGGGTCTTTATTAGCGAGGCAGAACTCATGGCACAGATGCTCCGGGCAGTGCGAGAGAAGAACGCAAGACAAACGTGTTACCCGACTAATCGGTTAGTGGGCAGCCGACCGACGGGTGATATAAAGACAGCCCGAAAAAAGCCCGAAGCCCGTAGGCGCCGCAGCGCGCAGGTTTCGAGCAGTTTCGGAAGTCGATTTTTTTCGCCGCTACACGTGGAAAAAATCTCCAGGCAGCGACGATTTGTCGCAGATCTTATTCTTTGTTGATTGAACGTTCAATCAAAACAAAATAGACTGGCCTACAAGCCGATAGACGTTCTACGTCTGCCGGAAGGCCTAAGGAGATGTGCAAGATGCCCAAGGTCGGTATGCAACCCATCCGTCGTCAGCAATTGATCGAAGCCACATTGCAGGCAGTCGATCAGGTCGGAATGGGGGACGCCAGCATTGCGCTGATCGCCCGTTTGGCCGGTGTCTCGAATGGCATCATCAGTCACTACTTTCAGGACAAGAATGGCCTGATCGCCGCCACGATGCGGTATCTGATGACCGCCCTCAGCGAGAGCGTCACCGCGCGCCGTCAGGCGCTGGCAGATGACAGCCCACGGGCGCATCTGCAGGTGATCATCGAAGGCAACTTCGACGCCAGCCAGGTCAATGGCCCGGCAATGAAAACCTGGCTGGCCTTCTGGGCCACCAGCATGCACCAGCCGTCTTTGCACAGGTTGCAGCGGATCAACGATCACCGTCTGTATTCCAACCTGTGCTGCCAGTTCCGCCGCGTGCTGGCGCTCGATGATGCGCGCAGCGCCGCCCGCGGCCTGGCAGCGTTGATCGACGGTTTGTGGTTGCGCGGCGCGCTGTCGGGAGACGCTTTCGACACCGGGCAGGCGCAACAGATCGCTTACGAATACATGGATATCCAATTGGCCAAGCGGGTGAGTTAGAGCACACATAGACGCTCAACCCTGACTCGCGCCAACCACTTAATGCTCTTGCGAGGACTTTATGGCCCGTTTCGAACTGCAAAAACTCTACATCGATGGCGCGTACTCCGACGCCAGCAGCGACGCCACTTTCGAAGCCATCAACCCGGCTAACGGTGAAGTCCTCGCACAGGTCCAGCGTGCGACCAAGGAAGACGTAGAGCGCGCTGTTGTCAGCGCCGAAAAGGGCCAGAAAATCTGGGCGGCGATGACCGCCATGGAGCGCTCGCGCATCCTGCGTCGCGCCGTGGAAATCCTGCGCGAGCGCAACGACGAACTGGCTGCCCTGGAAACCCTGGACACCGGCAAGTCGTACTCCGAAACCCGCTACGTCGACATCGTCACCGGTGCTGACGTGCTGGAATACTACGCAGGCCTGGTACCGGCCATCGAAGGCGAGCAGATTCCGCTGCGCACCACGTCGTTCGTCTACACCCGGCGCGAGCCGCTGGGCGTGGTTGCCGGCATCGGCGCGTGGAACTACCCGATCCAGATCGCCCTGTGGAAATCCGCCCCGGCCCTGGCGGCCGGTAACGCGATGATCTTCAAACCAAGCGAAGTCACCTCGCTGACCACCCTGAAACTGGCCGAGATCTACACCGAAGCCGGCCTGCCCGACGGCGTTTTCAACGTCCTGACCGGCAGCGGCCGTGAAGTCGGCACCTGGTTGACCGAGCACCCACGCATCGAGAAGATCTCCTTCACCGGCGGCACCGACACCGGCAAGAAAGTCATGGCCAGCGCTTCGGCCTCGTCCCTCAAAGACGTGACCATGGAACTGGGCGGCAAATCCCCGCTGATCATCTGCGACGACGCCGACCTCGATCGCGCCGCCGACACCGCAATGATGGCCAACTTCTACAGCTCCGGTCAGGTCTGCACCAACGGCACTCGCGTGTTCGTACCAGCCCACCTGAAAGCTGCGTTCGAAGCCAAGATCGTTGAGCGTGTTGCGCGCATCCGCGTCGGCAACCCGGAAGACGAAAACACCAACTTCGGCCCGCTGGTCAGCTTCGCCCACATGGAAAGCGTGTTGGGTTACATCGCCAAAGGTAAGGAAGAAGGCGCTCGCGTTCTGTGCGGCGGCGACCGCATGACCGACGGCGAATTCGCCAAAGGCGCGTTCGTGGCACCGACCGTGTTCACCGACTGCACCGACGACATGACCATCGTTCGCGAAGAAATCTTCGGCCCGGTGATGGCGATCCTCACCTACGAAACCGAAGAAGAAGTGATCCGTCGGGCCAACGACACCGACTTCGGCCTGGCCGCCGGTATCGTCACCAAGGACCTGAACCGCGCCCACCGCGTGATTCATCAACTGGAAGCCGGTATCTGCTGGATCAACGCCTGGGGCGAGTCCGACGCGAAGATGCCGGTGGGCGGCTACAAGCAGTCGGGCGTTGGCCGTGAGAACGGGATCAGCTCGCTGAACAACTTCACCCGCATCAAATCGGTACAGGTTGAGCTGGGCGATTACGTCTCGGTGTTCTAAGGCAGCCTCTGCTTCTCCCGGGAGCCCGCTATCGCCAGCAAGCCGGCTCCTACAGGTGGCGTCGTGCACAACAGTCACGGCGCCCCGCACTTCTATAGGAGCCGGCTTGCTGGCGATCGAGTGCGCAGCACTCGCCAAGACCTGACCAACTTCAAAGAGGGTGCATTCAATGTCCCAAGAATTCGATTACATCATCATCGGTGCCGGCTCGGCCGGTAACACTCTGGCGACCCGTCTGACTGAAGACGCAGGCGTCACCGTCCTGCTGCTCGAAGCCGGCGGCCCGGACTACCGTTTCGACTTCCGCACGCAAATGCCGGCCGCACTGGCGTTCCCGCTGCAGGGCCGTCGCTACAACTGGGCCTACGAAACCGATGCCGAGCCACACATGGACGGTCGCCGGATGGAATGCGGTCGCGGCAAGGGCCTGGGTGGTTCTTCGCTGATCAACGGCATGTGCTACATCCGCGGCAACGCCATGGACTACGATGGCTGGGCCAAACTGCCAGGTCTGGAAGACTGGACCTACCTCGATTGCCTGCCGTATTTCCGCAAGGCCGAAACCCGTGACATCGGCCCGAACGACTACCACGGTGGCGACGGCCCGGTCAGCGTGACCACGCCGAAGGCAGGCAACAACCCGCTGTTCCACGCCATGGTTGAAGCCGGTGTGCAGGCCGGTTACCCGCGCACCGAAGACCTCAACGGTTACCAGCAAGAAGGCTTCGGCCCGATGGACCGCACCGTGACGCCGAAAGGTCGTCGTGCCTCCACCGCACGCGGTTACCTGGACGTCGCCAAAAAGCGTTCGACCCTGACCATCGTTACCCACGCCCTGACCGACAAGATCCTGTTCGACGGCAAGCGTGCGGTCGGCGTGCGTTACCTGGTCGGCGACGCTGAGGAGCGCGTTGAAGTCAAAGCGCGCAAGGAAGTACTGCTGTGCTCCGGCGCCATCGCTTCGCCGCAGATCCTGCAACGCTCCGGCGTCGGCCCGGCCGAACTGCTGAACAAGCTCGACATTCCGGTGGTTCACGACCTGCCGGGTGTCGGTGAAAACCTGCAGGATCACCTTGAGCTGTACCTGCAATACGCGTGCACCCAACCGGTCTCGCTGTACCCGTCGCTGCTCTGGTACAACCAGCCGGCCATCGGCGCCGAGTGGCTGTTCAACGGCACCGGCATCGGCGCCAGCAACCAGTTCGAAGCCGGCGGTTTCATCCGTACCCGTGAAGAGTTCGAGTGGCCGAACATCCAGTACCACTTCCTGCCGGTCGCCATTAACTACAACGGCAGCAACGGTGTGAAAGAACACGGTTTCCAGGCGCACATGGGCTCCATGCGTTCGCCAAGCCGCGGGCGCATCCAGGCCAAGTCCAAGGACCCGCGCCAGCACCCGAGCATCCTGTTCAACTACATGGCCACCGAGCAGGACTGGCAGGAATTCCGCGACGGCATTCGCCTGACCCGTGAAATCATGCAGCAACCTGCACTGGACGCTTTCCGTGGCCGAGAAATCAGCCCAGGCATCGACGTGCAATCCGATGAGCAGCTGGACAAGTTCATCCGCGAACACGCCGAAACCGCGTTCCACCCGTCCTGCTCGTGCAAGATGGGCACCGACGACATGGCCGTGGTCGATGGCGAAGGTCGCGTGCACGGCATGCAAGCTCTGCGTGTGGTCGATGCCTCGATCATGCCGATCATCACCACCGGCAACCTCAATGCACCGACGATCATGATGGCGGAGAAAATCGCCGACAAGATCCGTGGCCGCAAACCATTGCCGCGCAGCACCGCCACTTATTATGTGGCGGGTGAAGCGCCGGTGAAGGGCAAGCCTTTGCGTGAAGTGACCCAGATCGCGTAAGGCGTTATACCGCGTCACGGCCAATCGCTGGCAAGCCAGCTCCCACAGGTTTTATGTCGGCCGCAAAATTTGCGTCCAACTTGGTCACTGTGGGAGCTGGCTTGCCAGCGATGAGGCCAGACCATTCAGCACACATCGTGCCGTCAGACTCAGCAATCCACCCCTACCCCATTCCAAACTTGATCCTCCCCCCGCGCAAGCCTAATCTAGCGCCACGCAATCGTTTCACCTCTCCCCTCGCTACACCGCTTCACCGTCACTCCATACCAAGGAGGTTCCCGAATGTTCGATTTCCACCCCCAGCTCAAGCAGCGTTTTGCTGCCTTGCGCACGGGCGCTGAATTCTTTTCCCTGCGTTACGTGCGCGAGTCCGGCCAGTACCTGTCGGTACGCAAGAACGTCGCCGAACCACCGAGCCTGAGCCGTGACGAAGGGGCGATGCTGACGGTGCGGGTCAATGGTGTAGAAGCCTATGCCGCAACTAATGACCTGTCGCCACAAGGCCTGCAAGCGGCGCTGGACCGCGCCGAGCAACAAGCTCGACGACTCAAACCCCACGCCCTGCTGGATCTGCGCGCTCAGGCCGTTTCAAGTGATCGCGCCGATTACTTCTCGCCAAATCTCGATCAGCCGTTCCCGTCCCTGAGCGACTGCTATCAACTGCTCGGTGCCGAGTCCGCCGCCGTACCCAAGGATGAACGCCTGGTCAATTGGCAAGTCAGCCTCGGTATCACCCACGTCGAGCAGATCTACCTCAACAGCGCTGGTGCCGAATTGCGCCAGGCCCAACGTTTTGTCTATCCGGGCATGGACGTTACGGCCTACGACGGCAACGACAGCCAGACCCGCAGCCTTGGCCGCGAGAACTTCGGCCAGCAGGGCGGTGCCGATGTCATCAGCCGTTGCGGCCTGATCGGTGCCGGCGCGCAAGTCGCCGATCAGGCGCTGCAATTGCTGTTGGCACCAAACACTCCGCAGGGCCAGCGCGATCTGCTACTGATGCCCGACCAGATGATGTTACAGATCCACGAATCCATCGGTCATCCGCTGGAACTGGACCGCATCCTTGGCGATGAACGCAATTACGCCGGCACCAGTTTCGTCAAAGCCGAAGATTTCGGCAGCCTGCAATACGGCTCGAAATTGCTCAACGTGACCTTCGACCCGGACATCCCCGAACAGCTCGCCAGCTACGGCCATGACGACGAAGGCAGCGCCGCCAGCAAACAATTCCTGATCCGCGAAGGCCGGTTGCTGCGCCCGCTGGGTGGCGCGCTGTCGCAGTTCCGCGCGGGTATGGATGGCGTCGCCAACAGCCGCGCCTGCGGCTGGAACCGTCCGCCGATCGACCGCATGGCCAACCTCAATATCGAGCCCGGCGATCAGCCGCTGGAACAACTGATCGGCAACATCGAGCACGGCATCCTGATGAGCACCAACCGCTCGTGGTCCATCGACGATGCGCGCAACAAATTCCAGTTCGGCTGTGAATGGGGCCAGTTGATCGAGAATGGCGAGCTCAAAGGCGTGGTGAAAAATCCGAATTACCGGGCGATTTCCGCGCAGTTCTGGAAGAGCCTCAGCGCTGTTGGCGATGCGAGCACCTTCAAGGTGCTCGGCACACCGAACTGCGGCAAGGGCGAACCGAATCAGGTGATTCGCGTCGGCCATGCCTCGCCGGCCTGCGTGTTCAGCAACGTTGATGTGTTTGGGGGAGATGCCTGATGAGTCCATCGAAAGCTCAGGCCGAGTCGTTCAAGGCATTGGTCACTGGTTTGCGCGAAGCGCTGAACGAACCAGAGCAGTTCACCCTCAGCTACGCCGCCGAGTCATCGGCCTTCGTGCGCTTCAATCACGCCAAGGTGCGTCAGGCCGGACAGGTGCAGCAAGCGAGCATCGGTCTGAAGCTGATCAACGATGGTCGCCACGCCGACCTGCACATCACCCTGTCGGGCGACGCTGAAGTTGACCTTCAGCGCTTGATGGAAGGTGTGCAACAGCTGCGCGAAACGCTGCCGCTGCTGCCGCAGGACCCGTACCTGCTGCTCAACCATAACGGCTGGCAGAGCGAGAATGTGCAGGAGCATCCGCTGCCGGATACCGAACAGGTGGTCGCCGAGATTGCCAAGGCCGCCGAAGGACTGGACCTGGTCGGCTTTTACGCGGCCGGCCCCATCAGCCGCGGCTTCGCCAGCTCCTCAGGCGCATTCGGCTGGCATCAGGCCAACAGCTTCAATTTCGATTTCAGCCTGTTCCACGCAAACGGTCAGGCGGTGAAAGCCTGCTATGCCGGGCACGACTGGAGCAGCGAAGGATTTGCCAGGCGCTTCCAGCAGGCCCGAGAACAACTGGAGTATTTGGGTCGCCCATTGCGCACGCTGGCACCGGGTCAGTACCGCGCTTACCTTGCGCCGGCCGCGCTGGAAGAAATCATGGGCATGCTGTGCTGGGGCGGTTTTTCGGCGCAGTCGATTGCCAGTAAAAGCAGCCCGCTGCAAAAGCTCTACGGCGGCGACCAGTCGTTCAGCCCGCTGGTTTCGCTGGATGAAAAAGTCAGCGGTTCATTGAGCCCGGCGTTCTCCGAGGAAGGCTATCCACGCAGCGACCTTGAGTTGATTGTCCAGGGCAAGGCCGGCGCGCAACTGGTGGGCTCACGCAGCGCCGCTGAATATGGCCTGAGCGCCAACGGTGCCAGCGGCGGTGAATCGCCGAGCGCGTTGAACATGCAGGCCGGGGCATTGCCAGAGGCAGACATCCTCCAACAACTGGGGACCGGTTTGTACATCAGCAACCTGTGGTACCTGAACTACTCGGATCAACCGGCGGCACGCCTGACCGGCATGACTCGGTTTGCCACGTTCTGGGTCGAGAACGGCGAGATTCAGGCGCCGGTGAGCACCATGCGGTTTGATGACAGTGCCTTCAGCCTGCTGGGTTCGCAGCTGGAAGCGCTGACCGAGGAGCGCGAGTTGCTGCTGTCGGCGAGTACTTACAGTCAGCGGGCAACGGCATCGGCGCTCCTGCCGGGGGCCCTTGTCAGCCGATTGACCTTGACCCTGTAACACCGCAATACCCTGTAGGAGCTGGCTTGCCAGTGATCGCGGTCTTTCTGCCAACAACTATGTTGAATTTGACCGCCTCATCGCCGGCAAGCCAGCTCCTACAGTATCGGTGAAACGCTGATCTTCCCTGACAAGAGGTCCCATGCCCAACCGCCCGCCTCTCGACGCCGTTACCGCCCGCTGGATTCCCTGGGTGGTTGCCATTGCCTTCTTCATGCAGTCCCTCGACGGCACCATCCTCAACACCGCCCTGCCGGCCATGGCCCGGGACCTTGCCGAAGACCCGTTGCGCATGCAGGGCGTGATCATCGCCTACATGCTCACCGTCGCTTTGCTGATTCCCGCCTCTGGCTGGATTGCCGACCGCTTCGGCACCAAGAAAATCTTCTTCAGTGCGATCCTGCTGTTCAGTCTCGGCTCGCTGCTCTGCGCGCTATCGACCAGCCTGTCCCAGTTGATCGGTGCCCGCGTCATTCAGGGACTGGGCGGCGCATTGATGTTGCCGGTCGGGCGACTGGTGGTGCTGCGCGCCTACCCGCGCTCGGAACTGGTGCGGATCATGGGTTTCATCACCATTCCCGGCCTGCTCGGCCCGTTGATCGGCCCGACCATGGGCGGCTGGATGGTGCAGTACCTGACCTGGCACTGGATCTTCCTGATCAACCTGCCGGTGGGGTTGGTCGGCTGCTACGCCGTGTGGAGATTCATCCCGGACCTGCGCGGTTCCGAGCGCACCCGTTTCGATAGTCTGGGCTTCGTGCTGTTTGGCGCGGCGATGATTCTGATCACCATCGCCATGGAAGGCCTGGGCGAACTGCACCTGCCGCACTTGCGAGTGATGTTGCTGCTGTTCGGCGGCATGGCGTGCCTCGCCGCGTACTGGCTGCGCGCCGGGCATATCGAAAACCCATTGTTTGCGCCTTCGCTGTTCAAGACCCGGACCTTTGCCGTGGGCATTCTCGGCAACCTGTTCGCCCGCCTCGGCAGCGGTGCCCTGCCCTTTCTGGTGCCGTTGCTGCTGCAAGTGGCGCTGGGCTATTCACCGTCCCAGGCCGGGATGAGCATGTTGCCGCTGGCCGCTGCGGCGATGGTCGCCAAGTGGGTGGCGCGACCGCTGATCGAACGCCTGGGCTACCGCATCGTGCTCACCGGCAACACCCTGGCGCTGGGGATCATGCTGGCGAGCATGGGACTTGTCAGCGAGCAGACGCCATATTGGCTGCTGTTGTGTCTGCTGGCAGTGCTCGGGGCGATCAACTCCTTGCAGTTCACTGCGATGAACACCGTGACCCTGATCGACCTCGACGACGCCAGCGCCAGCAGCGGCAACAGCCTGCTGTCGGTGGTCGCGCAGTTGTCCCTGAGCCTGGGCGTTGCCTGCGCCGGTGCGCTGCTTGGCGGGTTCACGGCGGAGATTGGAAACGACGGCGTAGAGACGGTTTTGGGTGCATTCCAGCTGACCTTCGTGACCGTCGGAATCATGGCCATGCTGGCCGCGACCATCTTCTCGCAACTCTCAAAGGAAGACGGACGGCGCGTCAAGCGTCCGGAAGAGCACATCGAACCTTAGGGCGAATGGCCACCGGACTGGTACACTGCGCGACATTTTGTTTTGCAGGCCAGTCCCGTGACCACCATCGCCACCGAATTTAATACTTTGCCGCTGTCCGCCGCCATGCTGGCTAACCTCGACTCCCTCGGTTATGCCCAGATGACGCCGATCCAGGCGCAAAGCTTGCCGGTGATCCTCAAGGGGATGGACCTGATCGCCCAGGCCAAGACCGGCAGCGGCAAGACCGCTGCCTTCGGTATCGGCCTGCTGAACCCGATCAACCCGCGCTACTTCGGTTGCCAGGCACTGATCCTGTGCCCGACCCGCGAACTGGCTGATCAGGTCGCCAAGGAAATCCGTCGTCTGGCCCGCGCCGAAGACAACATCAAGGTCCTGACCCTGTGCGGCGGTGTTTCCCTCGGCCCGCAGATCGCTTCGCTGGAGCACGGCGCACACATCATCGTCGGCACCCCGGGTCGTATCCAGCAGCACCTGCGCAAGGGTTCGCTGGTCCTTCATGGCCTGAACACGCTGATCCTCGACGAAGCCGACCGCATGCTCGACATGGGTTTCTACGACTCCATCGAAGAAATCATCATGCAGGCCCCGGAGCGTCGCCAGACCCTGCTGTTCTCTGCCACCTACCCGGTAGGCATCAAGCAGCTTGCGTCAAAGTTCATGCGCAACCCGCAGCAGGTGAAGGCCGAAGCGTTCCACGACGACACGCAGATCGAGCAGCGCTTCTACGAAATCTCCCCGGACGACCGCATGAGCGCCGTGACCAAGGTCCTGGGTCACTTCCGTCCGGCGTCCTGCGTCGCCTTCTGCTACACCAAGCAGCAAGTGCAGGAAACCGTTGATCACCTGTCCTCCAAAGGCATTTCCGCCGTCGGCCTGCACGGCGATCTGGAACAGCGCGACCGCGATCAGGTGCTGGCAATGTTCGCCAACCGCAGTACTTCGGTATTGGTTGCCACCGACGTTGCTGCCCGTGGTCTGGACATCGATTCCCTGGACATGGTGATCAACGTCGAGTTGGCCCGTGATTCGGAAATCCACATCCACCGCGTCGGCCGTACCGGTCGTGCCGGTGAAAAAGGTCTCGCGATCAGCCTGGTCGCACCGTCCGAAGCACAGCGCGCACAAGCCATCGAACTGTTGCAAAAAACCCCATTGACCTGGGATCAGGTAGACAACCTTACCTCCCAGGGCGGTGGTCCGCTGCTGCCGCAGATGAGCACCCTGTGCATCGGCGCTGGCCGCAAGGACAAGGTTCGTCCGGGCGACATTCTGGGCGCCTTGACCGGTGACGCCGGCATTCCGGGCGCTCAGGTCGGCAAGATCGCGATCTTCGACTTCCAGGCTTACGTGGCCGTGGATCGCAGCGTCGCCAAGCAGGCCCTGCAGCGTTTGAACGACGGCAAGATCAAGGGCCGTTCGTTGCGCGTTCGCATCCTCTGATTCACTGTAGGAGCCGGCTTGCTGGCGATGAACGATGACGCGGTCGACCCGATGGACCGCAGCGTTTGCATCGCCGCAAGCCGGCTCCTACTGGTTTTGCGTTGGATTAAAAATTTGTGAGGACACCGTTTTGCGCTCTACCGAAGTCGTGATCATTGGCGCTGGCGCCGCAGGATTGATGTGTGCGCTGACAGCCGCTGGGCGCGGGCGCAAGGTGCTGTTGCTCGACCACGCCAACAAGGCTGGCAAGAAAATCCTGATGTCGGGTGGTGGCCGCTGTAATTTCACCAACATGTACACCGAACCGAACAATTTTCTCTCGCAGAACGCGCACTTCTGCAAATCCGCTCTGGCCCGTTACACCCAGTGGGATTTCATCGGCATGGTCGCTAAGCACGGCGTGCCTTACCACGAGAAAAAACTCGGCCAGTTGTTCTGCGATAACAAGTCCAGCGACATCCTCGAAATGCTTCTGAACGAGTGCGATCAGGTCGGCGTCAGCCTGCACCTGGACACCTCGATCCAGACCATCGAGAAGCTGGAAAAAGGCTATTTGCTGGATACGACGCTTGGTCAAGTGACGTGCGAATCCCTGGTGATCGCCACTGGCGGTCTGTCTATCCCGACCCTGGGCGCAACCGGTTTCGGTTATCAAGTGGCCAGGCAATTTGGTCACGAGCTGCTGCCGACCCGTGCCGGTCTGGTGCCGTTCACCATCACCGATCAGCTCAAGGAATTGTGCACCGAGCTGTCTGGCACGTCGGTGGATTGCCTGGTGAGCTGTAACGACCAGAGCTTCCGCGAAAATATCCTGTTCACTCACCGAGGCCTCAGCGGCCCGGCGATTCTGCAGATTTCTTCGTTCTGGGAATCCGGCGATACGGTCGAGATCAACCTGATGCCGGACCACGACGTGCCGAGCTGGTTACAACAGCAGCAGGCCGAACGCCCCAACAGCGAGCTGAAAACCCTGCTCGGTGAAATCTTCACCAAGAAGATGGCCAACCTGTTGGCGGACAACTGGTTCGTTTCCAAACCGATGAAGCAATACACCCACGCGGAAATGGCCGCCATCGCGGAAAAACTGGCAAGCTGGAAAGTCGTGCCGGCGGGCACTGAAGGCTACCGCACAGCCGAGGTGACTCTGGGTGGCGTAAACACCAATGAAGTCTCCTCCAAGACCATGGAATCGCTGAAAAGCCCTGGTTTGTACTTCATCGGCGAAGTGCTCGATGTGACCGGGCATTTGGGCGGGTTCAATTTCCAGTGGGCCTGGGCCTCGGGTTACGCGGCGGCGCAATACGCCTGACACCCAAAGCCCTGTAGGAGCTGGCTTGCCAGCGATGCGGACAACACGGTCTGCCAGACAGACCGCTTGATCATTCATCGCCAACAAGCCGGCTCCTACAAATGCCGTGTGTCACAGGGAAGGAACAAATTTTGCTGTCAGATGTGATCGGCGCCATTGCGTCGGCGTCATTAGTGGCTCAATTTAGCGTCATTGCCTCGGAAGGCCTTCGCACTTCATGTCATCGACTTCGCTCCGTCAGTCTCTGCGGCGCCTGTGGGCGCTGGATAAATTCAGCTACAGCGTGCGGGTGTTCATCGCCCTGACCGGCACCATGGCGCTGTGCTGGTATCAGGATGAAATGGGGCTATTGATCCCGTTGTTCCTGGGGATTATCGCCAGCGCCCTCGCCGAGACCGACGACAGTTGGCAGGGCCGCCTCAACGCGTTGGCGGTAACCCTGGTGTGTTTCGCCGTTGCCGCCCTGTCCGTCGAACTTCTGTTCCCCTATCCCTACCTCTTCATCATCGCTTTCGCCCTCGCCGCGTTCTGCCTGACCATGCTCGGTGCCTTGGGCGAACGCTATGGCGCGATTGCCTCGGCGACGCTGATTCTGTCGGTCTACACCATGATCGGCGTGGACCAGCGTGGCGGTGCGGTCACCGATTTCTGGCACGAGCCGGTGCTATTGGTGGCCGGCGCCGCGTGGTATGGCCTGCTGTCGGTGCTGTGGCAGGCGCTGTTTTCCAATCAACCGGTACAGCAGAGCCTGGCGCGATTGTTTCGGGAGCTGGGTTTTTACCTGAAGCTGAAATCGTCGTTGTTCGAGCCGATCCGGCAGATGGACGTGCAAGCACGACGTCTGGAACTGGCCCAGCAGAATGGCCGTGTTGTCGCCGCACTGAACGCCGCCAAGGAAATCATTCTGCACCGGGTCGGCAATGGTCGGCCGGGCTCGAAAGTCAGCCGCTACCTCAAACTCTATTTCCTCGCCCAGGACATCCACGAGCGGGCCAGTTCCTCGCACTATCCTTACAACGCCTTGGCCGAAGCGTTTTTTCACAGCGACGTGCTGTTCCGCTGTCAGCGCCTGCTGCGCCAGCAGGGCAAGGCTTGCCGGGCCCTGGCTGAGTCGATCCAGATGCGCCAGCCGTTCATCTACGACGCCAGCTTCGCCGAAGCGTTGAGCGATCTGGATGCCTCCCTCGAACACCTGCGCATCCAGAGCAACCCGGCCTGGCGTGGTTTGCTACGCTCGTTGCGGGCACTGACGGCGAACCTTGGCACCCTCGACCGTTTGCTCAGCGACGCCAGCAACCCCGATGCCCTGGCCGATGCCACCGACAGCAGCCTGCTCGATCGCTCACCCCGCAACCTCAAGGATGTATGGCTGCGTTTGCGCACGCAGCTGACGCCGACTTCGCTGCTGTTCCGTCATGCCCTGCGATTGCCCCTGGCCTTGAGTATCGGCTACGCCATGGTGCACTTGATCCACCCGTCCCAGGGTTACTGGATCATTCTCACCACGCTTTTTGTCTGCCAGCCGAACTACGGCGCGACCCGGCGCAAACTGGGTCAGCGAATCATCGGCACCGCCATCGGCCTGACTCTGGCCTGGGCGCTATTCGACCTGTTTCCCAACCCGCTGATCCAGTCGTGCTTTGCTATCGCCGCCGGGATCGTCTTCTTTACCAACCGCACCACCCGTTACACCTTGGCGACAGCGGCGATTACGTTGATGGTGCTGTTCTGCTTCAATCAGGTTGGCGATGGTTACGGTCTGTTCCTGCCGCGGCTGTTCGACACCTTGCTCGGCAGTCTGATCGCCGGGCTGGCGGTGTTCCTGTTCCTGCCGGACTGGCAGGGTCGACGCCTGAACAAAGTGCTGGCCAACACCCTGACCTGCAACAGCATTTACCTGCGCCAGATCATGCAGCAATACGCCGCCGGCAAAAGTGACGACCTGGCCTATCGCCTGGCGCGCCGCAACGCGCACAACGCCGATGCGGCGCTGTCGACCACCTTGGCCAATATGCTGATGGAGCCAGGGCATTTCCGTAAGGAGGCGGACGTGGGCTTTCGTTTCCTGGTGCTGTCGCACACGCTGCTCAGTTACCTGTCAGGCCTGGGCGCTCACCGCGAAACCCCGCTGCCGGCGGACGTGCGCGAGCACTTGATCGAAGGCGCCGGCGTGAAGCTGGCCGCCAGTATCGACGAGATCGCGCAGGGCCTGGCGAGCAAATCCGCGATTGCGATTCAGAGCGATGAAGAGGAAGCGCTGGCCAACGAGCTGGAACAAATGCCCGATGAAATCGATGAAGGCCAGCGATTGGTGCAGACTCAACTGGCGTTGATCTGCCGGCAGCTTGGGCCGCTGCGGACATTGGCGGCGCACCTGATCAAGGACACCAGTGAGGATTGAGATTTTCGCTGTCCGGACCGACGCAATCGCTGCCAAGCCAGCTCCCACAGGGTTATCTGGTGGTCACACGTTTTGCGTTCACCTTCGCCCACTGTGGGAGCGGGCCTGCCCGCGATGAGGCCGGCAATTCTGGATCCGCCTACTCACATCCCATGCTGCCTCATCAATTTGGCATAACTTCCATCCGCCTTCATTGCCGCTATCTCCCGGTCAAAACCGGCGACGATCTGCTGGTGCCTGGGGTTCTTCAGGCTGACCAGGATGTGCAGGCTGTTCTCGCTCAACGGCTTGGGGAGGAACTCCACGGCATTGCGTACTTTGGGTGATTCGCGCGCCAGGTAATAACGCGCGACGTACTCGTCTTCAAGGGTCAGCTTGACCCGGTCGGCAGCCAGCATGCGCACTGCCATGGCAAAGCTGTGCACCGGAACTTTCTGCATCGATTCGTCTTCATCGAACGCCGGCGAATAAGCATAACCGCGCACGACAGCGATCAGGTAAGTGTGCAGCTGCTGCAAATCGTTGTATTCAATCGGCGCGTCTTTGCGTTTGATAAAGCGCACGCGGTTGAGCAAGTACTCGCCGGAAAACTGGCCAATCTTCCTGCGCTCATCGTTGTACCAGGCGTTGACCAGCACATCGTAGCGCCCGTCACCCAATCCCATCAGCGCCCTTGCCCAAGGCACCTGTTCAAACTCACTGGCATAACCGGCCCTGGCCAATGCCGTGCTGACGATATCCGTGGCCAGGCCACCATTGACGAGCGTGGCATCGGTAAAGGGCGGCCAGGCATCAGCGACCAGGCGCAACCTTTCTGCTGCCGCACTTTGAACCAGCAACAATCCAATCAAGGCAACGGCTCGATGCAATCGCGGCATGCCAGAAAATCCTTAGTGGGCGGTTTACCCGTCTTGTTTTCAGCCAAAACCCCAAGGCCCGTTCCGGCATGCCCCGGGTACCCATCTTTAGCTCATCGAACCACTGCAAAGCCCTTCATTGCAGATTACACAAAGAAGTCTGCGCTGCGACAATTGAATGATGGCATTTTGGCCTTTATCACAGATTCCTCCGCCATAAAGACTTCTGCCGCCAGTGCGCTTAGTATCGGAACGACGTTTTCAGGGAGTAAAAAAATGACAGTCGATTGGATCTGCAAACATCACAGCGATCTGGGAAAGGAACAGCTGTATGCCATTTTGCAGCTGCGCGCCGAGGTGTTCGTCGTCGAGCAGCAGTGCGCTTATCAGGACGTGGATGGCCAGGACCTGGAAGGTGACACGTGCCACCTGATGGCTTGGGACGGCAATCAACTGGTGGCCTATCTGCGCTTGCTTGACCCTGAGCTGCAAGGCGGGGACGTCGTGATCGGCCGGGTGATCATCGCCCCGCACGCACGCGGCGCCGGGCTTGGACATACGTTGATGGACCAGGCGTTGAAGCAGATTGAAGAACGCTGGCCGCAGACACCAATCTACCTTTCGGCCCAGACGCATTTGCAGGGGTATTACGGGCGGTACGGATTTGTTGTGGCCGGTGAGGAGTTTGACGAGGACGGTATTCCACATATTGGAATGCGTCGTTCCTGACGGCCCCATCGCTGGCAAGCCAGCTCTCACAGGGTACCGATTGGATTGAAAAATTTTGATCCAACCGCGATTACTGTAGGAGCGAGCTTGCTCGCGAAGGCGTCAGCACAGGCAACGCAAATCTCAGGGATACTCCAACACCGCCTTGATCTCCCGCAGATGACGTTCGATCCAGCCTGGGTCAATCGCCCCCCAATCGCGGATCAGATAACACCCCGCATGGTTGCGAGCGCCCTCTTCCTGCTTGAATTCGCAAACGATATCCAGATCCGCCAACGCCACGATGGTGTCCTGAGCCGTGCGCCGGGGCATGCCGGTCGCTTCGATCAGTGCCGGTACGCTACTGGCCAGTCCACTGTCGATCAGGTACGCCACGTACAATCGGCGATAAAAGCTGCTTTTGGTTTTGCTTACGTCCGTCACGTTCAGTCCTTTCAATGTCAAAGATCGCCGCCTGCGGTAGCTCCTACAGGTCCCGCCACGTCAGGTACACCCGCACATCAAATTCGACCTGGTGATACCCCGGCAACATGTGTTCACACAACTTGTAGAACGCCTTGTTGTGGTCCGACTCCTTGAAGTGCGCCAGTTCATGCACCACGATCATTTTCAGGAACTCGGACGGCGCGTCCTTGAACAGCGACGCGATGCGGATTTCCTTCTTGGCCTTGAGCTTGCCGCCCTGCACACGGGAAATCGTGGTGTGCAGGCCCAACGCGCGGTGAGTCAGATCCAGGCGGTTGTCGAACAACACTTTGTCGATGGACGGAGCATTGCGCAGGTACTCCTGTTTGAGATCCAGCGCATACGTGTACAGCGCCTTGTCGCTCTGCACCGCGTGTTTTTCCGGGTAACGCTGGCTCAGGTAATCGCCCAGCCGGGCGTCGGCGATCAGCTGTCGCACCTGATCCTGCAAGTTGGCGGGATAGGCCTGGAGGTATTTCAACACGGTCATCGGGGCGGCATTAGAGTCACTGAAAGGTCGCCAGTGTAGCGAATTCAGCGGCTCAGCGCGCTCCAGTCGAATGGCTGCACAAATTCGCCAGAGTCTTCGGCTGTCATGGGCCGCGCAACCAGAAACCCTTGCACATACTCGCAGCCATTGGCTCGCAGCCAGTCATATTGCGCGACCGTTTCCACGCCTTCGGCAATCACCAGCATGCCGAACTGTTTGCACAGATCGATCACACTGCGCACCAATGCCGCATCGCGTACGGATTCCGGCAGCCGGGCGATCAAGTGGCGGTCCAGCTTGAGCGTGTCCAGTTCAAGGTCGCGCAGATGCGACAGCGAGCAGGACCCGCAACCGAAATCATCCAACGCCACCCGCACCCCGAGATCGCGCAGCAGGCGCAGTTGTTTGCGGGTTTCTTCGGGGTTATGCATCAAGGCTTCTTCCGTGACTTCGACTTCCAGATGACGCGGTTGCAAGCCATGACGCTCAAGCACCTGACGCAGTTCGGTGGCCAGATTGGGCATGCCGAATTGCGTGCTGCTCAAACTGATGCCCAGGACCAGGTCCTCGGTAAACAACGTTTCCCAGGCTTTGCGTTGTCCGGCGCTGCGATGGTAGATCCAGCTGCCCAGACGACTGATCAGCCGCGCTTCTTCCAGCAAGGGTAAAAACAGCCCCGGCGGCACATCACCAACACTCGGATGCTGCCAGCGCAGCAAGGCCTCGAATCCGCGAATCCGCCCGTCGGCGATCGCCACCTGAGGCTGATACACCAGATTGAAATCCCGATTGTCGATGGCGCTGCGCACGCTGTCTTCGAGCATCAGGCGCGAGCGTGCCCGTCCGTTCATCTCATGATCGTAGAATCGATATTGCTGACGCCCGGCACGCTTGGCTTCATACATGGCGATGTCAGCGGCCCGCAGCAGCCCATCAAGGTTGGCACCGCAATCGGGAAATGTGGCAATCCCGATGCTGGCCCCCAGGGCGATATCGAGCCCGTCAATTTGCTGACAGATCGATACTCGTTCGATGAGCTTCTCTGCAATCTTGGCCGCTTGCTCGGGAAACTCCAGATCCAGAAACGCCGTAAACTCGTCTCCGCCCATGCGGGCCAGAATGTCAAAGGGCCGTAGGCAGGATTTCAACTGTTCGGACACCCAACGCAACACACGATCGCCGGCGTCGTGCCCCAGGGAATCGTTGACACGCTTGAAACCGTCGAGATCCAGATACAGCAAGACCCAAGCGCTATCGGAACGCTCGCCCCGCAGCAACAGGTTTTCCACGGTCTGGTAAAAGCCCCGGCGATTGAGCAAACCGGTGAGTGGGTCAGTGACGGCCTGGAACTCCAGTTGCTGATGCAGATGGCGCACCACCGACATGTCCAGCACGGTCACCACCATCGACGGCTGCTCCGAGGGCAGTGGCGCGCAGGACAACGCGACCGGCAACTGCTGTCCGGGCGCCGTACGTAATACGGCATCGTGCAGACGCAGGGTTTCGCCCCGTTTGTAACAGGCGAAAAAATCGGATTCGGCCCAGACTGAAAAATGTGGTTTTTGCAGGTAATCGAGAAATTCTTCGCCTTGCAGTTCCTGCACCGTCGCGTTGAGCAGCCGCGAAATCGCCGGGTTGGCGAAGCGAATGACACCGTCCTCGCCCACTACCAGGATCCCTTCGGCGGCGTTGTCCAGCACCGACGCATTAAAAGCCCGAGCGCGCTCCAGGGCCTGACTAAGGCGCTGTAATTGTCGGCGATTGCGCTGATGCTCAAGCAGCGCCTGAACCTTGGGCTTGAGGATCTGTGGGTCGAAGGGCTTGAACAGATAATCCACGGCGCCGCTGGCGTAGCCCTTGATCACCGCGTCCTGGGACTGCTCATTGGCCGTCAGGAAGATAATCGGCGTGAGGCGAGTCCGCTGGCTTCCGCGCATGAGACGGGCCACTTCAAGTCCGTCCATGCCTGGCATCTGCACATCCAGCAGCACCAGGTCGACATCGTATTCAAGTAACAGGCCCAGCGCCTCGAAACCCGACGCAGCGGTAATGACCTGCCAATCCTGACGCTGCAGCAAGGCGCGCATGCTGATCAGATTTTCAGGGTAGTCATCGACTATCAATAATGTTGAGCGGCTTTCATCCGGCGTGGGTTGCGCGCATTCCATGCTGCTTCTCTTTCTGCGGGGGAGTCAGGCCGGTGTCTCGTGAAAACCGGACATTTACTAAGCCATTACTCTAGACCTGGATCCAATAAAGCAGTAGGTGTCAGTGCGCCATCATCTAACCAAAGGGTTAATTCGCCGACTAACGGTCACACCTGCAGGCCGCTAAAACCGGGACAGATGGCAATACGACAGGATGTTGGCGTCAACCATCTGCCAGACGGGCGTTAACAAACCACCCCTCCACGATTATAAAGACCGCCCCAAAAGGCGCGGGCTAGAGCTTCTGGCACGTGCGTGCAGCATGAATCAAATGGAAGAACCGACATGATCGACCTCGCAACCTGGAACCTCAGCGTTCCTGTTGGCAGCCCGCCGTACACCGTACAAACCTCCAGACTGGTGGACGGCTTCAAGGATCAATACTTCCATTCCGACACCGGCACCCTGTTTTTCTGGACCCCGGTGACCGGTTCTCGCACCGAAAATGCGATCTATCCGCGTACCGAACTACGCGAAACCTACAGCAATGGCACCTTGCGCAATTGGTATTACCCCGACGCCGACAACACCTTGCGCGCCACCCTGGCGGTCAACCAGGTGCCGAGTTCAGGGAAAATCGTCATTGGTCAAATCCATGCGTACGAAAGCCAAAAACCCATGGTGAAAGTGGAGTATCAGTACAAGACCAAAACCCAGACCGGCAACATCGTCGCGAAGGTACGCATGCACCCTACCGATGACACAGGCCGGGTGATCACCATTGCCACCGGGGTCAAACTCGACCGCGAATTCTCCTACCTCATTCACCTGAGCCCCGGCGGCGCGTTGGGCATCAGTGCGGCAGGCTACCAGTGGGACACCAACATAAGCGCGACCTGGCGCGACAAACCGCTGTATTTCAAAGCCGGGGTGTATGTACAGGACAACACCGGCTACACCAGCGAGGGCGGGAAGGTGACGTTCAGCAAGCTGGATATTGATCACGACAAGTAGAAAATCGCAGGCTTCGGCAGCTCCTACAGGTATTCAAACCGTAGGAGCTGCCGCAGGCTGCGATCATTGGATTTCAATAAAAAAAAACCCGCCTCTCGGCGGGTTTTTATGCGACTCAAACACTAAGGCTTAGTTGACCTTGGCGTTCAGCTCACCTTTCAGGTAACGCTGATACATGCCTTCCAGCGAGATCGCCTTGATCTTCGAAGCGTTGCCGGCAGTGCCGAAGGCTTCGTAGCGAGCGATGCACACGTCACGCATGGCGGTAACGGTGGCGCCGAAGAATTTACGTGGGTCGAACTCGCTCGGGTTGGTGGCCATCAGGCGACGCATGGCGCCGGTGGACGCCAGGCGCAGGTCGGTATCGATGTTGACCTTGCGCACGCCGTGCTTGATGCCTTCAACGATTTCTTCAACCGGTACGCCGTAGGTTTCTTTGATGTCGCCGCCGTACTGGTTGATGATCGCCAGCCACTCTTGCGGAACCGAAGACGAACCGTGCATCACCAGGTGAGTGTTCGGAATGCGCTTGTGGATTTCCTTGATGCGGTCGATGGCCAGCACGTCGCCGGTAGGCGGCTTGGTGAACTTGTAGGCGCCGTGGCTGGTGCCGATGGCGATGGCCAGGGCATCGACCTGAGTGCGTTTTACGAAGTCAGCGGCTTCTTCCGGGTCGGTCAGCATCTGACTGTGATCCAGAACGCCTTCGGCGCCGATGCCGTCTTCTTCACCGGCCATGCCGGTTTCCAGCGAACCCAGGCAACCCAGCTCGCCTTCTACCGAAACGCCGCAGGCGTGAGCCAAGGCTACAGTTTGTTGGGTCACACGGACGTTGTAGTCGTAGTCGGTCGGGGTCTTGCCGTCTTCACCCAGGGAACCGTCCATCATGACCGAGCTGAAGCCCAGTTGAATGGAGCGCTGGCAGACGTCAGGGCTGGTGCCGTGGTCCTGGTGCATGCACACCGGGATGTGCGGGAATTCTTCGATGGCGGCCAGGATCAAGTGACGCAGGAACGGTGCACCGGCGTATTTGCGAGCACCGGCCGAAGCCTGGACGATCACCGGGGAGTCAGTCTTGTCAGCGGCTTCCATGATGGCGCGCATCTGCTCAAGGTTGTTGACGTTGAAGGCTGGAACGCCGTAGCCGAACTCGGCTGCGTGGTCCAGCATCTGGCGCATGCTGATAAGTGCCATTGTGTGTATCTCTCCCGGTTGAGGGTCGTTAATCGTGCCAGCCTGCCGGAGCGGCGGCGGCTATTCAAGTTATTGCAGATCGGGGGTTGAGCCCGTACCTGCGAATTCAGTGCTGCATCTGGTCACTGCCCTCTGCAGGAGCGAGCCTGCTCGCGATGGTGGCCCAGACAACGCGGGCATTCAGGCACCCCGCGTTATCGTTAACGACCATCGCGAGCAGGCTCGCTCCTACAGGTACGGCATAGTCTGTTTATTGCGCCTTGCAGCCGCGGCCAATCAAATCATTGGTGGCGACCCAGTAAACCAGGCCTTCCTCACCTTTCATGTGAAACGCCAGCATGTCGTTGCTGTACAGCGAGCCCGACGCACCCGGTTCCTCTTTCAAGCGATAAACCTGATCGGCACCGCCCAGGCGCACGTCGACTTCTTTGCGGCTGTCATCGGTGAAGCGCCACAGCACTTTGGCCTGGCTGTCGCAGGTCCAGGCCGTCCAGTTATCCACGGGGGCGGACGACTGGAACGGATTCAGATAGGCGCACCCTGCCAGCAATGCCAGTGCCGTAACGGCGATAAAACCTTTCATCCATGTCCCTCGACCGATGGCACACGCCGCCGGCCCTGAGTAAAGAGTCAGACCCGTCAAGGGCAGCCATGTTCCTTGGCGGGGGTCTGTGTCTCGTATTTGTCCAGGCCATCAGGTCCGGAACGCTTGTTGAGCACCGGGTTGGTTTCCGCTTGCCAGTCGGCCTGGTAGCAACTTTTTTCCGGCGCGGATGGCGCAGGTTCCGCTGTGGCTTTCGGGTTACTCCCGCAAGCCACCAGTGAACCTGCGACAATCAACAGCGCTAGCGTCTTGACCATTTCAACACTCCCTTGCCTGGTCAAACGGGCGACCCTCAGGCCTTGGCCCGGCTTTCCAGGACTTCAACGGCTGGCAACACTTTGCCTTCAACGAATTCGAGGAACGCACCGCCGCCGGTAGAAATGTAGGAGATTTGCGCGGCAACGCCATATTTGTCGATGGCGGCCAGTGTGTCGCCGCCGCCAGCGATGGAGAACGCTGCGCTGTCGGCGATCGCCTGGGCCAAAACTTTGGTGCCGTTACCGAATTGATCGAACTCGAACACGCCGACCGGACCATTCCACAGAATGGTTTGCGACGACTTCAGCAACTCGGCGAAATTCGCCGCGGTCTGCGGGCCGATGTCCAGGATCATGTCGTCAGCCGCGACGTCAGCGATCAGCTTCACGGTGGCCGTCGCGCTTTCAGCGAATTCCTTGGCAACCACTACGTCGACTGGCAGCGGTACGCTGACCTTGGCGGCGATGGCGCGAGCGGTGTCCAGCAGGTCCGGCTCGTACAGGGATTTGCCGACCGGGTGACCGGCAGCGGCCAGAAAGGTGTTGGCAATACCGCCGCCCACGATCAACTGGTTGCAGATCTGGCTCAGGCTGTTCAGCACGTCGAGTTTGGTCGACACCTTGGAACCGGCGACGATGGCCGCCATTGGCTGGGCCGGAGCGCCCAGGGCTTTGCCCAGTGCATCCAGTTCAGCGGCCAGCAACGGGCCGGCAGCAGCAACTTTGGCGAACTTGGCCACGCCGTGGGTCGAACCCTCGGCACGGTGAGCGGTGCCGAAGGCGTCCATCACGAACACGTCGCACAGGGCTGCGTATTGCTGGGCCAGGTCGTCGGCGTTCTTTTTCTCGCCTTTGTTGAAGCGCACGTTTTCGAACAGCACGATGTCGCCGGCCTTGACGTCAACACCGCCCAGGTAGTCAGCGACCAGTGGCACTTCACGGCCCAGCGCCTTGCTCAGATAGTCGGCGACTGGCTTGAGGCTGTTCTCGGCCGAGAACTCGCCTTCGGTCGGTCGGCCAAGGTGCGAGCAGACCATCACGGCCGCGCCTTTTTCCAGGGCCAGCTTGATGGTCGGCAGCGAGGCCAGGATACGCGCATCGCTGGTGACAACACCGTCCTTGACTGGGACGTTGAGGTCTTCGCGGATCAATACGCGCTTACCTTGCAGATCGAGGTCGGACATCTTCAACACGGTCATGGGTCGCATTTCCTGAGTAGCTGATCTTAGAGAGCAGGTTTTTTTGAAGTCGCTGTTTGCAGATAGTGCTCTGCAACGTCCAGCATTCGGTTGGCAAAACCCCATTCGTTGTCGAACCAGGCCAGGATGTTCACCAGCCGAGGGCCGGAAACGCGGGTCTGACTGGCATCGACGATCGCCGAATGTGGGTCATGGTTGAAATCACAGCTTGCGTGAGGTAGCTCGGTGTAGGCCAGCAGGCCTTTGAGCGGTCCGCTGGTGGCGGCTTCGCGCAGGATCCGGTTGACTTCGCAGGCGTCGGTCGCGGTGGCGGTCTGCATCGTAATGTCGAGGCAGGACACGTTAACCGTCGGCACCCGCACGGCTTTGGCCTGAATTCGCCCGGCAAGTTCCGGCAACAGGCGTTCGATGCCGCGCGCCAGACCGGTGGACACCGGGATCACCGACTGGAACGCCGAACGGGTGCGGCGCAGGTCTTCGTGGTGATAGGCATCGATGACCGGCTGATCGTTCATCGCCGAGTGAATCGTGGTGATCGACACGTAATCCAGACCGATCGCCTGGTTCAGCAGACGCAACAACGGCACGCCGCAGTTGGTGGTGCAGGACGCGTTGGACACCAGCAGTTCGTCGCCGGTCAGGCAGTCCTGGTTCACGCCGTAGACGATGGTGGCGTCGACATCGGTCTCGCTGGCCATCGGCTGGGAAAACAGCACGCGCGGGGCGCCGGCGTCGAGGAAACGCTGGCCGTCTTCGCGCGTGTTATAAGCGCCGGAGCACTCCAGCACCAGATCAACGCCCAGGGACGTCCAATCGATGCCTTCGGGGGTGGCACTGCGCAGGACCTTCACGCAGTCGCCATTGATATGCAGACAATCGCCGTCGACTTTCACTTCGCCGGGAAAACGCCCGTGAGTAGAGTCGAAGCGTGTCAGGTATTCGATGCTGGCCATGTCCGCCAGATCGTTGATCGCGACAATTTCAAACCCGGCCTTGTCGCCTCGCTCGAACAACGCACGCAAGACGCAACGACCAATCCGGCCGTAGCCGTTGAGTGCAACTTTGTAGGGACGCGGTTGAGGCATGGGGTTCTCGATAGTATTCGCTAACAACACAACCCCTGTAGGAGCTGTCGAGTGAAACGAGGCTGCGATCTTTAAAGATCAAGATCAAAGGATCGCAGCCTTCGGCAGCTCCTACAGGGTATCGCAGATGCCGTTGTTGCTTAGTCTTCCAGCAACTCTTCAGCCTGACCCAGGATGTTTTCCAGGGTGAAACCGAACTCTTCGAACAAGGCAGGCGCAGGCGCCGACTCGCCGTAGGTGGTCATGCCGATCACGCGACCTTCCAGGCCCACGTACTTGTACCAGTAGTCTGCGTGAGCAGCCTCGATGGCGATACGGGCGCTGACCTGCAACGGCAGAACCGATTGCTTGTAGCCGGCGTCCTGGGCATCGAAGACGCTGGTACATGGCATGGAAACCACGCGAACCTTGCGGCCCTGCTCGGTCAGTTTGTCGAAGGCCTGAACGGCCAGACCCACTTCCGAACCGGTAGCGATCAGGATCAGCTCTGGCTCACCAGCGCAGTCTTTCAGCACATAACCACCACGGCTGATGTCGGCGATCTGGCCGGCATCACGGGTTTGGTGCTGCAGATTCTGACGCGAGAAGATCAGGGCCGAAGGACCGTCCTTGCGCTCCAGTGCGTATTTCCAGCTCACGGCCGATTCAACAGCATCGGCTGGACGCCAGGTGTCGAGGTTCGGCGTGCAGCGCAGGCTGGCCAGTTGCTCGATTGGCTGGTGAGTCGGGCCGTCTTCGCCCAGACCGATGGAGTCGTGGGTGTAGACGTGGATCACACGCTGCTTCATCAGAGCGGACATGCGCACTGCGTTGCGGGCGTATTCCATGAACATCAGGAAGGTCGCGCCGTAAGGCACCAGGCCGCCGTGCAGGGCAACGCCGTTCATGATCGCGGTCATGCCGAATTCGCGCACGCCGTAATACATGTAGTTGCCACTGGCGTCTTCGGCAGTCACGCCTTTGCAGCCTTTCCACAGGGTCAGGTTGGAGCCGGCCAGGTCAGCCGAACCGCCGAGGAACTCAGGCAGCAACGGGCCGAATGCATTCAGCGCGTTCTGACTGGCTTTACGGCTGGCAATGGTTTCGCCTTTGGCAGCGACTTCAGCGATGTAGGCCGAGGCTTTTTCGCTGAAATCAGCCGGCAGTTCGCCGCTCAGACGACGAACCAGTTCGTTGGCTTCGGTCGGGAATGCTGCGGAGTAGGCCGCGAAACGCTGGTCCCACTCGGCTTCGGCAGCTTTACCTGCTTCCTTGGCATCCCACTCGGCATAGATGTCGGCCGGAATTTCGAACGGGCCGTGGTTCCACTTCAGCGCCGCACGGGTCAGGGCGATTTCCGCGTCACCCAGTGGGGCGCCGTGGCAGTCTTCCTTGCCTTGCTTGTTCGGCGAACCGAAGCCGATGGTGGTCTTGCAGCAGATCAGGGTCGGCTGCTCGCTTTTGCGGGCCGTATCGATGGCGGTCTTGATTTCTTCCGGATCGTGACCGTCGACGTTGCGAATCACCTGCCAGTTGTAGGATTCAAAACGCTTCGGCGTGTCATCGGTGAACCAGCCTTCAACCTCGCCGTCGATGGAGATGCCGTTGTCATCGTAGAAGGCAATCAGCTTGCCCAGGCCCAGGGTACCGGCCAGGGAAGCGACTTCATGGGAGATGCCTTCCATCATGCAGCCATCACCCAGGAACACATAGGTGTGGTGATCGACGATGTTGTGGCCTGGGCGGTTGAACTGCGCCGCCAGGACTTTTTCAGCCAGGGCAAAGCCCACGGCGTTGGCCAAGCCCTGGCCCAATGGACCGGTGGTGGTCTCAACACCCGGGGTGTAGCCAAGTTCCGGGTGACCCGGGGTGCGGCTGTGCAGCTGACGGAACTGCTTCAGGTCTTCGATCGACAGGTCGTAGCCAGTCAGGTGCAGCAGCGAGTAGATCAACATCGAGCCGTGACCGTTGGACAGCACGAAGCGGTCACGGTCGGCGAAGGATGGATTGCTCGGGTTGTGCTTGAGGTAGTCGCGCCAAAGTACCTCGGCGATATCCGCCATACCCATGGGGGCACCCGGATGGCCGCTGTTGGCTTTTTGCACGGCATCCATGCTGAGGGCACGAATGGCGTTGGCACGCTCACGACGGCTAGGCATCGCTGTTCTCCTGGGGGCTTGATTAAAACGAATCGGAAAAAAGGCGAGCATTTTCCCTCACCCGGACGCCTCGGGGCAATGACAGATAGTCATCTGAAGGCGTTTTTCCAACGGATAACGGCGGTTTCGGTTGGTGAATCCTTTCCGCCGTCCGTTTGTTGACTGAAGCTAACGCCTGGAAGTGCCATCTATCGTGCAATATCAAAACTTTTTGATATTGCCCTTGCGATGCTTTCGACCCATGACTAGACTGCCGGCCCTATGAACTTACGCGTGCCCTCCATTCAACATGACGATTGCGATGAGCTGGCGGCCCTGTGCAAGGCTGGCGGCGATCCTCTGCGGTTGAATGTCTTGCGCGCATTGGCCAACGACTCGTTCGGCGTGCTGGAACTGGCGCAGATTTTCGGCATTGGCCAGTCGGGCATGAGCCACCACCTCAAGGTCCTGGCCCAGGCCGACCTGGTGGCGACCCGCCGTGAGGGCAACGCGATTTTCTACCGTCGCGCCCTGCCTCACACCGAACTGCTGGGCGGCAAACTGCACGCCGCGCTGCTCGACGAAGTGGACAACCTGACGCTGCCGGCTGACGTACTGGGGCGCATCGCGCAGGTCCATGGGCAACGCGCAGCGGCCAGCCAGGACTTTTTTTCACGGGTCGCGGAGAAGTTTCGCGCCCAGCAAGACCTGATCGCCGGCCTGCCGCAGTACCGCGACAGCGTGGTGGCCCTGCTCGACAAGTTGAGCTTCGGTCAAGGCGCCACAGCCATTGAAGTCGGCCCCGGAGACGGCGCATTTCTGCCGGAACTGGCGCGCCGCTTCACCGAGGTCACGGCGCTGGACAACAGCACCGCGATGCTCGAACTGGCGCGCCAGGTCTGCGAACGCGACAAGCTGACTAACGTCAGCCTGCAACTGGCCGACGCCTTGAACGGCGTCTCTCTCAAGGCCGATTGCGTGGTACTGAACATGGTGCTGCACCACTTTGCCGCACCGGCCGATGCACTCAAGCACATGGCCCACTTGCTGCAACCAGGCGGTAGCCTGTTAGTGACAGAGTTATGTAGCCACAACCAGAGTTGGGCCAAGGAGGCCTGCGGTGATCTCTGGTTGGGGTTTGAACAGGACGATCTGGCCCGTTGGGCCACCGCTGCGGGACTCGTTCCCGGGGAAAGCCTCTATGTAGGCTTACGTAATGGTTTCCAGATCCAGGTCCGTAACTTTCAGCGGCCGGCTGGCGACACTCACCATCGGTAATTTCAGGAAAACATCGAGATGAGCGAATACTCCCTTTTCACCTCCGAGTCCGTGTCTGAAGGGCATCCGGACAAAATCGCCGACCAGATTTCTGATGCGGTGCTGGACGCCATCATTGCTGAAGACAAGTTCGCCCGTGTGGCGTGCGAGACTCTGGTGAAAACGGGCGTGGCGATCATCGCCGGCGAAGTTACCACTTCGGCCTGGGTTGACCTGGAGCAGATCGTTCGTGACGTGATCACCAACATCGGCTACACCAGCTCCGACGTTGGCTTCGACGGCGCGACCTGCGGCGTGATGAACATCATCGGCAAGCAGTCCCCGGACATCAACCAGGGTGTCGACCGTGCCAAGCCTGAAGATCAGGGCGCCGGCGACCAGGGCCTGATGTTCGGCTACGCCAGCAATGAAACCGACGTGCTGATGCCTGCACCGATCACCTTCTCGCACCAGCTTGTACAAAGGCAAGCTGAAGCCCGTAAATCCGGCCTGCTGCCTTGGCTGCGTCCGGACGCCAAGTCGCAAGTAACCTGCCGTTACGAAAACGGCAAGGTTGTCGGTATCGACGCCGTCGTTCTGTCGACCCAGCACAACCCTGAAGTGTCGTACAACGACCTGCGCGAAGGCGTGATGGAGCTGATCGTCAAGCACGTGCTGCCTGCCGAACTGCTGTCCAAGGACACCCAGTTCCACATCAACCCGACCGGCCAGTTCATCATTGGCGGCCCAGTGGGTGACTGCGGTCTGACCGGTCGCAAGATCATCGTCGACAGCTACGGCGGCATGGCCCGTCACGGCGGCGGCGCATTCTCCGGCAAGGATCCATCGAAGGTTGACCGTTCGGCAGCCTACGCCGGGCGTTACGTGGCCAAGAACATCGTAGCTGCCGGCCTGGCTGAGCGTTGCGAGATTCAGGTGTCCTACGCCATCGGTGTTGCCCAGCCGACGTCGATCTCGCTGAACACCTTCGGCACCGGCAAGATCAGCGACGACAAGATCGTCAAACTGGTCCGCGAAGTGTTCGACCTGCGTCCATACGCGATCACCACCATGCTCGACCTGCTGCACCCGATGTACCAGGAAACCGCAGCGTACGGCCACTTCGGTCGCACCCCGGCAACCAAGACCGTTGGTGACGACACTTTCACCACGTTCACATGGGAGAAAACCGACCGCGCCGACGCCCTGCGTTCCGCTGCCGGCCTGTAACTTCCTGCTGCACCCAAAAGCCCCGCACGGTTCGCGCCCTGCGGGGCTTTTTATTGGGGTTGGCTTTACACCGTGGCGCGGCCAGTCCTGTCACCGGCAATACCCGGCAAAACACCCCCTCGCTGCACCAACTGATACTGATCTAGCCTTCACGCACCTCACCGAGCAAGGACGCTCAAGATGCTTCCCGACCTGCGCCTGCTTTTTTCCGCTCTTCTGACCGTTGCCCACCTGACCGCCAGCGCCACTGAGTGCCCCGACTGGCCTTCCGAACGCGCCCTGAATGAAGTCGGCAAGCTGCAACAGCAAATCGACATCTGGGACGACAACTATCATCGACAAGGTCGCTCACTGGTTGCCGATGAACTCTATGATCAGTCCCACGCGCGGCTGAGCAGTTGGCGCCAATGCTTCAATCTGGGCCCTGCCGCGGATCCTTTACGCACGGCTCGCGGGACAATCTCCCACCCGATTGTCCATACCGGGCTGGGAAAACTGCACGATGCAAGTGCTGTCGAAAAATGGTTGCGCGACCGGGTAGATGTCTGGGCACAACCGAAAATCGACGGCGTGGCGGTCACGCTGATTTACCGTAATGGACAACTGGCTCAGGCAATCAGTCGCGGCGACGGCGTAAAGGGTCTGGACTGGACAGTGGCCGCACGGCAGATTCCGGCCATTCCCAACCAGTTATCACAATCCCTGAACCTGCTTGTACAAGGTGAAATCTATTGGCGCCTGAACAAACACGTACAAGCCCGGGACGGCAGTCTCAATGCCCGTGCCACGGTGGCCGGGTTGATGGGTCGCAAGATGTTGAATGATGCACAGGCTGCCGGTATCGGTGTGTTCGTCTGGGACTGGCCCCAAGGCCCGGCGAGCTTGCCAGCACGAGCGGCTGCATTGAATGAATTGGGTTTCCCCGACACCGTCGCGTATAGCCAGCCGATCCATGGACTGGCCGACGCCGAACGCTGGCGCGACCACTGGTATCGCTCCGCCCTGCCCTTCGCCAGTGACGGCATTGTCCTGCGCCAGAGCCAGCGTCCGTCCGCCGACCGCTGGCAGGCGAAACCGCCTTACTGGGGCGCGGCCTGGAAGTACCCGTTCGCCCAGGCTCTGGCCGACGTGCGCAAGGTTCACTTCCAGATCGGACGGACCGGGCGCATTACCCCGGTGCTGGAGCTCAAACCGGTGAAACTGGATGATCGGCAAATCAAGCGTGTCAGCGCCAGCTCCCTGCAACGCTGGCAGGAGATGGATATTCGCCCGGGCGATCGGGTCTCCATCAGCCTTGCCGGCCTGACGATTCCGAGGCTCGATGACGTCGTTTTGCGCAGTACGGAACGCGTTGAATTAAACGTGCCCCAGACCGAGAACTTTCATCCGTTGAGCTGCTGGCAGCCGACCCCTGGATGCGAAAGCCAGTTTCTTGCGCGCCTGACCTGGCTTAGCGGCAAACAAGGCCTGGCCTTGCCCCATGTCGGCGCCGGCACCTGGGAAAAACTTCTTGCAACAGGTCACCTGAATAGCCTGCTGGATTGGATGACCCTTGATGCCCGAGAGCTTGCTAACATTGACGGTTTCGGCGAACGCAGTGCAATGCGTCTTGCTGCCAGTTTCAGCAGCGCCCGACAACGTCCTTTCGCTCGCTGGCTCAACGCGTTGGGATTGCCGCCGACAGGCCAGGCGAAACTCGCCGACTCATGGCAGGCACTGGCACAACGAAACACCGAACAGTGGCAGGCCGAAGCCGGTATCGGACCGGGGCGCGCGGCACAATTGAACGCCTTTTTCCGCGATCCGCAGGTGCTGGCTCTGAGTGAAACGTTACGTGACATCGGGATCGACGGCTTTTAGCCGACGTCCACCGGGAACCCCAAGGTGTCGATCGGCTCAAACAAGCCATCGTCACCCCGCTTGCTTTCTTACATGGAGCTTTTATGAAACTTCTTTCACCGCTGGCCCTGTTGACCCTTTGCAGCGTGCTGGCCACTCCGCTGATGGCGGATGAAGAAGCACCGGGGCTGACCGGATGCGCCGCCAAGAAGCAAGGCATCATCAACCAGATCGAACTGGCCAAATCCCACGCTAATCTCGACCAACAGGCCGGTCTGGAAAAGGCTCTGAGCGAAGTCGAGGCAAACTGCACGGACGCATCGCTGAAAAAAGAACGGGAAAACAAGGTGCTCGACGCCAAGCATGAAGTCAGCCAGCGTCAGGCCGATCTCGACAAGGCCATGAAAAAAGGCGATCCCGACAAGATCAACAAGCGCAAGGACAAGCTCGCCGAATCCCGCAAGGAATTGCAGGAAGCGCTGGATGAATTGGATAAGTAACCGCTCGGCTTGAGATTAAAAGATCGCAGCCTACGCAGGAGCTGCCGAAGGCTGCGATCCTTTCCTGAATCAATGGTCCCGAAACGCCTTATGACATGCGCTGCAAGCATCTTCGACCTTCTGCACCGCCGGCCCCAGATTGCTGGCCTTGTAGGGCTGGACCTGGCTGGCAATCACCAATTCACCGGTGGCCGCCTCAAGGTCGCGGGCCATTCCCTGAAAGCGAGCCTGTTGCTCCCAGACATCGCTCGTGGCGCTGGTGTGATCTTCTTCGCGCACCTTCGGAAAATGTTTCCAGGGTTCATGGGACAAGGCATCAAGCTTCACCGCACCCTCGGCGAACTTCGGGCCGTCGAACGCAATACGCCCACGCAACATGCCCCCCAGATCTTCACCGGTCTTGAGCATCTGCTTGAAAATGGCCTTGCGTTGACCGAGCGGCGAGTTGGGGTCGACCCCGCCACAGGCGGACAGGGTCAGACAGACCAGCAATACAACAGAAAGTCTTTTAAGAGTCATGGTGGCTTCAGGTCACGGAAAACGGCGGCCAGTATCCTCGCCTGATCGGTAAAGACCAATAGCCCTATTATCAATACGGGTTGTTTGAGCGCATGGAGCACTCGGGCAACCGGCAAAGGAATCACTCCATGAACAGCCGTTTCAAGGCCTGGCGTCACAGCCTTGCCTGGACCCTTCCGATGGTGGCCGTGCTCGCAGGCTGCACCGGTGGAAGCGATGACAACAAACCGAAAACCCACGCCCTGGCCACGTACTCAAGCGCCACGTGGGAAGCACTCCCAGCGGTGTCCGACAGCGACCTCGTCGCCGGTTTCGGCTCATGGCGTAGCGCCTGCACGCGACTCAAGGCTGACGCTGTCTGGGGCGGCACCTGCGCCGCGGCTGCCAATGTGCCGCAAACCGCCAGCGACATTCGCGGCTTCCTCAAGCAGAACCTCGACGTCTACGGCCTGCGCGCCGCCAATGACAACCCGAACGGCCTGATCACCGGCTACTACGAGCCGGTCTACCCCGGCAGCCTGACCCAGACCGACGTGGCGAATGTCCCGGTGTATGGCGTGCCCGAAGACATGATCATCGTTTCCCTCGACAGCATTTATCCGGAATTGAAGGGCAAACGCCTGCGCGGCCGGCTCGAAGGCCGCGTGCTCAAGCCTTACGACGATGCAGCCACTATCGAGAGCAACGGGGTCAAGGCACCCGTCGTGGCCTGGCTGACCGACCCGATGAACCTGCAATTCCTGCAAATCCAGGGCTCGGGTCGCATCCAGCTCGATAGCGGGCGTCAATTGCGCATTGCTTATGCCGACCAGAACGGACACCCGTATCGCCCCATCGGACGTTGGCTGGTGGAGCAAGGCGAGCTGAAAAAGGAAGACGTGACCATGGGCGCCATCAGCACGTGGGCCAAGGCCAACCCGTCACGCATTCCTGAACTGCTCGGCAGCAACCCGAGCTACGTGTTTTTTACTCGCAACCCGGACAGCAACGAAGGTCCTCGCGGATCGCTGAACGTGCCACTGACTGCGGGCTATAGCGCAGCGGTGGATCGCAAGGTGATTCCGCTGGGGAGCCTGCTGTGGCTGTCTACCACCAAACCGGATGGCACGGCGCTGGTTCGCCCCGTGGCGGCACAGGACACCGGCGGTGCAATTGCCGGGGAGGTTCGAGCGGACCTGTTCTGGGGCACCGGCGAGGCGGCCGGGCAGTTGGCTGGGGACATGAAACAGCAAGGACAGATCTGGATGCTCTGGCCTAAAGGCGCGGCACTTCCGCAAGTGCCGCAGGTGGCTGACAAGCTCTAACAGCAAAAAGATCGCAGGCTGCGCCAGCTCCTACAGATGACTCGAAATCCAGTAGGGGCTGGCGCAGCCTGCGATCTTTTTGATCCAGCCTTTAAACAGAAACCACAAAGAAACTGATGATCAACCCCATCCCCACAAACCACATCAACGACCGCAACGTTGCCCAGTCCGCCAGATAGCAAATGATGTAAAGCAGTCGACTGGTAATGAACAATACCGCCAACACATTGATCGTCACCAACTCGGCATTGCCGGCCAGGTGCGCAACGATCACTGCGGCCGCGAACGCCGGAGTCACCTCAAAGCTGTTCAACTGCGCCGAATTCGCCCGCCTGCCCAAACCTTCCAGGGAGTCGAGAAAATCCCGAGGGTCATGGTTGTCTCTCAGCCTGTATCCGCCACTGACCTTCGCGACGCCCGTGCACAGGTAAGGCAGGAAGATCGCAATCAAAATGCACCACAGAGCAACCGTCATTACGCAGTCCCTTCTTCAAATTATAGAAAATCGCATCCATCAACGGTGATCAAAATTTCATCACCAATATGCCGATCAACACCAATCCACAGGCTAAGAGGCGCGGCCCGCCAAAAGGTTCTTTCAGATAACGCATACCGAACAGCACCACCAGAATCACACTGATCTCGCGCAGTGCCGCCGCTTCGGCAATCGATCCCAGCTGCATGGCCCACAGCACCAGAGCGTAGCTGAACAACACGCAGAATCCGACGGCCAGTCCCAACCGCCACTGCTCGCGCCAGAACAGCATGAACGCAGGTCGCTTGCGCACCCACGCCAGCAGCGGAAACGGCCAGGCACTGAGCAGGGTGACCCAGACCAGGTAATCCAATGGATGCGACCAGCGCCGCAGTGCCTGGCCATCGATGAAGGTGTAGCAGCCGATGCACAGACCGATCAACACCACCACCGGCAGCATCGACCACGGCAGACGCGCGCCACCACCGCCCTGCCAGAGCAGGCATAACATGCCGAAGGGAATCAGCAGGATTCCGAAAATCTGCTGATGGGTCAGCACTTCCCCGGCAAAGATCAGCGTCAAGGCCAGCACCACCAGCGGTGACAGGCCACGCATCAACGGGTAAACAAGCCCCAGATCCCCGACCCGATAAGCCTGGATCAGCAAATAGCGATAGAGCAGTTCGAACGCCGCCGACGCCAGTATCCAAGGCCAGATGTCCAGCGGCGGTAACGCCACGAAAGGCAGCATCAGAGCGACAAAAATCAGCGCCACGCTGTCCATGCAAGCCACTACCAGCAACCGCTCGGCACTGAACTTGATCAGGGTATTCCACGCTGCGTGCAACAGCGCCGCCACCAACACCAACGCCGTCGCAAGCACGGCCCACTCCTTTTATTGTCCCCCCCTTGTAGGAGCCGGCTTGCTGGCGAAGTGACCTTAAGAACGCCATCGCCAGCAAGCCGGCTCCTACAAGGGGGGGGGAGAGAATTGATTCGCCATATGTCAGTGGCTGTTTATACTGCAACCGACCACGCCGCACTCAGTTGCGCACGACTAATTCCAATAAAAATCCTGCCCTGGCCGCTCTCGTCGAGAACGGACACCGGTCTGCGTATGCCTGATCACAGCGTCAAGACTACCGACAGAGACCTTGCGCATGCCACTTGCTTTGCTAGCCCTCGCCGTTGCCGCCTTCGGCATCGGCACCACCGAGTTCGTCATCATGGGCCTGCTGCCCGACGTTGCACGCGACCTTGCCGTGAGCATTCCTCATGCCGGCTTGCTGATCACCGGCTATGCCCTGGGCGTCGTGTTCGGCGCGCCGATCCTCGCGGTCGGCACCGCCAACATGCCGCGCAAGGCCACGCTGCTGGGCATGACTTTGATGTTCATCCTCGGCAACATGCTCTGCGCACTGGCACCGAATTACGCCACGCTGATGGCCGCGCGGGTGGTGACTGCGTTGTGTCACGGTGCATTCTTCGGCATCGGTTCGGTGGTGGCTGCAGGGCTGGTCGCACCAAACAAACGCGCCCAGGCGATTGCCATGATGTTCACCGGCCTGACCCTGGCCAACGTGCTCGGCGTGCCACTGGGCACGGCCCTTGGACAATACGCGGGCTGGCGTTCGACTTTCTGGGCCGTGTCGGTGATTGGCGTGATTGCCGCCATCGCGCAATGGCTCTGGCTGCCCAAAAACATTGCAATGGACAAAGCCAACCTCGCCAGCGAATTCAAGGTACTGGGCAAGGCCAACGTGCTGTTGGCGCTGGGCATGAGCGTACTGGCTTCGACCAGCCTGTTCAGCGTGTTCACCTACATCGCGCCGATTCTGCAGGACATCACCGGTGTCAGTCCCCACGGTGTGACCATCATGTTGCTGTTGTTCGGCGTAGGCCTGACCGCCGGCAGCATGCTCGGGGGGCGACTGGCCGACAGCCGTTTGTTGCCGTCACTGGTGGGGATGGCACTGGCGGTCGTCGTGGTATTGGCGGCCTTCAGCCAGACCAGCCATTCGGTGATCCCGGCCGCCATCACGTTGGTGTTGTGGGGAATTTTTGCTTTTGCCCTGTGCCCGATCCTGCAACTGCTGATCATCGATCAGGCCCACGAAGCGCCGAACCTGGGGTCGACCTTGAACCAGAGTGCGTTCAATCTCGGCAACGCGGCCGGCGCATGGATTGGCGGGCTGGTGGTCGCCAGTGGTGCCGATCTGGCGGATCTGCCGTGGACCGGCGCATTGGTCAGCGTGCTGACGGTACTGACCGCGCTGTTTTTTATCTACCGCCAGCGTCGGGCCGCCGCCCCACTGAATGTGGCTGGCTGAGTGTCGTGATGTCTACTTTTTGAGCGACTGCGAATCAGGCGTCTGTGCTTGATTCGCAGGCGGTTTGGGCGGGCCGCTTTCGCTGCGAATCTGCGCATGGCTGATCAGCGCAAAGATGAAGCTGCCGCCGATGATGTTCCCCAGCAGCGTCGGTCCGGCAAACACCAGCCAGAAATCGCGCCATGGCAATTCCCCGGCAAACACCAGATAGGACACCTCCGCCGACCCCACCACAATATGCGTGAAATCCCCCAGCGCCATGAGATAGGTGATGAGGATGATGATCCACATCTTGGCGCTCTCCATGGACGGAATCATCCAGACCATGGTGGCAATCATCCAGCCGGAAACGATGCCCTTGGCGAACATCTGGCTGGCGTCGTTTTCCATGACCTTGCGGCCGATGTCGAGAAAGGCCACGTCGGTCTTGCTGTCGAAAATCGGCAGCTCCAGCATCACGTACGCCACCAGCAGGGTGCCGCAGAGATTGCCGACCAGCACCACCGTCCATAGACGCAACAAACGTCCGAAATTGGCCAGCGTCGGCTTGGTCATCACCGGCAGCACGGCGGTCAGGGTGTTTTCGGTGAACAATTGCTGACGAGCGAGGATCACCGCGAGAAAACCCGCGCAGTAGCCGAAACTCGCCACCACCTTGAACCCTTCGCCGTCCGGCAGACGCGAGTTGAGCAATCCCATGCCCATCAGCGACAGGCCCATGGTCAACCCCGCCGCCAGCGCCGACCACCACAACGCCGCAATGCTGCGCTCCAGTTCCTGATCGCCCTGGGTGCGAATGATCTCGTGCAATACCGCTGCACGGGGCGGCTGGTTCTTTTCGACTTCGTGCTCTTCTTGCGCCGAAAGATTCGGGGTCTTGCCTTTTTGTGCCGAGTTCATGAGCTGCGCAACCGGTGGCGGGTTATCTAGCTACGACACGCGGGGTTGGCCTTACGTTCTGTAGGAGCTGCCGAAGGCTGCGATCTTTTGATCTTGATTTTAAGCAGTCAGAGATGACGCCAGGATCAAAGTCAAAAGATCGCAGCCTGCGGCAGGTCCTACACGGCTCGCATTAAGAGCCGGTGTCGTCGTCCTGGAACTGGTCTTTGACGTACTTGATCTCGGTCCGGCCGTGCGGTGCGGGCAAGCCGTCTTCCCCGAGGTTGACGAAGACCATCTTCTCCACCGTCAGAATGCTTTTGCGGGTGATCTTGTTGCGCACTTCGCACGTCAGCGTGATCGAGGTGCGGCCGAACTCGGTGGCGGTGATGCCCAGTTCGATGATGTCGCCCTGGCGCGAGGCGCTGACGAAGTTGATTTCGGAAATGTACTTGGTGACCACGCGCTGGTTGCCCAACTGGACGATGGCATAAATCGCCGCTTCTTCATCGATCCAGCGCAGCAGACTGCCGCCGAACAAGGTGCCATTAGGGTTGAGGTCTTCGGGTTTTACCCATTTGCGGGTGTGGAAATTCATGTTCACTCCTGAGCGTCTTGCCGAATGATGGACGGTATCTTGGCAGAGCGCGGGCCAGAGCTCTATCACGCTTAAACTATGGGCTCGATTACCGTTCGGACATTGCCCAACAGAAACGCTTTGGAAGATCAGCATAGCCCGCTATAATCGCCCCCGTTTCAAAACGGTCATCTTCAATTGCTACCGTTTTCCCGCCACCTGTCCGAGGGGCGCTGCAGCAGGTTTGACCTGTCAGGCTCGGATGGGGCGTTGCCTGGCCTTGAGGCCGGACACTAAACGCACAACGGCGCCCATTCGCATACATTACGAATGGAGGCTCTTCATGAGCGCTGTCAACACGCCTGCAGATTTCAACGACTACAAAGTCGCCGACATGTCCCTGGCTGCCTGGGGCCGTCGCGAAACCATCATCGCTGAATCCGAAATGCCAGCCCTGATGGGTCTGCGCCGCAAGTACTCCGGCGAGCAGCCGCTCAAAGGCGCCAAGATCCTTGGCTGCATCCACATGACCATTCAGACTGCCGTGCTGATCGAAACCCTGGTTGCCCTGGGTGCCGAAGTACGCTGGTCGTCCTGCAACATTTTCTCGACTCAAGACCAGGCTGCAGCGTCCATCGCCGCTGCCGGCATCCCGGTTTTCGCCTGGAAAGGCGAGACCGAGCAAGAGTACGAGTGGTGCCTGGAACAAACCATCCTGAAGGATGGCCAGCCATGGGACGCCAACATGATCCTCGACGATGGCGGCGACCTGACCGAGCTGCTGCACAAGAAATACCCAGCCGTTCTGGACCGCGTTCACGGCGTGACCGAAGAAACCACCACCGGCGTTCACCGCCTGCTGGACATGCTGGCCAAGGGCGAGCTGAAGATCCCGGCCATCAACGTCAACGACTCGGTGACCAAGAGCAAGAACGACAACAAGTACGGCTGCCGTCACAGCCTGAACGACGCGATCAAGCGCGGCACCGACCACCTGCTGTCCGGCAAGCAAGCGCTGGTCATCGGTTACGGCGACGTGGGCAAGGGTTCCGCTCAGTCCCTGCGTCAGGAAGGCATGATCGTTAAAGTTTCCGAAGTCGATCCGATCTGCGCCATGCAAGCCTGCATGGACGGTTTCGAACTGGTTTCGCCGTTCATCGACGGTATCAACACCGGCACCGAAGCGAGCATCGACAAAGCACTGCTGGGCAAGATCGACCTGATCGTGACCACCACCGGCAACGTCAATGTTTGCGACTCGAACATGCTCAAAGCTCTGAAGAAACGTGCGGTTGTCTGCAACATCGGCCACTTCGACAACGAAATCGACACCGCTTTCATGCGCAAGAACTGGGCATGGGAAGAAGTGAAGCCACAGGTTCACAAGATCCACCGCACCGGCGCTGGCGATTTCGATCCGCAGAACGACGACTACCTGATCCTGCTGGCCGAAGGCCGTCTGGTTAACCTGGGCAACGCCACTGGCCACCCGAGCCGCATCATGGACGGCTCGTTCGCCAACCAGGTTCTGGCCCAGATCTTCCTGTTCGGCCAGAAGTACGCCGACCTGTCGCCAGCCCAGAAAGCCGAGCGTCTGACCGTTGAAGTACTGCCGAAGAAACTCGACGAAGAAGTGGCCCTGGAAATGGTCCGCGGTTTCGGCGGCGTCGTGACTCAACTGACCAAGACCCAGGCCGACTACATCGGCGTGACCGTTGAAGGTCCGTTCAAGCCGCACGCTTACCGCTACTGATTGGTTGATCGCGGTGTGCTGATACACCGCGTCGCCTGATTCGCCGGCAAGCCGGCTCCTACAAGGGACGGTCGTATGTGAGTAACGCGTACGACACAAATCCTGTAGGAGCCGGCTTGCTGGCGATTGCGGGCAAACCGGCTCACAGGCTTACGCGTTTTAAAGGGTATGACCATGTCCCAAGATCGTCGCTACAGCTTCGAGTTCTTCCCTACGAAGACCGATGCTGGGCATGAAAAGCTGCTCGCCACTGCTCGCCAGTTGGCTACCTACAATCCCGACTTCTTCTCCTGCACCTACGGCGCCGGCGGTTCGACCCGTGATCGCACGCTCAACACCGTGTTGCAGCTCGAAAGCGAAGTCAAAGTGCCGGCCGCGCCACATCTGTCTTGCGTAGGCGACAGCAAGGAAGACTTGCGCGGCCTGCTGGCCCAGTACAAATCAGCTGGCATCAAGCGCATCGTAGCGCTACGCGGTGACCTGCCTTCGGGCATGGGCATGGCCAGCGGTGAAATGCGCCACGCCAATGACCTGGTTGAATTCATTCGTGAAGAAACCGGCGATCATTTCCACATCGAAGTGGCCGCATATCCGGAGATGCATCCGCAAGCGCGCAATTTCGAAGACGATATCGCCAATTTCGTGCGCAAGGCCAACGCTGGCGCCGACAGTGCAATCACCCAGTACTTCTTCAACGCCGACAGTTACTTCTACTTCGTCGAGCGTGTACGGGCACTGGGCGTGAACATTCCGATCGTTCCGGGGATCATGCCGATCACCAACTACAGCAAGCTCGCGCGCTTCTCCGATGCCTGCGGTGCGGAAATCCCGCGCTGGATCCGCAAGCAACTGGAAGCCTTCGGCGACGACACCCAAAGCATTCAAGGCTTTGGTGAGCAAGTCATCACCGAGATGTGTGAACGCCTGCTGCAAGGCGGCGCTCCTGGCTTGCACTTCTACACATTGAACCAGGCTGAAGCGAGCCTGGCGGTGTGGAACAACCTGAAGTTGCCTCGCTAGAAAAGTCGTTCAAGCAAGATCAAAAGATCGCAGCCTGCGGCAGCTCCTACACGGGTTACACATCCCTGTGCAGGAACTGCCGAAGGTTGCGATCTTTTACTTTCAACGCACTTTTTTTGTGCAGTAATCCACGGAGTTAGAGCATCTGCGCTCGGTTTCTGGCTCTTTCCGATTTCTCGTCGTAATCTCAGCCCATGCCTTTGATCAAGCAGTTAATCGCCGTGCTTGCTTTCACTTGCCTGAGCTTCGCCGCTCGGGGCGAGAAGTTGCGTATTGTCACTGAACCGTGGGCACCTTACGTGTATGAGGACGGCGGCAAGGCTCTGGGTCTGGACTACGAAACCACCGCCATTGTGTTCAAGCGTCTGGGCATTGAAGTGGAATGGCAGTTCCTGCCGTGGAAACGCTGCCTGTCGATGCTGGAGTCCGGCCAGGCCGATGGCGCGCTGGACATTTTCCACAGCGACGAACGCGATGCGACCTTGCTCTACCCCAGCGAGCCCCTCTCTGACGTGCAGTTCGTAATGTTCTACGCCAACAACCGACCTCATCCGTTTCGCACGCTGGAAGATCTGCGCGGCCTGACTATCGGCACCTCGCCGGGCTACCTGTACAGCAAGGACTTCAGCGACTCGACGGTATTCACCCGCGAGCCGGCACCGAGCCACGAGGCCAACTTCGGCAAATTGGTTCGCGGCCGAATCGACCTGCTCATTACCGACCGCCGGGTTGGTCAACACTTGCTCGACGAGTTGAAAATCCGCGACAAGATCACCGAAAACCCGATGGTCATCAGCCAACAAAGCCAGTTCCTTGCCGTGCGCCGCAATGCCGGCATGGATTTGCTGGTTCAACGTTTCGGCGCAGAACTCAAACGTTTCAAGCGCGAACCCGCCTACGCCGAATTGAGCGCGCGCTATGGCGCGGAGCCGTCCGCCATCATGAAGAAAGAAAAAACCACCGCCGCCACAGAAAAAGCCGTTGAGCAGCATGAAAGCAGCGCGCAGTGATTGCTCTGTTATACTCCGGCCTTCCCGCCAGGCTCACGCCCGGACGCTCGGAATCGTTCAAGGCATCTATACCCCGCTACAGCGCAGCTTTGCAGCCCGCGCGAGCGCTCTAGACGAGCCTTCGTGACCGAAGCAGGACCGGACGGGATTGCGTTCCTCTTAAACGCTATTCGCGCCAGGCAAGACTCCCATTGGGCCAAGCCCTAACTTAGAACAGGATTACTCATGTCCTTTGCTTCCCTCGGTCTCTCCGAGGCTTTAGTCCGCGCCATCGAGGCAGCGGGCTATACCGAGCCTACTCCGGTGCAACAGCGGGCCATTCCCGCCGTGTTGCAAGGTCGCGACCTGATGGTCGCGGCACAGACAGGTACTGGTAAAACCGGCGGTTTCGCCCTTCCGATCCTGGAGCGGTTGTTCCCCAACGGTCATCCGGACAAATCCCAGCGTCACGGCCCGCGCCAACCGCGCGTACTGGTCCTGACCCCAACCCGCGAACTGGCGGCACAGGTGCATGAGAGCTTCAAGGTCTATGCCCGTGACCTCAAGTTCGTCAGCGCCTGCATCTTCGGTGGCGTCGGCATGAACCCGCAGGTTCAGGCCATGTCTCGTGGTGTCGACGTGCTGGTGGCCTGCCCTGGCCGTCTGCTCGATCTGGCCGGCCAAGGCAGCGTCGACCTGTCCCACGTGGAAATCCTCGTGCTGGACGAAGCCGACCGCATGCTCGACATGGGCTTCGTCCATGACGTGAAGAAGGTCCTGGCCCGTCTGCCGGCCAAGCGCCAGAACCTGCTGTTCTCGGCGACCTTCTCCAAGGACATCACCGACCTCGCCGGCAAGCTGTTGCACAACCCGGAACGCATCGAAGTCACGCCGCCGAACACCACGGTCGAGCGCATCGAACAGCGCGTATTCCGCCTGCCGGCCAGCCACAAGCGCGCCTTGCTGGCTCACCTGATTACCGCCGGCGCCTGGGAACAGGTGCTGGTGTTCACCCGCACCAAGCACGGCGCCAACCGCCTGGCCGAGTACCTGGACAAACACGGCCTGAGCGCCGTCGCCATCCACGGCAACAAGAGCCAGAACGCGCGCACCAAAGCCCTGGCCGATTTCAAGGCTGGCACCGTGCGCATCCTGGTCGCCACCGACATCGCCGCTCGCGGCCTCGATATCGACCAGTTGCCACACGTGGTCAACTTCGAACTGCCGAACGTCGATGAAGACTACGTGCACCGCATCGGCCGTACCGGCCGTGCCGGTCGTTCGGGCGAGGCGATTTCGCTGGTGGCGCCGGACGAAGAAAAACTGCTGAAAAGCATTGAACGCATGACCAAGCAGAAAATCGCCGACGGCGACCTGATGGGCTTCGATGCCAGCACCATTGAGGCTGAGAAGCCTGAAGTCCGCGAGCGTCCGGACATGCGCAACCCGCGCAATCCACGTGGCCCACGCGGCGACGGTCCGAACGGCGGTGGTGGCGGCGGCGGTCGCAAGGACAAAGGCAAGGACAAGGGCAAGGAAAAACCGGCAGGCGAGCGCGGCGAACGTCCGGCCCGTCAGCAAAAGCCACGTGAAGGCACTCCGGCTCGCGAACAGCGTCCGTCGCAGCCGCCACGCGCCGCCGCAGATCGTGCGCCGGACGAGTTCCTGGACGACGATATCGATAACTTCGGCAATCGCGTCGACTACGTGCCGCAGCAAAAACCTGCTCAAGGCCGTGGCCGCCGTCCAGGTGCTCCGGCACAAGGCACTGCGGCAGGTTCGGGGGCTCCGCGCTCCGGCAAGCCACAGGGCGGTCGCTCGAACGCTCCACGCAACAGCGACGGTGCCAGCACCGGTACGCCGCCAGCCAAGCGCAGCGGTCCACGCAGCGGTGCGCCGCGTGACGGTCAGGCCCGTCGTGAAGACTCGCGCAATCGCCGCCCGGCCCGTGACGATCAACCGCGTTCGGAACCGGCTGTGCAAAATCCGCGTGGCCCTGCGCCGAAGATCATGCACAAGGAGTCGAAGGCTGATCGCTTCCCGACACCTGAGCAGCTGGATCAACTGCCAAGCCGTCCTCGCGGCGAAAAACCGGCATTGCTGACCCGCAATCGCTGAGTTATCGCTGAAATAAAAAATGCCCCGGCTCGTGAGAGTCGGGGCATTTTTTATGGCGAAAAACCTGTAGGAGCCAGCTTGCTGGCGATGGGGGCGACTCGGTTTTGCTGTGTTGCGAAAGACGCTATCGCCAGCAACTCGATTTGGCTGTGTTGCGAAAGACGCTATCGCCAGCAACTCGATTTGGCTGTGTTGCGAAAGACGCTATCGCCAGCAAGCCGGCTCCTACGGGCTCAGCATTACTTCGCTTTCACACCTTCAAACGTCACGTACATTTCAACGGCATCGGACGATGGGCCCAGGTCTTTCTGCTTGCCGAAATCGGAGCGCTTGAGGCTGAAGGTACCCTCGAAGCCTGCACGGTAGCCGCCCCATGGATCCTTGCCTTCACCCAGGAAAGTGGCCTTGACCACGATTGGCTTGGTTACGCCGAGGATGGTCAGGTCGCCCGCTACGTCAGCTGTGTCCTTGCCAGCGGCGTTTTTACCGGTGGATTTGACGCTGGTGGAAACGAACGTAGCTTTGCTGCCATTCAGGAAGTCTTTGCTGGAGATGTGCTTGTCGCGCTCGGCGTTGTTGGTGAACACGCTGGCGGTGTTCACGTTGAACTCGATCTTGCTGTCTTCAGGCTTGGCTGCGTCGAAGCTGAACTTGCCGTCGATGTCCTTGAATGTCCCGGTGATGTAGCTGTAGCCCAGGTGGCTGATCTTGAAGTCAACGAAGGCGTGCTGGCCTTCCTTGTCGACGACATAGTCAGCAGCCATTGCGTTACCGGCGGACAACAGGGCCGAACCGATTGCCAGAGCGGCCAGAGTCTTTTTCAACATGCTTTGTTTTCCTTTGGAGTCGAGGTTGAACTTCAGGCTTTGCGACCCAGCATTCGCTTGAGGGTCACATCACGATCGATAAAGTGGTGTTTCAATGCTGCCAACGCATGGAGGCCGGAAAAAATTACCAGCGCCCATGCCAGGTACAGATGAATCACGCCAGCAGTGTCTGCCTGGTCCGGCAGTCCGGAGACCAGCGCAGGGACTTCAAACAAGCCAAACACCGGGATCCCGACACCTTCTGCGGTGGAAATCAGGTAACCGGCAATCATCACAGCGAACAGACTGAGATACAGAAAGCCATGGCCGAACCTGGCGCCAAGGCGCGTCGTGCGGCTGTAGCTGGACAAGGTCGGCGGCGGCGGGCTGATGAAGCGCCACAGTACGCGCAACACCATCACACCCAACAACACCAGGCCGATGCTCTTGTGCAGGTCCGGTGCATCTTTGCGCCAGGTGCTGTAGTAGTCGAGGCCGACCATCCACAGCCCCAGGGCGAACAAACCGAACACCGCCAGCGCTACACCCCAATGCATGAAGATGCTGACCCAACCGTAACGGGAAGTAGAGTTTCGTAGCTGCATTGCCCAAATCCTGTGAGAACTGCGACCAAGACTAAAGATTTATCTATCGAATTAAAGCCGAAAATTTCGCTTTGAAATATCGAGAAATACGATCAAGAGTCTGAAACAGGTGAGTTAAGGAAAGATTAAAGGCGAAATTGTGGCGGGGTGTGAATGAACTGCTTATAAAAAATCGTCGCCTGAACCGGTCTGATCGCGGGCAAGCCTGCTCATACAGGGTTTGCGCTGATCCTTGTGGGACGGGGCTTGCCCGCGAAAGCGATGGTCCAGGCAAAAAAAAGCGCGGCCCATGAGCCGCGCTTCTGTTCATCACGAAGTCTTGTTAAGCCTTCGCTTGCGTCGTAGCCGCTGGTTTGGTCGCCGGTGTCTTGGCCGAATCGGTTTTTTTCACCGGTGTCTTGGCCGGGGCTTTTTTCGCCTCGGTTTTCTTCGCAGGTGCTTTGGCCGGTGCTTTCTTCGCCGGCTCGGTTTTCACCGGGGCCACAGGCTTCGGCGCTTCAACCGGGACCGGTGCAGCTGCAGGGGCTGGAACTGGCGCCGGAGCTGGCGGTGCGACAGGCTCAGGTGCCTTGACCGGCTCTGGCTTCTTCTCGTCATCCGAACCGCCGAACAGGTTGCTGAAGAAGTTGCCCTTCTTCGCGGCAACCGCGCCAGCGCCTACCGCCGCTGCGGTGGCCGGAACCAGTTTTTCCGCTTCGAACGACTTGCCAGCGGCCATGTCTTCAACCTGAGCGGCCGCACGCTGACCGGTGCGCAACGCACCTTCCAGGGTGCCTGGGTACAGGGTGTCAGTGTGTTCGCCAGCAAAGGCTACGCGCTGGATCGGACGTTCCCACAGGCGCCAGAATTTGCTGATCTGGCCTGGGCCGAACGCCAGGTAAGCGCCACCCATCGAAGGGTCGGTACTGTAGCGACGGATTTCATAGCCGGTGAACGAGCCGCGCGCCTGTGGATAAAACGCGTGCAGACGAATCAGCACCTGGTCGACCATTTGCTTGTCGCCGAACGCCTGCATCACTCGCGCATTGTCGCCGGACAGGTTGATCACCACGTTGGCGCCGCCCTTCAGGGCTGGCTCGATCCACAGCATGCCCAGACCGGCGTTGCTGTAAATCTCACCGGACATGCGCGCTTTAGGCTCCCACACCGGCGTCTTGAACTTCAGCATGATCTGGTCGCGCCAGCCGTAGTTGGTGCCTTTGATCGCTGCCAGGTGCTGGGCGTCCAGTGAAGGGGTCATCTGGATCTTGTTCAGGGCGCGCAATGGCACGGCCAGAACCACGTAATCCGCCTGATAACCGACGCTGCCGACCTTGACGGTCACGCCGTCCTTGTCCTGGACGATGGCCGAGACGGGCGAGCTGGTCTTGATGGTTTTCAGCTGCTTGACGAAGGCCTGGGCCAGTACCGGGCTGCCACCGAGCAGACGCGAAGCGCGCAGGTCGCGGTCGGACACGCCACGGTAAACGCGGCTCTGCTGGGCGAAATACAGCAGCGAGATCCGCGACGGTTCGTCATAACGGGTACGAATCTGTTGGTTTACCAGCTGACGGGCAGTGGCCGGCAGATTCAGGCGATCCAGCCAGTTGGACACGTTGATCTGGTCCAGGGCGTGCAGGGTGCTGTTGGCCGACGGGTTCTGCGGGTCGTCGATCGAGCGCGCCAGATCGTCCACGGTCTTTTCGTAGCGCTTGAGCGCCTCGGCGGTGGCCGGTTGCTTGGTCGCCAGGTCGGCGGCGGAGAAATACTCGCCGTCGATCAGGTAGCTCGGAGTCCGCACGAATTCAGGCGCCGGCGTGGTGCTCAGCTTGAAGGTCGACACGTATTTGTTCAGCACTGGCTGGGCCTTGTCGTTGCCGATCCACTCACTGGTGGCCATGCCGGAGCGACCGCCCGGGCTCGACTTGGCTTCCAGCAGGGTGACCTGCCAGCCCTTGTTTTGCAGCTCGTATGCCGCCGTGAGGCCCGAGACCCCGCCGCCGATCACGATTGCGGTTTTATCCTTGGCCAGCGCAGACACGCTGAACAGCCCCAACATCACCAGCGCACAGGCGCGCAGCCAACCGACAGACATTCAGCGAACTCCGGAAATACACGAGGAAAACAGCGGTTTTTTTTGCAGCCAGACGGCTCAAGAACCGCGAAGAATACGTCAGCCATCAAAACGCCGCCAGCGACGTCTATCGACCTATACAAAGTAGCTCAATCGACACAATGGGTTGTCCCCGTGGCACGCATTGCATAGGCTTGCGCGATTGTAGGTCCGCGCTTGTCTCGGACCGCCTCCAGGAGAGTGAAAATGGGCCTGAATAATCAGTGGATGCAACGCGACCTCGCGGTGTTGTGGCATCCCTGCACCCAGATGAAAGATCACGAACAACTGCCGCTGATCCCGATCAAGCGCGGTGAAGGCGTCTGGCTCGAAGATTTCGAAGGCAAGCGCTACCTCGATGCGGTCAGCTCCTGGTGGGTCAATGTGTTCGGTCACGCCAATCCGCGGATCAACCAGCGCATCAAGGATCAGGTCGATCAGCTGGAGCACGTGATCCTCGCCGGCTTCAGCCATCAACCGGTGATCGAGCTGTCAGAGCGTCTGGTGAAGATGACACCGGAAGGCCTGACCCGGTGCTTCTACGCCGACAACGGCTCGTCCTGCATCGAAGTGGCACTGAAAATGAGCTTTCATTACTGGCTCAACCGCGGCCAGACGAACAAGAAGCGCTTCGTCACTCTGACCAACAGCTACCACGGCGAAACCATGGCCGCGATGTCGGTGGGCGACGTGCCGCTGTTCACCGAGACCTATAAAGCGCTGTTGATGGACACCATCAAGGTGCCGAGCCCGGACTGCTACCTGCGTCCCGAAGGCATGAGCTGGGAAGAGCACTCGCGCAACATGTTCGCCGCCATGGAACAGACCCTGGCCGAAAACCACGACACGGTCGCGGCGGTGATCGTCGAGCCGCTGATCCAGGGCGCCGGCGGCATGCGCATGTACCACCCGGTGTACCTCAAGCTGCTGCGCGAAGCCTGCGACCGCTATGGCGTGCACCTGATTCACGACGAAATCGCCGTCGGCTTCGGCCGCACCGGGACGATGTTCGCCTGCGAGCAGGCCGGCATCCGCCCGGACTTCCTGTGCCTGTCCAAAGCCCTGACCGGCGGCTATCTGCCGCTGGCGGCGTGCATAACCACCGACGAGGTCTACAGCGCGTTCTACGACGACTACCCGACCTTGCGCGCCTTCCTGCATTCCCACAGCTACACCGGCAACCCGTTGGCGTGTGCGGCAGCCTTGGCGACGCTGGATATCTTCGAAGAAGACAACGTCATCGAGAACAACAAGGCGTTGGCCCAGCGCATGGCCTCGTCCACTGCGCATCTGGTCGATCACCCGAACGTCAGCGAAGTGCGCCAGACCGGCATGGTGCTGGCCATCGAGATGGTCAAGGACAAGGCGAGCAAAGAAGCCTATCCGTGGCAGGAGCGTCGCGGCCTGAAGGTGTTCCAGCACGCGCTGGAGCGCGGTGCTTTACTGCGTCCGTTGGGCAGTGTGGTGTATTTCCTGCCGCCGTATGTGATCACCCCGGAGCAGATTGACTTCCTCGCCAAAGTGGCCACTGAAGGCATCGACATCGCGACCCGCGAAAGCGTCAGCGTGGCGGTGCCGAAGGACTTTCATCCGGGGTTCCGTGATCCGGGCTGATTGATTTCAACCGTAATCCTGTTGGATCTGGTAGACCGTTTTCGCTGGCAAGCCAGCTCCTACAAGGATTTGTATGTTCCACAAACTTTGTGTGCGGCACCTAACCTGTAGGAACTGGCTTGCCAGCTATAAGGTCGGTACGACCTTCAGATGATTTGTATCTTTTTCAGAGACCCAGCATGAGACTGTCCCGCTTCTTTATCGACGCCCCCCTGAGCATCGGCGAGCACGAACTGCCGGAGGCTCAGGCCCATTACATCAGCCGTGTGCTACGCATGGCCGAGGGTGATGCGCTGCAACTGTTCGACGGCTCAGGCCAGGAGTTTCGCGCCACGCTGGTCGACGTCGGCAAAAAACGCGTGGTGGTACAGATCGATGAAAATTTCGCCGGGCAGATCGAGTCGCCGCTGCAAATCCATCTCGGCCAGGGCCTGTCCCGGGGCGAACGCATGGACTGGGCGATTCAGAAGGCCACGGAGTTGGGCGTCACTGAAATCACCCCGATCTTCACCGAACGCTGCGAAGTCCGGCTCAAGGATGAACGCGCCGACAAACGCTTGCTGCACTGGCGTCAGGTGGCAATCAGCGCCTGCGAGCAATGCGGTCGCTCCACAGTGCCGGTGATCCATCCGCCGCTGCTGTTGGCCGACTGGTTGAAACAGACTGAAGCCGAATTGAAATTGGTGCTGCATCCGGTCGCCGAGCCATTGGTCAGTCACGCCAAGCCTGCGACCCTGGCATTTCTGATCGGGCCGGAAGGTGGATTGTCGGATGCTGAAGTGGATCAGGCCAAGGGCGCCGGCTTCCATGCTGCCCGCCTCGGCCCTCGGGTATTGCGTACCGAGACTGCGCCGGTGGTGGCATTGGCGGTGGCCCAGCAGCTTTGGGGTGACTTCTAGGGCCCTTTCGCTGGCAAGCCAGCTCCTACGAAGATCAAAGGCATCTGTAGGAGCCGGCTTGCTGGCGAAGACCGCGACGCGGTCTAGAGGACATAAAAGAAAATCGCCACAAAGTGCAGCAAACTCCCCGCGATCACGAACAGATGCCAGATCCCGTGGGCATGCCGCAAGCGATGGTCCAGGGCAAAAAAGATAATGCCCACGGTGTAGAAAATCCCGCCCGCCGCCAGCCAGGCAAACCCTGCTATACCCAATGCAGCCAACAGCGGCTTGACCGCCACCAGCACGATCCAACCCATCACCGCGTAAATCACGATCGACAGGACGCGGGCTTCCGAGCGCGGTTTGATCTCTTGCAGGATGCCGATCAACGCCAGCCCCCAGACAATCCCGAACAACGTCCAGCCCCACGGCCCGCGCAAGCTCACCAGGCAGAATGGCGTGTAGCTGCCGGCGATCAACAGGTAGATCGAAAAGTGATCGACCTTCTGCATGATCGTTTTTTTGCGCCCGCGAACGCTGTGGTAAACGGTCGAAGCGCTGTAGAGCGACATCAAGGTAAATCCGTAGATCGCCACGCTGACGATCTTCCATGGACTGCCGTCGAGGCTGGCGATCACCAGCATCCACACCACGCCGACCGTCGCCGCGACCGCTCCCACCAAGTGCGTCCAGGCGTTCAGTCTTTCCCCGTGATACATAGGTTGCTCACCTCGCAATTCATTGCCGCAGAACGCAAGGCTCAGGCCTGAAGCGTAAAAGCGCAATGTTTCAGAACACAAATCCCCCTGTAGGAGCCGGCTTGCCGGCGATGGGGCCATGGTATTTTGCGCTGCTTTGAAGATTGCTATCGCCGGCAAGCCAGCGCCTACAAAGGCCTGCGTGGGCTTATGGAATTAGGCACAATCGAGGCATTCGAATAAGAGCCACGCCCCATGCTGATCGATGAAGAGTTGACCCTGAAAAAGCTTGAGGTATTCCTGGCCTTCATGCGCACCGGCAACCTGGCGCGGGCCGCTGCCGAATTGCAGACCAGCAACGTCAGCGTGCATCGGGCGATCCATTCCCTGGAAAGCGCTCTGCGGTGCCCGTTGTTCAAGCACGAAGGCCGCAACCTGACACCGCTGGAAAGCGCTTATGTGCTGGAGGAGCGGGCGCAGAAGCTGATTCAGGATGTCGTCGAAAGCGTGCGCCTGACTCGCGAAGCCGCCGGGTTCTCCGCCGAACGGTTCAAACTCGGCTCACTGTATTCACTGACAGTGAAGACAGTGCCGCAGCTGATCATGGGTTTGAAGATCCGCCGTAGCGAACTCAATATCGACCTGATTCTGGGCTCCAATTTCGACCTGCTCTACAAGCTGAAGAACATGGAAGTCGATGCGATCCTGGTGTCGCTGGACGACAGTGTCAACGATCCGGATTGCGAGCAGATCCCGCTGTTTTCCGACGACATCTTCCTCGCCACACCCGCCGACTCCAAGTTTGCCCAACGAACCGAAGTCGACCTGGCCGAGGTTCGCGCCGAAACCTTCATCACCCTGACCCAGGGCTTCGCCACCCATCAGGACGGCAAGCGGGTATTCGAGCAGGCAGGGTTCGAACCGAAGGTGGCGATGCAGGTCAACGACATCTTCACCCTGCTGAGCATGGTCAGTTCGGGCGTCGGTTATGCGTTGCTGCCAGGAAGGATCGCGGCGGTGTACGAGAACCGTGTGAAGCTGATCCCATTGCAGGAAAAGTACCGGTTGCAGCAGCACATTGGCGTGGTGTTCCTGAAAGCCAAGGAGCGTGATCCGAATCTGCTGGCGTTGCTGGCGGAATGTCGGATGTATGCCAATCGGCAGGCTTGAAACCGTGTTGCCCCCATCGCCGGCAAGCCGGCTCCTTCAAAGACTGCGTAAATCCTGTAGTAGCCGGCTTGCCGGCGATGGCGTCAGACCAGGCAATACAACTCGCGGTTTAGCCGACAATCCCGCGAACGATGAAGAACAACAACGAAGGCCCGAGCAAACAGCCAAGCCCGGTGTGAAAGGTCGCGGTCAACGCGCCATAAGGCACCAGGCGCCGATCCGTCGCCGCCAATCCGGCGGTCACGCCACTGACCGTCCCGGCCAGCCCACCGAACACCATCGCCGAGCGCGGGTTATCCAGGCCCATCCAGCGCGCCGCCATCGGCGTGCCGACCATCACCAGAATCGCCTTGATCAGACCGGTGGCAATCGACAGCGCCACCACATCGGAACTGGCGCCAATGGCCGCGCCGGTCACTGGCCCGACAATGTAGGTCACCGCACCGGCACCAATGGTGGTCATGCTCACCGCGTCGCGGTAACCGAAAACCCAGGCCAGGCAAGCACCGACAATAAACGGTAACACTGTGCCCAACAGCAGCGCGATCACACCGATCAAACCGGCCTTTTTCGCCTCCGTGGCCTGCACTTCAAATGCCGTGGCGACGATGGCGAAGTCCCGCAGCATGGCACCGCCCATCAACCCGATGCCGGAAAACAGCGTCAGGTCCGCCAGGCCTTTTTGCCCCCCGGTCATTGTGCCGCCGACCCAAGCCAGCACCAGGCCGATGACGATGGCAATCGCCGAGCCGTGGATGCGCCCGAAGGTCAGACGTTTGGAAATCAGCACTGACACCCACATGATCACGCCGACAAAGGCGAATGCGGTGACCAGACCGTTGTGTTCCAGACCGCTCTTGATGAGATCCCACATATCAGCGACCTCCTGCCGGTGCGCCAACCGGCGTTACATCCACCGGTTCATCGGGCAAGGGTTCGCCTTTGTGGGTCCGGCTGATCAGGGCAATGGTGCAGCCGCAGATCACTACCGAACCGATCGCCGCCAACACCGCCACCGGACCGCCATGCAGTGCCGTGACCACGTTTTGCTGCGCCGCCATCGCCACCACCACCGGGATGTACATCGCGCCCCAGAAGCCGACGCCCAGTTCGCAATCCTTGGTCATGCCGCCGTGGCGGTGCATCCACAACCGTGCGCAGATCAGCAGGATCATCGCGATCCCGACGCCGCCGACGTTTGACTTCACGCCTAGCAAAACACCGAGCATGTCACCCATGATCACCCCTGCCAGCGTACAGATCGCCAACAGCGCCACACCGTAAATAATCATTGTCGTAGTCCTCAAAGTGCATTTCGAATGTTGTTTTTGTTGTTCGAAGCCTTAAGTCGGGTGATTTAAGAGTGGCGACTTCCCTCCTCACGCATCAGCGCCTGCAAGGTATCGAGCCGGGCACCGTCGTAGGCAATCACGGTGCCCTGCTCGAACACCCGGCGCGCCAGCCCGGTCAACACCGCACCGGGCGGCAGTTCGATCTGTAAACGTACACCGCGCTCGTAAGCGCTTTGTACCGTGCCGCGCCAATCGACGATGCGGCACATGTTGAAGGCCAGGTCGTCACGCAAGGCTTCGGGCTTGATCAGCGGTCGCGCGCGACTGCCGCTCAGGTAGCCGATTTTTGGGGTGTGCAGCGACACCTGAGCAAAGGCTTGGGCCAACCGTTGTGCGGGCGCCTCAAGCAATGGGCAGTGGGACGGCACGCTCACTGCCAGACGTTTGGCCAGGCCAGCCCCGCAACCTTTCGCTAACTCGGCCAGCGCTTTCATCGCCGCGTCGCTACCGGCAATCACCAGCTGGTTATCGGCGTTGATATTGGCCAGATAAACCGGCATTTGCGCGCTGTGCACCCGGGCCAGCAACCCTTCCACGGCGGCCAGGTCCAGACCGATGATTGCGGTCATGCCGTAGCCCTGTGGATAAGCCTGCTGCATCAACTCACCGCGCAGGCTAACCAGATGCAACGCATCGCTGAAACCCAGGGCACCGGCCACCACCGCTGCCGGGTAAGCGCCGATCGACAAGCCGGCCACGTAGTCCGGGGCCATGGCCAACTGGCGTGAAGCGGCGACACCGGCGATCAGCAGGCAAAGCTGCACCGCCCTCGTCGACCGCAACGCCTCGGCAGAGTCCAGCTGCGTCACATCTTCACCGAGCAGGTCGCTTGCCTCGTTCAACGTTTCCCGAGGCAAACGCGCGAGCATGCCGGGTTGTTGCGCGCCCTGGCCGGGGAACACCAGCAAGCTGCTCATGCTGCTTGCTCCTGAGGATTCCACGGATCAGTCACCAGCGTGGCTTGAGTGGCACTTTTCAGCAGGACCCGCGACGAAGTGCCGGCCCATTCGCGCAAGGCAACGGCGCCCGACGGTGTCTGCAATTGCAGGTCAACGCGGCACAAGACGGCATCAAGAACGGCCACCAACGCCTGGGCGTCGCGACGACTCAACGGACTCGGTGTACGCAGGATCAGGTCGAGGTCGCTGCCCTCGTGCAAAGCGGCAAATCCACTGGCCAACTCGAACCCGGCGCTGCCGCTGACACCCCAGACCCAACCACTGTCATCGAGGTGCGAGCGCAGTTGCGCCAAGGCCCGCAGCGCCGGGAAATCGCGCTGGCCTTGAACATGGCACAGCTCTTCAGGCCGCACCCGCCGCGTAAGGGAAGAGACTTGCATCAACGCGGCAAATCGCTGTTCGCGCAACGGACCGCGCACGCCCACAGCCACCTGCCCCGCCGCGCTCAAGGCGCGACGGACCACCACCGGCTGACCGGCACTGATCGACTCGATCACCCAGGCAGGCGCATCCACAGGCAACTGCTGCGGGGTCATGCCCCACAGCAGGTCGTGAGCCAATAGCGTGCTCACCACTGAGCTCTCAGCAATTGGCGAACCTTGCTCGACGCCGCCCGGTTGGCGGCCCCCAGACGACCGCTCAGATCACGGTCACCAGCAGCCACATCGCCAATCGCCTGATACAGGCAATCGGTCACCCGCGCCAGATCCGCTGCCGTCGGCTGCTCGATCTGTTCCACCGACAGGGTTTCCCACAGCAGCCCGAGGCTGGCATAGCTGTCGATGTCATAGGCCATCGGCGGCACGCTGGCCGCCAGGGCTTCGAGTTCTTCGACGCTGCGCAAGGTCACCCGCGCCGCCGATGCCTTGCCCATGGCGTGCACCATCACCCCCGGATCGCGTAGGGCGATCAAGCGATTGGCCTGATAGCCGTGGGCCAGAAACGCCCCGGACATTGCCTTGCCCACCAGCAAACCGATCACCGCATGACCCGCCAGACGGGCACGGGCATAACTGTCCGCCGCAGCGGCCAGTGCCTGATGAATGCCGAGGGCTTCTTCGCGTCGACCGTAGGCCTGGCTCGGCACGTCGACGATAGCGATCACGGCGCGCTTGTGTGTCCTGTTCTGATCGGCGGCGATGACTTCATCCACGGCCTTGGCCAGGCCCCAGCCTTCGAGCAAGCCCACCTCGCCGTTGCGTGCACGGACGAATCGGTTTTCCGGATCCGCCACCACCGCAATGAAACGCACCGGCTGATTGCCCAGCGAACCGTCCGCGACCTTCAGCGAAGCGGGCAAACCTTCGACCGCTTTCGCCCCGGCGCTCAAGGCGTTGAACCAGTTCAAGCCTCGCAGGGAATACGAACTCATGGGCGTTCTCCTTGGTACAGATCGCGAACCACAGACGGCTCGATTTGCGGTTCGGCGTCCAGACGCGCCAACCGTTGCAGGAACAGCTCGACCTGTTGGCTACGGGGTTGCGCCGGCAAACCTTGCTGGAGTAACTCACCCACCTGCTGTCGGATCTGCGCCACGTCGTCGGCAACATAGCGGTCCACCAGGCCACTGGCGAAGCGCTGCTCGCCACCGGTCAGGCTCCAAATGAAAGGCCGGTCGCGGGAGTCGTATTCCTCAAGCCCGGCTTCCTGCTCGATCACTTGCGGGCCGTTCAGGCCGAGTCGCGCCTCCTGGGTCACCAACAGATAGCTGCACAACCCGGCGGCAATCGACATGCCACCAAAGCAACCGACACTGCCCGCCACCACACCGACCACGGGTTGATACCGCTGCAAATCGACAATCGCGGCGTGGATGTCGGCAATCGCCGCCAGGCCCAGATTGGCTTCCTGCAAGCGCACGCCGCCGGTTTCCAGCAGCAGCACGGCGCGGGTCGGGATGCCGTTGCGGTTGTCTTCGGCGGCCAGTTCCAGTGCGCCGGCAATTTTTGCTCCGCCGACTTCACCGAGGCTGCCGCCCTGGAACGCCCCTTCGATGGCCGCGATCACCACCGGCAAACCATCGAGATTGCCCTTGGCGATCACCACGCCGTCGTCGGCTTGCGGCACCACGCCCTGGCGCGACAACCACGGCGACATGATCCGCTGAAAGGGGTCGAGCAGTTCGCGGAACGTACCGGCGTCGAGCAACGCCTTGGCCCGTTGCCGCGCACCGAGTTCGACGAAGCTGAGCTTGTTGAGCAGGGATGCGCTGTCAGTCATGGCCGATCTCCTCGAAGCCTTGTTCCAGACGCAGACGCACCACACCGGGAGTCGCGCCGAAATCGTGGATATCGATGTCCATCGCCGGTGGCGTCTGGCCGTCGAACATCCGTGCGAACAGATGTTGCCAGCGTTGTTCACTGCCATTGACCGAGGTCTGTACGTTGATCGTCAGCTTGCCGGCCTGACCCGGTTCGATCAGCACTTCCAGATCACCCGAGCCGACACAGCCCACCAGGGTACGACCGCGTGGCGGCTGCCCGGCGGGGAATTCAAAGGATAAGGTTTCCATCAAAACGCTCCCTGAAGGATGCCGTCGCGCTCGATACGGTCGAGCAACAGAGTGGCGGCGAACAAGTCGGCGGCACCACCGGGCGAGGCATTCAATGCGATGAGTTGTTGATCCAGTTCATGCAGACGGCGACGGCCCGCGAGGCTGGCAGTGCCGCCCGCGTCGAGCACCGCTTGAGCGCCGGATTGCATGGTGTGCAGGCCTTCTTCCCCGGCGCGGTACAGCACGCAGGTGTCGGCCAGATTCGTCATGATCGCCAGCAGCGCATCGAGCCGGGCGTTCTGTTCCCCATAGCCGGCGGCGCGACTGCGCAGCAGTTGTGGCAGAGCCCGTTGAGTCACCGCCGGAAAACCCAGTTGCGCTTCTTCACGGGCGCCGCGAGCGCCGTAGCGTTGGGCGACTTGCGCACCGTGACTGAGCGGGCGTGGAGCAAAATGATCGTCGAGCAGGGCCAACCGCGCAGCCCGTAACGCCACGCTATTGGCGCTGCAGGATTGAGGCTCCAGCGCCGCGGCAGTGATCAACAAGCCCAAGGCCCAGATCGCCCCGCGGTGGGTGTTCACCCCGCCGGTGGTGTCGAGCATGGCTTGCTCGCCTTCGCGACCGATGCGACCCACGGCTTCGCGCAGGGGTAAGCCGATCTCGCCGCACTCGATGGCGGCTTCAGCCATTTCCTTAAAGGCCGACCACAAGGACAGCGCCGACGCGTGCATCAGCCCCAGGTGCAAATCGGTGTGGGCGCCATTGCCGCGACGGTCGACCAGTGCCGGTTTCGGCGACAGATCAGCTTCGTCGATCAGCGCGTCCACCGCCAGGTCCGCCAGCCATTCGGCCAGACTCAGGGTTTTGGGTTGCAGGTTAAGTGCGTGCATTACCAGCTCCTGAACTTGGCGGGCGGGTTATAGAGGCCACCGGACCACTCCACCAGATCGGCCACACTTTTTGCCGCGAGCAACTCGCGAGTGGCGTCGGTGCGGCGGATGCCGAGGTCTTCAGGCAAGGCGATCAGGCCTTCGCGGCGCATGCGCGCAGTGTCTTTGGGGTTGTGGCGCAGGCCGATGGTGGTCACCCCGGCGACGGCGGCGATCATCGCCTGGCGCTCTTCCAGTGAGCGCGCCTTGTACAGGTAGGCGATGCCTTCTTCGGTCAACAGGTGGGTCACGTCGTCGCCGTAGACCATGATCGGCGCCAACGGCATGCCGCTTTTCTTCGCCACATCGACCGCATCGAGGGTTTCGACGAAGGTCGGTTTGCCGCCCTCCTGGAAGGTCTCGACCATCTGCACCACAAGTTTCTTGCCGCGCTCGAGCATCGGTTCGGCCACATCGGTGTTGCGCATGTCGAGCCAGGCCGGAGTGCCGTGGCGGCGACCGCGCGGGTCGTGGCCCATGTTCGGTGCCCCGCCGAAACCGGCCAGGCGCCCGCGGGTAACGGTGGAGGAATGACCGTCGCCATCGACTTGCAAAGTCGCGCCGATGAACAGGTCCACGGCGTATTGCCCGGCCAGTTGGCTGAACATCCGATTGGAACGCAGGGAGCCGTCGCGCCCGGTAAAGAACACATCCGGCCGCGCCGCAATGTAGTTCTCCATCCCCAACTCGGTGCCGAAGCAATGCACGCTTTCGACCCAGCCACTTTCAATCGCCGGGATAAGTGTTGGGTGCGGGTTGAGGGTCCAGTTACGGCAGATCTTGCCTTTGAGGCCGAGGGATTCGCCGTAGGTCGGCAGGATCAGTTCGATGGCAGCGGTATTGAAACCGATGCCGTGATTAAGCGACTGCACGTTGTGTTTTTCGTAGATGCCACGAATCGCCATCATCGCCATCAGCACGTGCACGGGCTTGATGTGCCGAGGGTCGCGGGTGAACAGCGGTTCGATATAGAACGGCTTGTCGGCCACCACCACGAAGTCGACCCAGGAGGCGGGAATGTCCACACGCGGCAGGTCGCTGACGTCGTCCACCAGCTGATTGACCTGGACGATGACGATGCCGTCGCTGAAGGCCGCCGGTTCGATCAGCGCCGGGGTGTCTTCGGTGCTCGGCCCGGTGTAGATGTTGCCGGCGCGGTCGGCCATGAACCCGGCCGACAGCACAACGTTGGGAATCAGGTCCACCACCAGCCGTGCGTAGAGTTCGATGTAGGTGTGGATCGCGCCGATTTCCAGCAAGCCATCTTCAAGCAACTGGCTGATGCGCAGGCTTTGGGTACCCGCGAAAGAGAAGTCGAGCTTGCGGGCGATGCCACGCTCGAACAGGTCCAGGTGTTCGGAACGTCCGACGCTGGGCATGATCATGTGCAGGTCATGCAGCTTCTCGGGGTCGGCCTTGGCCAGGGAGCGGGAAAGGAAATCCGCCTGCTTCTGGTTGTTGCCTTCGAGCACCACGCGGTCACCGGGCAGAATCAGCGCTTCAAGCGCCGCGACGATGTTATCGGTGGGCAACACCACGCCGTCGGCAAGACCTCGCACCAGCTCGAGGCGTCGCTGCTTTTCGCTGCGCCGCCGCGTCCATCGCGAGTCGGGGGATATTGTTGTTGTCATGACCACTCCACGGGTTCGCTGTCGTGGAGCTACCTTAGGAGCGTTGGGTGGGGCGTATCAATCAAGCAGAGTGGAGGATCGTTACGCTCAGGTTAATGATCAATATGGGCGGCGTTCATGGCGGCCCCATCGCTGGCAAGCCAGCTCCTACAGGTATTTCGGTTGTACGCCAATGCCGAGTACATCCGATAACTCTGTAGGAGCAAGCTTGCTCGCGATCAGGCCAGCACTTTCAATACAAAAACCGCGATCAGCCGATCAACCCGGCATCCACCAGCAACGCCTCCAGCGCCAACAGATCCGGCACCTTGGCCACTTGATCCCCCACTTGCACTGCGGCCTGTTCCAGCGAACACAACGGCACATCCACGTAGCTCAATTGGCTGTCGAGCTTGTAGGAACGCGGAATTCCCTGCACCAGTAGCGCAATGAATTTCAACTCCGGACGGCCGCCCAGGGCATTCAGGATAACGATTCGTGCGCGCTCTCCAATCACGGTTTTCTGGCCGCACGCCGACTCGAAACTCAGCAGCGGAATCTGCCGGTCGCGCCACGTCACCAGCCCCAGGTACCACGGCGGCGTATCGAGGTCGAACGTCCCTGGCTGCTGGTAATCGATCAGCTCGGCGACAGCGACGTTGGGCAGGATAAGGTTGCGGTCCGCCAACGGCAGCAGCAGGCCGGTGAGGTTGCTGGTGCGATGCTCAAGCATGGGTCTTGCTCCACAAGGAGATGCTTTCGAGCAGCACCGACTCCTGGTACGGCTTGCCAAGGTAATCGTTGACGCCGATGGCCATGGCGCGGTCGCGATGCTTCTGGCCGGTGCGGGAGGTGATCATGATGATCGGCAGGTGTCGCAGGCGTTCGTCATTGCGCACCTGGGTCGCGACTTCGAAGCCGTCCATGCGTGGCATCTCGATGTCGAGCAACATCAGGTCCGGCATATGCTCTTCAAGCAGCAGCATGGCGTCGACGCCATCCTTGGCGGTCAACACATTCATGCCATGGCGCTCAAGCAGACGACTGGTGACCTTGCGCACCGTGACCGAGTCGTCGACCACCATCACCAGCAAAGGCCGCTGCGGCTCGGCCTCGATTTCGTGGCCCGCCGGACGTTGCGGCACATGGGCTTGCAAGGCGCGGATCGGCGCCAGTAAATCGAGAATCAGCACCACCCGACCATCGCCGAGAATCGTGGCGCCAGACACGCCTTGCACCGCTGAAAATTGCGGCCCCAGGCTCTTGACCACGATTTCGCGAGTGCCGGCCATCGTATCCACTTGCACCGCGATGTGGCGTTCGTTGCTCTGCATCAGCAATACCGGCAGCGGCAGGCTTTGGCCCAACAGCTTCGGGCGCAGGCTGGTTTTCAACAACTCGCCCAGATAAACCAACTCATAACGCTGACCAGCGTACTCGTAAGTCGGCGGATCGAGTCGGTAATGGCCTTCGAGTTCATTGGGCAGCACGCGGACGATGCCGTCGATGGTATTGAGTGGAATCGCATATTGGTCATCAAAGCATTGCACCATCAGCGCCCGGTTGACGGACACGGTAAAAGGCAGGCGAATGCGAAAATGCACGCCCTGCCCCGGTACCGAGTCGATACTCATGGTGCCGCCCAGCTGCCGCACCTCTTCGTGCACCACGTCCATGCCGACGCCGCGCCCGGAGATCTGGGTAATTTTTTCGGCGGTGGAAAACCCCGGCTGCAGGATGAATTGCAACACGTCGTGATCGCTGATGACGCTGTCCGGTGCGAGCAGGCCGCGCTTGATCGCCTTGCGCCGCACCGCTTCGAGCGGCACACCGGCACCGTCATCGCGGATGTCGAAAATGATGTCGCCACCCTCGCGCAGCAAATCGAGGGTGATCTTGCCCTTGGCCGGTTTCCCCGCCGCCAGCCGAGCCTCGGCGGACTCCAGGCCATGGTCGACGGCGTTGCGCAACATATGCTCCAACGGCGCCGCCATGCGTTCAAGCACGTTGCGATCCATCTCGCCTTCGGCGTTATCGACGATGAAATCTACATCCTTGCCCAACTCGCCGGCCACCTGACGGACGATGCGCTGCAAGCGCGGCAGCATGCGCTCGAACGGCACCATGCGCGTGCGCATCAGGCCTTCCTGCAGTTCCGTGTTGATGCGGCCCTGTTGCTGCAGCAGGTTTTGCGCGTCCTGATTGCGCCGATCGAGGGTTTCCTTGAGGTCGAGCAAGTCGGACGCGGATTCGAACAGCGCGCGGGACAGTTGCTGCAACTGCGAATGGCGGTCCATTTCCAGCGGATCGAAGTCTTCGTAGCCCTGGCGCTCGGCGTCGACTTGCTGACGGCTGAGAATCCGCCCCTGGGTTTCGGTGTCGAGTCGGCGCAACTGGTCGCGCATCCGCTCGATGGTGGTTTCCATCTCGTTCAGCGCGACCTGCGCATCGCTGACCTGTTGCTCGATCCGGCCACGGAAGATCGACGTTTCGCCCGCCAGGTTGACCAGATCGTCAAGCAACTCCGCCGAAACCTTGACCATGTCCGCGCCGGCGTCCTGTTGTGGTGCCAGCGGTTCAAGTTTTGCTGTGGCGGGAGTCGGTGCCGGCGCTTGCGGCACGGCCGGGTGGCTGAAGTTCTGAATCGCATCGATCAAGCGATCCGCCGGCGGCATTTGTTCGCCAGCGCGGGCGGCGTCGAGCATTTGTGCAAGTCGGTCGTGGCTGCGCTGCAACAGCGCAAACAACGGCGCGGTGGGTTGCAATACACCGGAGGACAAGCCTTCGTAGAGAAACTCCAGCTCATGGGCCAAATCACCAATCGCGGCGATTTCCACCATCCGCGCACCACCCTTGAGGGTGTGCAGGTCGCGCAACAGGGTCTCCACTTCCTGACGGTTTGAAGGCTGTGCCTGCCAACGGGTCAAGGCGGCGCCAGAGCTTTCGATGATGTCGAAACCTTCCTCCAGGAAGATCTCCAGCAGCTCGCTGTCGTGATGGGCCGAGTCATTACTGACCACCGGCTCGATCACATCGGCATGGCCCGCGTGACCCTGGCGCAACGCACGGATCGCTTCGATCAGCTCGCTCGGATCGCCGAGGGATTGGTGCTGTTGCAACTGCTCAAGCAAATGCGCCAAACGATCATGGCTCTGCTGCAACAAAGTGGCGAGCCCGTCGCTGTAGCTGTAACGGCGATCCGCCAGGCCTTCGTACAGGCATTCCAGTTCATAGGCCAGATCACCGACCGGCCCGACTTCGGCCATGCGCGCCCCACCCTTGAGGGTGTGAAGATCCCGTTGCAAAGAGGACAGTGGCGCGGCGTTGTCCGGATCACGCAGCCAGCGTTCCAAGGCCTGGCCAGCGCTTTCGAGAATATCCACCGCCTCTTCGAGGAAGATCTCGACGATTTCATCGTCCAGCCCGGCCGCTCGGTCCTCTGTAGGAGCTGGCTTGCCAGCGAAGAACTCACCGGCACCGCGTTTTTCCAATGAAAACGCGACATCGCTGACGTCCATCGCTGGCAAGCCGGCTCCTGCATTGGAACGTGCCAGATCCGCTGTAGCGTCGCCCAATTCGCGGATGCTCAGGGTGCGGCTGCCGTCGCTGCGAATAAGGCCCATGGCCGACGGATCGAGGCTCTCGTCGAGCAACTCGCGCAAGGCCCTGACCCGCTGCGGTTGCGCACTGACCTCCTGGCCGGCAGCCAGTTCGTCGAGCATGTTGATCAGTGCCTCGTGAGCACCCTGCGCTTCATGGAAAAACCGTTCGCTGACCGCCAGGCTGCTTTCTTCCACCGCGCCGTAGAGGTCGAGCAAGGCTTCGCACAGCTCATCCACCGGTTGCAGGTCGGCCAAGTGGGCGCCTTCACCAAGGGTGGTCAATTCGTCCAGCAGCGCGCTGAGTTCCTGACGCTCACCGGGATGTTGCTGCCAGCCCTGCAACAGGCTTTCGGCGTCCAGAAGAATGTCCATGCCCTGGGCGAGGAAGTTGTTGATCAACTGTGGATCGCGCTTGAGGCGCAACCCGGCGTTCGGCGTATTCAGGTGGGTTTGCAGACGCTCGGCCAGCAGCGCCCGAGCCCGCTCGACGACGCGCTGTGCTCCGGGGATTACCGCCAGCGGATCGCTCTTGAGTTGGCGCAGACCCAGATGAAACAAGCCTTCGGCTTCCAGCAGCAGTTCGACTTCGTCCAGGTCCAGGGCAATCAGGTGCGCCTTGTACTCCCTGGCCAGCTGATCCAGCGGCGTTGCCAGTTCGGCAATCGGCAAGACACCTGCCACGGAGGCGCTGCCCTTGAGGGTGTGCAGAGCGCGCTGCAACTCGTCGCTGGCCTGTAACGGTACTTGCTCGGCGGCCTGATCGAGGAAACGGTCAAGACTGCCCAAATGAGTCTCGGCTTCCTTGCGAAAGATCTCCAGTAACAACGGATCGAGTGCCGCCACGTCTTGCGTGTCCTCGTCGGACACCGACTCATCGCTCTTGGCCAATGCATGGGCGCGAGCGGCCAACTGATCAACGTCGTTGCGCTGGCGCTGGGTGTTCGCCGCGTATTCGGCCACCAGTTCCGGCAACAGATTCAGCACATCGCCGATCAGCTGATGCACGGTGGCGCCCGGCTCAACGCTATGCTCCAGCACGCGATTGAGCAGGTTTTCCACAGCCCAGGCCAGTTCGCCAAGCACCAGCGCGCGCACCATCCGGCCGCTGCCCTTGAGCGTATGAAAGGCACGACGCAGTTCACTGAGGGCCGCACGGTTGTCAGGATTGATCGACCAGCGCGGCAAGTATTCGCGAAGGATGTCCAGGACTTCCGCGGTTTCCTCCAGAAAGACTTCCCGTAACTCCTCATCTACCGGCTCTTCACCGGCCGGTGGCGGCAATAGACTGCCCGGCGTATTCAGCGCGGGAGGGTTCAGCGCCGATACCGGGCTGGCGAGCACGTCGGCCAGGGTCTGGACGAGCTGCGGATCAGCCAGTTCCTGCATCGATTGCATGTCCTGCGCCTCACTGAGGCTCAGCACATCATCAAGCAACGGCACCTGCTGTTCGTTGGGGACAAAACCGAGGGATGCCAGGCCTTTTTCCGCGACGTCGAGCACCGCTTCGCCCGGCGCCTCGGGGTCATCACTGAGGCGCTCAAGGTAATACTCGATGCTGGTGATCACGTCAGCCAGGTTATCCAGTTCCTGCCAACCCGGCTGACCCGGCTCCAACAGCAAATGCTCGCGAATGAAGTGATTGCACGTCTCGACCAGACTCGCCGCGCGGCTCAGCGGAATTATCGCCAACGCGCCACGCACTTGAGTCAGCAAGGCCGGCAATGCCTGCAAATGTTGGCGATCCCAGTCCGCATCGATGTAGTCGACAATCATGTCCTTGGCCTGCTGCAAACAGATACGGGCCTCCTTGATCACGATCTGATGGATCTGCGTCAGGTCGGTGGTCGGCAGGCGACTGTCTTCCTGACTCTCGGGCTCCACAGTGCCGACCATGCCGGCCAGCGTCGCCTCGACATACAGCAGGGCTCCGGCGACGTCCATGAGGATCGCATCATCCGGCGCACGCAGGCCCTGGGCGAGGCTCAACACCACCGCCAGTTGATCGATGATGACCTTGCGCGGCTGACCAAAGCCCAGCACCGCCAAGGTATCGGCAATTTGCCGCAAGGGCGCCAGCAGGCTGTCGAGATCGGACGTGTGCTGGCGGTCGCTGCGCACGAACAGGTCAAGGCGTTCCTTGACCCGCACCAGTTCTTCACAGAGCGCGGCCAGCACCGAGCGCATGGCGTCACGGTCAGGACCGGCCAGCCGTGCGCGTTCTTCATCGACCATCGCGCTGTCGGGCAGTGCGTCGTCCAGTGAGTAGCGTTCTTTCATGGTCAGCATCTGCCCGGTGGGAAATTCGGCCTTGGCAATGTAAAAGAGCAAGCTTTTGAGCAACTCCGGCGGTGCCGGCTGATTGATGCCGCGCATACCCTGATCGAGCAGGCGCTTGAGCTCCTTGTCGGCGTCCTTGAACAGACTGCGCAGGGCCGGGCTGTTGGCGATCACGCCGCCCCGCATGCCTTCGACCAGTGCCGAAGCCACCTGCCACAACGGGCTCAAGGGGGCGTCGCCGGACAATCCTTCGAGGCGGGCGAAGACCTTGGCCAGGCAATCGAGGTTGCTCTCGCTGTCTTGCTCACGCAAAAAACCCACCAGTGCCATCTGCAGCAGCTGCCGCAGCTTGCGCACCACACTGGGGAAATCCGCCGGCTCGAGCTGTGCCAGCACCTCAGCCGTCAGCGACGGCAAGTCAGGCAGCTGCGGACTGAACAGGCTGGTTTCCGACAACCGTTTTTCACCACGGGCGCTGCGCAGGTCGTTGATCAGCGGTAGCACTACCAGCGGTAGATCGCGGCGCGCGCCTTGCACCCGATCCAGATAAATCGGCAGTTGCCCCAAAGCCTGCATCAACAGGTGCAATGCCTCGTCACGATGGCTGACGCGATTGTCCCGCAAGGCCAGGGCCAGTTGCTCCATCTCTTCGGCGAGCAAGGCCGCGCCGTAGAACTCGACCATCTGCAAACTGCCGTGAACCTGATGGATGCATGAAAGGCTTGCATCCAGCACGTGCGTCGCCTGCGGGTCATCGAGCACGGTTTCGATCGCGCGATGAGCCTGCTTCAGCGTTTCGGCAATCTCGCCTTTGACCCACTCGAGGGCCACATAGTCGTGCCGATCACCCATAACCACTCCAATCACAATTCAGTTACCCATGGGCGGTTCAAGCTTTGTCCACAACCTGCGCCTTGGCAGCGGGCAAGGTGAAACCGGACACCGACCGGCGTAACTGGCTGGCCATTTTCGCCAGGTTACCGATGCTCTCGGCGGTGGCGGAGGAACCAGACGACGTTTGTGTAGTGATCTGCTGGATCACGTTCATCGTCAGGGAAATCTGCCCGGCCGAGGATGTCTGCTGCTGTGCCGCATTGGAAATGCTCTGGATCAGCGCCGCCAGGGTCTTGGAGACACCTTCGATTTCTTCAAGGGCCACCCCGGCATCCTGCGCCAGACGCGCGCCGCGCACCACCTCGGTAGTGGTCTGTTCCATGGAGATGACCGCTTCGTTGGTGTCGGTCTGGATCGCCCGCACCAGGGTTTCGATCTGCCGGGTTGCGGCCGATGAACGCTCGGCCAGGCGCTGCACTTCATCGGCGACCACGGCAAAACCGCGCCCCGCATCACCCGCCATGGAAGCCTGAATAGCGGCATTAAGCGCAAGTATGTTGGTTTGATCGGCGATGTCATCGATCAGGCTGACAATGTCGCCGATTTCCTGTGAGGACTCACCCAGTCGCTTGATCCGCTTGGCCGTGTCCTGGATCTGTTCACGAATGTTATCCATGCCGTGGATGGTGTTGTGCACCACCTCGTTACCCTTGTTGGCGATTTCCACGGAGCGCTCCGCCACCGCCGAGGATTCAGCGGCGTTGGCCGACACCTGGTCGATGGATTCGGCCATGTCGTTGATCGCCGTGGACGCTTCGGAAATCTGCTGGGCCTGATGCTCCGAGGCCTGGGCCAGGTGCATGGCGGTGGCCTGGGTTTCCTGCACAGCGGCGGCGACCTGGCCGGCCGTGAGATTGATGGTCGCCACCAGGTCGCGCAACTGGTCCACCGAATAGTTGATCGAGTCGGCGATGGTGCCTGTGAAGTCTTCCGTCACCGAGGCTGTCACCGTCAGGTCGCCGTCGGCGAGATCTTCGATTTCATCGAGCAGGCGCATGATCGCGTTCTGGTTGCGCTCGTTTTTTTCAGCGGTTTCGCGCAGTTGGCGATTGGTTTCACGAACCATCACCAGACCGATGAGGATGATCGACATCAATGCCGCCAGGCCCAGGACATAACCGCCGATGGTGTCGGTGTCGCGTCCGCCGGCAAGGTTTTCGAAACGGTTGGCCAATTGCGAGGCTTCGTCGAGCAGGGTTTGTGACAGACCGAAAATATTGGTTGCCGCCTCTCGGACCTTGAACAGCTCCGGCGAGGTTTCGAGGATTTCATCCACCGAGCCCGAGACGAATTCGAAGAGTTCGGAAATCTCCAGGAGCCGCGCACGGGCATCGCGGTCTTCCACCTGGCTGACCTTGAGCGCCGGATCACCTTGAAGCATGCCGTTGAGCACTTTGCCGAACTGCGCGGCGTCGCGGCCGAAGACGTCCGCGGCCTGTTGCGAGCTTTCGTCGCCAGACAACACGGTGTTCACCGCGCCGAGAATCCGCTCGGCCAGTAACGACTGACGCTGGGCCAGCGCCACCTGCGTGGCGGGTGCTCCACGCTGCAGGAGTGTCTCGACGACTTTTTCGTACTCGACCTGCAATTGCGGCACGGTTTCGGCCAGGGTCGCTGCGACTTGATGCAGAGACAGCACGGTCTGTTCGCTGGAAAGAATCGCGTCGGTGTTTTTCAGCAGCCGATCCCAGTCCTGCTGCACGGTTCGCATTTCCGGGCGTACGACGGACGGTGCCGCAGGCAAGCCGGTGGACGGATCGCCCTTCTTCAGATAACCCCAGCGCTGGGCGAAATCGTTGCGCGCGTCGCTGAGCAGCTTGAATGCCGCAGCCTTGCCAGCGGCAGCCTCGGTGGCATTCTTGGCGATACGCTGGGACAACACGCGCAGCTCGCCCGCATGACCGATGTACTGTTTATCGTAGGTGGCCTGGGTATTGAGGTAAGCGAAGTTGGCGAACAGCAGCATGATGAAGATGATCAGCGCGATGAACAGCACGATAATCTGCGACCGGCTGCGCGACCCTTCCATTGGTTTGCCTGCTTTTGCTTTTGTCATCGGTACTCGCCTGTTAACCCACACTTGCGCAGCTTGCCGAAATCCCTGTAGGGGTCGCAGCTACAACGCGACGTTCATGAATCCCTGGGACCGCGCCAACGCAAACGGGCTGAACACCTGCCAGCATTGCTCACGCTGGAAACGTCCTTTGACAAACGTCGACATCGGCCCTTGCAAATCATCCGCCGAAACCGGCTCCAGGCTGTCCTGGGCGAAGTGCTGGAGGCCGAAGACTTCATCGACCATCAGCCCGGCAAACACGTCGTCATGCTCCACCACCAACACCCGACGCTGCCCGCGCATTGCCGACACCTCGTGCCCGAAGAAGCCGCCCAGATCCATGATCGGCAGCAAACGTCCACGCAAATTGGCAACACCCTTGACCCAGGGTTTGACGCCCGGCACTTGAGTGACACGCGGTTCGTGCAACACCTCGCTGACTTCACTCATGGGCGCCACGTACCAGTGCTCGTCCAGGCGAAAACCGACGCCGCTCCAGCTGTCCCGTCGCGTCGGTTGGGACGGCAAGTCTGCCGCCAGTAAACGACAGCGTCGGTCGATCTGCAGCAGCAGTTCGAAAGCCGTCAGCGATCCGTTCATGGGCGCCCGATCAACCGGCCAGCACGTTGTTCAGGGTCTTGATCAGGGTTTCTTCATCGACCGGCTTGGTCAGGTAATCCTTGGCCCCCTGGCGTGTACCCCAGACTTTGTCGGTTTCCTGATCCTTGGTGGTGATGATGATCACCGGGATGTGCCCGGTGTCCGGGTCTTTGGTCAGCTGACGGGTCGCCTGAAAACCATTGAGGCCGGGCATGACGATGTCCATCAGGACCGCGTCGGGTTTTTCCTGACGTGCCAGAGCGACGCCGTCGGCACCGTTTTCCGCTTTCAACACTTCATGACCGTGCTTTTCCAGCATGCCGGTCAGTTTGTACATTTCGGTCGGCGAATCATCGACGATCAGAATACGTGCCATGGTCTTCCCCATTTTGGTCGACGCCGGACCCGTTGGCCGAGCATCACTGTGCATGTCCTACTACGGCAATATGGCGGCGAACCCAGGCACGTGGGCCTGGATCGCATCAAGCAATTCTTCCTTGCTGAATGGCTTGGTCAAAAACTGATCGGAGCCGACGATGCGCCCCTTGGCCTTGTCGAACAGCCCGTCCTTGGACGACAACATAATCACAGGCGTGGACTTGAACGCGCTGTTGTTCTTGATCAGGGCGCAAGTCTGGTAGCCATCCAGGCGCGGCATCATGATGTCGACAAAGATGATGCCGGGGTGGTTATCGACAATCTTGGCCAGGGCATCGAAACCGTCGATGGCCGTGATGACCTCACAACCCACATTCTTGAGCAGCGTTTCGGCGGTGCGACGAATCGTCTTCGAATCGTCGATCACCATGACCTTCAAGGCGTTGGGTTGCTGTTCCATAAAATGCTCTACCGTCGCCTTTGCGAAACAAATTGTCCGTTTGCCGGCTAACGCGGCTCGAAACCCTTGATACTCAAGGGCCAGTACCACTCGGCAGTCTTTTTAGCACAGTCTCCAGTGCCAATCTATCGGCCGACCCTCAAGGTGGTTTTTCCTTGACCGGGAACACACTCAGCGCCACTCTGACGCCACTTTTATACGGCACCGCTTCTTTTAACTGTAGGAGCGAGCATGCTCGCGATGGACGTCAACGATGACGCGCGAAACCTGACACCCCGCGGGGTTCTTGAGTTCATCGCGAGCATGCTCGCTCCTACAGAAAAGCGGTTCTCGCTCCCCCAAATTTCGAGGAAAACCCAATGAGCGTTCGCGTCGGGATTGTCATGGACCCTATCGCCAGCATCTCCTATAAAAAGGATAGCTCGCTGGCCATGCTGCTGGCCGCGCAGAAGCGTGGCTGGGAACTGTTCTATATGGAGCAGCGCGACCTGTACCAGGGCGAAGGCCAGGCCCGGGCGCGGATGCGGCCGTTGCAGGTGTTCGCCAACCCGGAAAAATGGTTCGAACTGGGCGCCGAAAGCGATGCGTTGCTGAGCGATCTGGACGTGATCCTGATGCGCAAGGATCCGCCGTTCGACATGGAGTTCGTCTACTCCACCTATCTGCTGGAGCAGGCCGAGCGCGCCGGTGTGCTGGTCGTCAACAAGCCGCAAAGCCTGCGTGACTGCAACGAGAAGCTGTTCGCTACGCTGTTCCCGCAGTGCACGCCGCCGACCGTGGTCAGCCGCCGTGCCGACGTGCTGCGTGAATTCGCCGCCAAACACGGCGATGTGATCCTCAAGCCGCTGGACGGCATGGGCGGCACGTCGATCTTCCGTCATCGCGCCGGCGACCCGAACCTTTCGGTGATCCTCGAAACCCTGACCGCCCTCGGCGCCCAGCAAATCATGGGCCAGGCCTACCTGCCGGCGATCAAGGACGGCGACAAACGCATCCTGATGATCGACGGCGAGCCGGTGGATTACTGCCTGGCGCGAATTCCCGCGGCAGGCGAAACCCGTGGCAACCTGGCGGCCGGAGGCCGTGGCGAAGCGCGCCCGCTGACCGACAAGGATCGCTGGATCGCCGCGCAAGTTGGCCCGACGCTGCGTGAAAAAGGCCTGCTGTTCGTTGGCCTGGACGTGATCGGCGAGCACCTGACCGAGATCAACGTCACCAGCCCGACCTGCATTCGCGAGATTGATAACGCGTTTGGCACCGACATCGGCGGCATGCTGATGGATGCCATCGATCAGAAGCTCAAAGCGCGTTGATATAGAACAGCCGATGAAGAACCAACATTGCGTTATCATGCCCGGCCTGTGAAAAACGCGATGCTGGTTTCCTTGTCATGACACTCCCGTCCGATCTGCCTGCAGAACTCGCCCACCGTGGCGTGCGCCCGGCCGATCGCCTCGGTTTTACCCTGTTCCTCGCGGCGCTGATCCACTTGGCGCTGTTGCTGGGCGTCGGGTTTGCAGTGGTCGAGCCCAGGCAGATCAGCAAAACCCTGGAAATCACCCTCGCGACCTTCAAGAGCGAAAAGAAGCCCGAGAAAGCCGATTTCCTCGCCCAGGAAAATCAGCAAGGCAGCGGCACCCTGGATAAAAAGGCAATTCCCAAGACCACCGAGGTCGCACCCTTCCAGGACAACAAGGTGCAGAAGGTCACGCCACCACCGGCCGCCAAGCCTGAAGTGCAGCAAGCGCCGCCAAAGGCTGCCGTGACCACCGTCGCGCCAAAACCGAAAAAAGCCCCGGCCAAGACCGAAGAGCCCAAGACTGAAGCCAAGCCCGTGGTCCAGGCGCCGACGTTCGACAGCGAGCAGCTGTCCAGCGACATCGCCAGCCTTGAAGCGGAACTGGCCAAAGAACAGCAGCTTTACGCCAAGCGCCCGCGCATCCACCGCCTGAGCGCCGCCTCGACCATGCGCGACAAGGGCGCCTGGTACAAAGACGAGTGGCGCAAGAAAGTCGAGCGCATCGGCAACCTCAACTATCCCGATGAGGCACGGCGCAAGCAGATCTATGGCAACCTGCGCCTGATGGTGTCGATCAACCGCGATGGCTCGTTGTATGAAGTGCTGGTGCTGGAGTCCTCCGGGCAACCGCTGCTGGATCAGGCAGCGCAGCGGATTGTGCGACTGGCAGCGCCTTTTGCACCGTTTACCGGCGATTTGTCGGACATCGATCGCCTGGAAATCATCCGCACCTGGAAGTTTGCCCGCGGCGATCGACTGTCCAGCAACTGACGGGCCTATGACCTGTAGGAGCCGGCTTGCTGGCGATGGCGTCCTTGAAATCGCATTCGCCAGCAAGCCGGCTCCTACAGGACCGCGTTACACCCGTTTGACCGTGCGAACCAGCGACCAATCTCAAGCAAACATCACTCCCCAGCTTGTCAGTTTGCCCCTCGAACGCCACACTAGCGCTCATGAAAAACGTCAGCCCCAGCTACCTCAAGCATCAATTCCTGATCGCCATGCCACACATGGCCGACCCGAACTTTGCGCACACCTTGACCTACATCGTCGAGCACACGGCCAATGGAGCCATGGGGCTGGTGGTCAACCGTCCGCAAGAACTGAGTCTGGCCGATATCCTTGAGCAACTGCGCCCGGATATCGAACCTCCAGCACTCTGCCAGCATGTGCCGATCTTCATCGGTGGACCGGTTCAAACTGACCGTGGTTTCGTCTTGCACCCGAAAGGTCAGAGCTTCCAGGCAACCGTTGATCTGGAAGACGAATTGTCCCTATCGACCTCCCAGGATGTGCTGTTCGCCATCGCTGACGGCGTGGGCCCGGCAAAAAGCCTGATCGCCCTCGGTTACGCCGGGTGGGAAGCCGGGCAGCTGGAGGCCGAGCTGGCGCAGAACGCTTGGCTCAATTGCCCGTTTGACCCCGACATCCTGTTCAACACCAGCAGCGAGTTGCGCCTGGAAGCGGCGGCCAAACACCTGGGCGTCAATCTCAACCTGCTCACCAGCCAGGCGGGGCACGCCTGATGGCCCTGAAGCTGATTCTGGGTTTTGACTACGGCACCAAACAGATCGGCGTTGCGGTCGGCCAGGTGATCACCGGCCAGGCCCGCGAGCTGTGCACCCTCAAAGCACAGAACGGCATCCCCGACTGGAACCAGGTCGAAGCCCTCATTAAAGAGTGGAAACCTGACGCCGTGGTGGTCGGCCTGCCCCTGAACATGGACGGCACGCCGAGCGACATGTGCCTGCGAGCGGAAAAATTCGCCCGTCGCCTGAACGGCCGTTTCAACCTGCCCTTCTACACCCACGATGAACGCCTGACGACCTTTGAAGCCAAAGGTGAGCGCCGCGATCGCGGCGGACAAAAGGGCAGCTACCGCGACAACCCGGTCGATGCCATCGCCGCGGCCCTGCTGCTGCAAGGCTGGCTCGACGAAAACACTGCATTGTTCGAATCCTGACGAGTCGTTAATACGCCTCCCTTAGCTACAACCCGAGCCTGCCGTTGAAGCAGCACCGGCTCGGGCCCAAGAAGGAGCAACCATGAGCCTGCCCAATCCCGCCGAACTGATCAGCCAGATGGCCACGCGCCTCAAGGCCCACCTGGAACACCGTGGCATCAGCGAGCCGCGTTTCATCGGCATTCGTACCGGCGGCGTCTGGGTCGCCCAGGCCTTGCTCAAGGAATTGGGCAACGACGAGCCTCTCGGCACCCTGGATGTTTCCTTCTATCGCGATGACTTCAGCCAGAACGGCCTGCATCCGCAGGTGCGCCCTTCGGCGCTGCCGTTCGAGATCGAAGGCCAGCACCTGGTGCTGATCGACGACGTGCTGATGAGCGGCCGGACCATCCGCGCCGCCATGAACGAACTGTTCGACTACGGCCGCCCGGCCAGCGTGACGCTGGTCTGCCTGCTGGACCTGGATGCCGGCGAACTGCCGATCCGCCCGAACGTGGTCGGCGCGACCCTGTCGCTGGCCGCCCACGAGCGCGTGAAGCTGTCCGGTCCGGAGCTTGCGCTCGAACTGCAAGACCTCGCCCTTTAATTCGCCCTATTGAGAGTCCCCCTCGCGATGACGCCTCTAGAAACCAAGCGCCCGCTGCAGCTCAATGATCAGGGCCAGCTGCGTCACTTCCTCTCGCTCGACGGTTTGCGCCGCGAGCTGTTGACGGAAATCCTCGACACCGCCGACTCCTTCCTGGAAGTCGGCGCCCGGGCGGTGAAAAAAGTCCCGTTGTTGCGCGGCAAGACCGTGTGCAACGTGTTCTTCGAGAACTCGACCCGCACCCGCACCACCTTCGAACTGGCGGCCCAGCGCCTGTCGGCGGACGTGATTACCCTGAACGTATCGACATCATCGGCGAGCAAGGGTGAAACCTTGCTCGATACCCTGCGCAACCTCGAAGCCATGGCCGCCGATATGTTCGTCGTGCGCCACGGCGACTCCGGTGCCGCGCACTTCATCGCCGAGCATGTGTGCCCGCAAGTGGCGATCATCAACGGCGGCGACGGCCGACACGCACACCCGACCCAGGGCATGCTCGACATGCTCACCATCCGCCGACACAAGGGCGGCTTCGAAAACCTTTCGGTGGCCATCGTCGGCGACATCCTGCACTCGCGGGTGGCTCGCTCGAACATGCTGGCGCTCAAAACCCTCGGCTGCCCGGATATCCGCGTAATCGCGCCGAAAACCCTGTTGCCGATCGGCATCGAGCAATACGGCGTGAAGGTTTACACCGACATGGCCGAAGGCCTGAAAGACGTCGACGTGGTGATCATGCTGCGTCTGCAACGCGAGCGCATGACCGGTGGCCTGCTGCCGAGTGAAGGCGAGTTCTACCGCCTGTTTGGCCTGACCACCGCGCGCCTGGCCGGGGCCAAGCCCGATTGCATCGTCATGCACCCGGGGCCGATAAACCGTGGGGTGGAGATTGAGTCGGCGGTGGCCGATGGCCCGCACTCGGTGATCCTCAACCAGGTGACCTACGGCATCGCGATTCGTATGGCCGTGCTGTCCATGGCCATGAGCGGGCAGACTGCGCAACGTCAATTCGAGCAGGAGAACGCCCAGTGAAGCTCAGCATTCTCGGCGCACGCGTCATCGATCCAAGCAGCGGCCTGGATCAAGTTACCGACATCCATATCGAAGCCTGCAAGATCGTCGCCCTTGGCGCCGCACCGGCCGGTTTTGTCGCCGTCGACACCCTTGACGCCCAAAGTCTGGTGGCCGCGCCTGGCCTGGTCGACCTTAACGTCGCCCTGCGCGAGCCAGGCTACAGCCGTAAAGGCTCGATTGTCAGCGAAACCCGCGCCGCCGCGGCCGGTGGCGTCACCAGCCTGTGCTGCCCGCCAAAAACCAAACCGGTGCTGGACACCTCGGCCGTGGCCGAACTGATCCTTGATCGGGCACGCGAAGCCGGCAACACCAAAGTTTTCCCGATCGGTGCCCTGAGCAAAGGCCTGGACGGCGAACAACTGGCTGAACTGGTCGCCCTGCGCGATGCCGGCTGCGTAGCCTTCGGCAACGGCCTGGAAAGCTTCCGCAACACCCGCACCCTGTGCCGGGCCCTGGAATACGCGGCCACCTTCGATCTGACGGTAATTTTCAATTCCCAGGATCACGACCTCGCCGAGGGCGGACTCGCCCACGAAGGCCCGACCGCGAGCTTCCTTGGCCTGCCGGGCATTCCGGAAAGCGCCGAAACCGTGGCCCTGGCCCGGGACCTGCTGCTGGTTGAGCAAAGTGGCGTGCGTGCGCACTTCAGCCAGCTCACCAGTGCCCGTGGCGTGGAATTGATTGCCCAGGCTCAGGCTCGCGGGCTGAAAGTCACAGCAGACGTAGCGCTGTATCAGCTGATTCTGACCGACGAAGCCTTGATCGACTTCAGCAGCCTGTATCACGTGCAGCCACCGCTGCGCACCCGCGCCGACCGCGACGGCCTGCGTGCTGCCGTAAAGTCGGGGGTGATCTCGGCCATTTCCAGTCATCACCAACCCCACGAACGCGACGCCAAACTGGCACCGTTCGGCGCGACCGAACCGGGCATCAGCAGTGTTGAATTGCTCCTGCCCCTGGCGATGACGCTGGTGGAAGACGGCTTGCTGGATTTGCCGACGCTACTGGCACGCCTCAGCGCCGGCCCTGCCGAGGCGTTGCGCCTGCCAGCAGGAAAACTGGCGGTGGGTGGTGCGGCGGACATCGTGCTGTTCGACCCTGCAGCTTCGACCGTCGCGGGTGAAACCTGGCTGTCGAAGGGCGAGAACTGCCCGTTCATTGGCCACAGCCTGCCGGGCGTGGTGCGCTATACCCTGGTGGACGGACGGATCAGCCACCAGGCGTAAAAACAAAAAGATCGCAGCCTGCGGCAGCTCCTACGGGGAAACGCATATTCCCGTGTAGGAGCTGCCGCAGGCTGCGATCTTTTGATCTTCGCTTATCGGCTCTGGGCGTTACGCACCGAAACCTGATCATTCAACGTCCAAAAGTCATACAGCACTCCCAGAAAGAACAACCCGCCCGTTACCAGGTACAGCAGCCCGCTGATCCATTTCCCCTGATACATCCGGTGCACACCGAATACGCCGAGAAACGTCAGCAGAATCCACGCCACGTTGTATTCGATCGGCCCAGCGGTAAACCGAAAATCAGCCTCACGGTCCATCGCCGGGATCAGGAACAGGTCGATAAGCCAGCCAATCCCCAACAATCCAAAGGTGAAGAACCAGATCGTCCCGGTCACCGGCTTGCCGTAATAGAAGCGGTGAGCGCCGGTAAAGCCGAAAACCCACAGCAAATAACCGATGACTTTGCTGTGGGTGTCTTGCTGTTGGACAGCTTGTTGATAGGGGTTCATGGATAACCTCGTTTCACACGATAGATAAATATTGTTGAATTCTTTGTGACTTTTTTACAGGCACCCGACGTACGGCAAGTGCTATGGTCCTTCCCGCCAAAGCCTTATAGAGCCTGACTTCTGTCCGACAATTGCTTCTAAAAGACGCTTTTTTAGTTCCACCGAACAAAAGCTGAATCGACCAACGGCCTCGGAAGCACAAAAAAAGCTGTTATAAAGTTGCGCGTTCACCTATTCGAGCCCTGCCTAATGCGTTCATTTTTAAAGACATGGCTAACCATTTGCCTTTTGATGCCACTGGCCGCCCACGCCACCAATCGTGAGCAACGTCTTCCAAACGTTAATGGTTACACCCCAAAATCCCACGCTTCTGCTCCATCCAGCAAAAGCAATAAATCGGTCAAAAACGCTCCAGAGTTGACCAGCAAAAGCAGCCTGGTGCCACCTATGGCATCCAAGGAAAGCAGCAACGTGCTGAGCCGCGCCGTAAACGTCCTGGGTACACCGTACCGCTGGGGCGGTAGCAGCCCGAGCAAAGGCTTCGATTGCAGCGGCCTGGTAAAATACGCGTTCAACGACGCCACCTTTGACCTGCCACGCACTTCCAATGCCATGGCCAGCGGTCATGGGGAGAAAGTCGATCGCGAAGACCTGAAACCCGGCGACCTGATTTTCTTCAACATCAAGAGCCGTCGAGTCAACCACGTAGCCATCTACCTGGGCAACGACCGCTTCATCCACGCACCGCGCCGCGGCAAGTCGGTTTCCATCGACACCTTGAAGAAACCGTACTGGGAAAAACACTACGTCGTTGCCAAACGTGTACTGCCAAAAGAACAGAACGCGTTGCGGGTTGTTCAGCGCTGATTGGCGGCAAGAGCAAAAGATCGCAGCCTTCGGCAGCTCCTACGCAGGGTTCGTATTTCCCTGTAGGAGCTGCCGGAGCTGCGATCTTTTGCTGTCAGCATTATCAAAAACCATCCGGTGACCGCGCCTTCTCCCGCGCATGCTCGCGACTGATCAACCCCCTGCCCACCAAATCCTTCAAGCTCATATCCAGCGTCTGCATCCCCAGCGACCCGCCCGCCTGAATAGATGAATACATCTGCGCCACCTTGTTCTCGCGGATCAAATTCCGGATCGCCGACGTCCCCAGCATGATCTCGTGCGCGGCAATGCGCCCGCCGCCAACCTTCTTGACCAGCGCCTGCGATACCACCGCCACTAGCGATTCAGAGAGCATCGAACGCACCATCGCCTTCTCGTCACCTGGAAACACGTCCACCACCCGGTCGATCGTTTTCGCCGCCGATGTGGTGTGCAGCGTGCCGAACACAAGGTGGCCGGTTTCGGCGGCCGTCAACGCCAGGCGAATGGTTTCCAGGTCACGCATCTCCCCCACCAGAATCACGTCCGGGTCTTCGCGCAACGCCGAGCGCAGAGCCGTGGCGAAACTGCGGGTGTCACGGTGCACCTCGCGCTGATTGATCAGGCATTTACGCGGCTCGTGCACGAATTCGACAGGGTCTTCGATGGTAAGGATGTGGTGATGGCGGTGGGTGTTGAGGTAATCGATCATCGCCGCCAGCGTGGTGGACTTGCCAGACCCGGTCGGGCCGGTCACCAACACCAGGCCCCGCGGCGCATCAGTCATTTTTCGAAACACTTCGCCCATGCCCAGCTCTTCCATGCTTTGCACTTTCGAGGGAATGGTGCGGAACACCGCACCTGCGCCCCGGTTTTGGTTGAACGCATTGACCCGAAAACGAGCCACACCGGGGATTTCGAACGAAAAGTCGGTTTCCAGATGCGCCTCGAAGTCCTCCTTCTGGGTATCGCTCATGATGGCATGGATCAGCGCCAGCACCTGCTTGTGGTCCATGGCGGGCAGATTGATGCGCCGCACATCGCCGTCCACCCGAATCATCGGCGGCAGACCGGCAGACAAGTGCAGGTCGGACGCGCCCTGTCTGGCGCTGAACGCCAGCAGCTCAGTGATATCCATTGCGCCCCTCAATTCCAGTAGAATGCCGCGAACCTTCAGACCGCTGGCGCTTATTGATGTCCACCATAGCAGACAACATTCTCCAGGTTAGTTCGCGCATACATGCCGCATCACTTGCTGCCAAACGTGCCGAAAACAGCGTCCAGTTGCTGGCCGTGAGCAAGACCAAACCCGCCGAAGCCCTGCGCGAAGCGTATGCCGCCGGCCTGCGTGATTTTGGCGAAAACTACCTGCAAGAGGCACTGGGCAAGCAGCTTGAACTGGCCGACCTGCCCTTGATCTGGCACTTCATCGGCCCCATTCAATCGAACAAGACTCGCGCTATCGCCGAGCATTTCGACTGGGTGCACTCCGTGGATCGTCTGAAAATCGCACAACGCCTGTCCGAACAACGCCCTGCCGATTTGCCGCCCCTGAATATCTGCATTCAGGTCAACGTCAGCGGTGAGGCCAGCAAATCCGGCTGCACTGCGGCCGACCTTCCAGCCTTGGCCAACGCCATCAACGCCTTGCCGCACCTGAAGTTGCGTGGACTGATGGCGATTCCCGAGCCGACTGAAGATCGCGCCGCGCAGGATGCTGCTTTTGCTGCCGTACAAAGCCTGAAAGACAGCCTGAACCTGCCTCTAGACACACTTTCCATGGGCATGAGCCACGACCTGGAGTCGGCCATCGCCCAAGGCGCTACCTGGGTGCGGATTGGTACCGCCCTGTTTGGCGCCCGTGATTACGATCGGTCATAACCCATGGCCGCTTCTCTTCTTTTATAAGGACCTGACATGAGCAAGACGCGTATTGCCTTTATCGGTGCCGGCAACATGGCCGCCAGCCTGATCGGCGGCCTGCGGGCCAAGGGTCTGGATGCCGCGCAGATCCGCGCCAGCGATCCGGGCGAGGAGACTCGCGCCCGCGTGAGCGCCGAGCATGGCATCGAAACCTTTGCCGACAACGCCCAGGCCATCGAAGGCGCCGACGTGGTCGTGCTGGCGGTAAAACCCCAGGCGATGAAAACCGTCTGCGAAGCCATTCGCCAAAGCCTCAAACCAGGTCAGCTGGTGGTATCGATTGCCGCCGGTATTACCTGTGCCAGCATGAACAACTGGCTCGGTGCCCAGCCCATCGTGCGCTGCATGCCAAATACCCCAGCCCTCTTGCGCCAGGGTGTGAGTGGTTTGTTCGCTACCGCCGAAGTGACTGCCGAGCAGCGTCAGCAGGCTCAAGAACTGCTGTCCGCAGTCGGCATCGCCCTGTGGCTGGATGAGGAGCAGCAACTGGACGCCGTCACCGCCGTTTCCGGTTCGGGTCCGGCGTACTTTTTCCTGCTGATCGAAGCCATGACCGCTGCCGGGGTAAAACTTGGCCTGCCAGCAGACATCGCGGCGCAGCTCACCTTGCAAACCGCACTGGGTGCCGCACACATGGCAGTCGCAAGCGACGTCGACGCCGCCGAACTGCGCCGCCGCGTGACTTCACCTGCGGGCACAACCGAAGCCGCCATCAAGTCGTTCCAGGCCAACGGTTTCGAAGCCCTGGTCGAAAAAGCACTCGGCGCCGCCGCGCACCGCTCGGCCGAGATGGCCGAACAACTGGGCAACTAAGGAGCTTTTCATGATTGGATTGAACACCGCAGCGGTTTACGTGCTGCAAACCCTCGGCAGCCTGTACCTGCTGATCGTGTTGTTGCGTTTCGTGCTGCAACTGGTGCGCGCAAACTTCTATAACCCGCTCTGCCAGTTCGCCGTGAAGGCGACCCAGCCGCTGCTCAAGCCACTGCGCCGGATTATCCCGAGCATGTTCGGCCTGGACATGTCCTCCCTGGTGCTGGCGATTCTGGTGCAACTGGCGCTGATGGCCCTGACCCTGCTGCTGACCTACGGCACCACCGGCAACCCGTTGCAACTGCTGATCTGGTCGCTCATCGGCGTGACCGCGCTGTTCCTGAAGATATTCTTCTTCGCCCTGATCATCAGCGTGATCCTCTCCTGGGTCGCGCCAGGCAGCCATAATCCGGGCGCTGAGCTGGTCAACGACATCTGCGAACCGGCCCTGGCGCCGTTCCGCAAGATTCTGCCCAACCTGGGCGGCCTGGATCTGTCGCCGATCTTCGCGTTCCTGGCACTCAAGCTGATCGACATGCTGGTGATCAACAACCTCGCCGCCATGACGATGATGCCGGAAATCCTGCGCCTTCTGATCTGATCGTGTCATCGTTCATCGCTAGCAAGCTCGCTCCTACATTGGAATGCATTCCCCCTGTAGGAGCGAGCTCGCTCGCGATGGCCACACCTCGGTCCTACAGGGAACATTCAGGCCCGATCGTTGCTTGCCGCTAACCCCAGCGGTCTTTAGACTTACGCCTCATTTCAATGAGAGCAGGGTCGATGCCAGCTGCCTTCCCCCCCGATTCTGTTGGTCTGGTGACGCCGCAAACGGCGCACTTCAGCGAACCCTTGGCGTTGGCCTGCGGTCGCTCGCTTCCAGCCTATGACCTGATCTACGAAACCTACGGCACGCTGAACGCCGCGGCGAGCAACGCCGTACTGATCTGTCACGCCTTGTCAGGCCACCACCACGCCGCCGGTTATCACAGTGTCGACGACCGAAAACCCGGTTGGTGGGACAGCTGCATCGGCCCGGGCAAACCGATCGATACCAGCAAGTTCTTCGTGGTCAGCCTGAACAACCTGGGTGGCTGCAACGGTTCGACCGGCCCGAGCAGCATCAATCCTGACACCGGCAAGCCGTTCGGCGCTGACTTCCCCGTCTTGACCGTCGAGGATTGGGTGCACAGCCAGGCGCGTCTGGCGGATCGACTGGGCATCGCCCGGTTTGCGGCCGTAATCGGCGGCAGCCTCGGTGGCATGCAGGCGATGCAGTGGAGCATCACCTACCCTGACCGCATCCGCCATTGCCTGGCCATCGCCTCGGCACCCAAACTGTCGGCACAGAACATCGCCTTCAACGAAGTGGCCCGCCAGGCGATCCTCACAGACCCTGAATTCCACGGCGGTTCGTTCCAGGAACACAACGTCATCCCCAAACGCGGACTGATGCTCGCACGGATGGTCGGACACATCACGTACCTGTCCGACGATTCCATGGGTGAGAAATTCGGTCGCGGCCTCAAAAGCGAAAAGCTCAACTACGACTTCCACAGCGTCGAGTTCCAGGTCGAAAGCTACCTGCGCTATCAGGGCGAAGAGTTCTCCGGGCGTTTTGATGCCAACACTTATCTGTTGATGACCAAAGCCCTGGACTACTTCGATCCGGCGGCCAACTTCGACGATAACCTGGCCAAAACATTCGAAAACGCCACAGCCAAGTTCTGCGTGATGTCGTTTACCACCGACTGGCGCTTCTCCCCTGCCCGCTCGCGGGAACTGGTGGACGCGCTGATGGCTGCGCGCAAGGACGTCTGTTATCTGGAAATCGACGCGCCGCAAGGCCACGACGCCTTCCTGATTCCGATCCCGCGTTACTTGCAGGCATTCGGCAATTACATGAACCGCATTACGTTGTGAGATAGCCATGAGAGCTGATCTGGAAATCATCCAGGAATGGATCCCCGCCGGCAGCCGCGTGCTCGACCTCGGTTGCGGCGACGGCGAGCTGCTGACCTGGCTGCGCGACAACAAGCAAGTGACCGGCTACGGCCTGGAAAACGATGCGGACAACATCGCCGAGTGCGTGGCCAAGGGCATCAACGTCATCGAACAGGACCTCGACAAAGGCCTGGGCAACTTTGCCAGCAATAGTTTTGACGTCGTGGTCATGACCCAGGCGCTGCAAGCGGTGCACTACCCGGACAAGATCCTCGACGAGATGCTGCGCGTCGGCCGCCAGTGCATCATCACCTTCCCCAATTTCGGCCACTGGCGCTGCCGCTGGTACCTGGCGAGCAAGGGACGGATGCCGGTTTCCGAGTTTCTGCCGTACACCTGGTACAACACGCCGAACATCCACTTCTGCACCTTCGCCGACTTTGAAGCCTTGTGCCGCGAACGTGAAGCGAAGGTCATTGATCGGCTTGCCGTGGATCAACAGCATCGACACGGGTGGGCCAGTAAGCTTTGGCCTAATCTGTTAGGTGAGATCGGTATTTACCGCGTCAGCAGCCCGGGGCTTGCAGACCACAAGGTCGCGGTCTGAACCACCACATTTCGAGGAGAACGATCATGGGTCGTCTAGCGCTGTTTCTACTCACTGCCTGCCTGAGCGTCGGCGCCATCGCCGCGGACGCGATCAAGGGTGATCGCCAGGAAACATTCGGCGACGTGACGGTGCACTACAACACCTTCAACTCCACCTTCCTGACACCGGACATTGCCAAAGCAGCGGAACTCACCCGCAGCAAGAACCAGGGCGTGATCAATATTTCGGTCATCAAGGAAGGCAAGCCGCTGATGGCCCAGGTGAGCGGCTCGGTCAAGGACCTGACTAGCCAGAGTGTTCCTCTGCAGTTCAGACAGATCACCGAACAAGGCGCGATCTACTACATCGCGCAATACCCGGTGGATCAGCAGGAAGTCCGTACCTTCGACATCAAGGTGCAGACCGGCGACAAAATCAACACCATCAATTTCAACCAAGAGCTCTTCCCCGGCCAATGATCAACTTCACGCAACTCGTATTGGCCAGCCATAACGCCGGCAAACTCAAAGAACTCCAGGCCATGCTCGGCGAGTCGGTGCAACTGCGCTCGATCGGCGAGTTCAGCAGCGTGGAGCCTGAAGAAACCGGCCTGTCGTTCGTCGAGAACGCCATCCTCAAAGCGCGTAATGCCGCACGCATTTCCGGCCTGCCGGCACTGGCCGACGATTCCGGGCTGGCGGTGGATTTCCTCGGCGGTGCGCCGGGTATCTATTCGGCGCGTTATGCCGATGGCAAGGGCGATGCGGCGAACAACGCCAAACTGCTCGACGTGTTGAAAAACGTGCCTGAAGCCGAACGCGGCGCGCAGTTCGTCTGCGTTCTGGCGCTGGTGCGTCATGCTGATGATCCGTTACCGATCCTCTGCGAAGGTCTGTGGCACGGGCGCATCCTGACCGCCGCCAGTGGCGAGCACGGTTTTGGCTACGACCCGCTGTTCTGGGTGCCGGAACGCGACTGCTCCAGCGCCGAGTTGAGCCCAGGCGACAAGAACCAGATCAGCCACCGCGCCCGTGCAATGGATTTGCTGCGCCAGCGCCTGGGCTTGAAATGACCCCTGAATCATCCGCTTCGCCGCTGATCTTCGGCGGCGATGCGCAATCGCCGCGGGCCGCCCTGCCCGTGCTGCCACCTCTCGCACTGTACATCCACATCCCGTGGTGCGTTCGCAAATGCCCATATTGCGACTTCAACTCTCACACCGCCAGCCCTGTGCTGCCGGAAGAAGAGTACGTCGATGCACTGCTGGCGGATCTCGATCAGGATCTGCACGCGGTTTATGGCCGAGAGTTGAGTTCGGTCTTCTTTGGTGGCGGCACGCCCAGCCTGTTCAGTGCCGAGGCATTGGGGCGCCTGCTCAAAGGCGTCGAACAGCGCATCCCGTTTGCCAGCGATATCGAAATCACGCTGGAAGCCAATCCGGGGACTTTCGAACAAGACAAGTTTGTGGCGTACCGGAAACTGGGGATCAATCGCCTGTCGATCGGCATCCAGAGCTTCCAACAGGAAAAACTTCAGGCGCTGGGGCGGATTCACAACGGTGACGAAGCGATACGCGCGGCCGGCATGGCACGGCAGGCCGGGTTCGATAATTTCAATCTGGACCTGATGCATGGCTTGCCCGATCAATCCCTGGACGACGCTCTGAACGACCTGCGCACCGCCATCGCCCTGAAACCGACGCATCTGTCGTGGTATCAGCTGACCCTGGAACCGAACACCGTGTTCTGGAACCAACCGCCGACGCTGCCGGAAGACGACACGCTGTGGGACATTCAGGAAGCGGGGCAAGCGCTGCTGGCCGAACACGGTTACGCGCAATACGAAGTTTCGGCCTACGCACAACCCGGACGCCCGGCGCGGCATAACCTCAATTACTGGAGTTTTGGCGACTTCATCGGTATCGGTGCCGGTGCTCACGGCAAGCTCAGCCATCCGGACGGGCGCATCGTCCGCACCTGGAAAACGCGCTTGCCAAAGGATTACCTGAACCCGGCAAAAAGCTTCAAGGCAGGTGAGAAAGCGCTGACCAATGATGAAATGCCGTTCGAATTTCTGATGAACGCGCTGCGTCTGACTGAAGGCGTCGAATCGCGTCTTTATCCAGAGCGCACCGGGCTGACGCTGGAAAGCCTCGCCGAAGCGCGTCGCGAAGCCGAACAAAGTGGCCTGTTGCAGGTCGAACCGTCACGTTTGGCGGCAACCGAGCGCGGACAACTCTTCCTCAACGACTTGCTGCAGAAATTTCTGACATAAGGAAATCGAATGGATTTGGTACTCGACCTGCTCGCCACTGTTTCTCGCTGGAGCCGCAGTAACCTCTCGGAAATCGCCCTGGCCCTGGTGGGCTGCCTGCTGGTGCTGTTCGGTGCCGATTTCAAAGGCTGGGTCGAGCAACGCCTGGGCAGCATCGCTGGCGCCTTGCGCGTACCGATGATGGCCCTGCTGTGCGTGATCGGCAGCGGTGCGGCGCTGATCTACGCCACGCCCTGGGTCGTGCGCGGCTTGAGCCAGTTCAACAACTACAGCCTGGCGCCGGTGTTGCTGGTGGTGTTGGTGTTGATTGGCGTCGTAGCCGACCGTCGCTGATTTCGGGTTGCCCAAAAACCTGTAGGAGCCGGCATGCTGGCGATGGCGGGTCAGCCACATCGATGTGGGCTGACACCATCGCCAGCAAGCCGGCTCCTACAGGTTTGAAGCGTTACGGCTCAGGACAGTTTTTCGAACTTCAAATCCCACACGCCATGCCCAAGACGTTCGCCACGGCGTTCGAACTTGGTGATCGGGCGCTCGGCCGGGCGTGGCACGCACTTGCCGTCTTCGGCGAGGTTACGGTAACCCGGCGCGACGTTCATCACTTCCAGCATGTACTCGGCATATGGCTCCCAATCGGTGGCCATGTGCAAAACGCCGCCTACTTTCAACTTGCTACGCACCAGCTCAGCGAAGGATGCCTGAACGATACGGCGCTTGTGGTGACGGCTCTTGTGCCACGGGTCCGGGAAAAACAGCATCAGGCGATCAAGGCTGTTATCGGCCACGCAGCGATTGAGCACTTCGATTGCATCGCAATCGTAGACCCGCAGGTTGGTCAGGCCTTGCGTCAGCACGCCATTGAGCAGCGCGCCGACACCCGGACGGTGAACTTCCACGCCGATGAAATCCTGCTCCGGCGACGCGGCGGCCATTTCCAGCAGCGAGTGGCCCATGCCGAAACCGATTTCCAGCGAGCGCGGCGCCGAGCGACCGAACACCTGGTCATAGTCCACCGGTGCCTCGGCCAACGGCAGCACGAACAGCGGCGTGCCCTGCTCCAGGCCTTTCTGTTGGCCTTCGGTCATGCGCCCGGCGCGCATCACGAAACTCTTGATGCGGCGGTGTTGGCGCTCGTCGCCTTCTTCCGTCTGGATTGGCGTGTCGTTCGATTCAGTCATCAATAGCTCTTACTTGATCAGACCATCCAGCGGCGAAGAGGCGCTGGCATAGAGTTTTTTCGGCATGCGGCCGGCGAGGTAAGCCATACGACCAGCAAGGATGGCGTGCTGCATGGCTTGGGCCATCATCACTGGCTGTTGGGCATGGGCGATGGCCGAGTTCATCAGCACAGCGTCGCAGCCCAGTTCCATTGCGATGGTCGCGTCGGATGCAGTACCGACACCCGCATCCACCAGCACTGGAATCCTGGCTTCTTCGAGGATGATTTGCAGGTTGTACGGATTGCAGATGCCCAGGCCCGAACCGATCAGACCGGCCAGCGGCATCACCGCGATGCAGCCGATTTCCGCCAATTGACGAGCGATGATCGGATCATCACTGGTGTAAACCATCACGTCGAAACCTTCCTTGACCAGCGTTTCGGCGGCCTTGAGGGTTTCAATCACGTTGGGGAACAGGGTTTTCTGGTCGGCCAGCACTTCCAGCTTCACCAGGTTGTGGCCATCAAGTAGCTCACGGGCCAGGCGGCAAGTGCGCACAGCTTCGACGGCGTCGTAGCATCCGGCAGTGTTCGGCAGGAAAGTGTAGCGATCAGGCGACAGTACTTCGAGCAGGTTCGGCTCGCCCTCGATCTGGCCAAGGTTGGTGCGGCGCACGGCGAAGGTCACGATCTCGGCACCCGAGGCTTCGATGGCCAGGCGGGTTTCTTCCATGTCACGGTACTTGCCGGTACCGACCAGCAAACGCGACTGGTAAGTACGACCGGCCAGGACGAAAGGCTTGTCGCTACGAACGATGCTCATGGGAAATCCTCTGTAGGGGTGAGGTACTTGCAGAATTCTGTCGGCCTGCGGGCCGGACGGCTAGCCGCCACCAATGGCGTGGACGACTTCGACGTTGTCGCCGTCGTTCAACGCGGTGTCTGCATGCTGACTGCGCGGGACGATATCCAGATTGAGTTCGACCGCCACCCGGCGACCGGTCAGGTCCAGACGGGCCAGCAGGGCCGCAACGGTTTCACCGTCGGGCAGTTCAAAGGATTCGCCGTTCAACTGAATGCGCATGCCGAATGCCGCCATCATTTTTAGGGGCAGGCATTCTAGCCCGATCAGTCAGACTGACCCAAGCCATTCGTCTTGAAATGCAATCCTGTAGGAGCTGCCGCAGGCTGCGATCTTTTGACTTTGATTTTTAGAATCAAAGGATCGCAGCCTGCGGCAGCTCCTACAGGGCCAGGTCAAGCGATAAAGTTCAGGTCAGGCGCCAGGCGGCCAACCCAAGGCAAAACCAGCCCACCAGAAACGCCAGACCGCCGAATGGCGTGATGATCCCAAGTTTGCTGACACCGGTCAGCGTCAACAGATACAGGCTGCCGGAGAACAACAAGATGCCAATAGCAAAGGATGCGCCCGCCCAGGTCACAAGACGCCCGGGGACCTGCGTGGCCAGCAAGGCGACGCCCAACAACGCCAGGGTGTGCACCAACTGATAGGTGACACCGGTATGAAAAATCGCCAGGTACTCGGCGCTCAGGCGGTTTTTCAAGCCATGAGCGGCAAACGCCCCAAGACCGACACCGGTGAAGCCGAAAAAAGCAGCCAGCATCAAAAAGCCACGCAGCATGAAGAACTCCAGTCAGTCTCGATCAGCAGGGTCTGTATAATGGCCCGCTCAACGGGTTCGGCCAAGCCATCTCTATGCTGCGTATCTATTTCCGTCGCTTCATCAAAGCCGTGCTCTGGTTCATGGGCGGTAGCGTATTGCTGGTGCTGATTTTCCGTGTGGTGCCGCCACCAGGGACGATGCTGATGGTCGAGCGCAAGATCGAATCCTGGTTCGACGGCGAACCTATCGATCTGCAACGCGACTGGAAACCCTGGGACGAGATCTCCGACGACCTCAAAGTCGCGGTAATCGCGGGTGAAGACCAGAAATTCCCCGAGCACTGGGGCTTCGACTTCGGTGCGATCCAGAAAGCCCTGGCCCACAACGAACTGGGCGGCACCATCCGCGGCGCCAGCACCCTCAGCCAGCAAGTCTCGAAGAACCTGTTCCTGTGGTCCGGTCGCAGCTGGTTGCGCAAAGGCCTGGAAGCCTGGTTTACCGGGCTGATCGAGATTTTCTGGCCCAAGGAGCGAATCCTTGAGGTTTACCTGAACAGCGTCGAGTGGGATGACGGTGTGTTTGGTGCCGAAGCGGCAGCCAGGCATCATTTTGGCGTGAGCGCCAAGAGCCTCAGCCGTCAGCAATCGAGCATGCTGGCGGCCGTGCTGCCTAATCCTCGCGTGTGGAGTGCCAGCCATCCGACCGCGTACGTGGCGCGGCGTGCAGGCTGGATTCGGCGGCAGATGAGTCAGTTGGGTGGCGATAGCTATCTGGTAGGCCTCAATGATTCGCGCCGGGCGCCGTGGAAGGACCAATAGACCCTTGTAGCAGCTGGCTTGCCAGCGAACCAGACGACTCGGTGCATCAGACATACCGCCTTCGCCGGCAAGCCAGCTCCTACAAGAGCAGAACCGCACACAAACAAAAACGCCCCGATCAATGATCGGGGCGTTTTTTATTGCCTGGACAGCGCTTATGCAGCGATCGACACCTTGAGCTTGTTCATCGCGCTCTTCTCAAGCTGACGAATACGCTCGGCCGACACGTTGTACTTCTGCGCCAGGTCATGCAGCGTGGCTTTCTCTTCTGCCAGCCAACGCTGGTAGAGGATGTCACGGCTACGGTCGTCCAGCACTTCCAGCGCTTCGTGCAGGTTGTGGTTGGAGTTGTCGCTCCAGTCAGCGTCTTCCAGTTGACGGGCCGGGTCATACCGGTGGTCTTCCAGATAGTTGGCCGGCGACTGGAAAGCGCTGTCGTCGTCGGCTTCGGCAGCCGGGTCGAAGGCCATGTCATGACCGGTCAGGCGACTTTCCATCTCGCGCACTTCCCGAGGCTCTACACCGAGACTTTCCGCCACACGATGGACTTCCTCGTTGTTCAGCCACGCCAGACGCTTCTTCTGACTGCGCAGGTTGAAGAACAACTTGCGCTGGGCCTTGGTGGTCGCGACTTTCACGATGCGCCAGTTGCGCAGGATGAATTCGTGGATTTCAGCCTTGATCCAGTGCACGGCGAACGAAACCAGACGCACACCCATTTCCGGGTTAAAGCGTTTCACAGCCTTCATCAGGCCGACGTTACCTTCCTGGATCAGATCAGCCTGAGCCAGACCGTAGCCGGAATAGCTACGGGCGATATGTACGACAAAACGCAGGTGGGCGAGCACCATCTGCCGAGCCGCCTCAAGATCCTGCTCATAATAGAGACTCTCGGCCAGTTCACGCTCCCGCTCCGGCGTCAGCAATGGAATGCTGTTGACGGTGTGCACATAGGCCTCCAGGTTCGCACCCGGGACCAGAGCATATGCAGGCTGCAAAGAATTGGTCATACGAAAAAACCTCCGACTTACATAACTCGTGCAGTTCAGCACTGCGAAAATTGACCGGAACCCGAAAAAGAAGTTCCCAAAACCCTAAATTTGCTGAAAGGTCAATACGAGCAAAATGATACTACTTAGGCGCAAGCTCCCTCAGGTGGCGTGCGACTGCAATCCATGCACCGATATACCCCAACAGCACCGCGCCAAGCAAGAGAGACAGACCGTCGGCAGCCGGTACACCGGCCAGCGCAAAATCACTGCCGTACAAACCGGCCAGCCCGACCACCGCGTCGTTCAGCCAATCCAGGCCAAACGCCAGCAAGCCCCAGGACAGAACCCCCGCACCCAAGCCGTAAAGCGCACCCATGTAGAGAAAGGGTCTGCGTACATAGCTGTCAGTGCCGCCGACCAGTTTAATCACTTCTATCTCTGTGCGGCGGTTTTCAATATGAAGACGAATGGTATTGCCTATCACCAAAAGTAATGCGGAAACCAACAGCACGGTCAGACCAAAGACAAATCGATCACCCAGCTTGAGGATGGCTGCCAGACGCTCGACCCAGACTAGATCAAGTTGCGCCTGCTGCACCTTGGGCAGCTCGGAAAGTTTTTGTCTTAATGCTTCAAGCGCCGGTTTGTCGACTTCCTTCGGCGTCACCAGAACCACGCCTGGCAGCGGGTTCTCCGGTAGCTCCTTGAGCGCATCGCCCAAACCGGACTGCTGCTGGAACTCTTCAAGCGCCTGATCCCGGCTGACGAACTCTGCATCGGCCACGCCAGGCATGCCCTTGATTTGCTCGCGCAGGGACTCGCCTTCCGACGGACTGGCTTCGAGTTGAAGGTACAGGGAAATCTGCGCCGCACGCTGCCATGAGCCGCCAAGTCGCTCCACGTTGCTTAGCAAAAGTGACAGCCCCATAGGCAGACTCAGGGCAACCGCCATCACCATGCAGGTGAAAAAACTGCCGATGGGCTGCTTGCCCAGACGACGCAGGCTGTCCAGAAGGCTGGCGCGATGGCTTTCGATCCAGGCGCGGAATAACGTGGCAAAGTCCGGCCCGTCGTCATCGTCGCGCTTTTTCTTCTGTGGCTGCGGATCGGCGGCCTTCGGGGCCACACGCTCGGAAACTTTTGGGCTACGTGTTGCACTCATACCGCGGCCTCCCCGTCGCCGATCAGTCGACCGCGCTGCAAGGTCAGCATGCGGTGGCGCATGCGGGCGATCAGGGCCAGGTCGTGACTGGCAATCAGCACGCTGGTGCCCAGGCGGTTGATGTCTTCGAACACACCCATGATTTCAGCGGCCAGACGCGGATCGAGGTTACCGGTCGGTTCGTCTGCCAGCAGCAAGGCCGGGCGGTGGACAATGGCTCGGGCGATGCCGACGCGCTGCTGTTGACCGGTGGACAGGTCGCCTGGGTACAGGTCGGTCTTGTCCGACAGGGCCACGCGCTCCAGCGCCGAATCCACTCGCTTGGCGATTTCGGCCTTGGACAGGCCGAGGATCTGCAAGGGCAGCGCGACGTTGTTGAACACCGTACGATCGAACAACAACTGGTGATTCTGGAATACCACCCCGATCTGCCGACGCAAGAAAGGGATCTGCGCGTTGCTGATGGTGCTCAGGTCTTGCCCGGCCAGCAGCAACTTACCGCTGGTCGGACGCTCCATGGCCAACAACAGTCGCAACAAAGTGCTTTTACCGGCACCGGAATGGCCAGTAACAAACAAAAATTCGCCCCGACGGACTCGAAAGCTCAGCTCATGCAAGCCGACGTGACCGTTCGGGTAGCGTTTACCGACCTGTTCGAAACGAATCATGAACGCTCCCGCTCGGCAAACAATGCCTGGACAAAGGGTTCGGCTTCAAAGGTACGCAAATCGTCAATGCCCTCACCGACGCCAATGTAGCGGATCGGCAGCCCGAATTGCTTGGCCAGGGCAAAAATCACCCCGCCCTTGGCGGTGCCATCGAGCTTGGTCAGCGCCAGGCCGGTCAGTTCGACGGTCTGGTTGAATTGTTTGGCCTGGTTGATAGCGTTCTGGCCAGTACCGGCGTCGAGTACCAACAACACTTCGTGTGGCGCGTCGGCGTCGAGCTTGCCGATTACCCGGCGAACTTTTTTCAGCTCTTCCATCAGGTTGTCTTTGGTGTGCAGACGACCGGCGGTGTCGGCGATCAGCACGTCTATACCACGGGCCTTGGCCGCTTGAACGGCGTCGAAGATCACCGAGGCCGAGTCGGCACCCGTGTGCTGGGCGATCACCGGAATCTTGTTGCGCTCGCCCCAGACCTGCAATTGCTCGACGGCCGCGGCGCGGAAGGTATCGCCGGCAGCAAGCATGACTTTCTTGCCTTCCAGCTGGAGCTTCTTCGCCAGCTTGCCGATGGTGGTGGTCTTGCCAGCACCGTTGACGCCAACCACCAGAATCACGAAGGGCTTGTTCTGCGAGGCGATTTTCAGCGGCTGCTCGACAGGCTTGAGCATCGCGGCCAGTTCAGCTTGCAGAGATTTGTACAAGGCGTCGGCATCCGCCAGCTCCTTGCGCGCGACCTTTTGGGTCAGGCGCTGAATGATCACCGAGGTGGCTTCGACACCCACGTCGGCGGTCAGCAAACGGGTCTCGAGGTCTTCGAGCAACTCGTCGTCGATGGCCTTTCTACCGAGGAACAGGCTGGCCATGCCTTCACCGATGCTGGCGCTGGTCTTGGACAGGCCCTGCTTGAGGCGGGCAAAGAAACCGGCTTTGGACTCTTCCGTGCGCGCGGGCTCGACCGGGGTTTCGACGGGAGCGGCGATCGGTTCCAGCATTGGAGCGGGAACAGGTGCGGACTCTTGGACAACCGGGGCAACCGGGGCAACCGGGGCAACCGGGGCAACCGGGGCAACCGGGGCAACCGGGGCAACCGGGGCAACCGGGGCAACGAATACCGCAGCCACGGGTTCGCTGACAACAGGTACTGGCTCAGCCACAACCACAGCTTCAACCACAGCTTCAACCACCGGCTCTTGAACCGGCGCCGGGGTAAACGCTGTCGTCGCAGGAATCGGCGGTGTCACATGCGGCGCCCGATCATCTTCGACCAACGCCACCGGCTCTTCCGACACTGGCAAGGTCAGCCACGGCTCAGCGGTTTGACTCAGCGGTTGCTCGACAGCAATTTCGCTGACAGGCTCGGGAGCGGCTTCAACCACAGGTTGCAGCACGGGCTCGGCATTCGGCAGGACAACCGGCGCGGGCGTTTCTTCTATTACCGGCGCCGGCGCAGGCTCGGGAATCGGTTGTGGCTGTTCGACGACGGGTTCCTGCGGCTTTTTGCGCAGCCATCCGAACAGGCTTTTTTTCTCGCCAGCCGCAGCTGGGGTCTTCTTGTCGTCGTTGGAACCAAACATGGAGGACGGCTATCTCACGGTAGCGACGCGCCAATGGCGCCCCGGCAAATAAATAATCGATGCAGAACAGACTGCGATTGATCCAGCTTGTTCACGCGCAACATTTTGTCGAGGTGCTCAATGGCACCTCCCAGAATCGATTTCTCATTGGACTAAAGCAGCAAAATCGGCGAAAAAGCGGAATTCAGTTGATAAATATCCACCTTCCGTCGCAAACCCATTCAACCTGATCAAGCATAAAGGCCTGATAGGCGTGGCCGCCGCTAAAACGGATCAGTATCCTAGCACCCTCTCGCCCGCTGACGCTAAGAACAAGCGGGCAGCCCCAAAGGTTTAAAAACGAATGATTGCTCTAGCCCGCCGCGCCGCAGGCCTGCTGCTCAGCACAGTCTGCCTGCCACTTTCGGCCCTGGCTGCCGACCCGCAACCCACCCATGAATTCACCCTCGACAACGGCTTGAAGGTGGTTGTGCGTGAAGACCATCGTGCGCCTGTAGTGGTTTCCCAGGTCTGGTACAAGGTCGGCTCCAGCTACGAGACGCCCGGTAACACCGGCCTGTCCCACGCCCTGGAACACATGATGTTCAAGGGCAGCGACAAAGTCGGGCCTGGCGAAGCGTCGCTGATCCTTCGCGACCTCGGCGCCGAAGAGAACGCCTTCACCAGCGACGACTTCACCGCGTATTACCAGGTGCTGGCACGCGACCGCCTGGGCGTGGCCTTCGAGCTGGAAGCCGACCGCATGGCCAGCCTGCGCCTGCCGCCTGATGAGTTCGCCAAGGAAATCGAAGTCATCAAGGAAGAGCGGCGCCTGCGCACTGATGACAAGCCGATGTCCAAGGCCCACGAACGCTTCAAGGCCATGGCTTACCCGGCCAGCGGTTATCACACGCCGACCATCGGCTGGATGGCGGACCTTGACCGCATGAAGGTCGAAGAACTGCGCCACTGGTACGAAACCTGGTACGTGCCGAACAACGCCACGCTCGTGGTGGTCGGCGACGTCACCCCGGACGAAGTCAAAGCCCTGGCCCAACGCTATTTCGGCCCGATCGCCAAACGCGATGTACCGGCCGCGAAAAAACCGCTGGAGCTGGCCGAGCCCGGCGAGCGCCAGATCACCCTGCACGTGCAGACCCAACTTCCGAGCCTGATGCTGGCTTTCAACGTACCGAGCATCGCAACTGCCGAAGACAAGCGACTGGTCAACGCCCTGCGCCTGATCTCCGCCCTGCTCGACGGCGGCTACAGTGGACGCATCCCGACACAGCTGGAACGCGGCGAAGAGCTGGTGTCCGGCGGTTCGTCGAATTATGACGCCTACACCCGTGGCGACAGCTTGTTCACCTTGTCGGCAACGCCTAACACCCAGAAACACAAAACCATCGCCCAGACGGAAGCCGGTTTGTGGAGGTTGATTGAGCAACTGAAAACCACCGCACCGTCTAGCGAAGAACTGGAGCGCGTCCGCGCCCAGGTCATCGCCGGCCTGGTCTACGAACGTGATTCGATCACCAGCCAGGCCACCGCTATCGGCCAACTGGAAACCGTCGGCCTGTCCTGGAAACTGATGGACACCGAACTGGCCGATCTGGAAAGCGTCACGCCGGAAGACATCCAGAAAGCCGCCAAGCTGTATTTCACCCGCGAACGTCTCAGCGTCGCCCATGTTCTGCCACTGGAGACGACTCATGAGTGAGCGCAAACCATCCCGTCTGGTCCTGGCTGGACTGATCGCCGTTGCCTTGATCGGCTCTGCCGCGTTCTACCTGTCGCGTTCCGGCGTAACCATTGCCAGTGAGGCCCTCGACAAGGCCAAGGCCAGCCAGAAACTGCAATCTCTGGCCGAGCTCAACGGAAAGGCCCCAAGCCACCGCACACTGGACGTTCAGACCTGGAACACCGCCGAAGGCGCCAAGGTGTTGTTCGTCGAAGCCCGCGAACTGCCGATGTTCGACATGCGCCTGATCTTTTCCGCCGGCAGCAGCCAGGATGGCGACGCATCGGGTCTGGCCATGTTGACCAACGCCATGCTCAACGAAGGTGTGCCCGGTAAAGACGTCGGCGCCATTGCCCAGGGCTTTGAAGGACTGGGGGCCGATTTCGGCAACGGCGCTTATAAAGACATGGCCGTTGCCTCCCTGCGAAGCCTGAGCGCCTCGGACAAACGCGAACCCGCGCTTAAGCTGTTTGCTGAAGTCGTCGGCAAGCCAAGCTTCCCCGCCGATTCGTTTGCCCGCATCAAGAACCAGATGCTTGCCGGCTTCGAATACCAAAAGCAAAGCCCGGGCAAACTGGCCAGCCTTGAGCTGATGAACCGCCTGTACGGCGATCATCCGTACGCGCATCCCAGCGATGGCACCGCGAAAACCGTTCCGGCAATTACCGTTGCGCAACTGCGTGCATTCCACGAGAAAGCCTACGCATCCGGTAACGTGGTGATTGCGCTGGTTGGTGACTTGTCCCGCGCAGAAGCCGAAGCCATTGCCGCACAGGTTTCCGCCGCCCTACCCAAAGGCCCGGCGTTGCCGAAGATCGCGCAACCGACCGAGCCCAAGGCGAGCATCGGCCACATCGAGTTTCCGTCCAAGCAGACCAACCTGATGCTCGCGCAACTGGGTATCGACCGTGACGATCCGGACTACGCGGCCTTGTCCATGGGCAACCAGATCCTCGGCGGTGGTGGTTTCGGCACGCGACTGATGACCGAGGTGCGTGAGAAACGCGGCCTGGCGTATGGCGTCTATTCGGGCTTCACCCCGATGCAGGCGCGCGGTCCGTTCCTGATCAACCTGCAAACCCGCGCCGAGATGAGCGAAGGCACCCTGAAACTGGTGCAGGATGTGCTCGCCGACTACCTTAAAACCGGTCCGAGCGAAAAAGAACTCGACGATGCCAAGCGCGAACTGGCCGGCAGCTTCCCGCTGTCCACCGCCAGTAACGCCGACATCGTCGGGCAACTCGGCGCCATCGGCTTCTATAATCTGCCACTCAGTCATCTGGAAGACTTCATGCAACAGTCCCAGAACCTGACCGTCGAGCAAGTCAAAGCCGCACTGAACAAACACCTGAGCACGGACAAAATGGTCATCGTCAGCGCTGGCCCGACCGTGCCGCAAAAGCCGTTACCGGCCCCTACTGATAAACCTTCCGAGCAACCGCTCGGGGTTCCGGAGCATTAATGGCCAGTCCAAAAAAACCCGCCAAAAACGTCCATAACGGCGTGAACCAACTGCGCATCATTGGCGGTGAATGGCGCAGCCGCAAGCTTAGCTTCCCCGACGCCCCGGGCCTGCGCCCGACGCCGGACCGCGTGCGTGAAACCCTGTTCAACTGGCTCGCACCTTACGTGCCGGGCGCGAAAGTGCTCGACCCGTTCACCGGCAGCGGCGCTTTGTTTCTTGAAGCCTTGTCCCGTGGCGCGGCCATGGGCCAGGCGCTGGACGCCAGCAGTATCGCGGTATCCAGCCTGAAGGAACACTTGGGCACACTGCGCTGCACTAACGGCCAGGTCCAGACCGCCGACGCCCTGCGCTACCTGGAAACCCAGACAGCCATGGCCTACGACCTGGTGTTCCTCGACCCGCCGTTCAACCAGAACCTGCTGCCTGCGGTTTGTACCTTGCTCGAAGAGCGCCACTGGCTGGCCGAGGACGCCTGGGTGTACACCGAAAGCGAGTCCGCGCCTTCGACCCTGGGCCTGCCGGAGAACTGGCGCCTGCACCGAGAGCAGAAATCCGGGCGTGTGTATTACTCGTTGTGGCAGCGCAGCGCCTGACATTCGGCCACACCACTGCCCCACGAATTGGTTGTGGGGTGCACTACATAGTTACCGCCTGACATCCTTACGGATCATCCACAGTGGTTTGCGCAATGACCTGCAAACCACTGAGGATGACCACGGATGAACATCTCCCCCAGCACATTCATGCTGCCCTTTATCGCCTGGCTGCCGCTCATGGCTGGCGCGGCGACACCCCCTGCGACGCAAGATTTCGTACTCGATAACGGCCTCAAGGTTGTCGTGCGCGAGGACCACCGCTCCCCCATCGCCACTGCTCAACTCTGGATCAAGGCCGGCTCTAGCTACGAACCACCCGGTCAGTCGGGCCTGTCCCACGCCCTCGAACACATGGTCTACAAAGGCAGCAGCAAGGCCTGCGCCGGCGAGTTCGCGGCGATACTGGAAAAACTGGGCGCCAGCCAAAACGCATTTACCGGTACTGACTTCACGGTTTTTTACCAGACACTGCCTTCCGGCCGCACTGGCGTCGCCTTCGAAATACTGGCCGACCTGATGAGTACGGCCGAGCTGAGTACCCAAGACTTCACACCGGAGCTCAAAGTCATTCAGGAAGAACGCCGGATGTACGTTGATGATGAAATCACCGTGTCGGTTCAAGAACGACTGAACAGCATTGCCTACCCGGCCAGTGGCTACCGCACCCCGACGATTGGCTGGATGCACGATCTGCAACGAATGAACGCCGTGCAATTGCGGCAGTGGTATCAGGCCTGGTATTCGCCTGGCAATGCGACGCTGGTGGTCGTTGGTGATGTTGTACCCGAGCAAATCAAGACACTGGCACAGCAGCACTTCGGCCATCTTGAGCGACGTGCGACACCCGTGGCGCCTGCACCTGTGGAGTTGGCTTCTGTCGGTGAACGATCACTGACCCTGCACGCACCCGTGACATCCCCGCGCTTGATCATGAGCTTCAACGCACCCAGCCTGGCCACGGCACTGGATCGTAGGACCGCCCATGCCCTGCGCTTGCTCAATATGTTACTGGCCGGAACCAGTAGCGCGCGGATCACACAGCAACTGCAACTGAGCGAGGCGATATTCACTGAGGCCCACTCAGAGTACGACGCTTTCAATCGCGGCGATTCGTTGCTGACCATCAGCACCCAACTCAACCCGGACAAGCTCAATGACGCTGACGAAGCCCTCGCCCGTCTGTGGCACGTGATCGAATCACTGAAGAGCAAGGCACCGGAATCGACAGAACTGGAGCGCGCCAAAAACCTCCTGATCGCCAACACGGTTTATGCGCAGGATGATCTGGAAGGGCAAGCCAATACCTTGGGCCTGCTGGAAACCATCGGCCTCGACTGGCGGCTGGCCGATCAGGATACGGATGAGCTGAACAAGGTGACGCCCCTGGATATTCAACAGGTCGCAAAGACTTACCTGACACCTGAGCGCCTGAGTACCGCGAAAATCCTGCCGGAGAAAAACAATGGATAAGCTCAAAGGCCTCATCAATGGATTGATCCTGGCCGGCCTGCTGTTGAGTGCACAGGCCCATGCCACTGCAACCACGACACCCCGCAAACCCGTGCTGCAATCGCTCAATGAACCACAGACTCCGGCAACCCACCGCACGCTGCCGATCAAGGGTTACAAAACCCTCAGTGGAACCAAGATCCTGTTCATCCGCACCCCTGGCCTGCCGATGTTTGATGCCTTGGTGAGTTTTGCTGCCGGCAGCGCCCACACCCCGCATCAACCCGGCCTGGCCGCAGTGACCTTCAGCCTTTTGAATGAGGGTGTGGCTGGCAAGGACGTCAATGCCATACAGACTACGTTCGATAATCTGGGTGCAAGAATGAATATGGGTATCAGCCAGGACCGGACCTGGTTTTCCCTGCGTAGCCTGAGTGACGAATCACGGCGTACTCCAGCCCTGGAGGTGTTTGCCCAAGTACTCGGCAAACCGCTGTTGCCGCTAGAGTCCCTGCCTGCGGTGAAATCCCAACTGCAGTACTTTCTGGACCGTGAAGACCAGTCCCATGGCGCTCAAGCCAGAGAAGCCAATCTCGGCCAGATGTTTCCTGGCCACGGTTATGCTCAATCCCTCTACGGAACCCGCGCCGGGCTTGCCTCCATCACCCGCGCCCAGACACAAGACTTTCATCGCCAGGCTTATGCCGCGGGCAATGCCCAAATCATACTGGTCGGCGACCTCACCGAGGAAGAAGCCCAGCGCATCGGCGCCCAGATATCCGCGGCCTTGCCCCCGGGACCGGCCGCTGCCGCGGTCCAGCCAGTGACAAGTCCAGCCGCTGCAAATCTGCTGCGCATTGAGCGACCATCGACCCAGGCTCACCTTCGCCTTGTCCAGCCAAGTGTCCTGCGAAACAGTCCGGACTACGTCGCGCTACAGCTGGCCATGCGGGTTTTCACCAACCGACTGACCAATGAACTCCGTGAACGCCGAGGCCTGACCTACCACGTTGAAGCTGATCTCTCAGCCCTTCAGGCACAAGGGTTGCTGACCATTAATGTGCAAACCCGACCGGAACAGGCCGATGCTGTGCTGGCCCATATCAAGACGATGTTCAGCGACCTCCTCGCCCAAGGGCCGACCCAACAGGAACTCGCAGACATCCAACAGCAACTGAACGGTAGCGCACCGTTGAACAGCGCTACCAACGCGCAGATCCTGAGACAGTTGTACGCCATCAGCGCTCACAATCTGCCGCTGGACCTCGACTTTGCCACGCAAGCAGGCTTGAAGCTGAACCTTGTATCCATCAAAAACGCACTCCAGCGGCATTACCACGCCGACCAATGGCGCGCTGTCATCCTCGGGCCGAAGACAGATCAACAACCGCTGCCAGCGCCGAGCGAAAGTGCAACCAATGCCATGTGTCGCGTGCCTGGCGAGATTGTGGCAAGTTAGACAGCCACGATGACGCGGTCGCGGCGCTGTCCCACCGCGTCTTCGGGCAGACTCATGAACACTTCCACCGAGAATGATTGTGCAACCGCACCCCGCACTGGCCTTACCGCCGCCCTTTACCCCCGCCTTCGGCATCGGCAATCCGCACTTGCAAACCTTGTGGGGGCCGCTGTGGCGTAAAACCGTGCACATCGGCCGCGAACGCGAACGTCTTTGGCTTGCAGACGGCGATTTTCTCGACCTCGACTGGCATGGCCCACACAGCGTCGATGCACCGTTGGTACTGGTGCTGCACGGTCTGACCGGTTCGTCGAACTCGCCCTATGTCGCCGGCATGCAAAAGGCGCTGGGCGACCGTGGCTGGGCCAGCGTCGCGCTGAACTGGCGCGGCTGCTCGGGCGAACCCAATCTGTTGGCGCGCAGTTACCATTCCGGTGCCAGCGAAGACCTGGCCGAAACCATCAAACACTTGCGCGCCAAGCGCCCCCTCGCACCGTTGTATGCCGTGGGTTATTCGCTGGGCGGCAATGTCCTGCTCAAGTACCTGGGAGAGACCGGCAGTGACAGCGCAATACTCGGCGCGGCGGCGGTGTCGGTGCCGTTTCGCCTGGACCAATGCGCCGACCGCATCGGCCAGGGATTTTCCAAGGTCTACCAAGCGCATTTCATGCGCGAGATGGTGGCTTACATCAAGAACAAACAGCGACAGTTTCAACACGACGGGCGCGAGGATGGCCTGGCAGCGTTGGCCGCGCTTGGCTCGCTGGAAAACATGCGCACGTTCTGGGACTTCGATGGTCGCGTCACCGCGCCGCTTCACGGATTCAGCGATGCCGAGGATTATTATCGCCGCGCATCAAGCCGCTATTTTCTCGGCGAAATTCGCACGCCGACCTTGATGATCCAGGCCGCCGACGACCCTTTTGTGTTTCCCCACAGCTTGCCGCACGGAGACGAATTGTCCGCCTGCACGCAGTTCGAATTGCAGGCAAAGGGCGGGCATGTCGGCTTTGTCGATGGCACGGTCCGGCAACCAGGTTACTACCTGGAGCGACGAATTCCCCAGTGGCTCGCCGCCATTGGGCACGAGTGAGCCATGGACGCGGATCAGGGCGAGTCAATTCGTTTCTGGCAAACGGCACCGCTGGCCGGGGTCGAGCTGTTGTCTGCGCGCTACATCGATCACCGTTTCGCCCCCCATGTGCACGACGGTTATGTGATCGGCATGATCATGGCTGGTGCCCAACGGTACCGTTATCGCGGCGCCGAGCACCTGGCGGGCAGCGGCACACTGGTGTTGATCAATCCCGACGAACTGCACACCGGCCACAAGGGCACCGAGGACGGTTGGCTGTATCGGGCGTTTTACCCGGACAGCAGGCAGATTCTGTCGCTGTTGGCCGAGCTCGAATTGCCGGCCCATAACCTGCCGTCATTCGGTGCCACGCTGTACCGCGATCTGGACCTGGTGAACGGGTTCTGCCAATTGCACCGATTGCTGGAAAGCCCTGCCACCGCCCTGCAACAGCAGACGGCCTGGCGCGAATTGATGTTGTCATTGCTGCAACGACACGCAGCGATTCCCGACGCAGCCAGACCCGGCAAGGAACATCGCGCTGTGAGCCTGGCCAAGGAGTTGCTGCGAGCACAACTCGCAGCACCGCCCTCTCTGGAAGAACTCGCCGCCGCCGTCAACCTCTCGCCCTTTCACTTCGCCCGCGTGTTCCGCCGCACAACCGGCATGCCACCGCACACCTGGCTGATGCAACAGCGCATCGCCTGCGCCCGTGCATTGCTGCAGAGTGGCTGCCTGCCACTCGAAGTGGCCATGCAATTGGGCTTTTCCGACCAGAGTCATCTGAGCCGGCAGTTCAAGCAGGTTTACGGTGTTGGGCCGGGGGCGTATCGCAGCGCCCGGCAGCTCCACGGAGCTTGAATCGACGGTATTCAATGTGGGGAGCTAGCTGGCCTGCTAGCGATTGCGGTTATCAACCACTGAAAATGCTGACTGTGACGCCGCCATCGCGAGCAAGCTCGCTCCTACAGGGGATTTGTGGTGATTTATTCGCCGGTGGCGATGCCTCTGGAGGGTTCGTTGATCCACTCGCTCCACGACCCTGCATACAACGAACCCAGCGGATAACCGGCCAGGCACAACGCGAACAGGTTGTGGCAAGCCGTCACGCCGGAGCCGCAGTACGCCACCAGATCACCGGTGGAGCGATTACCGAGTTTCTCCGCAAACCGCTGCTGGAGCTGATCGGCCGGCAGGAAGCGCCCGTCGCTGCCCAGGTTGTCGGTGAACGCCGCACATAACGCACCGGGAATGTGCCCGGCAATCGGATCGATCGGTTCCACTTCACCTTTGAAACGTGGCAAGGCACGGGCATCGAGCAAGGTCAGCGCCGGTTGACCGAGACGTTTTTGCAGTTGCTCGGCATCAAGCAACAGCGAGGCATCAGGACTACCGTTGAAAGTACCGCGAATGTTCGACGCAGCATCCAGACTCAACGGCAGACCGGCCGCATGCCAGGCCTTTAGTCCGCCATCGAGGATAAACACGCCATCGCGCTTGCCCAGCCAGGCCAGCAACCACCAGGCCCGTGCCGCAAAAGCACCTGGGCCGTCATCGTACAAAACCACTTCACTGTCGGCATCAAGGCCAAAGGCTTGCAAACGCTCGATCAGCTGTTCCGGTTCAGGCAAGGGATGACGCCCGGTCACACCTTTGACCACCTTCCCGCTGAGATCACGTTCCAGGTCGGCGAATACCGCACCGGCAATGTGCCCCTCGGCATAGCTACGCTGGCCGTAATCCGGGTCTTCGAGGGCAAAACGACAATCCACAATCACCAACCCCGGCTGATCCTTTCTCAGGTCCAGTGCTTGCGGGCTGATCAGTTGCGCAATGGGCATAACGGGCTCCTGTGATTGTTTTCGAATGTCGATGCTACTTCACTTCCTCAAGCGCCTGGGACAGCGGCACATAAAACTCTTCGAACAACGCATTCACTTCGTCGCGCGACTGATCCGTGACGAACCCGGCCTCGAGCACCAAAACTTGATACACCCCGCGTTTAATCGCCTGTTCACTCAGATGGCTGGAATTTTCCCGCGTGGTGCACAGAAAACGCACCCAGGACGTGAGGATGATCCAGGCATTGAGCGTCAGGGATTCGATCTGCACCCGATCCATTTTCAGGATGCCGGCGGCGACGAAGCCTTCATAGATGGCTGCTCCGTGGATCAGGCTGCGCTGGGAAAAACGTCGATAGCGGTCCGCGAGGTCCGGATCGCTGTCGAGCAAATGTTCGAGGTCGCGGTGCAGGAACCGGTAACGCCACATCGCCGACAACAGTTCCTTGAGATAGAAACGCTTGTCTTCCACCGTGGCGAGACGATCTTGTGGCGGGCGCAGGAAGCTGTCCACGAGGCTTTCGTACTCACTGAACAGCACGGCGATGATCGCCTGCTTGTTAGGGAAGTGGTAGTACAGGTTGCCCGGGGAAATTTCCATGTGGGCAGCAATGTGGTTGGTGCTGATGCTGCGCTCGCCCTGCTGATTGAACAGCTCCAGGCTGTTCTGCACGATGCGCTCGCTGGTTTTTATCCTTGGGGCCATGGCTTGAGCTTAAATTCAGAGTGCGTTGACGGGCATCTTACGGCCTAACTGAAGGCGATAAAACAAAGCTGTTCCAGGATGTCATTTGACTTTATAGAGCATAGACTCTAAAAAGTGCCTCATTACAATAAATCCGGAGCCGACCATGACTGCTGATATTTCCTACCTACAGAACCTGCAGCAGCCGCTGGAAGAACTTCAGGCCCGGTTCGACGCTCAGCGCACCGCCTATGCCGGCAACCCGATGCCGCCGGCAGCCCAGCGCCAGCAATGGCTCAAAGCGTTGAAAGACATGTTGAACAACGAGCGTCAGGCCCTGATCGATGCCATCAGCCAGGACTTCAGCCATCGCAGCGCCGACGAGACCCTCGTTGCAGAACTGATGCCCAGCCTGCACGGCATTCATTACGCCAGCCGACATCTCAAAGGCTGGATGAAAGCCTCGCGGCGCAAAGTCGGTATGGCGTTCCAGCCCGCTTCGGCCAAAGTCATTTATCAGCCGTTGGGCGTGGTCGGTGTGATCGTGCCGTGGAACTACCCGCTGTACCTGGCCATCGGCCCGTTGGTCGGCGCGTTGTCGGCAGGCAATCGGGTGATGCTCAAGCTAAGCGAGTCGACTCCGGCCACCGGTTTGCTGATGAAAGAACTGCTGGCGAAAATCTTCCCAGAAGACCTGGTCTGCGTGGTGCTGGGCGAAGCTGACATCGGCGTGGCGTTCTCGCGACTGCCGTTCGATCACCTGCTGTTCACCGGCGCCACCAGCATCGGCAAACATGTGATGCGCGCCGCCGCCGAGAACCTGACGCCGGTGACTCTGGAGCTGGGCGGCAAGTCGCCGGCCATCGTTTCCCACGACGTCCCCCTCAAGGACGCCGCCGAGCGCATCGCCTTCGGCAAAACACTGAACGCCGGCCAGACCTGCGTGGCCCCGGATTATGTGCTGGTGCCGGAAGACCGCGTCGGCGGTTTCGTCGAAGCCTATCGCACTGCCGTTCGCGGGTTTTATCCGACCCTGGCCGACAACCCGGACTACACCGCCATCATCAATGAACGACAACTGGCACGACTCAACGGCTACATCAGCGACGCTACCAGCAAGGGCGCGCTGCTGATCCCGCTGTTCGAACAGGGCCAGGGCCGACGCATGGGCCATAGCCTGCTGCTCAATGTCACTGACGAGATGACGCTGATGCAGGACGAGATCTTCGGCCCATTGCTGCCGATCGTGCCGTACAAGGATCTGGACCAGGCGTTTGCCTATATCAATCAGCGCCCTCGCCCGTTGGCGCTGTACTACTTCGGCTACGACAAGCGCGAACAACACCGCGTGCTGCATGAAACCCATTCCGGTGGCGTGTGCCTGAACGACACCCTGCTGCATGTCGCCCAGGACGACATGCCCTTCGGCGGCATCGGCGCTTCGGGCATGGGTCATTACCACGGTCATGAAGGATTCCTGACCTTCAGCAAGGCCAAGGGTGTACTGATCAAGCAACGGCTCAACGCGGCAAAACTGATTTACCCGCCGTACGGTAAATCCATTCAGAAGCTGATCCAGAAGCTGTTCATCCGCTAACGATCGTCACTGTCGGGTAATAACAATAATGAGCCCAAGCCTGTCCGATACACCCGCGCTGTCAAGGCGCGGCCTGCTTAAATTCAGCCTCGGCGCCAGCGCCTTTCTGGCCACGGCCGGGTTGGGCGTCAGCCTCAGTGGCTGCTCGTCGAGTGTTTCAGCGAATGGTTTTGCCACGTTGCGCGATGCCGACTTGCTGTTTCTGCGGGCCGTGCTGCCGGTCATGCTCGACGGTGCCGCGCCCGTCGAGCGCATGACCGATGCTGTCGATGGCACGCTGAAAAGCCTGGATTACAACCTCGGTCACCTGTCACCGGAAATGCTCAAGCTGACCCGCCAACTGTTTGATGTGCTGGGCATGGCCGTCACCCGCGGACCGCTGACCGGGATCTGGGGCAGTTGGGAAAACGCCAGTGCCGACGACATCCGGCGGTTCCTCGATCGCTGGGAAAACAGCGCGTTGAGCTTGCTGCGCATGGGTCACAGTTCCTTGGTGCAACTGGTGATGATGGCTTGGTATGGGCGCAAGGAATCGTGGGCGCATTGCGGGTATCCCGGGCCGCCTACCGTTTGAAATCGAGTCGACCCGATCGCGAGCAAGCTTGCTCCTACAGGCGATCTTGCTAACACCGTCGAACACAATAAAAAGAGAACCCGAAGATGCCCGTACCCGATCCGTTCCGCGAGGGCATGGCCCGTGGCTGGAAAACCTATGACGGCTCGCGACTGAGCCAGGACCTGACCCTCGAAGCCGACGTGGCAATCATCGGCAGCGGTGCCGGTGGCGGTACCACCGCCGAAATCCTCAGCGCTGCCGGCTACAAAGTGTTGTTGATCGAAGAAGGCCCGCTCAAGACCAGCACCGACTTCAAGCTGCTCGAAGACCAGGCTTACGCCAGCCTGTACCAGGAAGGTATCGGCCGCATGAGCAAGGATGGCGCGATCACCATTCTGCAAGGCCGTGCGGTGGGCGGCACCACGCTGATCAACTGGACCTCCAGTTTCCGCACCCCAGAGCCGACCCTGGAACACTGGGGCAAAGAGCACAACGTGAAGGGTCACAGCCCGGCCGAAATGGCCCCCTGGTTCGAAAAAATGGAGCAGCGCCTGGGCGTTGCGCCGTGGATGGTGCCGCCCAATGCCAACAACGACGTGATCCGCAATGGCTGTGAAAAGCTCGGCTACAGCTGGCACGTCATCCCGCGTAACGTTCGTGGCTGCTGGAACCTCGGTTATTGCGGCATGGGCTGCCCGACCAACGCCAAGCAATCAATGATGGTCACCACCATTCCGGCGACCCTGGAAAAAGGTGGCGAGCTGATTTACCTGGCTCGGGCGGAAAAGCTCATCATCAGCGGCGACAAGGTCACGGGGCTGCAATGCTCGGCGATGGACGAGCGCTGCGTTGCGCCGACGGGCCGCACCATTACGGTCAAGGCGCGGCATGTCGTGCTGGCAGGCGGGGGTATCAACAGCCCGGCCTTGCTGATGCGCTCCGGCGCGCCTGATCCGCACAAGCGGCTCGGCAAACGCACGTTCCTGCACCCGGTGAACATGTCCGCGGCGTTATTCGACGAGGTGATCAACCCGTTCTATGGCGCACCTCAGTCAATCTACTCCGATCATTTCCAATGGCTGGACGGCACCAGCGGCAAGATGGCTTACAAACTGGAAGTTCCCCCCCTGCACCCGGCGCTGGCCGCGACCTTGCTGGGCGGGTTCGGCCAGGAAAACTCAGAACACATGGCCAACCTGCCGCACACGCATGCCATGCTGGCATTGCTCAGGGACGGTTTTCACCCGGACAGCCAGGGCGGCAGCGTCGAGTTGCGCGGTGACAACACGCCCGTGCTCGACTATCAGGTTTCAACCTACGCCTGGGACGGCTTGCGCCGCGCGTTCCACAGCATGGCCGAAATCCAGTTTGCCGGCGGCGCCAAGGCGGTCATGCCGATGCACGCCGACGCTCGCTACGTCAAAACCCTGGGCGAGGCCCGCACGCTGATCGACAGCCTGAGCCTGGAGTTGTACCGCACGCGCCTTGGCAGTGCTCACGTGATGGGCGGTTGCGCCATGGGGGAGGACCCGAAAAATGCCGTGACCGACAGCCTTGGCCGGCATCATCAACTGGGCAATCTGTCGATCCACGATGGCTCGCTGTTCCCCACCAGCATTGGCGCCAACCCACAACTGTCGGTCTACGGACTGACGGCGCAACTGGCGACTTTCCTGGCCGAACGTTTAAAAAACCCATGAAAAAGACGATTATCCCTATCGTCTATAGTGCTTTCTTACCCAACAGGCGACTTGGCCGACCGGGAAGGCTGCGATACCATCCGACTCCCCAACGGATTCCCGCCAGGACGACGCGATGAACCGAGTGTTGTACCCAGGTACCTTCGACCCTATTACCAAGGGCCATGGAGATCTGGTCGAACGCGCCTCGCGCCTGTTCGACCACGTAATCATTGCCGTTGCCGCGAGCCCCAAGAAAAACCCGCTGTTTCCAATGGAACAGCGCGTAGAACTGGCGCGCGAGGTCACCAGACATCTGCCGAACGTTGAAGTCGTCGGCTTCTCGACCCTGCTGGCACACTTCGCCAAAGAGCAGAACGCCAATGTGTTCCTGCGTGGTTTGCGAGCGGTGTCGGACTTCGAATACGAATTTCAGCTGGCCAACATGAACCGCCAGCTGGCGCCGGATGTGGAAAGTCTGTTCCTTACCCCTTCCGAGCGTTATTCGTTTATTTCTTCGACGCTGGTCCGTGAAATCGCAGCCTTGGGTGGCGATATCACCAAGTTCGTGCACCCTGTGGTGGCGGATGCCCTGACCGAGCGCTTCAAGAAGTAAATCCAGCAACTGTGGGAGCGAGCCTGCTCGCGATGGACGTCAACGATAACGCGGAAAACCTGACACCCCGCGGTGTTCTCGGGTTCATCGCCAGCAGGCTGGCTCCTACAGTACGTCGCGCCCGCGTGCACTGCGGGCGCCAATGCGGCACAATTACGCGCATTGATTTATTGCGCCCGGGCCTGCCGCCCCGGCTGGAGTTAGCATGTCCCTGATCATCACCGACGATTGCATCAATTGCGACGTCTGCGAACCCGAGTGCCCGAACGCCGCCATTTCCCAGGGCGAAGAGATCTACGTGATCGACCCCAACCTCTGCACTCAATGTGTCGGCCACTACGACGAGCCGCAGTGCCAGCAGGTCTGCCCGGTGGACTGCATTCCGCTGGACGAAGCCCATCCAGAGACTGAAGAGCAGTTGATGGAGAAGTACCGGAAGATTACCGGTAAGGCTTGATTAGCTTACAGATCGTCCGAACGCATCAGCTCTGACAACGCGGGCAAAAAACGCTCGCGCGCTGTCCCAGCTTCACTTCCCGCAACCCTGTGCCACATACTTTGCAGTGTTCACCGCCACGGCCGTACACGAACAGTTCCTGCTGGAAGTAACCGGGCTGCCCATCGCCACCGATAAAATCCCGCAACGTGGTGCCACCACGCTCGATGGCGGCAGCCAGGATACGTTTGATCTCAATGGCCAGTTTCAGGTAACGCGCCCGGGAAATGCTCTTGGCCTCGCGGCGCGGGTCTATTCCGGCAGCGAACAGCGCTTCGGTCGCATAGATATTGCCGACCCCCACCACCACCGCGTTGTCCATGATGAACGGCTTGACCGCCATCGAGCGGCCGCGGGACTGCTGGAACAATCGCTCGCCATCGAAAAGATCGGTCAACGGCTCCGGCCCGAGGCGAATCAGCAACTCGTGGTTCAGCGGATCAAGGCTCCAAAGCATCGCACCGAACCGTCGCGGGTCGGTGTAGCGCAGGGCCAGACCCGACTCCAGTTCGATATCCACATGCTCGTGCTTTGCCGCCGGCAAGCCGGCCTCTACCAGGCGCAGATTGCCCGACATGCCCAAATGGCTGATCAACGTGCCGACTTCAGCGTTGATCAGCAGGTACTTGGCGCGTCGTTCCACCAACACGATGCGCTGCCCGGACAACCGCACATCGAGGTCTTCGGGAATCGGCCAACGCAAGCGTCGGTCACGCACGATCACCCGGCTGACACGCTGGCCTTCCAGGTGAGGCGCGATGCCACGACGGGTGGTTTCGACTTCTGGCAGTTCAGGCATGGTGCTCTCTTGTAAGAAGAACGTCCGACACTCAGCGATGAGTCCCGAGGTCGCGAATCGTCTGCTTGAGCGTCTCGAAGTCGTAGTCCGACAGACCGACATAATCGAGCACTGACGCCGCGATGCTGTTCCATTCGTGATCTTCGGTCTGGTTGCCCAGCACCCGGTAAGAGGCACAAATATGCTCCGCCATCTTCAGGATCGCCAGCAGGTTCTTCAGCGAACTGTTGCGCGACGACTCTTCGCTGAAAATCGCCAGGGCATTGTGGTGATTGGCGATCGCGGCAGACACATGTTCGGGCAAGCGCCAGGATTTGGCAGTGAAATACCCGACCACCGAGTGATTGGTGTTGAAGGCCTTGTTCTCGGTATCGACCACCCGGCATTCGGCACTGGCATTGGCATAGGCCTGTTCCAGAACGCCCATGTAATCGGGGAAACGCTGGAGCATCAAAGGCACGCCACAGTCGTGGAACAGGCCCAGCGCATAGGCTTCATCGCCATTTTCAATGCCGATTCGCTTGGCCAGCGTCAGGCAGGTCATCGCCACATCCTGGGCGGTGTCCCAGAAACGGTTCAGGGTGACGATGGTGTCGTCGTTCATCTCGCCTTTGATTGACTGCGCGTTGATCAGATTGATGATCGAACGACTGCCCAGCAGATTCACCGCACGCTGGATCGAGGCAATCTTGTTGCTGAGGCCGTAATACGGCGAGTTGACGATCTTCAGCAAGGATCCGGAAAGGCCCGGATCCTGGGAAATCAGCTTGGCAATGACTTCCAGATCCGGGTCAGGCATGTACTGCTCCATCTGCAAATCCACCATGATTTGCGGCTGGGCCGGTACGCTGATGCCCTGCAGGGCTTGTTGGATCTGTTCGGAAGTCAGCTCTTGGGACATAAGTACACACTCTGGGTCAGGCGGCGATTCTAACCTTTATGAAGATGGATCCAACATACCCAATCGCAAGACAGCACGCGCCACATGTCCATTCGCAAGCCTATCCGGGATCTCAACACGCTATACTCCCGCTCTTTTTTCCGGAGCGACGTCATGTCCCTGCCTAGCCTGCGCCTCAAAGCCAATGCCGACCGTCGTCTGCGCAACGGTCATTTGTGGGTCTACAGCAACGAAATCGATGTAGCCGCGACCCCTTTGCACGGTTTCAAGGCCGGCGACCAGGCGATCCTCGAAGCCGCCGGCGGCAAGCCGCTGGGCATCGTGGCCATGAGCCCGAACAACCTGATCTGCGCCCGACTGCTGTCGCGTGACATCAAGTTGCCGCTGGACAAGTCGCTGCTGGTGCATCGCCTGAACGTAGCCCTGTCCCTGCGCGATCGCCTGTTCGACAAGCCGTTCTATCGCCTGGTCTATGGTGATTCCGACCTGTTACCAGGCCTGGTAGTCGATCGTTTCGGCGACATCCTGGTGGTGCAGATCGCTTCGGCCACCATGGAAGCCCATAAAGACGACGTGATCGCGGCGCTGACCCAAGTGCTCAAGCCAAGCGGTATCCTGTTCAAGAACGACTCCGCTGCCCGTGACGCCGAAGGCCTCACCCGCTACGTCGAAACCGTGTTCGGTCTGGTGCCGGAGTGGGTTGCACTGGAAGAGAACGGCGTGAAATTCGAAGCACCGGTCATCCAGGGTCAGAAAACCGGCTGGTTCTACGACCACCGCATGAACCGCGCACGCCTGGCGCCGTACGCCAAAGGCAAGCGCGTGCTCGACCTCTATAGCTACATTGGCGGCTGGGGCGTGCAGGCTGCGGCGTTCGGCGCCAGTGAAGTGTTCTGCGTCGACGCTTCGGCCTTCGCCCTTGACGGTGTCGAGCGCAACGCAGCACTGAACGGCTTCGCCGAGAAAATGACCTGCATCGAAGGCGATGTGTTCGAAGCCCTTAAAGAACTGAAAGCCAGCGAAGAACGCTTCGACGTGATCGTGGCCGACCCGCCGGCGTTCATCAAACGCAAGAAAGACATGAAGAACGGCGAAGGCGCCTACCGCCGCCTGAACGAGCAAGCCATGCGCCTGCTCACCAAGGACGGCATCCTGGTCAGCGCATCGTGCTCGATGCACCTGCCGGAAGACGACCTGCAGAACATCCTGCTGACCAGCGCCCGTCACCTGGACCGCAATATCCAGATGCTGGAGCGTGGCGGTCAGGGTCCGGATCATCCGGTACACCCGGCGATTGCTGAGACACGCTACATCAAGAGCATTACTTGCCGGTTGCTGCCAAACAGCTAACGCGATTTCTGTAGGAGCGAGCACGCTCGCGATGGTCGTCAACGATAACGCGGGGAACCTGACACCCCGCGACGTCCTTGAGTCCATCGCGAGCCTGCTCGCTCCTACAGATCAAGCATTGGCGACACATTCTGACTCGCTGTCATAACGACAGCCCCGCCTGTGGCGTCTAACGTTTTCTCTTCCAATCACAGAAGAGGACAACGGAATGTCCAGCACGCCACACGGCCACCGCTTACGTACCGGCCGCCACTCAGAACATGGCCGCACCTATCTGCTCACCGCTGTTACTCACGAGCGAACCCCGTTCTTCAAAGACTGGCGCTTGGGGCGCCTGCTCGTGCATGAATTCAGAAAGGCTCATGAAACAGGAAATGCCACCTCTATCGCTTGGGTAGTCATGCCGGATCACTTTCACTGGCTGGTCGAGTTGCATAACGGTGATTTACCGAAACTGATGCAAGCCACCAAAGCCCGAAGTGCCCGCGCGATCAATCTCAAGCGGGGCCAGCCCGAGAGACTATGGCAGAGAGGTTATTTCGACCGGGCACTACGTCGGGAGGAGGACCTGAAAGCCGCTGCTCGATACATCATCGCCAACCCCCTACGCGCAGGCCTCGTCGACCATATCGGCGATTACCCACTCTGGGACGCTATGTGGCTCTGACGCCCGCCCCACTGTAGGAGCGAGCATGCTCGCGATGATCGTCAACGATAACGCTGGCAACCTGACACCCCGCAGCGCTCTCAGGTTCATCGCGAGCATGCTCGCTCCTACAGCGTTGCGTCTTTCCACACGTCTCGTGAATGCTTGCAGGCATTCCCTCCAGCCGTCAGCCGTGTAGAATCGCGAACATTCATCGCCAGTCATCCCCGGCGGGTTTATGAGCTCAAGCTGAAGCGCGCGGCGATCCCGCAAAGTTATCGGCAACTTCCGGACACGCGGCTATTTCTGAGTGTTCCAGACGTCAATAGAAGCTCACTTCCCTTTTGATACCTGATTAGCCGCCCGGAGTGCTTCATGCCTGATTACCGCTCGAAAACATCCACCCACGGCCGCAACATGGCCGGTGCCCGCGCACTGTGGCGCGCCACGGGGATGAAAGATGACGACTTCAAGAAGCCGATCATCGCCATTGCCAACTCGTTCACCCAGTTCGTACCGGGTCACGTGCACCTCAAGGACCTGGGCCAACTGGTCGCCCGCGAAATCGAACGCGCTGGCGGTGTGGCAAAAGAATTCAACACCATCGCTGTCGATGACGGCATCGCCATGGGCCACGACGGCATGCTGTATTCGCTGCCGAGCCGCGAGATCATTGCCGACTCCGTCGAGTACATGGTCAACGCCCACTGCGCCGACGCAATCGTGTGCATTTCCAACTGCGACAAGATCACCCCTGGCATGCTGATGGCGTCCCTGCGCCTGAACATCCCGGTGATCTTCGTCTCCGGCGGCCCGATGGAAGCCGGCAAGACCAAACTCGCTTCCCACGGCCTCGACCTGGTCGACGCCATGGTGATCGCCGCCGACTCCAGCGCTTCTGACGAGAAAGTCGCCGAGTACGAGCGCAGCGCCTGCCCGACCTGCGGCTCGTGCTCCGGCATGTTCACCGCCAACTCGATGAACTGCCTGGTCGAAGCGCTGGGTCTGGCATTGCCGGGCAACGGTTCGACCCTGGCCACCCACAGCGACCGCGAACAACTGTTCCTGCAGGCCGGTCGCACGATCGTCGAACTGTGCAAGCGTTACTACGGCGAAAACGACGACTCGGTACTGCCGCGCAATATCGCCAACTTCCAGGCGTTCGAAAACGCCATGACCCTGGACATCGCCATGGGCGGTTCCACCAACACCATCCTGCACTTGCTGGCCGCTGCCCAGGAAGCCGAGATCGATTTCGACCTGCGCGACATCGACCGTCTGTCCCGTCACGTGCCTCAGCTGTGCAAGGTCGCGCCGAACATCCAGAAGTACCACATGGAAGACGTGCACCGTGCCGGCGGGATCTTCAGCATCCTCGGTTCGCTGGCCCGTGGCGGTTTGCTGCACACCCAGCTGCCGACCGTGCACAGCCGCAGCATGGAAGAAGCCATCGCCAAGTGGGACATCACCCAGACCTCCGACGAAGCCGTGCACCACTTCTTCAAGGCCGGTCCTGCGGGCATTCCGACGCAAACCGCGTTTAGCCAGTCGACCCGTTGGGAAACCCTGGACGACGACCGTGAAAACGGCTGCATCCGCAGTGTCGAGCACGCGTACTCGCAAGAAGGCGGCCTGGCCGTGCTCTACGGCAACATCGCCCTGGACGGTTGCGTGGTGAAAACCGCTGGCGTCGACGAATCGATCCACGTGTTCGAAGGCAACGCCAAGATCTTCGAAAGCCAGGACAGCGCCGTGCGTGGCATCCTCGCTGACGAAGTGAAGGAAGGCGACATCGTCATCATTCGCTACGAAGGCCCGAAAGGCGGCCCGGGCATGCAGGAAATGCTCTACCCGACTTCGTACCTGAAATCCAAAGGCCTGGGCAAAGCCTGCGCCCTGCTGACCGACGGTCGTTTCTCCGGCGGCACTTCCGGTCTGTCCATCGGCCACGCTTCGCCCGAAGCCGCTGCCGGCGGCGCGATTGGCCTGGTGCAGGACGGCGACAAAGTGCTGATCGACATTCCGAACCGCTCGATCAACCTGTTGGTCAGCGATGAAGAACTGGCCACGCGCCGGGTCGAGCAGGACAAGAAAGGCTGGAAACCGGTGGAAGTGCGTCCACGTAAAGTGACCACCGCACTGAAAGCCTACGCTCTGCTGGCCACCAGCGCCGACAAGGGTGCTGTGCGTAACAAGGCGATGCTCGACGGGCTGTAAGCGTCAACCGTCGCCCATAAAAATGCCCCGCCATGTGCGGGGCATTTTTTTGCCGATCGTTTTTACCGACCCATTACCGAAGCCCCTCCTGTAGGAGCCGGCTTGCTGGCGATGCAGGCACCCCGGTCTTACTGAATCTCCTCTGGTTTCACAATCACCCAATTCTTGTCCGCCGTCACCGGCAGTCCTTCCTTGGCCTGGGCCGCGGCGTGCTTGGCCATCATGCCGTTAATCTGGGTCATGTATTTGTCCTTGCGGTTGATCCACAGATGAATGCCACCCTTGGCCACGTCGACATCGTGGAACAGCATGTAGCCGTCGCTGGTCGGCGTGTCGCCGCCCACCAGTACCGGTTTTTTCCACTCGTCGATGTAGGTCAGGATCGCCGCGTGCTTGCCGGCCATCCAGGTTGCCGGGGTCCACAGGTAAGGAGTCATCTCCAGACCGAGGTTGGCTTTCTCGTCATATTTGCCAGCGGTGATCTGCTTGCGCGCGGTGGTCAGCTCGCCGGTTTTCGAGTCTTTGAGCAGCAGTGTCACGCCGATCACGTTCTGCGGTTTGACGTTGTAACCGTACTTCGGATCGGCCGCGACCATACGCACCAGTTCTTCGGAGGCGGCGGTCATCACATAGACCTCGATGCCGTTCTCCATCAACTTGTTGTAGAGCTCTTGCTGGCCGGTGAAGATTTTAGGTGGGTTGACGTCGAGTTTCTTGACCACGTCGCCTTCGTAATAAGTGGCCGGCACCGGTTTGCCCGAGGCCATCATCTCGTCGACGTAGCCCTTGAGTTCTTGCAGCGTAAAACCGGAGAACACTTGGGCGACCCATGGGTAGCAAACCATGTCGTCGAGTTCGCAGAGGCGATAGTAGTAGCTGAACAGGCTTTCCTTGTGGTCGGCGGTGTCCTTGAACGGCATCAGCTTCAGGGAAGGATCGAGCTTGTCGCGGGTGATCAGGCCCTTGTTTTCCATGTAAGGCAGTAACGACTCTTCGAGGTCGTAGCGGTAACTGGTGTTGTCCATGTCGAACACCGCGTAGTTACCTTTGTTGGCGTTGGCCGCGATCATCGCGTCCAGCGCCTTGGCCTGATCGGCTGGCCAGTGTTTCAAATCCGTTGCGAGAACCTGGCCGGCAAGACCGAGGCAAAGTGCTGCCGCGAGAAACTTCGGTGCGAACTTCATTGGTAATCTCCCTGATTTATAGGAGATCGACGCTAACAAAAAAGTGTGACATCCCCGGTCTGTCAGCGACCGCCCACGTCCCTTTCGCGCCAGTTGCATTTCTGACAGCGACATTCACTTATTCCAAAAACGACGGACACCCTGATTTTTTGATATTAATTCATTACTTTTCAAGCTGTTAGGCTTACCGGTTCGCAGCTGCCCCGGAAGGTGGCTGGCACAAGTCACTTTCGGAGTTCTCATGAATCTGCCGCTGATCCTCAATCTGCTGGTGTTCCTCGCCCTGCTCTTCGGCCTGGCGCAAACCCGCCACACCACATGGAGCCTGGCAAAAAAAGTCCTGCTCGCCTTGGTACTGGGCGTGGCATTCGGTGTGGCGTTGCACACCGTTTACGGTGCCGGCAACCCGGTGCTGAAAGCTTCGATCGGCTGGTTCGATCTGGTGGGTAATGGTTACGTGCAGTTGCTGCAAATGATCGTGATCCCGCTGGTGTTCGCCTCGATCCTCAGTGCCGTGGCCCGCCTGCATAATGCTTCGTCGCTGGGCAAGATCAGCTTCCTGACCATTGGCACGCTGCTGTTCACAACCGCCATCGCGGCGCTGATTGGCATCGGCCTGACCAACCTGTTCGGTCTGACCGCCGAAGGCCTGGTGGCCGGTACCCAGGAAATGGCCCGTTTGCAAACCATACAGACCGACTATGCAGGCAAGGTCGCGGACCTGAATGTGCCGCAGTTGCTGCTGTCGTTCATCCCGCAAAACCCGTTCGCCGACTTGGCGCGCGCCAAGCCGACGTCGATCATCAGCGTGGTGATCTTCGCTGCGTTCCTCGGCGTCGCGGCGCTGCAATTGCTCAAGGATGATGTGGAAAATGGTCAGAAAGTGATCAACGCCATCGACACCCTGCAAGCCTGGGTAATGCGCCTCGTGCGTCTGGTGATGAAGCTGACGCCGTATGGCGTTCTGGCGTTGATGACCAAAGTGGTCGCTGGTTCCAACCTGCAGGACATCATCAAGCTCGGCAGTTTCGTGGTGGTGTCCTACCTCGGCCTGGGGCTGATGTTTGTGGTGCATGGCCTGCTGGTGTCGGCGGCGGGGATCAATCCGCTGCGTTTCTTCCGCAAGATCTGGCCAGTGCTGACGTTTGCCTTCACCAGCCGTTCGAGTGCTGCGACGATTCCGTTGAGCATCGAGGCGCAGACCAGTCGCTTGGGTATTCCGCAGTCGATCGCCAGTTTCGCGGCGTCGTTCGGCGCGACCATTGGCCAGAACGGTTGTGCCGGCCTGTACCCGGCGATGTTGGCGGTGATGGTGGCCCCGACCGTGGGGATCAATCCGCTGGACCCGCTATGGATCGCAACACTGGTGGCGATTGTCACGTTGAGTTCGGCCGGTGTCGCCGGGGTTGGCGGCGGTGCGACGTTTGCGGCGTTGATTGTGCTGCCGGCGATGGGCTTGCCGGTGTCACTGGTGGCGCTGCTGATTTCGGTCGAGCCGCTGATTGATATGGGGCGTACGGCGTTGAATGTCAGTGGTTCGATGACGGCGGGTGCGATTACCAGTCAGGTGATGCAGCAGACCGATAAAGCGTTGCTGGATGCGGATGAGCATTCAGCGTTGGCGCAGGCTTGATCGGAGCCTGATAGACCGCTATCGCTGGCAAGCCAGCTCCTACAATGGAATGCGTTTCCCCTGTAGGAGCTGGCTTGCCAGCGATGCTTTTAGGCTTTTTCCCAGACTTCGAAGTTGTACGCCGGCTTGTCGCCTTCCGCCGGGTTCGGCGCATTCGACACCAACTTCCACTGGCCCAAATCAAACTCCGGAAACCACGCATCCCCGTCCGGGCTCAGCGCGACGCGGGTCAGGTATAACCGATCAGCCTGCGCCAATCCTTGCGCATACAACTGCGCACCGCCGATCAGCATCAGCTCATCGACGCCCTGTTCTTTCGCCCACTCTTCAGCGCGAACGACGGCAGCTTCCAGCGACGGATAAACCTCCGCGCCTTCCAGCACCAGATCCGCCTGACGGCTGACCACGATATTCAAGCGGCCCGGCAACGGTCGACCGAGGGAATCCCAAGTCTTGCGACCCATGATGATCGGCTTGCCGAGCGTCGTGGCCTTGAAGTACTTGAAGTCCCCCGGCAAGTGCCAGGGCATGCTGTTGTCGACGCCGATCACGCGGTTTTCACCGAGGGCTGCGATCAGGCTGAGGGGGAGTGATTTAGTCATGCCGGCGAGGATACCAGAGCCACGCTTTCGCCGATAAGCGCCACAACGGTTATGCTCACATCTCAATTAAGCGACGGGATGCCGCGTGACTGAACTGAATAACCTCTGGCTGACAGAAACCATTCGCCTGCGTGAAGAACATGCAGGCCCTTTGGAAGACCTTGAAGCCAACCGAATGGCCCGCAGCGCTGGCGGCGATCTGCCGGCGCGCATTCAACGCCGCGCCCTGTGGCTGGCCGAGCGCGATGGTCTGGCCGATGCGCTCAAACACTGGTTGCAAGGCGCGCAACTGGCGTTGATCGTGATGGCGCTGCTGGCTGTGGTCAGCGGCGCGGGGCTGGCGTTTGCCGCGCTGGGCGACGGCCTGCATCCGGTGAATGTGTTCTGGGCCCTGGGCAGTCTGCTCGGGCTGAATTCGATCCTGCTGCTGAGCTGGGCCTTGGGCCTTTTGTTCGCTGGCGAGCACGGCGCCAGCCTCGGGCGCTTGTGGCTGTGGCTGAGTGAGAAACTCGCCCGCGACGCCAAAGCGGCACAACTGGCCCCCGCCCTGCTCCTGTTGCTGCAACGCCGCAAACTCAATCGCTGGGCCATTGGCGTGCTGGTCAACAGCCTGTGGTTGCTGGCGATGCTTAGTGCCTTGGTCATTCTGCTGACGCTGATGGCGACCCGGCGTTACGGCTTCGTCTGGGAAACTACCATCCTCAGCGCCGACACCTTCATTGCCGTAACCCAAGCCCTAGGCGCACTGCCGGCCTTGATCGGCTTCAGCGTGCCGACCGAAGAAATGATCCGCGCCAGCGGCGATGCCGCACTGAACATCGAAAGCGCCCGTCAGGCCTGGGCCGCGTGGCTGGTTGGCGTGCTACTGATTTACGGCGTGGTGCCGCGCCTGTTACTGGCGCTGTTTTGCCTGTGGCGCTGGAAGTCCGGCCGAGCCAGCTTGCAACTCGATCTGAACCTGCCGGGTTACGCCCAGCTGCGAGAACGGCTGATGCCCACCAGTGAACGCCTGGGTGTCAGCGACGCCGCACCGGCACAACTGCATCGCGTGGAAAGTGGCGTCAGTGAACAGCAAAGCGACGGCGCATTGTTGGTCGCCATCGAACTGGACAACGACCGACCCTGGCCACCGCAACTGCCGAAAAACGTCAGCAACGCCGGCATTCTCGACAGCCGTGAATCGCGGCACAAACTTCTCGAGCAACTCAGCCGTTTCCCCCCGGCACGATTGGCGATTGCTTGCGATCCAAGACGCTCGCCGGATCGCGGTAGCCTGGCATTGATTGCCGAGCTCGCCCGCAGCGCCAGCGCCACCCGCGTCTGGCTGCTGCAAGCTCCACCCGGTGAAGCGCTGGACGCCGAGCGTCTTGGTGATTGGCATGTAGCACTGCAACAGTTGGAACTGCCGTTTGCCGATTGCGCACCGATGAACTGGCTGGAGACGGGTCATGACTGACACCAGGAAGCAGCCTCTGAAACTCGCCGTCGTCGGCCACACCAACGTCGGTAAGACCTCGTTGCTGCGTACGCTGACGCGCGATGTCGGCTTTGGCGAAGTGTCCCATCGCCCCAGCACCACGCGGCACGTCGAAGGGGCGCGCCTGTCGGTGGATGGCGAGCCATTGCTGGATCTCTACGACACGCCCGGCCTGGAAGACGCTATCGCCCTGCTCGATTACCTCGAACGCCTGGAGCGTCCCGGCGAGCGCCTGGATGGTCCGGAACGGCTGGAACGCTTTCTCGAAGGCAGCGAAGCCCGGCAACGATTTGAACAGGAAGCCAAAGTGTTACGCCAGTTGCTGGCGTCGGACGCCGGGCTCTACGTGATCGATGCCCGCGAGCCCGTACTCGCCAAGTATCGCGATGAACTCGAAGTGCTCGCCAGTTGCGGCAAACCGTTGTTGCCGGTGTTGAATTTCGTCAGCAGCGCCAACCATCGCGAGCCGGCGTGGCGTGACGCCCTAGCGCGACTGGGCCTGCATGCGTTGGTGCGTTTCGATAGCGTGGCGCCGCCCGAGGATGGCGAACGCCGGCTCTACGAAAGTCTCGCTCTGCTGCTGGAAACCGCACGGCCACAACTGGAACGCTTGATCGCCGATCAACAGGCCCAACGCCTTGCTCGCCAGCAAAGTGCGGCGCGGTTGATTGCCGAATTACTGATCGATTGCGCTGCCTGCCGACGCAGTGTGGTCGCCGACGCGGAGCAAGAACAGCAAGCGATCAGCGAATTGCGCAAAGCCGTGCGTCAACGCGAACAGCGTTGCGTCGAGGCGCTGCTCAAGCTTTACGCCTTCCGCCCCCAGGACGCCGCCGCCAGCGACTTGCCACTGCTCGACGGTCGTTGGGGCGATGATCTGTTCAACCCGGAGACCCTTAAACAATTGGGTGTGCGTGTGGGTAGCGGCATAGCCGCAGGTGCAGCCGCCGGGGCCGGGGTCGATTTGCTCGTGGGTGGCATCACCTTGGGTGCGGCGGCATTGGCTGGAGCCATCGCTGGCGGCGCCCTGCAAACTGCGCGCAGTTATGGCAGCCGCTTGCTGGGCAAGCTCAAGGGCCAACGCGAGCTGACCGTCGATGACAACGTGCTCCGGCTGTTGGCGCTGCGCCAGCGGCAATTGCTGCAAGCGCTGAATGCCCGTGGCCATGCGGCGATGGACAGCATTCAAGTCGCCACACCACAGGATAAAACCTGGCGCGAAGGCAAGTTGCCCGAGGCCCTGAACAAAGCCCGGGCGCATCCTCAGTGGTCGTCGCTGAACCCGCAGGCGAAGTTGAATCAGTCAGAACGGCAGGAGCAGGTTGAGGTGTTGGCTCAGCAGCTGTAGTCACCTGAACATTTGTGTTGTTTGAACTGACGCCATCGCGAGCAGGCTCGCTCCTACATTGGATCTGTGATCGACACAAATCCCCTGTAGGAGCGAGCCTGCTCGCGATGGCAGCGACTCGATTTAAAGGCTTACGCCGCCAACAGACGCACCGCTTTGCCCTTCAATACCGCCAGATCAATCACCGGCACGTGCATCTCTTTGGCCATTTCATCCCACTGGCGCATGCGCAAGCTCACGGCACACAACGGGTCCTGCTCGAACGCCTGCGCCTCTTCAGTCGTCATCACCCCGCCCTGATATTCCAGCGTCCGGCGACTGGCTTCGCTCAAGCGCTCGTAGTACCCCGGCTCTTTGAGCGTCAGATAACGCTTGGCCTGAACGTGGTATTCGACCAGCCGCGCCATGCGTTCGCTGAAACCTGCGCGACGCAAGTAATCCGCACCCAGGCGCTCATGGCTGACCACGCCGAATCCACCCATGTTTTCGGCGCTCTCGGCACAGATGTGTCCGATGTCATGGAAAAATGCCGCCAGTACCACTTCATCATCGAAGCCTTCGGCCATGGCCAGTTCAGCGGCCTGGGACATGTGCTCGATTTGCGACACCGGTTCGCCGATGTAATCGCTGTCACCAAAACGCTCGTACAGGCCGAATACTTCAGCGACGACTTGTTCATTGCGCACCATCAGACTTCCCCCAATATTGCGGCGACGTTACGTTCGGCTATCGCCGGCCCGACACTCATGCCGACACCGGAGTGCATCAATGCCACGCTCAGGCCCTTTGCCGGACTCAGGAGCGAAAATGGCCCCGGCCCCCGTGAACCATAGACGCCCTGCCAGCGCTCGACCACTTGCACTTTGCAGCCCAGCGTTTGCTCGGCCAGTTCGATCATCCAGTCATCGACCTGCTCGGCATTGAAGGGTGACGGATCGCAGCCGTAATGGTGGGAATCGCCGATGATCAACTCGCCATGGGGTGTCGGGCTGATCAGCAGGTGGATGCCGTTTTCATGCAGGTGCGGTGCGTAGCGCAGAATCTCGGCCTGCACCGCAGCGGCTTCCGGTAAATCCGCGAAGGCGCCGTAGTGCACGCAACTCAAACCGGTGAGCAACGCGTGTTGCAGGTTGAGGTTGATTTGCGGGCGGGCGCGGAGCATTTGCAGACGACAGATTTGTGGCTCGAGCTCAGCGATCTGCTCGGCCAGCAACGTCTGATAATCATGGCCGGAGCAGACAATGATCTGCTCGGCACTGAAGCTGCCGGCCGTGCTGTGCAAGCGACCCGGCTCGATATCACGCACCAGGGTGGAGAAGTGAAACTGGACGCCCAGGTCGCGACGCAGAAAGTCGATCAGCGCCGGAATCGCTTCGCGGGAATACAGCTGCTGGTCGTCCATGCCATGCAACGCGGCACGGTGATGGCGGAATTGGCCGCCGTACAGCCCGCGCAATGCAGCGCCGCGCAGCAGGTCGACGCGGTAATCGTGTTCAACAGCGCGCCCTTCGCAGAAGGCTTCCAGCAGTTGTTCTTCTGCTTCGGTGCGAGCAAACAGATACGAGCCGTTGCGCTTGAGTTGCAGCCCGGCGAGTTGCGCCCAATCGCCCCAGATGCCGCGACTGGCGCGAGCCAGTTCCAGCATCTGGCCTGGGGGCTGGCCGGTGACCAGTGCCTGACCGAAGTTACGTACCGAAGCACCGAGAGGCGTTTCGCTGCGTTCGAAAACCTTGACCTTGAGACCGCGCTTGGCGGCGGCATAGGCGTGAGACAAACCCAGGATGCCGGCGCCGACGATCAGCATGTCGTTGTGTTGTGTCATCTAGAGGTGTCCTGAATTCAAGGCCGCTATCGCTGGCAAGCCAGCTCCTACAAGTGCGACGAGAACCCTGTAGGAGCTGGCTTGCCAGCGATGAGGCCCAGTCAGCCGATGAAGTACTTACTTGGCCGCCACTTTCTCGGACTTGCCGTCATAGCGCTTGCGCCATTCAGTCAGGATCTCGTCGCGGTTTTTCGACGCCCAGGCAAAGTCGTTCTTGATCAGGCGCTGTTCGTAGTCAGCCGGCAGTTCGGTCTGCGGTTTGGCGATGCCAGGCTGGGCGAGCACGGCGAAGTTTTCCTTGTAGAGTTCCATCGCCTCGGGGCTGGCGGAGAAGTCAGCCAGTTTCTTCGCCGCTTCTTCGTGGGCGGTGCCCTTGATCACGGCAGTCGCTTCAATCTCCCAGCCAAGGCCTTCCTTCGGCAGGATGATGTCCAGCGGCGCGCCCTGGCGTTTCAACTGAACGGCCGGGTATTCGAAAGAAATACCGATCGGGAATTCACCCGCCGCCGCCAGTTTGCAAGGCTTGGAACCGGAGTGAACGTACTGGCCGATGTTCTGGTGCAGGCCGTCCATGTAGGCCCAGCCCTGCTTGTCGCCGAAGGTTTGCAGCCAGGCGCTGACGTCGAGGAAACCGGTGCCGGACGAGGCCGGGTTCGGCATGACGATCTTGCCTTTGTACTCGGGCTTGGTCAGGTCTTGCCAGCTCACGGGTTTGCTCAGGCCCTGCTTTTCGGCTTCGACGGTGTTGAAGCAAATGGTCGCGGCCCAGACGTCCATGCCGACCCAGGCTGGCGGGTTGGCGGCGTCGCGGTAGTTCGCGCCGATCTTGCCCAGATCCTTTGGCGCGTAGCTTTGCAGCATGCCTTGCTGATCGAGGATCGCCAGGCTCGAAGCGGCCAGGCCCCACACGGCGTCAGCCTGCGGACGGGCTTTTTCGGCCAACAGTTTGGCGGTGATGATGCCGGTGGAATCACGCACCCATTTGATTTCGACGTCCGGGTTAGCCTTTTCGAACGCCTCTTTATAGGTCTTCAGTTGTTCGGCTTCGAGGGCGGTGTACACCGTCAACTCGGTTTTCGCCGCAAAGGCGTTCAGGCTGAAAGCGGTGAGGACAGCAGCGGCCAGGGCCAAAGGCTTGAACATGATCTTTTCCTGTTTGTTGAGTTGAGGGGTGTGCAGATTCAATGACCGGGCGCGGTCTGCCGCCAGGCCTGGGAGCGGCGCAGCAAACCGCGCGAGGCCCAGGCGAGCAGCAGGGAAACGCCCGCCGAGGTAATCAGGATCAGGGTCGACATCGCGGCCGCACCACCGACGTTGCCGGCATCGTCCATGTTCAGCACCGCCACCGCCGCGAGGATGGTGTCGGGGCTGTAGAGGAAGATCGCCGCCGAAACGGTGGTCATGGCCGAGACGAACAGGTAGCGCACGATGTCCAGCAATGCCGGCAAGCAGATCGGCACGGTGACACGCAGGTAATGGCGGTACAGCGGCGCCTTGAGCGACAGCGCGGCGGCTTCGAACTCGGCGTCGAGTTGACGCAGCGCGGTGGTCGCGGTCATTTGCGCGGTGGTCAAATAGTGCGCAATGGTGCAAACGATCAAGAGCGTCATGGTCCCGTAAAGAACATGCAACGGGTTGCCGGTGAGGTTGAAGAAGAAGACGTAACCCAAGCCCAGCACCAGACCCGGCACCGCCATCGGTACGAAACTGAGCATGCGCAGGGCCAGATTCAAGCCGCGCTGGCCCTTGGTTTTTTCCATCAGATAGGCGCCGGTGAAGATCAGCAGGCTGCCGATCAACGCGGTGCCCAAGGCCATCTTCAGGCTGTTTGCATAAGCCAGCCAGCCACCGCCGGCGGTTTCATTGAACTGATAATGATTGAGCGATAGCGACAGGTTGTACGGCCAGAACTTCACCAAAGACGAGAACACCGCCATACCGAACACCAGCAGCAACGCGGCGCAGATCAGCAGGACGATGGCCAGGTAGCAGCCATCGCGCAGTTTCGACGGTGCCGGTTTGAAGACTTGCGCCCGTCCGCTCATGGAGTCGCCGTGACGCCGACGCAGCCATGCATCGACGCCGAAGCTGAACAGCGCCGGCAGCAACAGCACCATGCCGATCAATGCACCGCGACCGAATTGCTGCTGGCCGACTACGGCTTTGTAGGCTTCCAGCGCCAGCACTTGATAGTCGCCGCCAACGACCACCGGAACACCGAAATCGGTGATGGTCAGGGTGAACACCAGACAGAACGCAGCGAATACGGCCTGGCGTGTCGCCGGCCAGGTGATGCTGCGGAACGCTTTTGCAGGACTCGCACCCATGCTGGACGCGGCGTCGAATAGTCGCGCATCGGCCAGGGACAGGGCCGACAGCAGAATCATCAACGCGTGTGGGAAGGTGTAGATGACTTCGCCGAGCACAATGCCCCAGAAGCCGTAGATGTTGTCCGAGAGCAGGCTGCGCAACATGCCTTGATTGCCGAACAGATAAACCAGGGCAATCCCCGGCAGCATCGATGGCGCCATCAATGGCAGTAGCGAGATGCCACGCCAGATGCCCTTTGCGGGAATCAACGTACGTTGCAGCGCGTAGGCAAACAGGTAGGCCAGCGGTACAACAATGGCCGCGACGCTGAGGGAAACTTTCAGACTGTTACCGAGCAACCAGTGGAAGTTTTCGCTGGTCACCAATTCTTTGGCGGCCGCCCAACCACCGCCCTGCCCGGCTTCGGCGCTGAAACCGCGCCAGAAGATCGCCAGCAACGGCATCAACACGGCGACGCCAAGCAACACGAGCAGAAGGACTTTGCCGCCGACCACGAATACACGGTCGCCGATCTCGGCACGGGAGGTCTGCCGAACCTGCTTGTGCGGTATCGGCAGCGCGATGTTTGCGCTCATCAGGCAAACACCTGCAGGCTGCGCGGCGGCAAAGCGACCATGATCTGCTGGGCGCCAAGGCGCGGCATGGCTTCCGGCGCCAGTTCAGCCAGCAAGGCGTGGCCCGGCAAATGATCGAGTTCAAAGCTCATGCGGCAGCGGTTGCCGAGGAAGGTGATCTCGCGAACTTTGGCCGGGAACAGGTTTTCCTCGTGCACCAGCGGGTTGACGTTGATAGCTTCCGGGCGGCAGAACAACCGGCCCGACGCGGTCTTGGCGCTGCCGTCGGCCAGGCGCATGTTCATCCCGCCGACCTGGGCGTGGCTGTCGCTGCTGCGCTGGAAAGGCAGCCAGTTACCCTGGCCGACGAACTCCGCCACGAACGGCGTGGCCGGGCGGTTGTAGATTTCCTGTGGTGTGGCGTACTGCTCGACCTTGCCGTTGTTCATCACGGCGATGCGGTCGGCCATCAGCATGGCCTCGTCCTGATTGTGAGTGACCATCAGGGTGGTGACGCCGAGGTTGCGCTGTAGCTGGCGCAACTCGGTGCACAGATGCTCGCGGACGCGCGCATCGAGGGCCGACATCGGTTCGTCCAACAACAAAAGCGAGGGTGCCGGCGCGAGTGCGCGAGCCAGTGCAACCCGTTGCTGCTGACCGCCGGACAATTGGCCAGGGTACTTTTTCTCACTGCCACTGAGGCCGACCAGCTCCAGCATCTGACCGACACGCCGACGCACTTCGTCACGACCGCTGCCGGCGAGACCGTAGGCGATGTTCGCTTCGACGGTCAGATTGGGAAACAGCGCGTAGGACTGAAACAGAATGCCGTAGTCCCGGGCCTGAGGCGCCAGGTGGGAAACATCGCGATCACCGAGGTACAACTCGCCGCTGTCCTGTTTTTCCAGACCGGCAATGCAGCGCAGCAACGTGGTCTTGCCGCAACCCGACGGGCCCAGCAGGCACACCAGCTCGCCGGCCGCGACGTCGAGGGAAACGTTATCCAGTGCCGTGAAAGCGCCAAAACGCTTCTGTACGCCGCGCACTTTCATCGGTGCGCCGGGGTTGGTCAGGGCAGTTGCGATCGAATTGTTCATGGACGGACCTCATCTGGCAGATGGAGGCCATCCTAGAGTTGTAATGAGTCCGTCATATGGCAGTAAGGCAAAAACTGCCGATAGTGGTATTCGAGGATTTTGGTTCAGTTGCTGTGCTGTCATGACTGACGCCTTCGCTGGCAAGCCAGCTCCTACAAGGTTTCGCATTCCCCTGTAGGAGCTGGCTTGCCAGCGAAGAGACCTGAACAGCGGCCGAAGATCTCAGGCCGGGGCCATTTCCTGTGCCAACCCCAGAAACGCCGCCGGCAGTCGCGCGTTTTTGCGCTCCTTGAGGCAGTACAGGTATTCGGGGATTTGCGGCGCATGTTCGATGGTCAGCACGCGCAACTGCGGATCGTGGGGCACTTCCTGCCGGGCAATGATGCTGATGCCGATGTTGCGTAGCACCGCTTCGCGAATCGATTCGCGACTGCCGATCTCCAGCAGCGGCCCGAAATTCACCCCGGCGCTGGCCAGCAGGTCTTCGGTCAAACGACGGGTGGTCGAACCCGGCTCACGCATCAGCAAGGTATGCCCGGCCAGTGCGCTGAGCGGCACATGATCATGAACCGCCAGCGGATGATTGCGGTGCACGGCCAACACCAGAGGATCGCTGCCGAGCACGCGGCGAACCAACCTGGCATCCTCCAGTAACTGCGAAGAGGCGGCGACATCCACCCGGTACTCCTCCAGCGCTTCGAGCACCTGCTGGGAGTTGCCGATTTCCACCGATACCTCCACCTGTGGCAAGCGCTCGCGAAAGGTTTTCACCAGGTCCAGGATGTAATACGGCGCTGTGGCTGCGATGCGCAACGTGCCTTGGACGTGACCGCAGTTGCGCAGGAAAAACTCGATGTCGGCTTCCTGTTGCATCAGCGCCTTGACCATCGGCAACAGCCGCGCGCCTTCCTCGCTGACACTGAGGCGGCGCCCCCCGCGATAGAACAGTTCGACCGAATACTGACTTTCCAAATGGCGAATCTGGGTCGTCACGGTCGGTTGGCTCAGTCCGAGTTTCTTTGCCGCCTGGGTGATGCTGCCCAATCGGGCAACCATGTAAAACGCCTTCAGCTCGGCACTCAGCACAACCGTCCCTCATCCGTTATTTGCGCAGCAGGCGCAAACCGTTGAACACCACCAACAGGCTCACGCCCATGTCGGCGAACACCGCCATCCACATGGTAGCGAGCCCGGCGAAGGTTACCCCAAGAAAGATCGCTTTGATGACCAATGCCAGCGCAATGTTCTGCTTGAGGATGCTCGATGTTTGCCGCGACAGGCGGATGAATGCCGGAATTTTGCGCAGATCGTCGTCCATGAGGGCAACGTCGGCGGTTTCAATCGCTGTGTCGGTACCGGCCGCCGCCATCGCGAAACCGATCTCTGATCGCGCCAGTGCTGGAGCGTCGTTGATGCCGTCTCCGACCATTCCAACGTGATGACCCTGTGCATACAGGGCCTCGATGGCCTGCAACTTGTCGCTCGGCAGCAAATCGCCCCGGGCTTCATCGATGCCGACTTGCGCAGCGATTGCCCGGGCGGTATGAACGTTGTCGCCGGTGAGCATCAACGTCTTGATACCCAGATCATGCAACTGCTGGATCGCTTCGCGGCTGGACTCCTTGACGGTGTCGGCCACCGCAAACAGCGCCAAAGGGCCGGCTTGGTCGAGCAACAGCACCACCGACTTGCCCTGTTTTTCCAGGGCGAACAGCTTTTCCTCCAGGGCTGGCGAACACAAGCCCAGTTCTTCGACCAGTCGATGATTGCCCAGATGATACATCTGGCCGTTGATTTCGCCGCGCACGCCGCGCCCTCCCAGCGCTTCGAAGTTATCCACAGTGAGCACCGCAGAGTGTTTAACCACAGCCGCTGTGGCGATGGCCCGCGATACAGGATGATCCGAACGCCCGGCCAACGCCGCCGCAATGGCCGGGGCCGTCTCGTCGGCGGTGGGGTCCAGTGACAGGTAATCGGTCTGCACCGGCTTGCCGTGGGTGATCGTGCCGGTCTTGTCCAGCGCCAGGCAGTCGAGCTTGTAACCGCCCTCCAGATAGACACCGCCTTTCACCAGAATGCCTTTGCGCGCCGCCGCTGCGAGGCCACTGACGATGGTCACCGGCGTGGAAATGACCAGCGCACACGGACAGGCCACCACCAGCAACACCAGCGCCCTGTAGATCCAGTCGAACCACAGCGCCCCCATGAACAGCGGTGGAATCACCGCCACCGCCAAGGCCAGGACAAACACTGCCGGGGTGTAGATTTTCGAGAAACTGTCGACGAAACGCTGGGTCGGCGCCCGCGCGCCCTGGGCCTGTTCGACGGCGTGGATGATACGTGCCAGGGTCGAGTTGTCTGCGGCGGCAGTGACCGCATATTCCAGCGAACCCGCCTGATTGATGGTGCCGGCGAACACTTTGTCACCGACGGTTTTTTCCACCGGCAGACTTTCTCCGGTGATCGGCGCCTGATCGATGGTCGAGTTGCCGGACAGCACGTCACCGTCCAGACCAATGCGCTCGCCGGGGCGCACTCGCACCCGGGCTCCGAGCGCGATGGTTTTGACATCCTGTTCGCCCCAGCTCCCATCAGCCAGCAGTACGGTTGCCTGTTCCGGCGTCATTTGCATCAAGCCACTGATTGCGTTGCGCGCACGGTCCAGGGACCTGGCTTCGATCAATTCGGCCACAGTGAACAGGAACATCACCATCGCCGCTTCCGGCCACTGACCGATAAGGATTGCGCCGGTAACGGCGATGCTCATCAGTGCGTTGATGTTCAGGTTGAGGTTCTTGAGCGCGATCCAGCCCTTTTTATAAGTGCCGAGACCGCCACTGAGGATCGAGAGCAGCGCAATAATCGCCACCACCCAGTTCGGCGCGGCACTGGTAAAGTGCAAAATTTCCGCCAGCAACGCCCCTGCACCGGACAACGCCAATGGCCACCAAGGCTTTTTGACAGGCGGTTGTGCGGGCGCTTGAGTGCCTTGTTGCAACGGTTCGGCGTGCATGCCCAGGGACTTGATCGCCTCGACGATCGGCTCGATCCCGGGCAAATCGTGGGACACTGCGAGAACCCGATTAATAAGATTGAACTCCAGCTGATGCACACCGGTCAGTTTGCTTAGCTTGTTCTGGATCAGCGTCTGTTCGGTCGGGCAATCCATTGCCTCGATGCGGAAACTGCTCAGTCGGGCCCCGGTTGTCGGCGCTTCGCTCAGTGTGATTAACGAAGGGGCCGCCGCACTGGATGAACAGCAGGAGTCGCCGTGACCCGTGTGGCCATGCTTTTGCACAGGCTTCAGGGTGTGACCGTGTTCGTGCTCAGCCCCGGGTTTGTGGGAATGCAGGGAATCGCTCATTGGTTGCGTCCATAAGAGTGCCTGTTGCCTAGTTAAGACCCTGTAGCCGCTACAGGGTCAAGCACCGTTTTGGAGAATGGTCGTCATGAAGATCGGAGAATTGGCGAAACTCACGGACTGCGCCGTTGAGACTATCCGTTACTACGAGCGCGAAAATCTGTTGCCGGAACCTGCCCGCAGCGACGGCAACTACCGTGTCTATACCCAGGCCCACGTCGAACGCCTGACCTTCATCCGCAACTGCCGCACCCTCGACATGACGCTCGAAGAGATCCGCAGCCTGCTGGCTTTTCGCGACAGTCCACAGGATCAGTGCGACGGCGTCAACGCGTTGATCGACGAGCACATTCATCATGTAAAAGCCCGGATCGACGGATTGCTGGCCTTGCAGAGACAGTTGCTTGACCTGCGCCGGCGCTGTGGCGAGGGGCCGGATGTCGATCAATGCGGGATTTTGCAGCGGCTGGAAGTAAGCGGCGGGGTGGTGGCGACGGAGGTGGAGCATTCCCATGTGGGCCGTAGTCACGGCCACTAACAACACCGAAAACCCCTGTAGGAGCTGCCGAAGGCTGCGATCTTTTGATTTTGAAAAGCAAGATCAAAAGATCGCAGCCTTCGCCAGCTCCTACTCTGGATTGCGGTACGGCTTCAGACTGCCATCGGCGCGGTCATTGGCGCGTGGTGTTCGTAACCTTCCAGCGAGAAGTCGCTTGGCTCCACCAGCTCAAGCCATTGCGGCTGATATACACCCGTCTTGGCAAACTCCGGCACACGGTCGGAAATCACCAGTTTCGGCATCGGGAACGGCTCGCGCTTGAGCTGTTCGTTGAGCATGTCCAGGTGGTTTTCGTAGACGTGGGCATCACCGATGAAATAGGTGAACCAGCGCGGCGTGTAACCGGTCAGGCGACCGATCAGGCTCAGCAATGCGGCGCCTTCGGTGAGGTTGAACGGCGTGCCCACTCCGTTCCTCCGACATCTTTTTTGCACCTTATACCGACAACATTGGGCCTAGCCGGCATATTTCTTATGTGCAAAACGAATATCGCACATTACGAACCAAAAGGAAAGAGCTGCTCCACCTACCGTGGCCGCTCAGCCTTTTTGGAGCGATCCTCTAAGGATAGGGGCTTAGAACAGGAGGAGAATTCAACAGAGTTTTCTCGCCATACCTTGTATTAAGTGGCACATTGCCCTCTCAGCACCTACCCTGCCTTGTATAGTGCCTATTGCCCAGCCAGCAAGCGCTAGTCAGACGGGAATGAGGTTAAACCCAGAACCGCTGCGTTTGGAGACGGACTTCAGAGGCTGCGGCCCCTTTGGATATTCGTGTTATGGATGGCGTGAAATTCAAGCAAACCGGTCAGTACGCAATGTGCTGCATTGAGACCTTCTCAGACGATTTGAAAAAGGTTCTCAGGGCAAACCTCACCAGGATATGCCACGGTGCCGACCAGGCCAGCCGAAGCATGGTGGTCTTCAAGTACGCGGCCACGCTTAAGTCATTCTGGGATCGCTACTCAACTAAGGATCAGAATACCCGCACTGGCATGCTGGGAGAGTTGCTCGCGCATGTCGTAATCCTCGAGATGCTTGACGACTTTGATGTGGTTTCACCCTTCTTCAATATGGAAGAAAAACATATCAGAAAAGGCTTTGATCTCATTCTTTACCAGCCAGCGACCAACGAGGTTTGGATTACTGAAGTGAAGTCAGGGGCAGCAGGAAAGAAAACTTCGTGCGCAGCCAGCAAGGCCATGCTCGCCAAGGCACGTGATGACCTTAAAGGTCGGCTCGCGGAGTCAGAGATGAATCATTGGCTGAACGCCATGAATGCCGCACAGAAATCCATCAATGATAAGAAATCCTACAAAGAATCTGTGCTCGCCATCTTGGGCATGGAAGGTGACAAAGCCTACGGAAACTCCGCTGTAGCATCAGACAATAATGTAGTTCTAGTATCCGCTTTGTTTAACGATGTCTCGCATAAAATCATGGAGACTAGCATTGCGGATTTCACCACTACCTTGACAGCGACTCCTATTTTTAAAACCGTCTTGGTGTTATCGCTTCATAAAGGAACACTCCAGAAGCTGGAAGACTTTCTCCGGGCAGAGGCAGGATGCTAAATGCAAGAGCTCACTATCAAGGAACTGGCGAAGACCCGTTTCAAAGAAATTTACATGGAGCTTCTTCGCGGAAGCCAGATGTCCGATGGGGACACTGTGAAGCTTCTGGCGATTGCAGTTTTACTACTTAACCACCAAGCGCCCGAAATAAAGCGCCTTGGCTATCGGATCACTTTGTTTTATGGAAATCTTACAGGACGATACGAGCCGCTTTATGACGTAGCAGTCAACAGCGGCCTGCTTCCAGTAACTGCATTTATCGGTAAATCTTTTGAGCAAGATGAACGACTAAGCAGGTCTTTCATCCAAAACATTGTGAGCAGCTACGTAGATACCTTCCGTGACCAAGGCATGGTACTGACTGAGCAACAGGACACACTGAGAACTTTCGTTCAGGACGAGTATGAGAATTCGTCAGTCGTTATCGCTCCGACCTCTTACGGAAAGTCTGAGCTGATTATAAAGTCCGTCAAAGAAAACCCATCAAAACGTATACTTATTTTGGTGCCATCGAAAGCGTTATTGGCCCAGACGAAGAAACGGCTAATTTATGCAAACATCCCGAAGCTGGGCAAGGTTGTAACCCACCCCGAGATGTACTCACCCGAGCGAAATAACCGGGTTTTTGTGCTTACACAAGAACGCTTGAATCGGCTACTTAACGAATACAGCACCCTAAAGTTCGAAATGGTTTTTGTCGACGAGGCTCACAACCTCCTTCAGGGAGATAGCCGCAATGAACTCTTGGCTACAATGTTATGTATTTTGGGCGCTCGAAACCCCCAGACCTCATTCAAGTTCCTGACCCCATTCCTCTGCAATGAACTCAACGTTCGCGTTCGCTACTTGGATATGACGCCCAAGGGCTTCAGGGTTGACGAATATATCAAGTCAGAGCGTTTCTACGTTCGAGACTTCAGGACTGGCAAAAACGATGGCAAGCTTAAGTTCTATGATCATTTCCTCAACCAATGGTTAGAAATAGACAGAAAGTACAAGAATTGCTTCGATCTAATTAAACGCGAATCGCTAGCCAAAAACATCATTTATGGAAACACCAAGAAGCGTATTGAGCAGTTCGCACTCGAGCTCGCCGGGACATTACCTGACATTGAGTGCCCACTGGTTCAAACAGCTTGCGATGAGCTTGAAGATGCATTCGACAAGCGGTATCGGTTGATCTCTTGTTTGCGCAAGGGCGTCATGTACCACCACGGCTCCATCCCTGACACCATTCGACTGTATCTGGAGAACTTGTTCCACCAGTCCAAGTCCATGAAATATCTGGTGTGCAATTCCACTCTGCTTGAAGGTGTCAACCTTCCTATTGAGCGACTTTTCGTCTTTGACTATTCGAAAGGAAGAGGGAATCTGACACCCTCCCAATTCAAGAATCTGATTGGGCGGGTGAATAGGTTCAGTGAGGTGTTCGCACCCGAAGCGGGAACCACGCTTAAAAACTTGAGTCGAGCATCTACCTTTTGGGCGTAGATGGCTACACGAACAAAAAATCTAACCTCCTGACATTTTACGAAAAGGCCGTGAACGTCTCGAAGGTTGACCAAGACAGTGTAAGTAACGTTCTCCTCGAGGCAACCACCATCCTGGATGGCGAGGTGGCAGATCGTCATCGTGACGCTGTTGCAAGGCTTGAAAACCTTCAGCCGGGTGTGGTCACTGGCCAAGAATGCAAATACGTGAAAACGGAGGTTGGCCGTCTACTGATAGCCAACAGCGTTAGCGAAATCGATGTCTTCACCTCCGAAGAAGAAATCGACGATTCCATAAACATGTCGGTTGAAGCGAATGGCTTGATCGACAATGCCGACCGGCTGCTACTGGAAATCAAGAAGTGCTTCATCGACAAATTCGATGACAAGCGAAAGTATAGCGATCTGAAGCGACTCCAGAATAAAGCTACGATTGATTTCTACGCCATGTTCCTGGACTGGAAATTGAAAAAATATAGCGTCAAACAAATTCTGCGATCTACGCTTAAATACTGGCGCGAACTCCCCGAGAAGAAAGGGACAGATTATGTTTACGTGTCGAATTGGGGGGACACTAAATACGGCGATAGCCATTACACATACTGGGTCAGAATCTCAACCAAAGATGATATTGAGAAAGTTAACCTCGCCATAGTACGACTCAAAGAAGAAGATGACTTTTTTGACAACAAGATTTTCAAATTTGTAGAGGTTCTGAATGGTGTAGGTGCGATTGATCCCGATTTTTACAAACGGATCAAGTATGGCACCACCGACGACGCGAAGATCAAGCTGATTCGCGAGGGATACAGTCGAGGACTCTCCGAGCTGTTGCTTGATCGATATCCCCGCTACGTTCGCCTCGATAACAATGGCGAGATCCAGGTCAGCTCCAAGGTCATTGGGCTCATGAGGGAAAATGAAGAGAGCGACCTGCTCATCTTTGAAGCCCAGATGAACCTGAAAGCGGTTCCCGACCCTGTGGCCTAGCGCTGACGGGTATTGCTGAGACCGTCCGACCCTCTTGGTCATGGCCAAGAGGGTTGAGTCCAATTTCGATTTACCACGATGGTGGCTGCATGAGTTTTTCTACCTTCAAAACCGTCTAAACGGTTAATGGCCGCACTTAAGCTACATCCTGGAACTCATGGTCTCAGACCGCCCCTTGTCAGGAGCTTGGGTGGGCCTCGATAATATCAGCCTGCCTTTCAACGGATTGTCTATGCGACCGCTCGATGTAGACCCTTTCATCAAGGCGCTGTCCGCCCCGCGCCTACGTAACTACAAAACTTACTTCAACGCTGTCGATGACCATGATGTCTATGCGTGCTATCAGTGGAACAACGAGGTGTCCCGGTCATTCGTACCATTGATCCACCTTGTCGAAGTCGTTATGCGAAACGCGTACCACCAAGAGCTGAGCCGATTTCATTCGCAGCGGCTGAACCAAGTCATCGTAGACTCGATGGACTGGTACGACCATCTATCCCTTAATAAGCATAACGATGGGGGCTTATCGAAAACGTTAAATAGGCTTCGAAGGAAATCATCCTTCACCCACCACGATGTGGTGTCCAACCTCACCTTCGGTTTCTGGACAAACATCAGCAAGGAAACCAATACGCAGTGGGGAGTCGTTCTTCCGCTAGTATTCCCAAACACCAACAGAAATTTTTCTTTAGCCAAGAATCTGGATTGGCTAGAAGCACGTGTTGGCCTCGTCAACGATATCCGAAACCGGATCTCCCATTGGGAGCCAATCTGGAAGCGCGGAGACTTGATGGAAGAGCGCGTTATTCGTCCGACATCGGCGCCGCTGAGGGTCGTACAGCCGGCACCGTCCACGCCTGAACAAAGCATTCAACGCGTGAACACAGAATATGACCGAACCCTTTCGCTCCTTGCCATGATGGATAAAGACCTGGCAGCAGGGTATACCGATTCTCACAACCACGAGCACTTCAAATGGGTGTGCAGTGAGGATGGGTTGTCCAGCCATCGGGCCTATAAGCGTCGCGCATCGATCCCTTTCTCGATGGCCAAGCGTAATTTGTCAAGCTTAGTGAAGGGTCAAACGGTGCTCACCATTGCCCATGGCGGTGTGAGGTTTCGGATTACGCCTCTCAACGCATGATGGAAGAGTTGAGGACTGCCAGCACTCAACTCCCTCTATCCCAAGATCAAGCATTTAGAAATGCTAAAAGACAGACAAAAAAAACCGCCCATAGAGGCGGTTTTTTAGAGGTCTTGCTCGGGGTCTCTGGCTCTCTACGACGGGGTTTGGTTTGCCGATAAAGAGGTCTTTTCCTCCTGGAGGACTTGGTGCCAGACACATACCATTTCAGATTACCTATGAGACACAACAGTGTCAACAACCATTTCACCTAACGTCGCTGGGCCAATACCCCTTCTCCAGCTTCGTGATAGGCCATTCACACTTTCATCACAGAGCCCCCCGCAAGAGATAAATTTCTACTAAAACAACTCCGCTACTTGAACAAATACCGAGCCTGTCTCAGCGGCTGCTCGCACCTTCCGGTCGATGACATCTGCGAAAGGTATCTGTTTCTCCAGCGCTTCGTGGATGTCCTTTCCTGAAATACATATTAGGCTTTTACGGCGCCCAAAAGCTTCGAGCCCTACATTGGTGAAACCGTAATAGCTGATGAACACTCCTCGCGTCCAAGCTGCCTTCTCGTTGATCTTGCCCTGAAGGATATGAAGTTCACCTACCCCAACAGGGTTGGACACCCACTTAGCCTCCACGAGGTAGATATCACCGCGACAGAGGAAACTACCGTCAATCTGCTCACCCGTATTCCTAAATGGGGCACGAGGCTGAAGATTCGAGGCTTCGAAGAGCTGTTGCAGGAATGTTTCGAAAGCGTAGCCACGGGCTTGAGGCGCGAGCTTATGAACTTCCAGTAGAGCCTGCTTCAGACGAGCCGCCTGATCGACGCTGACCTGGCGCACTGCAGCAAAGGGATCGCCTATGACTTCATTTCTCGGCGAGCCTGCTTCCAAGCCTTGGATCAGGGTCAAGAATCGCCCCTCGGCATTCACCACAGGCTCATCTTTGCGCTGGTTGGACAGGGTGGCTTGACGATACTGCCAGAGGGAGTTCAACGCTCGCACGCAAGTCGTCGTATCCGCAAGCGTGAGGAAAGAACGGAGGCGCTTCGCTTTGGAAATACCGTCCGCAGCGAAAAGCGGGTCATCAATATCAATCTCCAGCTCTCCAAGGAAGAACTGGGACAAGGTACGATTCGAGAAGTCCAAGACGTAGCCCTGTTCCATCTCGAAAAGAAGGTCGAGGAACTTCATATCCAACGGTTTTATTTTAGGCATGCCGCCCTTCCTTGACCAAGCGCAACAAGACGAGCATACGACATCGCCAAGGAAGACCCAATGGGCAGCCTTTCAGGGCCACTTTTGTATCCTCGCGTAGGCAGGTATGTATCTGCTTGTTCTAAAACACTTCCCGCATACCTGTGTAAAAGTAGGAAGCCTGCATAATCAAAGGATAAGCGCTCACTGGAGAAAGATTTTGGATGGAAGCTTTTATGCAGAGATCCAACAAATGGTCAAAGCAGCCGTTGCGGCGCTTGATAGTGCTGAAATGCCGTCATCGAAGGTAGATACATTCGGCCCTTGTCGGTCGATTGCTGCCGCATGCCGTGATGGTGCTCACCTAGATAGCTCCATTCGAAATGATCTTGGCCCAAAAAGAAAATACGAATTCGAATCGGCACTGACGGCCCTGAGTCAATTCAATATGCTATCGAACTCACCAGGAGCAAACCCAGGTATCCGAAATTGCTTAGCAAGGGTTGCCAGGATGACTGCTGAGCTTGAAGCAGAAGCTACAGCAAGCGAACCGCCTCAGCTTCCCATCAATCACTTTTCCGGGACACTAGGGGCTCGCTAGACTCGCTTTGGCCCCACCAGTGCGCGGGCAAGTAGAAACCATATCTCGATCAAGGACGAAAGCACATGCCATCTATGCGCCCCTCACAGTACACCATGCAACAGCGCGCGGATGGCGGCCCATTCCTTCGTTTCGACAATGGCGAAGCGAGAGGGTTGAGCGAGGGAGAAGTCGAAGCACTGGAGTCGGGCGAATACGACGAAAATGACTTCTATGGCCCCACACTCGTTTTCTACAGCGATGTACCTCTGCCGGACAATGGGTCAGGCTGGCATCTCCTATTGATGGTCACCTCCGAGTATTTGACCATTTATCCTATCAACGCCCGCTCGGAACACTCTGAGTACGGTAAGCCCAAGTACGACACCATCCAGTCGATAGTGGTCACTCGCCCTGTCTTCCAAGAATATCCACATCCTAACAATCAGGATGAGCTTGAGGATTTACTAGGACTTCTCCCTGTAGGGCTCACCAAAGACTGGCGCTACGGTCTCGGCTTCCACTACGAGTACCGATACATCATCCAGGCTTTAAATGATTTGGAGGGGATCGACACACTGTTTCTGCATGGTGGGCCAGGGAACTTTGATGCGAAAATCGAAGGCAATCAATTCTGTTTAGGCGTTGCTCAGCTTGAGAAAATGGAGCGAAGCCTTGATCGGCTAACTCAGCGGCATCAGCGAGAAACCGCTGCCGACAAAAAACTTGTTTGCTACACGGGGCTCCTGCACAAAGCGGCCCCCGAGCTTTATCCTCCCCGTGAACGCAAGCTCCCGCCAGATCTGCTTGCAAATCTGGTAGCGCTGGGGTCAGTTGCACCCCGTCTATCACCCAAAGATCAAAAGCAGGCCGTCATGCTTGCCCAGCAAAGCGTCCCCGCGCTGGCGAAATCTGCACCGAAAACCCTGTATCAGCTGAAGTCTGAGATCGAGTTCATAACGCTCGGCGAACTCATTGAGGTGTACCGGAAAATGCTGGAAAGCAACGCCGCCGAGAACAAGTGGCAACGCTTCCTGAGTGAGCACTCTTTCGTACTCGACATGGCGTTCGGTTATCCCGTCAAGATGATTGCAGAACAGCCCTATGTCGGTGGTAAGGACGTCAGAGGTCAAGGGGGTCAGTATTCCGACTTTCTGATGGCTGCGAAGGCCACAGGAAACCTTGCTCTGATCGAGATCAAACACCCTCAGCACGACCTACTCGGAAAAGCCTACCGCAAGACCTACGTACCATCTTACGAGCTCGGTGGATCCGTGGCCCAGGTCATCAGCCAGCGAAGCGTTCTGCAGAAGAACATTCTCGGTCTGAGCGAGGATCTCGATGACCGTGTCCACGCACATGCCGTGGCGGCCATTGTCATCATTGGCCGTACCCCATCAAAGATTGGTGAGCAGCGAGCCTTCGAGCAGTATCGGAACAGCCTAAAGGATGTCCTGGTGATTACCTTCGACGAGATGCTAGGTCGGCTTGAGGGCATTCATAAAGCTTTGACGCCAAAACCGCCAGTAGCGCACTTGCCCCTCAGTGATGAAGACTTACCCTTTTAAAATGTCCGTCACTGGATATAGGTACGGCTGAGGCTGTGCAGGCGCGTTGGGGCGCTCACAGGAGGCGGGTTGCCATGACTGAGTTCAGTCATCTGCAAACGCTTCGAGCGCAGCGAGCAGCTTGCCTAGCTCAGTCAGGTTGGCTGCCGTCACGATGTCATATTCTCCTCGACTACTCAGCCGATACACCTCTCGTGCCTTTTTAACTCGTTCGAGAAGAGGAACGACGATGCCTGATGCTCGCTCTAGGAAGTCATTAATGTCCGCACGTGTTTGGGGAATTTTATAACCCTTAACGGCGCTAGAAATGATTACCCCCGCGTCGCGAAGTTTTGCAACGCCACTGGAGCGAATTCTCTGGTCGTTGACCTCTCCGAAGCCACTGTCTTTGAGGTGGGCAATGATCTCTGCAGTTGGCACGTAGTCTTTGGTGACGAATTCGCTCTGAAATCTCAAGAATCGTAAGATGCTTAGCTGCAGATGCTCATTCTCATCGGGATGTTCCTCAACGCGCTCGCTAAAATGGTCTGCTTGGCGTAGAGCCTCCTGGTGTATCTGGTAGTCTGCATATCCAGCCTCATTCGTTGGCGGCGGCAGAAGAGACTGGTACTTCGATGGCCACTCCAACATGCCTAGAGTCAGACTGCGCAGGATCTTTTTGTAGGCAAAAACCGCTTCTTCCGATGCTTTCTCTTCGTAGATCTGAGCGACTGAACCAGCAAAAAAATCTGCAACCTGAACCAAAACGTTGTCCTTACTGGCCATCGTCTGGAAGGCATCCTTATCGCCAAATAGGTCGTCCACGAATCGTTCTGCAACGTAGCTTTTGAGGCTCTCCTGAAATTCCTGGCCACCATGCTCGTCTACGATCATTTGGAGGTCAGGGTATGCGCGGAACAAACGTTCATAGAGCAACCCGTTCACGTATTTTATGAACGAGGTCTTGATACGGAGGCCACCGTCTTTGTGAATTCGGGACTTATCAACGACGGTGAAATAGAGCTTGAATGGCAGCTCGGCCAGCTCGTTAAGGATCCGGCCTCGGCGATCTGAATCCTTGGGCTTCAGATTGCTGGATTTGATCTCGCCTGTTTGAAAATGACGCTTGCGGAGTGCTTCAGCTTGGGCATAAGCAGCTTCCAGGTCTTTCTCTGCCACTAGAATGGAGCACACGATGAAGAAGCCCGAGCTCCCACCCTTTGACGTCTCTAGGTCGGAATTCCCGGACTCATCCACGAAGGCATACGTTCTGTCCATGAGCTTGCTCCATCAACAACTTACTGAGCGCAGTGGGTCGCCCAATGGCAAGGTGACGACTCAATTCGTCGCAGTGGTAGTGCCTGGAGCGGGGCCTTCGCTGAACGTGTAGTTGATGACCACGTCATTTCGGATCAAGACGTCGAGAGTTTTCTGAGTGCCCGTAGTCGTCACCTTCATGGTGACCACGTAGCTTTGAGCATGGGCTGAGCCGTTGGTGTAGGTGTAGATCCACTTCTCGTCAGTCTCACTGACTGCGCTCTTGGCGTAGGGCTCACCAAACAGCGACTTCAACTCAGCAGTCGTGGTTTTGCCTTTGGTGATGCTCGCTACACTAGCCGACGGAAAGTCTCGGCCTGCGTTGTAGTGAGACGTAGCGCAACCGCCAAGTGCGACACACATCCCCATGACTGCGATGAGCTTTTTCATATCCATCCTTGATTGTAGAAAGCTCCAAATCTAGCTGGCATCGAGGCTAAAAGCCATCAACAATGCTCATAAGATACTTCCGCGCTTTCACGACAAAATCAGAACACTCTCGGAGCGCCGTACCAACTTGACCTTCGCATCTGCTACCTGGCCTTTACCGCCCGTAACTGGTCTACCTTCGCCGTGTAGCTCTGGCTCATCAGGTCTCGGCGCATCGCCCAACTGGGCGCGGTAGGCACGCTGGCTAGGCGCACGAATTTCTAGCTAAATCAGCCCAACTGCATCGTCTACATCGATTTAACCGATACCACTTCCACATACTTGTACTTCTTCCTGGCACCCTTCACAGCCTCTTGCTCGGCAAGCAACGAGCTCAACGTGTCGGCCTCGTGAGTCAACTCCTGCATCTTCCCCTCAAATTCGTTCCCAACCCGGAGCGTGACCCTAAGCCTGGGCGTAAACGCTTTCGCCGCTTTCTTCTTTGCTACGGGAGCAGCTACCGGCTTCGTAAAGACAACCTCTGGCACAGGCTCCTCTACTACAGGAGCAGACACCTGGTCTTCGGGCTCAGGCGTACCGAACAGGGCACGACGCATTTCTTCTTCAGTTAATTCAGAGTTCATACAACATCTCAAAGGGCGGAGCTTAGCTCGACAATTTCTAATAGGATTGAAGCACACCCTCTAAGCCCAGATGCTCGAGAGCCATCTCTCATGGGTAACCTTCCTGCGCCATATGTATAGCGCCAAGACGCCTGCCATCGCCAAGTGAGATCTACATTTCCAGCTCAGCCTCAAGCCGAGCCCCCTTCAAACTGGGCGGAAGCTTTCCGACCGGCATGGCGTGCAATAACCTATGTGCAAGATGCTCGGCGTGAGCGGAATAGATCGCGATCCTGCCTGACTCAACGGGCCTGTAAGGAACAACCGCGCCGACAGTGATTTGGGCAATTTTAAGTATATTCAGTACATCATCGCCAACGATGTCGCTGTCCAGGTACTCGACAGTTCTGCGAACCGGTGGCCGGGCGTTTATCCATAATTCGACCACCATTTGATGGAGGTCTATGGGGCCAAGGTGTTCCAGAGCAGTCTTCCACAGCAGCCCCTCCTCTGACATTTTTAGTCGGGAGCTGGTCATTTGAAAATCACGACTGTTCGAGTGTGATTGCTTTCAAATATCTACGAACAGTCGCTTCAGATACCTCCAACTTTTCTGCGATCTCGACAACGGGCCTCCCATCCTTCTTCAATCGATAGGCCTCAAGCGCATTAATAGCTGCCCCAGAACGGGCAGGTCGACCAGGGCGTGGTTTCCCAGCCCGAGCCTGCGACTCAATTTCAAGATCGATCCCTGCCTTTTTGATTCTGCCCAGTTGCTTCGATATACGTTTTTGACCGTCTCTGAATGACTCGTGAGCTTGCAGCGAGGTCACCATCAGCACCAGCGTGGCCGGATCTAGATCTAGTACCCCGGCGAGCCGTATCAGGACATCAAGCGAGACATTTACCTCTCCTCGCTCTATTCGGCTGAAGTGGGAGCGGCCCAAGCTGTTGATGTCCTCTTGAGAGAGACCTTGCCCTCTGCGAATCCCACGAACCACGACAGCCAGCGCTTCTGCCGCTTCCATCGGTTTCTCCCCAATCAAAACCGAGGATAAGGCCACAACTCAATCCGTCATAACACACCCTAATGGGTTCATTATGATTGCCTCTTGGGTTGTGTGGAGGTTTAATAGCGCCCCCTTCAAGCCAAAGGCCTGAGAAGACGGCACTGGCGTGGGTCAGCCTGGCCAGCGTGATCGGCGGTCAGAGGGCTGAGTTGTCAATTTGATCGTAATTACTGAGAGGAAAACCTATGGCTAGCGTCGGAGAACTCGAATTTATGAAGGGGCCGCGCACACCGCTAGAAGGTCTATCAAGCAGTTCTGAAGCTCTAGCTTTAGTGGCCGAGCGCTTTCCTAGGAAGCCGTATTGCCTGATTCAGGACTGGACAATATTTCGCATCGAATTCACTCCTGACGAACTCAACACCATTCAGGTAGCGGGCCAGCTCCCGATGATCGTGTTTGCTCACAATGTGGTCGAGGATAGTCAGGGTCGTTTTGAGCGGGGTGATTGGGTGCGTTCGACTATGTGCACACGTTTTGAAGACGGTGTGTTCGAAACCAGGAACACCGCCTACATCTTGGTTGGCCCTGGTCATGAACAACCTTCCAGCCTGAAGGACGTTTTCTCCTTCGTCTAACTGCGCTTCATATCAGAGCAACTAGGGATTTAAGGAAACACGATGTTTAGAACACACGACGCAAACATGGTCGGTCTACCTGGTATGTTTGGAGAGGGTCAGTGCCACTGGCGCCAGGTCTCCAGAATACTCCGCACACATTGGTATCACGTGACTGTACAGACCAAGCATGAGGGCCGAATGTATGAGGCAGTGCTGATGGTCGATAGCGAACCTCAGCTACAGGAAATTCTGGTCGCCCAGGACGACGAGATCATGATTACCGATGTTCAAGTGGTCACGCCGGCGTATATGAACGGAACAAAAAGTTGGCGCATGGAGACAATGACCAAGGCGACCGTCGGTGAGGATAAGGACGAGTGCGTGGTGTGCCTATTAGAAGTAGAAACAGGCTCCACGTACCACAGTTCACACCAACCTAGCTTTAGCAGCGATGCGCTGGGCAACCTTCGTCCGATCTATCACGCGGACATGATTCGCACGGCCTGAAATTTACCAAGGCTCCCGCACGGCATCAGCGTGATCGATTCCGCGTGGGACTTCTGGTCACGCCATACAGGCTGCCCAAGGAGCGCAATTGTGCTGAACACTGAAGAAGTAAACTTTCACGGAAAACGTCATACAGATATCGATCTCACACGAATCATAAAGGCCCAGGTGCAAGGCTTCGACGAACCGATAACGTAGTCGTCAATGGCTAGGATAATCGGCAACTACTTGATCGGTACCCGTTAGGGTCTGACCTATCACCTGATACGGCTGTTTGGTTTGGCCGTATTCCATTCCAGGCGAACCAGCGGGCATACCCGGCACCGCAATTCCGACGAGGTCGGGGTGATTCTTCAGGTCGAGAATCTGTGCTGCCGGCACATGCCCTTCGACAAATTTTCCGTCGATCATCGCGGTATGACAGGAGGCCAAGCGCGGAGCGACGCCGAGGCGCTGTTTGACTTCGCTCATGTTGGACTCAACATGGTCGCGCACGCTGAAGCCATTGACTTCAAGATACTTTATCCAGTCCTTGCAGCAGCCGCAGTTAGGATCGCGGTAAACGTCGATGACTTCAGCGGCTTGTGCCGCTCCGGCCATGAGTAGTGTCGTGAACACAGCGATACGCATACTGTTATTCATGGGAGTTCTCCAGTTTGAAAATAATCCTTACCGGCAGCAGCAACCGCCGCCGTTCCCGCCACAGCCCGAGGTTTTCTTACTCGCTACGCTTTCCACTGTCGCCAGCTGTGCTGGATAGCCCGCGTTCTCCAGGGCTGCAAGCAGCGCATGGCTGTCCGAATCGCCGCTGACCTTCACCCGTCCGGCTTGTAGATCCACTGTTACGTCCCTGACGCCTTCAACTGGGCGCAGCGCTTCGGTGACATGTTTGACACATGAACCACAGCTCATGCCCTGGACTTGCAGTTCAACAGCTTTCATTGGTGACTCCTCACAACAAAATTGATCATGGAAAGACTGACGCATGAGGCTTTTCTGCGGCGTTGGCTTATCCTCAACCTTGCTGCCATGGCAAGGTCAAGCGGTCGTTTTCACTCAATCAATGGAAGCCTGGCGCAGACGCAAGGCGTTGAATACCACCGACGCCGAGCTCACGCTCATGGCCAGTGCGGCAATGAGCGGTGACAGAAGGTGACCGGTAAGTGGAAAGAACAAGCCGGCAGCCAGTGGGATACCCATGGCGTTGTAAAGGAAGGCGAAGGTCAGGTTCTGGTGCATATTTCTCACCGTTGCGACTGACAGGCTGCGAGCACGCAGGATACCGAGCAGATCCCCCTTGACCAGGGTGACCTGAGCGCTGTTCATCGCCACGTCAGTGCCAGTGCCCATGGCGATACCTACATCAGCGCGAGCCAGTGCGGGGGCATCATTAATGCCGTCGCCGGCCATCGCCACCCGGTGTCCGGCTTGTTGCAGAGATGCCACCAGACGCTCTTTATCTTGCGGTTTGACCTCGCCGTGAACCTCCTCGATGCCCAACTGGCGAGCTACCGAGCGAGCAGTCGTAAGGCCGTCGCCAGTGGCCATGATGACCTTGACGCCATCCGCCTGCAGACGCTCGACGGCCAGCTTCGTGGTGGGTTTGATGGGGTCGGCAACAGCCAGCAAACCCGCTAGGGCGCCATCGACTGCCAGGTACATGATGCTCGTACCGTCGCCGCGTAGCTTCTCGGCATGTTCTTGCAAGCTCTCTGTGGAAACGCCGGCCTCCTGCATCAACGCGGTATTGCCTAGCATCAGGCTGCGACCCTCGACCTGACCGCTTACACCAATACCTGAGGCTGACTCGAAGGTTTCAGGTGTCACCAGTTTTAGCCCTGCGGCACGAGCCTGCTCGACGATGGCGTGGGCCAATGGATGCTCACTGCCCTGATCGAGACTTGCGGCCAAGCGCAACACTTCATCCTGAGTAAATCCGGGTACGGCCTCGACACTATGGAACGCTGGTCGACCTTCAGTGAGGGTGCCAGTTTTGTCGACTATCAAGATGTCTATCTTGCGCAGGTTTTCGATGGCGGCGGCATCGCGAAACAATACGCCGCTGCCAGCAGCCTTGCCGGTGGCAACCATGACTGACATCGGTGTCGCTAGGCCAAGGGCACAGGGACAGGCGATGATCATGACCGCGACAGCGTTGATCAGTCCGAACACCCAACTTGGCTCGGGCCCCCACAGCCCCCAGCCGAGTAGAGTCAGCGCGGCGATAGCAATCACAACGATCACGAAGTAACTGGCAATCACGTCTGCCAGCCGTTGCATCGGCGCTTTTGAGCGTTGTGCCTGCACAACCATCTGCACAATCTGTGCGAGCAGGGTCGCCGACCCTATCTTCTGCGCCTGCATCACCAGACTGCCGTGGATGTTGAGAGTGGCGCCGATCAGCGCGTCGCCGGCCCTCTTCATGATCGGTATCGGTTCGCCGGTGAGCATCGACTCATCTACAGCGCTTTCGCCTTGCAATACCTGGCCGTCGACAGGTACTTTTTCTCCCGGACGCACACGTAATGTGTCGCCGCTGTGTACGTGTGTCAGAGGGATGTCTTCTTCCGTGCCATCGGCATTGATCCGTCGGGCAGTTTTGGGTGCAAGTCCAAGCAGCGACTTGATGGCAGCCGAGGTTTGCGAGCGAGCCTTGAGTTCAAGCATCTGGCCGAGAAGGGTCAGTGAAATGATCACAGCCGCCGCTTCGAAGTACACACCGATGCGACCCTCCATCATGAAGTTGCTGGGGAATACATCGGGGGTCAGGGTGGCCACGACGCTGTAAAGGAAGGCCGCCGCCGTGCCGAGGCCGATTAGCGTCCACATGTTCGGACTTCGCTGAATCACCGAACGCACACCACGCACATAAAACGGCCAGCCAGCCCACAGCACGACGGGTGTAGCCAATCCCAGCTCGACCCAATTTTGCGTGGTGCCATGGAACAGCTCCAGGGCATGGCCACCCATAGCCAGCACGGTGACGATCACTGTCAGTGGCAATGTCCACCAGAAGCGCCGGGTGAAGTCCTTGAGTTCTAAGTTCTCTTCTTCCTCCAATTCGGGAATCACCGGCTCTAAGGTCATGCCGCACTTAGGGCAGACGCCGGGGCCGATCTGGCGAACTTCCGGATGCATTGGACATGTGTATTCAGCGGCACCCGTTACCGGTTCTGCTGTTGTCTGAGGGACTGGTTCGATTTTCAGTTGGGATATTCGATAACGCTCGGGCGCTGCCCTGAAGGTCGTTTGGCATTTCTGGCTGCAGAACCGGTAGTTTTGCCCCTCATATTCCGTGCTGAACTGGCTGTCGTTACTGACGGTCATGCCACATACCGGGTCATGGGAGCCGGTGGGTTGGGGTTCAGAGTTCTGTATTGGGCCGTGCTCTTGACGAACCTCAGGGGTGTGCATGAGCTAACTCCTGTTCGCATCTTTAGTTGAGACTGAGGTGTCGCCGTGATGACTGTGACCACCGTGGTGGTGCCCGAAAAAATGCATCAGCGGGCACAACAGCAAAATCATGTAAGGCAGTAAGCCCAACATATGGCCGTAGTGTTCTCTAGCCAGATAGAACAGCGCGATCACCAGCAGCATGCCCAGCGCTATGCCGGGTTTACTCCTCCAAAATGTTGGAGAGTTGTTAGTTGAATGTGGTGAATTCATCATGGTTTTTACTCCTGAGGAGTGCTGTTTAGTGATACGTCGTATAGGTGTAATGGGCGGCAGTTTTACCCTTGGCATAATTGGCTAAGGTAAAACCGTCGCTGCATTGCCTATAGGCTTGTGCGCGTCACTTGCTCATCGGCATGTTCATCATGCTCGATTGCTGATCCATCATTTTCATCATCATGTTCATCATTCCCATCTCCGTGCCGTCTTTGTTGCCGCCCATGCCCATGCCATGACAGTTCTTATGCATCATGGCCATGCTGTCCTTCATCGTCTTCATGCTCTCCTGCATGGCGGCGTGTCGCTCGGCAGGGGTCTTGGCGGCGGCTGCCTTGTCGTGTGCAGCCTGCATTTTTTGCATTTGCTCGGTCATGACAGTGTTTTGCATCGGCGTAGCTGCTTCGCTTGTCTGGGCGGGCGCGGTCGGCGTCTGCTCCGGGTGATGCTCATCAACTGCCGAGGCCATGAGTGGGCTGCTCACGAGCAGGGTGGCGAGGATAAATTTCAATGAGGCATGCATGGCAATCTCCAAAGGGTCAGGACAACTCAGGTAATACCGAGCCGCACCAGATAGGCGCAGCCAGACAATGCGCCGAAGATCGGCGCACAGAAGGTCGGATTAATCGTTGAAACGAACGAAAATCAAGCGGGCAGGAGGTCTGGCAGGTACAGGGCGTCGTAATGCAAGAAAGGCAAAAGCGGAGGGATTGGCGGGATACAAAATCAGCAACGCTGGGATAAGGAGCAGAAACGTCCAACTGAACAGATCAAATGTTTGAAGATGGAGCGAAGGACTTACAGCTATCGCCGCATCGGCGCAGTGCTGAAGGCAGCCGAGGGCATGGGCGTCGTGGCTTTCGTTATCTTGCGGAGTGTTCAGCGAGACATGCGTTGTAGCTGGATTGTGGCTGGGCTGTGACAGACATCCCTGGCTCGCTGCCAGACCAAACGCTAACACCCACAGCACGATGGCGAGGCGTATGAACGTTGGTTGACGATGGCGAAACCAGAACATGGAGAATCTCCGGTACTGATTAACGGGTTTTGATTTATCAACATACAGCACATCGAAGTGCCAAAGTTGATCTACATCAATTTATGCAGCCGGCTGTCGGTTCTGTGGTGCGGTCAAATTTTATGACGCCCGTCGATCTTTCAGATGTTGAGCTTCTCCGTGTGCTGTCAAAAGTGTAATCACCGGCTAAGCGTGCTGACAGGTGCGTCCCCTCATCATCCTCATCGAGCTGACGCTCAAACTCTCTGGTTTCATCGAGAGTCAATTCTTTGAAGGAGATGCACTATGAAAGCAACCAAAGTTGTAATTCTTACACTCAGTTTGGCTATATCGTCCCTGGCCTTTGCCGAAGGTGGCGGCGACCGTGCGGTTGAGCGCATGGAACGAGCTCGCGAGACGGCAATGGCCACCACCAAACCCGTCTCACAAGCGCAAGTGCAAGTGCAAGAGGATATTGCACAGGAAAAGCCCACGGCTGAAGAGCAGAAGCATCAATGCTGAGCCGCCCAGCTTACGGAAATGTAATCACCCCGTTTGCTGGCTTATGGCATCTTCCGATGTATCAAGCGCTCTAGCTATCCAAAGCGTGAACCCTCGGGAACATGCCAACGTGCGTGCACCTGACATCCGACTGACGGGACATAAATCGGTATGCATTCCAAAACTTCTCGGCGCACCTTTGTGAAAGGTCTCACCGCAGGCGGGATTCTCGGTGGCTTAGGCCTCTGGCATACCCCTATTTGGGCGGCCCGTAGCTTGGGCGAGACTAATGTCCTGTCAGGTACAGAGTTCGACCTCTTTATTGGAGAGACACCGGTAAATATCACTGGGAATGCCCGGACTGCCATGACAATCAATGGTGGGATTCCGGGGCCTCAGCTGCGCTGGCGTGAGGGCGATACCGTGACCTTGCGGGTCAAGAACCGCCTCAAGGATATGACATCAATCCACTGGCACGGGATTATCCTCCCCGCGAATATGGACGGCGTGCCGGGCCTTAGCTTCCATGGGATCGAGCCTAACGGCACGTATGTCTATCAATTCAAGGTCAAGCAGAACGGAACGTACTGGTATCACAGTCACTCCGGCTTCCAAGAACAGGTAGGTGTGTACGGCCCACTGGTAATCGACGCGAAGGAGCCCGAGCCGTTTGAGTATGACCGTGAATACGTGGTGATGCTTACCGACTGGACGGATGAAGATCCGGCTTCGCTGATGAAAACATTGAAGAAGCAGTCTGACTACTACAACACCCACAAACGCACAGTCAGTGATTTCATCCATGACGTAGCTGACAAAGGTTGGTCAGCCACCGTCGCTGACCGCAAGATGTGGGCCGAAATGAAGATGAATCCCACTGACATTGCAGACGTCAGTGGCGCGACATACACCTACTTGATGAACGGCCACGCGCCGAACTCCAACTGGACGGGCACCTTCAAACCTGGCGAAAAGCTTAGGTTGAGGTTCATCAATGGTTCAGCCATGAGCTACTTTGATGTCCGTATTCCGGGTTTGAAGATGACTGTCGTGGCTGCCGATGGCCAGTATGTCAAACCTGTGAGCGTGGATGAGTTCAGGATCGCCACTGCCGAGACTTTCGATGTGATCGTCGAACCAACTCAAGACGCCTACACACTGTTTGCGCAGGCGATGGATCGGTCGGGGTACGCAAGAGGCACCTTGGCCGTCCGGTCTGGCCTGGCCGCTCCGGTACCTGAGCTAGACCCACGTCCTCTCGTCACCATGGCTGACATGGGTATGGCCGGTATGGATCATGGCTCGATGGCTGGTATGGGCGATATGGCTGGAATGGATCACAGCAAGATGGCCGGTATGGGTGACGGCCCAATGGAGAGCATGTCAAGCATGGACGGCGGTGCCATGAAAGGTATGAACCATGGCGCTACGCAAGACACGTCCGGCATGGACAGCATGGCTGGGATGGATCACAGCAAAATGTCTATCGACGGCATGAGTGGTATGGGAGAAATGCAGTCGCACCCAGCCACAGAATCCAACAACCCTCTCGTCGACATGCAGGCAATGACAACGTCGCCAAAGCTTGATGATCCTGGCATGGGCCTTCGCGAGAATGGTCGAAAAGTGCTGACGTATTCTGATCTAAAGAGCACGTTTGAGGATCCAGATGGCCGTGAGCCAAGTCGGACTATCGAACTGCACTTGACTGGCCATATGGAGAAGTTTTCCTGGTCTTTCAACGGCGTGAAGTTTTCGGACGCCGAGCCGTTAAAACTGAAGTACGGCGAGCGAGTCCGGATCGTTCTTGTCAACGACACCATGATGACTCACCCCATCCATTTGCATGGCATGTGGAGCGACCTAGAAGACGAGAATGGCCAATTCCTTGTTCGCAAACACACTATTGATATGCCACCAGGCTCGAAGCGCAGTTACCGAGTGACAGCCGATGCACTGGGACGCTGGGCCTATCACTGCCATCTCCTGTACCACATGGAAATGGGGATGTTCCGCGAAGTGCGTGTAGAGGAATAAGGAGTCGACTATGAGCAATTTTCTTTGCGGGACTCGCATGCACTCAGCTGTGTTTACGGTCGCTCTGACCGCTGGTTTTGTCTTCCCCGCAGCCGCTGAAACAAGCCAGGGTACCGAAGACGGGCAGATGCAGACCATGGATCATAGCCAGATGCAGGGCATGGATCACGGCAAGATGGAAGGCATGGATCACAGCCAAATGCAGGGCATGGATCAGGGCAAGATGGAAGGTATGGATCACAGCCAAATGCAGGGCATGGATCACAGCAAAATGGAGGGTATGCAGCCCGCCAAGCAACCACAAACCCAAAGCCGGACTCCGATACCACCGCTAACCGATGCAGACAGAGCCGCAGTCTATAAGTCCCCTGGTGGTCACGCGGTTCATGACACAGCCCTCAACTCATTTTTTATATTTGAGAAATTGGAATGGCAGGATGCTGACGATGGAAGCGCACTGAACTGGGAAGCCCAAGGTTGGATAGGTGGAGATGTTGATCGTCTTTGGTTGCGCTCCGAAGGCGAGCGCACCAATGGGAAGACTGAAGAAGCTGAGGTTCAAGCTTTATGGGGACACGCCATCAGCCCTTGGTGGGATCTAGTCGGCGGTGTTCGTCAAGACTTCAAACCAGGCGACCCTCAAACGTGGGCGGCTTTCGGTATACAGGGCTTGGCGCTCTACAATTTCGAGGCCCAGGCTACTGCTTATTTTGGTGAAGGCGGCCAAACCGCAGCACGGCTGGAAGGTGACTACGACATTCTCCTAACCAATAAGCTGATTTTGCAACCAACGGCAGAATTCAATTTTTATGGCAAAAACGATCCCAAACGTGGAGTGGGTTCGGGGCTATCTGAGAGCGAGGTGGGTTTACGGCTTCGGTACGAAATCCGTCCAGAGTTCGCACCTTATGTAGGTGTGACTTGGAATCGGGCTTATGGAAAAACCGCTGACTATGCCAGCGAGGAAGGCGAAGACAATAACGAAGCACGTCTAGTGCTTGGCGTCCGGGTGTGGTTCTAAATCACAGCAAGCGGCACCAAATAATTACTTAACCTCATTACAACAGCTACGCGCTGTGAGGAGCCTTGCATGTCAGTACTTAAATCCTGTGTTGTGGCCGTCGCTCTTTCAACCAGTCTTCTGCTCAGTGCAGTTGCCCAGGCTCACCCGAAGCTGGTGTCCTCCACTCCCGCCGATGGCGAGAGCGGCCCCGCTCCTGCAAAGATTGAGCTGCACTTTTCTGAAAACTTGGTTACCCAGTTTTCCGGAGCCAAGTTGATCATGACCGACATGCCTGGTATGTCACACTCGCCTATGGGTATGAAAGCCAGCGTAGCCGGCAGTGTCGATCCAAAAACCATGGTCGTGACCCCGGCCTCTCCTCTCCCAACGGGCACCTACAAAGTGGAATGGCGAGCGGTGTCGTCCGATACCCATCCGATTACTGGCAGCGTCACCTTCAAAGTGAAATAAGTATGAGCGACCCAATTAACGTGGCGCTGCGCCTCGCGCTGTATTTGGATCTGATGCTCCTCTTCGGTCTTGCCGTCTTTGGGCTATACAGCTTTCGGGGAAAAGAACGTGTATCGGGAACGCTGTTGCATTTTGGGTCGCTACTACCTGGCACCGCTGTTATCGGTATGTTTTTGTCCATAGCAGCTTTTGTAGTTATGACAAAAAATATGAGCGGCGCATCCGACTGGGCGGAGCTGCAACCTCACATGGAAATGATGCTGTACGAAACCGAGGTCGGCTACAGCTGGGTGACACGCATGATCTCGCTAGCAGTGGTGATTTTTGCTGGAAGCCAGAACAGGCGATGGCCGACGGGCAGTCTCTGGGTCGCTACCATAGCGGGCAGCATTGCCTTAGCGACAATCCCATGGACAGGTCACGGGGCGATGGATGAAGGCGCCCTGCGGTTCTGGCATTTTACCGCTGATATTTTGCACCTACTTGCCGCTGGTGGCTGGATCGGAGCTCTCGCGGCGTTTGGCCTGATGTTGAGGATTAGGGGGGCTGATTCGGAGCAACTGGTGCGAGTGCTATCGCGAGCGCTCAGGGGATTCGAAACAGCGGGCGCATTCATTGTTGGTACGGTCATAGTTACTGGCGTCGCTAATTATCTCTTCATTGTCGGGCCGACAGTAATTGGAGTCGTAACCAGCACCTATGGCGTTCTCCTACTCGTGAAGATCCTACTTTTCGTGGGCATGATCGGGCTAGCCACCCTCAATCGTTTCTACCTGAGCCCTTCACTCGAGCGGTCTGTGGTGGCCGGTGATTTTTCGCTAGCGGCAACTGCTTTGAGAAAAAGTGTGATGATCGAATCAACCTGTGCTGTCGTCATCGTTTGCTTGGTGGCTTGGCTAGGAACATTGAGCCCCTCAATCGACATGGCTCAAGGGTGATCCACGAGCTAGACCCAAGCGACCCCAACGGCGCTCAAATCTGAGCAACGACTAACGGCTGACAGGGTAGTCCGCGACCACTTCTTGCGCACCTGCCTTGGTGAGCCCCAGGACTTGGTAAGGTTGATGATTCTGGCCGTAGTCCATACCGGGAGAACCTGCGGGCATACCTGGCACCGCAATTCCTGCCAGGTCTGAGCGACCATTCAGCTTCTTGATTTCATCAGCTGGAACATGTCCCTCGTAACCGTCCGGCGAAGTCACCTACAGCCCCTCAAGACTTGCCGGGGTCAGCGCCTGGGCCTGCACCGCGTGCGGCAGGTTCAGCGCGACCAACGGGTCGTGCCCGTCGCAGCCGCTCATTGCGGAGCTCTCCAGGCGCGTCACTGCGTAAAACCAAGCCGTGGTGGCATGGTAGACCAGTCCTCGGGTGGCTTGTAAGCGCAGAAAGCTCAGATTGCCGATTACGTTTTTGTAAGCTGCCGACTAGCTGCACTCCCTAAATCCAGCGCACCCCGACTCTGTCTTGCCTGGGAGTTTTTCGTTTGCTGTTGGGGCAATTACATTTGCGTAAGCTTCCGCACAGTCGTCAGATTGGTAGCACACTAGAACACCGCAAAACCGGAGCCCATGCATGAAAATCTTGGTTGCAGAAGACGAACCCAAAATTGGAATGTACCTACAGCAAGGCCTCTTGGAAGCTGGCTTCAGTGTCGACCGAGTTGTGACAGGAGCAGAGGCGTTGCACCAGGCGCTAAATGAGGCCTACGATCTTCTAATCCTGGACGTAATGATGCCGGGCCTGGATGGCTGGGAGGTCATTCGATCTGTCCGCACAGCTGGGAGCTCAGTACCTGTGCTGTTTCTGACGGCCAGGGACGGAGTTGATGACCGGGTCAAAGGCTTGGAGCTAGGTGCAGACGATTATCTAGTCAAACCGTTTGCATTTTCTGAATTGCTTGCCCGCGTCAGAAGCTTACTTCGCCGTGGTGCCGCCGCACCCAACCAGACATCTATTAAGATTGGGGATCTGGAGGTCGATCTTCTAAAGCGACGGGCCTCGCGCTCAGGTCGACGCATTGACCTTACTGCCAAGGAGTTTTCGCTGTTAGAGCTGCTGATGCGCCGTCGGGGAGAAGTCTTGCCGAAATCACTGATCGCATCGCAGGTTTGGGACATGAACTTCGACAGTGATACCAACGTGATCGAAGTCGCGATTCGTCGGCTCCGGGCCAAAATCGATGACGATTTCGACACCAAGATGATTCAGACCGCGAGGGGAATGGGCTACATGCTAGATGCTCCGGATACAGAATGAAGCGTGCATCTCTTACCCTCCGTCTAAGCATGATGTTTGTCTGTGCCGTGGTCGCCGTACTGGTAGTTGCAGGCTTTACTTTTGACGGATTCAGCCAACATCACTTCAAGGCCCTCGACCGTCAATCGATGACGGAAAAGCTCGAATCCATTCGGCAAATAATGGATGGCGAAGCTGGCTCCGCAGACCCTTCAGAAGTTGTGTTGCAGCTACAAGCACTCCTTGGTGCTCACCAGGAACTCTCAGCCTCAATTATCACGATGGGCGGGAAGACGTTCTTCGCGACTTCAAATGCAGTTGGACATCCTTCTTCCTCCTCTGGTGACCCGAAGGAAGATATGTGGGAGTGGACAGCTGGAAGCCATAAGTACCGAGGCATGAAAGCCCAAGTTCATTTGGCGAATGAAGCTGAGCCACTGACCGCGTGGCTGAGTCTAGACATTACAAGCCATACGCATTTCGTCGAAACTCTGCGCTGGTGGTTAGTGATCGGGCTCGCGATTAGCGCCTTGGTCAGCGCAGGTTTAGGGTGGTTGGTCGCGCTCAGCGGGCTGAAGCCGGTCGCACAAGTAACGAAAGTCGCGGCCTCGATGTCAGCCGGATCGCTGAAAGAGCGCATTCCGATGGATTCTGTGCCTCGCGAGCTTGAGCTCCTTGTCACTTCGTTCAACGCTATGCTGGCTCGCCTTGAAGAGTCATTTGCTCGGTTGTCTAACTTTTCAGCCGATATCGCGCACGAGCTACGTACCCCTATCAGCAATCTGCGCACACATACCGAAGTCATCCTCACAAAGAAACGTGCACCAGAGGATTATGAAGAGAATCTCTATTCCAACCTGGAAGATCTGAACCGACTCTCCAGCATTATTGACGGCATGCTTTTCCTAGCAAAGTCGGACAACGGTCTGGTTCTACCTGCCAAAGAGAAAATCGAATTGCGTTCGGTCGTCGAGAAATTGTTCGAGTATTACCAGCTTCTGGCAGACGACACAGGGGTAAAGCTGCAGGTAGTTGGGCACGGCGCGGTGAATGGTGACGGGACGATGCTGGATCGGACGATCTCGAATTTGCTGTCCAATGCGCTCAGGTATACCCCACCTGACTGTACGATCTCCGTGAAAATCGAGCCCCTTGGTGACATGATCAGCTTGTCAGTGGAAAACCCCGGCGAGGAGATAGCGGTAGGGCATCTGCCCCGGCTGTTTGACCGTTTTTACCGAGTCGATCCCGCACGGAGAGAGAGCACTACGAACCATGCGGGCTTAGGGCTGGCAATCGTCAAATCACTGGTTGACGCCCATGACGGCACCGTCGGATGTGTTTCCAGAGAAGGCCATACGACCTTTATGATCCGCTTACCCGCGTGGCCTGCTGATCACGAGTGAAAGTAGAGATCGCTTGTATGCCTTGCGCAATCTCACGAGCTTGCTGTTTCGACGTTACCGACAAGATATAGGTATACCCGGTCTAGGCCACAAACATGGCGCGAAACAGCGTGAGTAGTCGTTGTCAGTGTTCTTCCAGCTCGCGTAATGCTGACTTAATTCATCTTAGGTGTTATCGCCTACTTCGGATTTTGACGACGGGTTGTTGATGACACGTGTCCAATTGTAAGAGCCATTTTCAGCGACTACACTCCAGCCCATGAAACGCTATCTGCGGTTTTGCCTTATTTTCATGATCAGCCTGGCGCTTCCCTTCAGCGGGATGGCAGGCGTTCAGGCACCGACAGAACCGTGCCCAATGAAGGCGATGGGCATGGCGATGGTGGACGACATGGGGATGGACTGCTGCAACGATATGAAAAGCCCTTCCGAGCACGGCAAACATTGTAAGTCGGGCCAGGAATGCAAGACAGGCGGCATACTGCAAGTCTCGATCTTCAAACCGCCTGTCACTGTCTTCCGCCCCGTAGTGCTTTCCTTCTTCAGCGATTCCCTTCCTGTACAGACCCCGTCCGGGGTATGGCGACCGCCTCGTGTTTGATTCCTGTCACACATTGAGCCTCATTCCGCGTTAGCGAGATGAACTAGCTGCGCGCATGTCTTTTGACGCCTGCAGTGGATGATCACAGGAATCGTAAACATGAACTCCAAGTGCTATTGCACAGGTTGGTCTTTCGTGGCCGGTCTGGTGGCTAGCGTACTGGCATTGCCGAGCTTCGCTGCTGCATTGACACTCGATGAAGCATTACGACTGGCTGAAAACAATGCACCGTCGCTGACCGCTCAAGACGCAAAAATTCAGGCTGCCAGCAGCGCAGCTGTTCCAGCCGGCGAATTACCTGACCCCAAGCTGCTGTTGGGGGTACAGAACTACCCCATTGGGGGGCCGGATCGTTGGAGCCTCAATGATGACTTCATGACCATGCAAATGGTCGGGGTCATGCAGGAAATGCCCAACAAAGACAAGCGTAAAGCACGAATCGAGGTCGCCGATGCAGCTGTTGATCGTGCGACTGCAGAGCGTCGAGTCGAACGTGTGAAGGTACGACAGTCCACGGCATTGGCTTGGATCAGTAGCTACTCGGTTGAGCGCAAAGATGCGCTGTTCCAGGAGTTCTACAAAGAGAATCGCCTGCTGACCGATACCGTCCGGGCCCAGATTGCCGGTGGCCGCGCTCAACCCGCCGATGCAGTGACACCCAAGCAGGAAGCGGCCCAACTGGCGGAGCAACAGGACGATCTGACTCTCCAAAGAGCACAGGCCCGAGCGGCCCTCAAACGCTGGATTGGTTCCGCCGCCAACGACCAGCCTGTGGGCCGCTTGCCTGAATGGCCCGTCGATACCTCAAGCTACGCCCATAAACTGCAACACCATCCCGAGTTGGCAGCGTTTGGGCCGATGACCCGCGAAGCGCAAGCCAAGGTTCGTGAAGCCGAAGCGGAGAAGCAGTCGGACTGGAGTTGGGAGCTTGATTATCAGCATCGTGACCGACAATTCGGCGACATGGTCAGCGTGCAACTTTCATGGGATCTGCCGCTGTTTCCTGATTCTCGCCAAAATCCCAAGATCGCCGCCAAGCAGGCTGAACTCAACCAACTTGAGGCTGAACGCGAAGCACTGTCACGCGAACATACTGAGCAGCTGGAGAGCGAACTGGCTGACTATGAGCGGCTGAATCGTGCTGTACGCCGAAATCAGGACAGCCTGGTACCTCTGGCCAAGGAAAAGGTCGAGCTCAGTATGGCCAGTTATCGCGCCGGTAAAGGCGACTTAAACGCAGTTGTTGCCGCCCGACGTGAACTCATTGAAGCCCGTCTCAAACAGGTCGATGTGGAAGAGCAGCGAGCACTGACCAGTGCGCGTCTGTATTTTGCTTATGGGGAGTACAGCCAATGATCCTTAAAAAATGGAACGGGGCATTGCTGGTAAGCGTCACGCTGACATTGGGTGTTGTCGGTGGTTACTGGTTCGCTCACCAGCGCATGAGCGGAGTGCCCAGTAACACCCCGGAGCAGAGTCTCAATTCACCCGATGAGCGCAAGGCTTTGTATTGGTACGACCCCATGTCCCCGCAGCAAAAGTTCGATAAGCCGGGAAAGTCCCCCTTCATGGACATGCAATTGGTTCCTAAGTATGCCGACGACACAGGGGATCGGACGACAGTCAGCATCGATCCTAGTCTGACCCAGAATCTTGGTCTGCGTTTTTCGACAGTCACTCGTGGGGGCTTTGGCTCCAGTATTGATGTGACGGGCATCCTGGCGTTCAACGAGCGTGATGTCGCTGTGATTCAGGCACGCACTCCTGGCTTTGTCGAGCGGGTTTATGCCCATGCTCCTGGCGATGTGCTTAAAGCCAATGCGGTATTGGCGGATATCCTGGTGCCCGAGTGGGCCGCTGCCCAGACAGAGTTTCTTGCACTGAAGCACAACGGGGATGCGGAATTGTTGGCTGCGGCCCGTCAGCGACTAAGGCTCACCGGTATGCCGGTAGCATTGATTGCTCAGGTGGAACGTTCCGGTAAGGTTCAGCCCTACCTAGCGCTCACCAGCCCCATTGGTGGTGTTCTGCAAGAACTGAGTGTACGTACGGGTATGACCGTGGCGACTGGCGAGACTCTGGCTCGCGTCAATGGCTTGAGCAGTGTCTGGCTAGCTGTAGCCGTTCCAGAGTCGGATGCCGGAGCGATCACCGTGGGGCAGGCGGTCGAAGCCCGTCTCCCAGCCTTTCCAGGGACAATCCTCAATGGCAAGGTCAGCGCAATTTTGCCTGAAACCAATCCGGATAGCAGAACCCTTCGCGTACGGGTAGAGCTAACCAATCCGGACGGGCGCCTCAGACCGGGTTTGACGGCACAGGTGCGCCTGAACCGTTCTACTGAGCAAAGTGTGTTGTGGGTGCCGACCGAGGCAGTGATTCGCACTGGTCGACGTGCCTTGGTGATGCTCGCCGAAGATGCCGGTCGCTATCGTCCGGTGGAAGTACAACTCGGGCAGGAAAGCGATGGCAAGATAGCGATAGTAAAAGGTCTGAAAGAAGGCCAGAAAGTGGTTACATCTGGTCAGTTCCTGCTCGACTCCGAGGCCAGTCTTAAGGGCATTGTTGCTCGCTCGGAGGAAGAGTCGCCACCCAGAGCAGCAGCCTCCAGTTTCCATGAGGCGGAAGGGCAGATCGTTGAGATCAACGACAAAGAAGTCACGCTCGCCCATGGGCCCTTCAAGACGCTGGGCATGCCTGGCATGACCATGACCTTTCCATTGGCTGACCCTGCTCTAAGGCAAGGGCTCAAAGCGGGGGATAAGGTGCGGATCTCGATGAGCCAGACCGATGATGGTTTGCGTGTTGAACGGCTGGACAAATCGGGGAACCAGCCATGATTGCGGCCCTGATTCGTTGGTCGGTGGCCAACCGATTTCTGGTGCTACTGGCGACGCTTTTCGTCTCTGCCTGGGGTGTCTGGTCGGTGCAGAGCACACCCATCGATGCGCTGCCGGATCTCTCGGATGTCCAGGTGATCATTCGCACCCCTTATCCGGGACAAGCGCCACAGATTGTCGAGAACCAGGTGACCTATCCGCTGGCCACCACCATGCTCTCAGTTCCTGGGGCCAAGACGGTGCGGGGTTATTCCTTCTTCGGTGACAGCTTCGTTTACGTGTTGTTCGAAGACGGCACTGACATGTACTGGGCCCGCTCGCGAGTGTTGGAATACTTAAGCCAGATACAAAGCCGATTGCCGGCCAGCGCCAAACCAGCGCTGGGGCCGGATGCGACGGGGGTAGGTTGGATCTATCAGTACGCATTGGTTGACCGCAGTGGTGGACACGACTTGGCGCAATTGCGTGCGCTGCAGGACTGGTTTCTCAAGTTCGAACTCAAGACCTTGCCCAATGTGGCCGAGGTGGCCACTGTTGGCGGCATGGTCAAGCAGTATCAGGTACAGCTTGATCCACTGAAACTGGCTAGCCTTGGCATCACTCAGGCTGAAGTGACCGACGCTATCGGCAAGGCCAACCAGGAAACCGGTGGGGCCGTGCTGGAGATGGCAGAGACCGAATTCATCGTGCGGGCTTCCGGCTACCTGAAGTCGCTCAATGACTTTAGGGCAATCCCGCTTAAGTTGGGTGCGGCTGGCGTGCCGGTGACCCTCGGAGATGTCGCCACGATTCAGTTGGGGCCGGAAATGCGGCGAGGCATCACTGAACTCGACGGTGAAGGCGAGACCGTTGGCGGTGTTGTGATTTTACGCAGCGGCAAGAATGCCCAAGAAACCATTGTTGCGGTTAAGTCGAAACTAGAGGAGCTGAAAAGCAGTTTGCCGGCTGGAGTGGAGATCGTCACTACCTACGACCGGAGCAAGCTGATTGACCGCGCTGTGGAAAACCTCAGCTATAAGCTATTGGAAGAGTTCATCGTTGTCGCGTTGGTGTGTGGGGTCTTCCTATGGCACTTACGCTCATCGCTGGTAGCGATCATCTCCTTGCCGGTGGGTGTGTTGATTGCCTTCGTCGTCATGCGTTACCAAGGGATCAACGCCAATATCATGTCCCTGGGGGGAATTGCCATTGCCATCGGGGCGATGGTCGATGCCGCCGTGGTGATGATTGAGAACGCCCACAAGAAGGTTGAGGCCTGGCACGCAGCCAACCCTGGGCAGGAACTGAAGGGAGAGCGTCATTGGCACGTAATGACGGAAGCAGCGGCGGAGGTAGGCCCTGCACTGTTCTTTTGCTTGTTGATCATCACCCTGTCATTCATTCCAGTGTTCACCCTGGAGGCCCAGGAGGGACGGCTGTTCGGCCCGTTGGCTTTCACCAAAACCTACGCCATGGCCGCAGCGGCGGGCTTGTCTGTGACCTTGGTGCCAGTGTTGATGGGCTATTGGATTCGAGGACGAATTCCCAGTGAACATCAGAACCCGCTAAACCGCTGGCTGATCCGGATCTACCAGCCCGCTCTGGACGCAGTCTTGCGTTCACCTAAGTTAACGCTGCTGGTGGCGCTATTGGTTTTTGTCAGTGCGCTATGGCCAATGTCGCGCTTGGGTGGCGAGTTTCTCCCCCCGTTAGACGAGGGCGACCTGCTCTATATGCCTTCAGCCCTGCCGGGATTGTCGGCGCAGAAAGCGGCGCAATTGCTGCAACAAACCGACCGCCTGATCAAGACAGTTCCAGAGGTCGAACACGTCTTCGGTAAAGCAGGGCGTGCCGAAACCGCTACCGATCCGGCACCGCTGGAGATGTTCGAAACCACCATTCAATTCAAGCCGCACGAGCAATGGCGCCCAGGCATGACGCAGGAAAAATTGGTGGAGGAACTGGATCGAGTGGTACGAGTTCCTGGGCTAACCAATATTTGGATACCCCCGATTCGAAACCGTATCGATATGCTGGCTACGGGTATCAAGAGCCCTATTGGAGTGAAAGTTGCCGGTACCAATCTGACGGACATTGATGCTGTGACCCAAGCGGTTGAACGGGTGGCCAAAGGCGTGCCCGGTGTCAGCTCGGCATTAGCCGAGCGATTGACTGGTGGCCGCTACATTGACGTGGATATCGACCGAAAGGCTGCCGCCCGCTACGGATTGAATATCGCTGATGTGCAGTCCATCGTGGCCGGTGCTATCGGCGGTGAAAACGTCGGGGAGACCATTGAAGGGCTCGCACGCTTTCCGATCAACGTGCGTTACCCACGGGAGTGGCGTGACTCGGTCGGCAGCCTAGAGCGATTACCGATCTACACCCCGCTAGGCAGCCAGATCACTCTTGGCACTGTGGCGAAGGTCAAGGTTAGTGACGGGCCGCCGATGCTCAAGAGCGAGAATGCACGGCCTTCTGGCTGGGTGTATGTCGATGTGCGGGGCCGGGACATTGCCTCGGTGGTCGCCGACCTACGTCTGGTCGTCAATGAACAAGTAAAATTGCAGCCCGGCATGAGTCTGAGCTACTCAGGACAGTTCGAGTTTCTAGAAAGGGCAAATGCACGTCTCAAACTGGTGGTGCCTGCCACGCTGTTGATCATCTTCGTGTTGCTCTACCTGACCTTCAGCCGCTTCGATGAGGCGTTGCTGATCATGGCCACTCTGCCATTCGCACTGACTGGCGGAGCATGGTTCCTCTATCTGTTGGGATTCAACCTGTCGGTTGCCACCGGTGTCGGCTTTATTGCATTAGCCGGGGTTTCTGCCGAGTTTGGCGTGATCATGCTGCTCTATCTGAAGAACGCCTGGGCGGAACGTGAAGACCTTGGCGACAACACTGAGCGAGGATTGATTGCGGCGATTCGTGAAGGTGCTGTGCAGCGCGTTCGACCCAAGGCAATGACCGTGGCCGTCATCATTGCCGGCCTGCTGCCCATTCTGTTGGGCAGCGGAACCGGAAGTGAGGTAATGAGTCGCATCGCTGCGCCCATGGTCGGCGGCATGGTCACAGCACCCTTGCTGTCCCTGTTTGTCATTCCGGCGGCCTATCGCCTGATGCGGCGCCGCCACCTCTCAGTTGAACCCATCAACCCTCAAGGAAAAGTCGTATGAAACTGACCCTGATTGCAGTTGCAAGCACCGTATTTTCTCTTTCACTTTCTGTCCACGCGGAGGATATGCCGGGCATGAAAATGGACGGTATGGAGGGCATGCAGATGAAGCAAGAAACAAAGCAGGCTCCAGTAGCCACCGCCGACGGAACGATCAAGGCTATAGATACTACGAAGCATACGGTGACCATCTCCCACGGAGCTGTTCCAGCCGTACAGTGGCCGCCAATGACAATGGCTTTTTCCGTAACGGAGAAACAGCTGTCAGGGCTGATAGTCGGAGACCGTGTATCGTTTTCCTTTAGGCAAGAGGGTGGAAAAGCCACAATCGTTTCCATTAAAAAGTAAGACCGTAACGAGCAAGAATTAACGGCACTGGGCACTGCAAGGCGCCCAGTGTCATTTGGAGTGCATGAAAAAGTTCTGTGAATGGCACGGGCCTACTCAAGGGCAATACCCATGCCAAACACCTCTGAAGCCACATAGCCACAGCGGATGCCCACACACTGCTCCTGCACAACCAGCACGCTCTGGCTGCGACCATATAAGGCACCAAGTGGTTTTATGGGCATGGAGTGGGGAGTGTCGCCGACAACGCGGTAGCTGGCATGGAAACGCTGGACACAAATGCCAGTGAGATCACGGACGCCCTCATCCGGTTTCAGCAGCAATGCGATTGAAGGTCTGTAACGTAATTTTGTGCTCTGTAACGCTGCTTACGTTACAAGTCAAAAGTTACGTTACAGTCTGTGATTAAACTCATAAGGCAAGCGGAGCGCGCAGGCGTGCAGGATGTCAGCCCGAAGGGCCAAGACGTGGCTTGCCACGGCTCGGTTCACGACAGCCCTCCGCCAACGGCGGCACGCCATAACAACCGTCGAGCTTCAAACCAACCTGAAGAAATCCGCCATCTTGGAACCCGTGGTGCCATTAATCCACTCACTGCCATCAGAGCTCGGCATCCCAAGCATCCATAGCCTCACTCACAGTCGTGAACCAATGGAGTTCAGGGTTCTGTAAGGCACTAGCGACTTGCCTGTTTGTATTGGCATCAACCCAAGGCGGGAGACTCTCCGTGAGGCCTGAGAACAGGCTGGCCGTCGCGACAGCGTACCTACCCGTGCTCGTAGACTGGAGGCATACGTAGCGCACGACTGCGCCGCTGGACAACCGACGCCAACCCACCACCTCGATACAGTCCAAGGCCCCCACTGGAGACTCTACGGTGGCACTCGCCTCCTGCTGCTCCACCTGGATGTCTGCCGCTGCCTTGAAAGGCCTGCTAGGCGCCCATGGTTTGTGGACAAGATGCTTCAACTGCTCACGTGAGGCGACTATCTGATCGCGCAGCTCTTCGGGATCGATGGACATGCCACCCCGGTCAGTCACCGACAGCGTCTTCAGCTTATTCACAGCAGCGATGAAGTCGCGATCTCGAGCTTTCTCCCAGTCGGGGCGGCGGTCTGGATAGAAACGATTCCAGAGGCTTGAAAGGAGCTTCAAAGTCATTCTCCTACCGTGGAGTGGTGGCCGAAGGAATAGCGATCATACGACAACCTTCGACCCAGCTTCATATGCTATCTCTCCCGTCTACCATGACACGCCCGACAGTCATTCGCTGGATGAGACGAGCTACATGCGCCGAAGAAGCTTTCACCCATCAGTAGCGCTCCTGCGCTGCGCATGTGGCATTTTAAGGAAGAAGTGTACTTCTGCTATGCCCAGGCATAAAAAACCGGCCCTGGGGCCGGTATTGGAATGAGAGCCCAGAGAGATCAGACAGAGACAGGTGCCGCAATGTGCGGATGCGGATCATAGCCAACCAACTCGAAATCTTCGAACTTGTAGTCGTAGATCGACTCCGGCTTACGCTTGAACTGGAGCTTGGGCAAGGAACGAGGCTCGCGATTGAGCTGCGTCTGAACCTGCTCCATGTGGTTGGAGTAGATATGGGCATCGCTCAAGGTGATGACAATTTCCCCAACGTCCAGATCACACTGCTGTGCAAGCATATGGGTCAAGCAAGCCAAGGAAGCCGTGTTGTAGGGCAACCCAAGAAACATGTCTGAAGACCGGATGTACAGGTGAGAAGAGAGCTTACCATTCGCGACGTAAAACTGATAAAGCAAGTGGCATGGAGGGAGTGCCATCCTGCCCTGTCGCGCATTCTCTTGCGGGCTTACCTTCTCATCAGGGAGGAACTCAACATTCCAACCGTGGAAAATGATTCTACGGCTATTGGGATTGTTTTTAATCGCATCGACGACGTAATCGATCTGATTAATCGTGCCGCCATCCTTCGTGGGCCAAGCTGTCCACTGCTTGCCATAGACCGGGCCAAGATCACCTTCTTCAGTGGCCCATTCGTCCCAAATCTTAACGCCGTTCTCATTGAGCCACTTGATATTGGTATCCCCATTGAGGAACCAAATAAGCTCATTAACAATGCTTTTAAAATGAAGTTTTTTAGTTGTTAGGAGCGGGAAGCCACTTTTGAGATCATGCCGAAATTGACGGCCAAATACGCTAACAGTACCGGTGCCAGTACGGTCACCTTTCCCTACACCAGCGGCTAAAACATCACTCAACAAATCCAAATAAACTTTCATCAATCTTTCTCCGCCTGGGCATTCTCCAGAACATCAATTACGGCGCGAAGCTTATCAATTTCCCTCTCTGATTCCAAGTTTTTTTGCTGAATCTCAGCTAGACGGTTAATGTAAAAACTCTTAGATTCAACTTGTATCTTTATTTCTTGCTTAAGGTGTTTGTTTTTGTCAGCCAGTTCTTTTGAATAGTTGAACCAATGCAATACTTCAAGCCGAGAGGCTTGGAGCTTTTCCGTGAGAACGTTTAGAGGATCAACTTTTTTCCCTTTAGCAAGTTTCTTACGAAGGGTCTCAATAACCCGAGACTCCTTAATTGCGAGCAATCTCTGGGCAGGCCAAATTCGTTGCCGAATAGTATTCCGATGTATCCCGGTAATTCGACTCAACTCTGCAATTGTCGGCTTGAGCTTAGTGCTACCTGCAATTTCCATGAGGCCATTTGTCAGCACTCCTGTGTTGCGATCAAAATCTTCCTGATTCTTTTGGGCGAAGGCCTGGCCTTCGCTTACGTTACGATCACTCATCATCTACCTCATGCCCCAAGGTGAGCAGGACGCTCCGTGCCTCATCCATCGCAGCCTTGGCGGCCTCATGCAAATGCTCAAGATCTGGCTTATGCAGGATCAGCTTATTCTGGTCGTACACGGAACGCCACGCAGGAGCGTTACCCTCTGTGATGACCGCGTTGGAGCACCGATTAGGATTGCAGCGTAAACCTCCAATGCAGGGGATTGAAGCATCAAAGTCTTCCGCACGGTTGCCGTAACAAAAGGCCTGTCCCACGCTGATCACCGCGATTTTTTGACGGGTGATAGCCTCAAAGATCTCTTCCTTTGAGTAGCCCGCCGCCATGTACCCCTCGAATGTCCTTCGAAGACTGGCGACATGGTCTTTTGCGTTCGAGCCAGCAAAGCCCTTGTCTGGGTCATAGACGTTCGTCACCAACTCAAGCTCAGCGGCATGTCTAAGCACCGAACTCGAATCATGGTGTGCCGCGCCCGCAAGCATGTCTCCTATCTCACCATACGCCAAGGTCGTTTTACTAAAGCCTTTATGAAGTCCAAAGTTGCCTACGATCCCACTGAAATGCTTCAACTGATGCGAGATAAACGGGAGACCCACATCTGCCCTATACAGCTGATAAGCCAAGGTATGACGCAGCATGTAGGGATAGAAGTTAAGCTCAGCATATTGATCGCTTGAGAGAACCTCTTTCATAAATATCTGCAGTGTGGAGTTGTAAGCCGTTGGCGACAGCGCCTCTCCCACCTCTCCATAAGGAACGGTGAATGACGAGCAATATACGTAAGGGTTATTCTTGTATCTGGAAAGAATAACACTGGCACGAACCGCATCACGAACGATGGGAATTGCAACCCAATAGTCGTCAAAAAGAAGTGCGGACTCATCCTGGTGTTTGTGGACGTTGCTCTTAATTACCCAATTATCCCCATCTGGCTGGAGGCACGTTTTACCGACCAGGTCAGCTAGCTCAGATGTCCGCATGCCGGTGTACTGCCCGATGATATACATACACGCATAGCCGACGAGGTTTAGATAACGCCAGAAGGGCCCGTCTGGAGTGAAGCCATGTTTCTCTTCATGGCGCTTCAATGCCGTAACCGTACAGCAGGAGAGAATTTCATCGACATACGACTCATCGCTGCCAATAGCTGCGCGGATGTCTTCAATGGGATGGCCCCCACCATGAAGACGCTTGTAGGTATAAACAGCAAACGATTCCGGGGTCAGCCCATGTTGAATGGACGCAAAATATCCTCGATCATTCCTTCGATCAAGCGAGGCAACGTCTATCACATGTTCGTTCATGGCATCCAAAAAATCTACAATAACTAGGGATCCCACCATTGAAGCCTTTTTGAAGGATTCATTTGCCATCACCTTTTGCTTTGCCTTAACAGGAGCAGCATCAGGGTTAAATTCTTTTCCAATCTTATGCCATTTCAGATTGTTAGGATTTACCTCTGCGAGAGCCCCATCAAATACAGTATCTCGGAAAAATGGTGACCACAGGATTGCGAAAAACTGGCGAATTTTCGAAGAATAGCAATGCTTAAATTCTTTGGCTGCGGCTTCATAGTACCGACCAGGAACTTTAGCCAAAGCATTCATTTCAGCGTTGACAAATTCATCTCCCAGCTCCCTGGACAATACCGAATACAGTGCATCAATGAATAATAGCCCTGCCGCAAAAACCCTAGCGATAGTAGCGCTCTTCGACGGCTTTTTAGATTTCGTCTTATCGTGAATTGGCGTAAGTACACCCGGCGCAATTGCATAACACTGGGCAACCACTTTCACCTCAAGAATTACCGCAGCAGGGATCGAGGAAAAGCGCCTGAAATCGAGTACCAGCATTGAGCCACGCATAGTTTTCGCAACATTGGGATTATCTCCATTCCAATCCCAAACCGAATCTAGAAATGAGGAGGTCTTTGTCACCTTAAGCGTTTTGAGATACTCAAAAAATGCGTAAGCTTCAGCTGTTAGCTCAAGATCTTTTGCCTGAGCCTCGTACCCTGTAAAAATTTGACCAGCTGCGGCTTTGAACTGTGCGAGCTGAAGCAGCGGAAGTATCTTACTTTCTTGACCTAACAATGTACTAAACCTTAGATAAAATCAGAGAGCAACGCCGTCTACGATAATTGTAGAGCAGATGAATTCAGACTCGGCCTCAGCCTTGGCCAGTTCCACTTGAGAAAAATCAGAATCCGGCCCAACGATACCCTCAATCAAGGCAAGATTTTCAGCGATTGCCATGCCGTAAGGGGTATCCATTACCCGTGTGACTTCGATTGCTTTCAGATAATCACGCTTCAGTGCGAAAATATCCGGCAAGTTAAGCGCCGTGATCATGCTGTTGTCGCAGCCCAAGCACTTGTTATATATAGAACAAGGTTTACCAGGAACGTAATAAGCCGATTTCCTTACATGTTCTGGAGGATTAAAAATATTCCTACAACTTGCCAATGGCGTTTTAAAAATAATATTTGAGCCTCCGGCGTCAGGGGGCGCTGGGACAGAGCTCGTACCATCAGCCCCTACTTTATGCTCAGCTTTAGTCAAGGTACGCTGGTGCAATGCACCGATTTCGGCAGTTAGCTTTCCGCGTGCAATCCGGTTGTAGTCAAGCTGATCGAGGTAGTCGATAGTCGTGGTGATATACTTGTGCCCTAGGATGTATTGTACTTCCCTCAACGGTACACCCTTCTCCACCAGTTCACTGATGAAGCTCGGCCTTAGCCGCGAAGGGGTGATGGAAAGTGAACTGCCATCTTCACTCACCAAGCCCTTGGCCTTGGAATAGTCGGCAAACAAATCAGTCACCACATCAACACGAGACGATTCCAGCGACTTGATCACGCCGAAATTCCTACGCCCAACCGAATCCCAAATAAATAGATGACTCTTTAATTCATCAGGAGCACGAGATCTGACGTCCGCAGTTAGCAGCAAAACTGCATCGAAGATCTTTTTCACCTCAACCGACTGAGCGTAGGTTAGCCAGGTGATCTCAGCGTTGAAAATATCGAGGTGGTACTCTTTCTCACCATCAGATCGCTCCTTCCAGTAACGCAGACAAGGCCTATGTGTCAAAGGATGACGGTCGGTATAGTCTCCGACACGCAGGCACTTAAGTGAGTTCGCATTCAACCCCGTAACCTGAGCCAACCTGACCATGTATGGCGCAATAACCGAAGTATCAATCTTCCAAATAATACCCCAGCTTTCCAACACGGCGCGTGTTCCATTTTCACTTTCAAGCGAAAGAGCTTTCACAAAGAAATTCTCATAGTCGCTCTGAATATTATCGTGCCGAATCCTATGCTCGCATCCGAGCTTATTCTCAAACACCCAGCGAGCATTATCGATTACGTTCCCTACCCAGGAGAACTTGCCATCGGCTCGCTTAGGATCACAGCCCACACCACTGAGTACATAGGGAGCGGTCAAGCTATTGTACTTGGCAATATCAGCTCCAACAGTTTCAGAAATCAGCGTTCGATCAGATGGGCTGTAAGGGCGATAGTAATCAGTCACTCGCTCCTTAGAAAAGCCGGGAACTCCAAAGAACTTGAACTTATCCAACCCTTTTACCGTGCGCGCAATCTTCAGGGAACCCCTAAGCCTACTCAACAGGTCTGTGGCATAGCCTGGTGAAAAAACCCTGGAGTTCACGAACTCAGAAAGGTATTTACGATAATTAGCCAGCAGCATCGGATCCAGCAAATGCTCATAGGTTTCATCGCCGGTAAAGCCCTGCTGAACAAGCATCTTTTTTAGATGGTCGTATACCGCCCAGTAGACACCAAGCTTCTTAGAGTTTTTCCCCCGCAGTGATACTTGCGCCAACAAGTGGAGCAATGGTGCAAATGGCAAATGTTTAGTTCCGACCGCCAAATCGCTGACAGAGTGCAGAGGTTGAGAGCTCAATACTCGGAGTGGCTCAGTGAGATACTCTGTCTTTGGAGTTGGTGCATTACGCTCCTTGGTAGTCTTATACTCAGGATCGGCGTAACCAGCATCCAAATGCTCAGCATTGATCGTTTCGAAGGCATCTTTAACGCCTTTCAAATACCTTGATGGACTTTCAATGCCTTCTAGCTGAGGCACGTTCCTACTGACGTAGCGAGCGGAAATCTTATTGCCATTCAGGGGAAGAATCTGTTTTTGGCCTGCTGAAAGCACTGAGTACCACTTAAACAGCTTAATTCGCCAGTTGCACGCAGTCGAGGAGAGCTCACCAAACTGGAGAATCCCCTTATCCTCAAGGTCTATAATAATTAGCCTGGTATACTTCGCAAGCGTTTCTTGGCAGCCACCGATGCCATGAGTGGCGATATATGATGGAGTGAGAGTAAAGCCCCCATCAACCACCTTTGAAACAAACTCCACATCAAACAAGAGTTTTGAGTCAGCAGAAGTTTTCTCATACCAAGCTGCAATTTTTTCACCGTGATTCATTACTTATTATCGCTCAGATCAATACGCTTACGGGTGTCGGCTACCAGTTGACCCATCAGCTCAGCCCTAGTTTTCAAATCAGAGTCCGCGCCGCACAAGCTGTTATAAATATGCTGCGGGATGGACGTGTATGTTTCCAAGGTAGAGATATTATTATGACCCAATGACTTCTGTGCGATAAGCATACGATCCAGAAAATCTTCGCCTAAGTCTTTACTGTTCAAGATCGCATAGGCGTTGCCATGGCGCAGTTTATGAGGCGACACCATCCGATTCAGTCGACCGGACTTAACCCCACGCTCAGACACCCGTTCAAGAAGCTTCTCGATGGAATCCTCAGTATATTTGTTGCCTTGGGCATTGAAGAAGCACGGGGTATCTTCAGCACTTTTGTAGCGAGGGGCATATTTTTTATACAGCGGTGAGGCATGATATTTTCTAATGCGCTCTAAGGTTGGCCTGCTGACGATGGCATACCTGGGCTTGGTCTGATTGCCACGCCCCTTACTACCCTCAATATAGACTGGGCAATACGCGGGCAGCGCAGCTGTCGTACCAGCATTGCCAAGTAACTTAGTGTTCGAAAAATGCAGAGACTCCTTAACAGCTGCAAGCGTCACGCGACCGACCTCAGAGCTACGAAGTCCGGCATCATAGATAAATTGCAAGACGCACCGCTCGCGCTCCAATTTGGAACACAACATAAGCTCTTTAAGTTCAGCTGGGTCGCACGGCTGAACTAACCGCCTCTTAGGCGCAGGGGTGAACAAGCCAAGCTCATAGGGGTTATCAGCTCGATAAGCTTCCCGCCCATGAGCAGACTTGCAAAGAAACTTTGTATAGAACGCCAGATAGCACGCATCTCTGTTTCTAATGGTCGCACCACTCAACTTCTCCACTTCTCGGAGATGATGGAAGTATTGACTAAAGGAGCTACTACTAAGACGAAACAAGATCTCATCCGCACTGAGATGATTGTATTCATCAATCTTCTGGTGATGTTCGATCAAGTAGCCGAGGTTACGAGCATATGTCTCGAGGGATTCAAAAGAAAGCGTGCTGTCCTTCGCACCTTGGGAAAGATACTCACTTGCGAATCGAACGATTCTCTCTTGGTCATCGAACAGGGCCGCCCCCAGCACAGTGCGCAAACCGGTCACCGTTGAGGCCTCATCATTCAAATGCGACTGCTTCAGATCAAGCTTTGAGCGAGCCGCCACTACCACCTTCATACCATCCCCCATCATTCATCAGCCTTACAGTATGCACTATGTGCAGAAACTGGTCGTCAGGATAAACGTCGGAGAAAGGGAAATTTTTTTAAGCAGCGAGAGCGTACTGTGCAGTATCACCTTGCTCCGATAAAAAGCCCAGGTCGTTGGAGCGGATGTAGAGGGTCAGGGAAATCTCTTTCGTCTCGACATTCGGGTGGAACTGATACAACAAATGGCACGGCGGCAGGGCCATTTCATCGAGTTGGGCACAGTTCCAGCCGTGGAACAGAATTCGACGGCTGCCCGGGTCGTTGATGATGGTGTCGACGCATTGGCGAACCTGGTCGATGGCTTTGTACAGCACCACGTAGGCCTGGCCGTTTTCTTCGCCTTCGGCAATCTGGCGATAGCCCTGGCTCAGGGTCTGCTCGATGGCAGCCGGGTTGCTGACCGGGATTTGCTTGTACGCCGGCCACTTGCGCCATTGCACGCCGTAGATCTCGCCGAGATCGTCTTCACCCTGACGGAACGGATTGGCCAGCCACTGGGCGTTTTCGTTGGCGTTCTGGTCCCAGACCTTGCAGCCCAGCGCGCGGAATTCGGCGGCATTGTTCACGCCACGCAGGAATCCACACATTTCGCCGATGGCCGATTTGAAGGCCATCTTGCGCGTGGTGATTGCCGGAAAACCTTCCTTCAGGTCATAACGCAGCATCGCGCCGGGAAAGCTGATGGTGTTCACGCCAGTGCGGTTGGCTTGCTTGGTGCCGTTCTTGATGACGTGGGCGACCAGTTCGAGATATTGCTTCATGAGTTACCTGTGTCCTTGAACCCGGAGCCAGAGCCCCAGGATTCGAATTTTATACGGCTGCCGCTGGCGTCGCCGGGGCGCGGTGATACGCCAGCCAGATCAGGAACAGCCCGCCGACGATCATCGGCACGCACAGCACCTGACCCATGGTCAGCCAGTTCCAGGCCAGATAGCCCAGTTGCGCATCCGGCACGCGAACGAATTCGACGATGAAACGGAAGATGCCATAGAACAGCGCGAACATCCCCGAAACTGCCATGGTCGGCCGCGGCTTGCGCGAGAACAGCCACAGGATCAGGAACAATGCCACGCCTTCCAGGGCGAATTGATACAGCTGCGACGGGTGACGCGCCAGTTGCGCCGGATCGGTAGGAAAGACCATCGCCCACGGCACATCAGTTGCCTTGCCCCACAACTCGGCGTTGATGAAGTTACCGATGCGCCCGGCACCCAGGCCGATCGGCACCATCGGTGCGACGAAGTCCATCAGCTGGAAGAACGACTTGTTGTTCTTTTTACCGAACCACAATGCCGCCAGCATTACGCCGATGAATCCGCCGTGGAACGACATGCCGCCCTTCCACACCTCGAAAATCAGCAGCGGGTTGGCGAGGTAGGCGCTCAGATCGTAAAAAAGCACATAACCCAAACGTCCGCCGAGGATCACCCCCATCGACATCCAGAACACCATGTCAGAGAGTTTCTCCTTGCTCCAGGTCGGGTCGAAACGGTTCAACCGACGGGAAGCCAGCAGCCATGCACCGCCGATGCCGATCAGGTACATCAGACCGTACCAGTGGATTTTCAGCGGACCGATGGCCAGGGCCACCGGGTCGATCTGCGGGTAAGGCAGCATTGCGACTCCTCGTTAGAGTTCAAATCTCAAAATGTCCCGGCCGACGCTGTCACGCCAGGATTAAGCCAGGATTGCGCCGCTCTTCAGAGCAGGAAGTTCAGGCCGACGCAGAACAGCAACGCGGCAAACAACCTTTTCAGCAACTTTGGCGATAAATTGTGCGCCAACCGCGCACCGAAGCGGGCGAACACCATGCTGGTCAGGGCAATGCCCAACAACGCCGGTAAATAAATGAAACCGAGACTATGAGCCGGCAGCAACGGATCGTGCCAGCCCAGAATCATGAAACTTAATGCACTGGCCAGGGCAATCGGCAGGCCACAGGCCGAAGACGTGGCCACGGCTTGCTGCATCGGCACGCTGCGCCAGGTCAGGAACGGCACGGTCAGCGAACCACCGCCAATTCCGAAAATCGCCGAAGCCCAGCCAATCACACTGCCGGCCACGGTCAGACCGAGTTTACCTGGCACGGTTCGACTGGCCTTGGGTTTGGCGTCCAGCGCCAGCTGCGCGGCGATCACCAGGGCAAACACGCCGATGATTTTTTGCAGGTTCGGGCCGGAGATCGCTTCGGCCGTCAGTGCGCCGAAACCGGCGCCGACCAGTATGCCGACCGTCATCCAGACAAAAATCGGCCAGCGCACCGCGCCTCGACGGTGATGCTCACGTACGGCATTGACCGAGGTGAAGATGATCGTCGCCAGCGAGGTACCGACCGCCAAATGGGTCAGGATCGACTGATCGAATCCCTGCAAGGTAAAACTGAACACCAGCACCGGGACAATGATGATCCCGCCGCCCACTCCAAACAATCCGGCCAACAAGCCTGCGCAGGCGCCTAGCGCCAGATAGAGCAGAAATTCCATTTTGCATCCCCGCCGATCCCAAAACCGAGCGGCATGGTAACGGATGCATGGCCTCGACCTCCACTGTGCAAGACGATGGATCGATGAGCGATGTCTGCGTAGAGTGGGCAAAAAACACACTAGGACGCCCTTATGTGCCTGATTGTTTTTGCCTGGCGACCGGGTCATGCCCAGCCGCTGCTTGTCGCGGCCAACCGCGATGAATTCTACGCCCGCCCCAGCCTGCCGCTCGCGCCATGGCCGGAAGCACCGCATGTGCATGCCGGTCGCGACCTGGAAGCCGGCGGTACCTGGCTGGGTATCGGTGCCAACGGTCGCTTTGCCGCTTTGACCAATATTCGCGACCCCCATCAACCGCCCTCACGAAAGTCTCGCGGCGAACTGGTGGCCGGCTTTCTCAGTGGAGACCAATCGATTGATGACTATTTAAGCGACGTTGTCCGACGTTCGCTCGAATACGCCGGCTTTAACTTGCTGGTCGGCAACAGTCATGAGCTTTGGCACTTCAATGCACGCGATTCTGAGGCTGTGATGCTGCAACCGGGGATCTATGGATTGTCGAACGCCGGACTGGACACGCCATGGCCGAAACTGCTCAAGGCCAAGGCTGCCCTGAGCGAGGTGCTGCTGGACCCGCAGCCCCAGGCGCTGTTGGCGTTATTGAGCGACGCACAGACGGCGCCGTTTGCCGATCTTCCGGATACCGGTGTCGGGTTGGCGACCGAGACGTTGTTGTCGAGTGTATTTATCGCCAGTCAAAGTTATGGGACACGGGCGAGTACGGCGTTGATTGTGCAGGCGGATGGGGCGCGGCATATGGTCGAGCGCAGCTTCGGGCCGTTTGGCGGGCATTTGGGGGAAGTCGAGATCAAAATCTTTAAAGTGCCTTCACCGCCGCCGGATTGATCATCCGCGCCAACCCGAGATTCTTCAGCGCCAACTGCAACGAGCTGTGGATAACTTGCGGATTGTCGATGGTCATCAGTTCGGCGAGCAATTCCTTGGCCTTGCTCAGGTTGATCTGACGCAGCATCCACTTCACCTTCGGCAGGTTGGTGGCGTTCATCGACAAACTGTCGAAACCCATCGCCATCAACAGCACCGCCGCCGCCGGATCACCGGCCATCTCGCCGCAGATGCTTACAGGTTTGCCTTCGGCATGGGCATCACGCACCACATTCTGCAGCGCTTGAAGTACTGCCGGATGCAGGTAATCGTAAAGGTCGGCCACCCGTGGGTTGTTGCGGTCCACGGCCAGCAGGTACTGGGTCAGGTCATTGGAACCGACCGAGAGGAAGTCCACTTGGCGCGCCAGTTCCTTGGTCTGATAGACCGCCGCCGGAATTTCGATCATTACCCCAACCGGTGGCATTGGCACGTCGGTGCCTTCGTCACGCACTTCACCCCAGGCCCGGTGAATCAGGTGCAGGGCTTCTTCGAGTTCGTGAGTACCGGAGATCATCGGCAGCAGAATGCGCAGGTTATTCAGGCCTTCGCTGGCCTTGAGCATGGCGCGGGTCTGCACCAGGAAGATTTCCGGGTGGTCGAGGGTGACGCGAATGCCGCGCCAGCCGAGGAACGGGTTGTCTTCCTTGATCGGGAAATACGACAACGCCTTGTCGCCGCCGATGTCCAGGCTACGCATGGTCACCGGTTGCGGGTGGAACGCCGCCAGTTGTTCGCGGTAGATCGCCAGTTGTTCCTTTTCACTCGGGAAGCGCTGGTTGATCATGAATGGCACTTCGGTGCGGTACAGACCAACACCTTCGGCACCACGCTTCTGCGCACGCGCCACATCCGCCAGCAGGCCGGTGTTGACCCACAACGGCATGCGGTGTCCATCGACCGTGATGCACGGCAGATCGCGCAATGCATCGAGGCCCAGGGCCAGTTGTTTCTCTTCTTCCACCACCTCGGCGAATTGCTTGCGCAGCACATCGCTGGGGTTGGTGTAGACCTCGCCGCGGTGACCGTCGACGATCATGCCGATGCCGTCGACTTTGGAATACGGCAGGTCGACCAGGCCCATCACCGTCGGGATGCCCATGGCCCGGGCCAGGATCGCGACGTGGGAGTTGCCCGACCCCAGTACCGACACCAGACCCACCAACTTGTCTTCCGGCACCTCGCCGAGCATTGCCGGCGTCAGTTCCTCGCTGACCAGAATGGTGTTGTCGGGATAGACCAGGGTTTGCTGACGCTCTTCCTGCAAATAGGCGAGCAGTCGGCGGCCGAGGTCTTTGACGTCCGAAGCGCGCTCGCGCAGGTAGGCGTCGTCCATCAATTCGAAACGGTTGACGTGATCGGTGACCACTTGGCGCAAGGCGCCCTGGGCCCACTGGCCGGTCTTGATCACGGTGGTGACTTCGCTGCCCAGCGCGGCATCGTCGAGCATCATCAGGTAGACGTCGAACAACGCGCGCTCTTCCGGGCGCAACTGCGTAGCGAGTTTGGCCGACAGCGTGCGCATATCGGCACGCACGCCTTCGATGGCCGTCTTGAACAGCCCGAGTTCGGCGTCGATGTCGGTGACGGTCTTGTCGGGCACCACATCCAGATCGGCCGGAGGCAGCATGACCACCGCGGTACCGACCGCTGCACCGGGTGAGCCGGGCACACCGACGAACTTGGCTTCCTGGATGCCCTTGCCCTGACGACCCAGGCCACGGATCGAACCGGTGGCTTCGGCATGGGCGATAACCCCGGCGAGCTGCGCGCTCATGGTCACGAGGAAGGCTTCTTCGCCTTCATCAAACTGACGGCGTTCTTTTTGCTGAATGACCAACACGCCGACGACGCGGCGGTGGTGAATGATCGGCGCCCCGAGGAAGGAGGCGTAGCGCTCTTCACCGGTTTCGGCGAAGTAGCGGTAGCGCGGGTGATCCGCGGCGTTTTCGAGGTTCAGGGGTTCTTCACGCGTGCCGACCAGGCCAACCAGACCTTCGTTGGGGGCCATGCTGACCTTGCCGATCGAGCGCTTGTTCAAGCCCTCGGTGGCCATCAATACGAACCGGTTGGTCTCGGGATCAAGCAGGTAGACCGAGCAGACCTGACTGCCCATGGCCTCTTTGACGCGCAACACAATAATCCCCAACGCCGCCTTGAGATCCTTGGCGGAGTTAACTTCCTGGACGATCTTGCGCAGCGTATTGAGCATGGCTCGGGGTCGAACTCCGTCGTCAGTCGCGCGCTAAAAGGCGCGGGGCAAGCTCTTTGAGAGCGCGTCGATACACCTCGCGCTTGAATGTCACCACCTGGCCCAACGGATACCAATAACTGACCCAGCGCCAGCCATCGAATTCCGGTTTACCGGTCAAATCCATCCGCACCCGTTGCTCGTTCGAGACCAGGCGCAGGAGAAACCACTTCTGTTTCTGGCCGATGCACAGCGGTTGGCTGTGGGTACGCACCAGACGTTGCGGCAAACGATAGCGCAACCAGCCCCGGGTGCAGGCGAGAATTTCAACATCTTCGCGCTCCAGGCCAACTTCTTCGTTCAGCTCGCGGTACAAGGCGTCTTCCGGCGTCTCTTCGGGGTTGATTCCCCCCTGCGGAAACTGCCAGGCATCTTGATTGATACGGCGAGCCCATAGCACCTGGCCGGCGTCATTCGTCAGAATGATCCCGACATTAGGGCGAAAACCATCGGGGTCGATCACGGCAACAACCTCGCAAACGCATGTCGTCGCATTGTTCCACAAAGGTTGTGAAGGCGGCAACGAAGGTTCCTACCTTATGTGCACTCTTGTGAAAAGACCGTATTCTTGTCGCCTTTTTACAGACATATCAGCGGGTAACTGCAATGCGCCTGGCTCTATTCGATTTGGACAACACTCTTCTTGGCGGTGACAGCGATCACGCTTGGGGCGATTACCTGTGCGAGCGCGGCTTCCTTGACGCCGTCGCCTACAAGACGCGCAACGACGAGTTCTATCAGGATTACCTGGCTGGGAAGCTGGATAACGCTGCCTACCTGAACTTCTGCCTGGAGGTTCTGGGTCGCACCGAGATGGCCACGCTGGATCAGTGGCACAGCGACTACATGCGCGATTGCATCGAGCCGATCATGCTGCCCAAGGCCCTCGAACTGCTGAAAAAGCACCGCGACGCCGGCAACAAACTGGTGATCATCACCGCCACGAACCGCTTCGTCACCGCACCGATTGCCGTGCGTCTGGGCGTTGAAACCCTGATCGCTACCGAGTGCGAAATGCTCGATGGCCGCTACACCGGGCGCAGCACCGATGTGCCGTGTTTCCGCGAAGGCAAGGTGACACGGTTGAATCGTTGGCTGGAAGAAACCGGATATTCGCTGGAGGACAGCTACTTCTATAGCGACTCGATGAATGATTTGCCGTTGCTGGAGCAGGTGACGAATCCAGTAGCAGTGGATCCGGATCCGAATCTGCGGGCAGAGGCCGAGAAACGTGGTTGGCCGGTAATCACTCTGCGCGACTGAAGACGCCATCGCCGGCAAGCCGGCTCCTACAAGGGCAGCACTCGCCCTGTGGGAGCTGGCTTGCCGCCGACAGGTTCAACTCGGTCTCAAGCACTAAACCGGCTTGGCGCCCATCAACCCGGCAATGGCGATAAAGCAGACAAAGCTGAACAACGCCAAGGCAAAGGTGAATTTCCCCACGTCACCGGGCGTTTTGCGCAGCTTGTTCAGCCGCACCAGCAACCAGAACCACGCGAGCGCCGCCACGGTGTACAGCACGCTGGAAGCCAGCAACCAGGTCTGGCCCAGCGGCCAGCCCACCAGATGCACCATCCCCCAGCCGGTGAACGGCATGCTCAGCAGTGCCAGGCCCATCAGCAGCCAGACAAACACTCTTGGCCCCTGCAAGGTGCGGCTGCCCGCCGTCGCATCACCCTTGCGCCGCGCGAGCAAAACCCAGACTCCCAACCCCAGCGCACAAGCCAGCAGTACAACCGTTGCCACCATGTGCGCCGCTTTCAGGGCAGTTAACGATTCCATTGTCAGATTTCCTTATTATCTTACCCGTCAGCGTAGCCGTTCAGCCAAGAAACAGCTGATAGGCCGGATTGTCGCTTTCGTCCCAGTATGGGTAACCGATTTCTTCCAGCGCCGCCGGCACCAGGTGGCGCTCGTCGTGAGGCACTTGCAGGCCCGCGACGACACGACCATCCGCCGCACCATGGTTGCGGTAGTGGAACATCGAGATATTCCAGCGCCCGCCAAGCTTGTTGAGGAAGTTGAACAGCGCGCCCGGACGTTCCGGGAACTCGAAGCGCAAGATCACTTCATCGACCACATGCGCAGCGCGGCCGCCAACCATGTGACGGATGTGAAGCTTGGCCAGTTCGTTGTCGGTCAGGTCCAGCACCGGAAAACCCTGCCCGCTCAGGCTGGCGATCAGCGCGCTGCGCGGGTCGTTTTCCGGGTGCGTCTGCACACCGACGAAGATGTGCGCTTCGCTGCCGGTGTTGTAGCGGTAATTGAATTCGGTGATCTGGCGCTTGCCGATGGCCTCGCAGAACGCCTTGAAGCTGCCCGGCTTCTCGGGAATGGTCACGGCGATGATCGCTTCACGACCCTCGCCCAGCTCGGCGCGCTCGGCCACATGACGCAAACGGTCGAAGTTGACGTTGGCGCCGGAATCGATCGCCACGAAGGTCTGCCCGGTGACGCCGCGCTGTTCGACATACTTCTTGATCCCGGCCACGCCCAGGGCGCCGGCAGGTTCGGTGATTGAACGGGTATCGTCGTAGATGTCCTTGATCGCCGCGCAGATTTCATCGGTGCTGACGGTGATCACCTCATCGACATAGTCTTTGCAGATATCAAAGGTATGCTGACCGATCTGGGCCACCGCGACGCCGTCGGCGAAGAGGCCCACGGTCGGCAGCACCACGCGCTCACCAGCCGCCATCGCCGCTTGCAGGCAATTGGAATCATCCGGCTCGACACCGATGACCTTGATGTCCGGGCGCAAATACTTCACATACGCGGCGATGCCGGCGATCAGGCCGCCACCACCCACCGGGACGAAAATCGCATCCAGCGGCATCGGGTGCTGGCGCAGAATCTCCATTGCTACCGTGCCCTGCCCTGCAATGGTGTGCGGATCGTCGTAGGGGTGAATGTAGACGTAGCCTTTTTCGTCGACCAGTTTCAGCGAATAGGCCAACGCTTCCGGGAACGAATCACCATGCAGCACCACCTTGCCACCGCGCGAGCGCACGCCTTCGACTTTGATCTCTGGAGTGGTCTTGGGCATGACGATGGTCGCTTTCACGCCCAACACCTTGGCCGCCAGGGCCAGACCTTGCGCATGGTTGCCCGCAGAAGCGGTGACCACGCCGCGAGCGCGTTCTTCATCGCTCAGCTGGGTCAGCTTGTTGTAGGCGCCGCGAATCTTGAACGAGAACACCGGCTGCAAGTCTTCGCGCTTGAGCAAAATACTGTTGCCCAGCCGCTCGGAGAGCTGGCGGGCAGTCTGCAATGGGGTTTCTACGGCAACGTCATAAACGCGCGAGGTGAGGATCTTTTTGACGTACTGTTCAAGCATCGGAAAGCATCACTGAGCGGGTTGGGCAGGACCACGGAGTCTAACCCGGCTTTTGGCCACACGACCACCTGTTGTAGGAGCGAGCTTGCTCGCGAAAAACGCAATGGCACCGCTGCACATCTATTTTCACGCGTAATCGTTCACGACCATCGCGAGCAAGCTCGCTCCTACAAGGAACGGTCGATCTGCCAATCGGGCAATGACCTTCCCGGCCCCGAAGCCTATAATGCCGGCCTTTCGTTCTCTCCTCGGCACCCCGGAGCCCGCATGAACCAGGATCAACTCAAACAGGCAGTGGCTCAGGCCGCCGTCGACTTCATCCTTCCGAAACTCGACGACAAGAGCATCGTCGGGGTCGGCACCGGCTCCACCGCCAACTGCTTCATCGACGCGCTGGCCAAGCACAAGGGTGCATTCGATGGCGCCGTCGCCAGTTCCGAAGCCACCGCCGCACGCCTCAAGGGCCACGGCATACCGGTGTACGAACTCAATACCGTCAGCGACCTGGAGTTCTACGTCGACGGCGCCGATGAAAGCGACGAGCACCTGAACCTGATCAAGGGCGGCGGTGCGGCCCTGACCCGCGAAAAGATTGTCGCGGCCGTGGCCAAGACCTTTATCTGCATCGCTGATGGCAGCAAGTTGGTGCCCGTACTCGGTGCGTTCCCGCTGCCGGTCGAAGTGATTCCAATGGCCCGCAGCCACGTGGCGCGTGAGTTGGTCAAGCTCGGTGGCGATCCGGTCTATCGTGAAGGTGTACTGACCGACAACGGCAACATCATCCTCGACGTGTTCAACATGCAGATCACCAACCCGGTGGAGCTGGAGACGCAGATCAATGCCATCGTCGGCGTGGTCACCAACGGTTTGTTCGCGGCGCGTCCGGCGGATCTGTTGCTGCTTGGGACCAGCGAAGGTGTGAAAACCCTGCGCGCTGAATAAGCTCACACAATCCCCTGTAGGAGCTGGCTTGCCAGCGAAAGCGGTGTAATGGCCGACATCGATGTCGAATGTCTTGCACCCTTCGCTGGCAAGCCAGGTCCTACAGGAACCGTGTCAGCCTCAAGGCTGGGTTGGTTTTTTGAACACGTAAAACAGGTTCGGCTCGCTCACCAGATACATGGTGCCCTCGTCATCCATGGCGATGCCTTCTGCCTGCGGTACGGTTTTCTTCAGACCTTGCCGGCCTTTGATCAGCGACATGGTGCTCAGCGGTCGCCCGTCCACGTCCAGCTCCAGAATCAGGTTGGACTCGTCCGACAGCGCCAGCAAATGACCGCTTCGTTCGTCGTATTGCAGACTCGACAGATCGCGCACGAACATCCCGGCATCGCGCTTGGGGTTGTTGATCACGTGAACTGCATAGGATTTTTCGGGATTGAAATGCGGAAATCCGTGCACCTCGTAGATCAGCATCGGGTCGCGTTCCTTGGCAACAAACAGCCGCTTGCCCACCGAATCATAAGCCAGCCCCTCAAACCCCTTGTTGCCGCTCATGTGCACGCCGAGGGTCATCTGTTCGGCATCTGCCGCATCGAGAAAAGTCACGCCCGGCTCCAGGTGAATCTTGATCAGCCGCTGCTGAGACTCGTCTGTGATGACATAGGTATCGGCGCTGATGAACTCCACGGCTTCCGGATCGCCGAAACCGATCAGCGAAACGCGACGCAAAATCCTGCCATCGAGGGATAGCTCGATCAGTTCGGAATTCTTGTTGGTCACGGTAAAGAGGCTTTTGCGTACAGGGTCGAAGGTCAACGCCGAAACATCGTCGTTCAAGCCTTCAATCACTTGCGCCTCTGCGGCCACCTGGTACCGATCCAGCCCGATGGACTGGGTGCTCATCGGCTGCCACAGGGTGTGCAGGTTGAACCAGGCGCGTTCGAAAAGGCGCATGTACTGCCCGATCCCGATCAGTACGATCAGAGATATCACTGACAAGATCAGAATCAAGGGCTTGGGGCGGGCAAATCGGCGCATTCGGGAGGGCTCGGGTTCAAGACAGGCGGATGAAATATCACGTCTGTCTGAACTGAAGCTTAATGGCCACTGGCCAAGTCGCACAACCGAGCGTAATTATTCCTGTAAAACGTAAACGTCACTTCTGCTTTTCGAACCGGTAAAACAGGTTCGGCTCACTTACCATATACAGCGTACCTGCCTCGTCCATCGTCACGCCTTCGGCGCGCGGAATGGTCTTTTTCAGGCCGTTGAAGCCCCCCAGCAAGGTCATGAAGCTGACCTGCTCGCCCTTCTCGTCCAACTCCAGCAACAGGTGAGAGTCAGCGGACAGCACAAGGGTATGGCCGGTGCGCGGATCGATGGCCAAGGCCGAAAGGTTACGGATGTCCAAATCGTTGCTGACGAGTCGTTGCTTGTCACCGGTGAGCGTCTTGCCGTCGCCTTTCCAGGTGAACAGCGCGGGGGGACGCTCTTCACCCAGCAACAGTTGCTGATTACGGGCATCCCAGGTGACACCTTCAAACGCCTTGTTCTGGTCTTTCGAAGGTCCGAGGTCGTATTTGAGGAAATCGGCGAGGTTCAGTTCGCGGGTGTCGGCATCGACTTTGACGATGGTGATCTGATGGTCACGCTCATCGACAATGGCCAGCAGGCCGTTGCCCAGCACGGTGACACCTTCCGGGTTGCTCCAGCCCACCAATGGCATTTTGCGTAGAACATCGCCCTGCAAGGTCAGTTCGACCAGAAAGGGATTTTTACCCATGACCGAAAACAGGGTTTTGGTTTGAGGATCGTAGGCCAGATCGGAGGCCTCATCCTTTTCCATGCCCGGCAGCAGCTTGGCGTCGATCACAGCCTGGTAGTCCGGCAACCAGACACTCTCCTGGCGCTCGGCCGGGCTTTCGAGATTTTCCTGCATCCAGAGCACGCCACGATCGTCCCAATGCATGGCAAATGCGACCCCATAAGCGATGGCGGCCACCAGCAAAAGCCAGGTGTACCAACGCAGGGCGAAGCGCGAGCGGCGGGCAGTTTTAAGCGTGGAGAGCGGTTGGATGGCCATCAGGGAATGCGTTCCAGAAATTCAGGCTAGGGGTAATAGCACAATTGAGCCCGGCCAGTCGGCCGCAAGCCTTGGAATTATCCAGACAGGATGTGAAAAAAACGGGAAATGGCGGGATCGGCCTTTTGCGTTTCAGCCAAATCAAAAGATCGCAGCTGGCGGCAGCGCCTACACCGATCTCTGTAGGAGCTGCCGCAGGCTGCGATCTTTTGCTTTTTTAACGAACGCTGCTGGTAAAGCTGCTGGCACCCGGCAGTTCCAGGACGATCTCGTCGCCCACATTCAACGGCCCCACACCCACCGGCGTGCCGGTCAGGATCACATCACCGGCCTGCAGCGAGAAGCAGCCGGCCATGTGCTGGATCATCGGTACGATCGGGTTGAGCATTGCGCTGCTGTTGCCATCCTGGCGGACTTCACCGTTGATGGTCAGGCGGATGCCAATGTCAGTCAGGTCAGCAAAGGTGCTGCCGGACACGAACGGAGCAATCACCGCCGCGCCATCGAACGATTTAGCGATTTCCCACGGCAGGCCCTTGGACTTCAGCTCCGCCTGCTTGTCGCGCAGTGTCAGGTCCAGGGCCGGGGCGAAACCGGAGATGGCATCGAGCACTTCTTCACGGCTCGGTTTGGTCGACAATGGTTTGCCGATCAACACCGCGATTTCCGCTTCGTAGTGCACTGAGCCACGCTCGGTCGGGATGTTGAATCCACCCTCCAGCGACACCACGCAACTGCCCGGCTTGATGAACAGCAGTGGTTCGGTCGGCACCGGGTTGTCCAGTTCCTTGGCGTGCTCGGCGTAGTTACGGCCGATGCACACCACCTTCCCCAACGGGAAGTGAATACGCGTACCGTCGACATACTGGTGCTGATAGCTCATTACCGACTCCTGCTTCGTGCTCTTAAAGTTCGAAAATCAAACGGCGAAAATCTTGCCCGGGTTCATGATGCCATTCGGGTCGAACACCGCCTTGACCGCTTTCATGTATTCGATCTCGACCGGTGAGCGGCTGTAGGTCAAATAGTCACGCTTGGTCATGCCCACGCCGTGCTCGGCGGAGATCGAACCGTTGTACTTCTGGACGATTTCGAACACCCACTTGTTGACGGTGGCGCACTTGGCGAAGAACTCGTCTTTGCTCAGATCATCCGGTTTGAGGATGTTCAAGTGCAGGTTGCCGTCGCCGATGTGGCCGAACCAGACGATTTCGAAGTCCGGATAGTGTTCGCCGACGATTGCATCGACTTCCTTCAGGAACGCCGGGACTTTCGACACGGTGACCGAGATGTCGTTCTTGTACGGCGTCCAGTGGGAAATGGTTTCGGAGATGTATTCGCGCAGCTTCCACAGATTCTGCAACTGGGTTTCGCTCTGGCTCATCACGCCATCCAGTACCCAGCCTTGCTCAACGCAGTGCTCGAAAGTTTCCAGCGCGTGGTTGGCCACTTCCTCGGTGGTCGCTTCGAATTCCAGCAGCGCATAGAACGGGCAGTCGGTTTCGAACGGCGCCGGCACATCGCCACGCCCCATGACCTTGGCCAGGGCTTTGTCGGAGAAGAATTCGAACGCGGTCAGGTCGAGCTTGTTCTGGAAAGCGTGCAGCACCGGCATGATTGAGTCGAAATCGGCGGTGCCAAGGACCATCGCGGTCAGGTTTTTCGGCGCACGGTCCAGGCGCATGGTCGCTTCGACCACGAAACCGAGAGTGCCTTCGGCGCCGATGAACAGCTGACGCATGTCGTAGCCCGTGGCGTTCTTGATCAGGTCACGGTTCAGCTCCAGCACGTCGCCCTTACCGGTGACGACTTTCATGCCGGCTACCCAGTTACGGGTCATGCCGTAGCGAATGACCTTGATTCCGCCGGCATTGGTGCCGATATTGCCGCCAATCTGGCTGGAACCGGACGATGCGAAGTCCACAGGGTAGTACAGGCCTTTTTCCTCTGCGACGTTCTGCAATTGCTTGGTCACCACGCCCGGCTGACAACGGGCAGTGCGGTCGGTCAGGTTCACGTCGAGGATCTGGTTCATGTAATCGAAGGACACAACCACTTCGCCATTGGCTGCCACTGCGGCGGCGGACAATCCGGTACGACCGCCGGACGGCACCAGCGCCACCTTGTGTTTATTGGCCCACAGGACAATGGCCTGGACCTGCTCGGTGGTCTTGGGGAAAACAATGGCGGTCGGGGCCGGCGCGAAATGCTTGGTCCAATCCTTACCGTAAGCATTCAGGGAGTCGGCATCGGTCAGCACCTTGCCAGGCTCAACCAGGGTCTTCAGCTCATCAATCAGGGCAGGATTGGTCATCGACAGAACTCTCGAACAATTCATGGTCATCCTGAGAACGCTTCACGTCGCAGGAATGAGTGTTTAGCGGGGCGCTTATGCTAGCATACCGACCCCGCAGCATAGTGCCCAACGACTGTTCTGCGGTGACGGCTTTCCTGCCGTGCGGGTCAGCTCCGGGCTGCTCCCTTTCCTGCCATTTTTCTCCGGGATACAGGTTTACGCAGATGAGCAAGACTTCTCTCGATAAGAGCAAGATCAAGTTCCTTCTTCTCGAAGGCGTCCACCAATCGGCTGTCGACGTCCTCAAGGCGGCGGGCTACACCAGCATCGAGTACCTCACAGGTTCTCTGCCGGAAGCCCAGCTCAAGGAAAAGATCGCGGACGCTCACTTCATCGGCATTCGCTCGCGCACCCAACTGACCGAAGAGATCTTCGATCACGCGAAGAAGCTGGTAGCTGTTGGCTGTTTCTGCATCGGCACCAACCAGGTCGACCTGAACGCCGCCCGCGAACGCGGTATCGCCGTGTTCAACGCGCCGTACTCCAACACGCGTTCCGTAGCGGAACTGGTGCTGGCCGAAGCGATCCTGTTGCTGCGTGGCATCCCTGAGAAGAACGCTTCCTGCCACCGTGGCGGCTGGATCAAGAGCGCAGCCAACTCCTTCGAAATCCGTGGCAAGAAGCTGGGTATCGTCGGTTACGGCTCGATCGGCACTCAACTGTCGGTCCTGGCGGAAGGCCTGGGCATGCAGGTGTACTTCTACGACACCATCACCAAGCTGCCACTGGGTAACGCGACTCAGGTAGGTAACCTGCACGAGCTGCTGGCGATGTCCGACATCGTTTCGCTGCACGTACCAGAAACCGCCGCCACCCAGTGGATGATGGGCGAGAAGGAAATCCGCGCCATCAAGAAAGGCGGCATCCTGATCAACGCTGCTCGCGGCACCGTGGTCGAACTGGACCACCTGGCAGCGGCCATCAAGGACAAGCACCTGATCGGCGCGGCCATCGACGTATTCCCGGTGGAGCCACGCTCCAACGACGAAGAGTTCGAAAGCCCGTTGCGTGGTCTGGACAACGTGATCCTGACCCCGCACATCGGCGGTTCCACCGCTGAAGCCCAGGCCAACATCGGTCTGGAAGTGGCAGAGAAGCTGGTCAAGTACAGCGACAACGGTACGTCGGTATCGTCCGTGAACTTCCCGGAAGTGGCCTTGCCGGCTCACCCTGGCAAGCACCGCCTGCTGCACATCCACGAAAACATCCCGGGCGTACTCAGCGAGATCAACAAGGTCTTCGCCGAAAACGGCATCAACATCTCCGGTCAGTTCCTGCAGACCAACGAGAAGGTTGGCTACGTGGTAATCGACGTAGACGCCGAGTACTCGGACCTGGCGCAAGAGAAGCTGCAGCACATCAACGGCACCATTCGTTGCCGTGTACTGTTCTAAGAACAGGCCGCAGTTGAAAAAGGGAGCCCCTCGGGGCTCCCTTTTTTGTGGGAGCGAGCCTGCTAGCGATGGACTCAAGAGCGCTGCGTTCATCCAGTAAACACGCGTTATCGTCAACGACCATCGCGAGCAGGCTCGCTCCTACAGTGAATAACGTCAGCCCAACTGGGGCTCGCTACTTTATTTCACGTTGACCGTGATTTTCTCAGAGAGGATCGGTGGATCGAACGGCATGTGGCCGCTATCGCCCAACTCCAGCTGCAAGGTGTGCTTGCCCGGCGTGAGCGTGACTTCAGCCTGGGTCTGCGCCTTGCCGAAGTGCAAATGATTGGCATCGTTCGGAATCGGCGCACCGGCCGCCGGCAGTTCGTCGACATCAATCAGCAGATGGTGGTGACCGGTGTTTTTGGTGACATCGCCTGCTGGTGCCAGGGCAATGTTCTCGACAGCAAATTTGACCACGACAGTTTTCGGCACCGTCGCACCGTCTGCAGGAGAAACGATGGACACTTCGGCCCCTTTCGGAGCCGGGGTTGCTGCGCTTGCCAGTACCGAAACACCCATCAGCAGGCCAACCAGCGCTGCACGTGACGTAAAGCTTTTCATTTTCTTCTCCAGTTTTTCCGTAAAATCCGCCTGACCATGACAACTTCATGGCCATTTGTTGTCGAAGGCACTCGACAACCATAGCAAAGCGAGCCTGAATCAGAGGGTCGCGATAATAAATTCAAAGGAGTGACCATGCGCTTTCTGCCTGGCCTGATCTGCCTGATACCCCTTCTGAGCCCATTGGCCCATGCCGAACTGATTGACGACGTCAATGACCGAGGCGAATTGCGCATTGCCGTTGAGGCTAATACACCTCCTTTCAATTTCAAGGAGGACGACAAGCTGAGCGGCTTCGAAGTCGAGCTGGGTCAGATGCTGGCCAATGAGCTGGATGTGCGCGCCGACTTTGTCGTCACCGATTCCAGCGATCTGCTCAATGGCGTGGAAAGCGGCAAATACGACATCGCCATCAATCACATTACACAGACCCCGGAGATGACGGATCGTTTCGACTTCAGCGAGCCTTACATCAAGACCAATGCGCAATTGATCGCGCAAAAAGAACAACCGCAATCAATCCTGCTGGTGCAGTCACTGACGGAAGAAAAGCCCAAGGCGAACCCGGCCGTGAACCTGGCAATTCCGTTTCAGAAAGGTAATCCGGCGTTCCATGCAAGCCTTGAAAACGCGCTGCAGCGGATCAAGGACGATGGCCGAATGGAAGCGCTGGAGAAGAAGTGGTTTGGGGCAACTCCCAAACCCTGAAACTAGCACGATCATTTGTAGGAGCCGGCTTGCTGGCTCCTACAGGATTTGGTGATGAGCCTTAGATCAATAGTGCGGCCGCGGCTTCGGCCAGCTCGAGCTCGCTGAAGACTTGAACGCCATGGCGCTTGAGCAACGCAGCCGTCACCCCTTCGCCACTGATTTTCACACCGCTGAACGTGCCGTCATAGGTCAGCAGATTACCGCACGATGGGCTGTTGGCCTTGAGCACGGCAATGCGGATGCCGTGTTTTTGCACCAGTTCCAGCGCCTGATAAGCCCCGGACAGAAACTGCGCACTGACGTCCTCACCCTCAGTGGTGATCACCGCTGCCTGGCCATCGAGTACCTGAGTGCCCTGGCCACCGGGAATTTCCGCAGCTGCCCGGGGCGTCGGCAAGCCACCGGCAACTTCCGGGCACACGGGCACAACCCGACCTTCATCGAGCCACTGCTGTAGCAGATCGAATGGCCCGCTGGCCCCACCGTCGTAACGCACGCGGTGGCCCAACAGGCAGCGGCTGACCAGAATCTTTTCCATGTCAGAACGGCTCGTTGCCACGTCGCCGGAACCAGCCGGTCAATGACAGGCGTTCGCGGGCTGCCGGCAAGACTTCGTGGGGCACTTCGCCAGAGAGAAACACCACCAGGCAACCGCCGGTAGGTTGCACGTCGTAGGCACGCTCATTGTCCAGGTACATGCGCAACTGACCGCCGTGCTCAGGCAGCCAGCCGTCGTTGAGGTAGACCACCGCCGAGACCATGCGCCGGTCGTCATCGCGAAAACGGTCGAGGTGCTTGAGGTAGAACGCGCCGGGTGGATACATCGCGAAATGGCTTTCGAAATCCTCCAGCCCCAGGAACAACCCGCGATTGATCGCCTCGCGCAGGCTGTCCATCAAGCTCAGGTAGCTGTCGCAAGCCTCGGCCTGGCCGGGATCGATCCACTGGATATGATCACCGCGGATTCCCTCGCGAATCTCCGAAGTCGGTCCACGGCCGACGGCGGCCGGAGCCAGCTCACCCTCGGCGGCACGTTTACGGCACTCGGCCGCCAGAGCCCGGGTCAGATCCAGAGGCAGGAAAATATTCTGCTGCGACCAGCCGCGCTCGGCCAGGTCATCGACGATTCGTAACAGCAGCGGGTGATCAGAGGATATTTGCATGGCGCGCATAGTATGCCTGTGCCTGAAAATCCGACAGAGCCGCGCAGCGGGTTGATTCGAATTCTCGACAAGTCAGGGTGCCACACGGAGAATAGTCGCCTGCCGACAGGAGTCCCTATGCGCCGTTTGCTTTTATCACTGCTGATGTTCTGCGTTTTGCCCGCCTGGGCAGACGGCCATGACCAGCTGTACAAGGTCGCCGGCTGGCCAGAGCAACGCGTGCATTTCAACGACGCCCTCACGGCCGCTCAACAGCGCTACCAAAGCAGCCTGCCTCCCGCGGTCTTCCAGGCACTCGTCAATAACAGCAATCAGCGCTTTGCGCCCCAGGCCGTGGACCAACGCGCCCAAGCGCAACTGCGCAAGAATCTCGCCGACCCAAAGCCGGCACTGACGTTTTTCCAGTCGCCACTGGGCAAGAAAATCATCGCCGCCGAATTGCTGGCGACCCGTCGGGATCAACTGGCAAAAAATGCCAAGGGATTGCCAAAAATGCAGGCCAGCGACAGCCGCATGCTGATCATCGGCCATCTCGCTCAGGCCCTGCCGGCGCGTGAAGCGGGCGCAGAAGTCAGCCTCGCGATTGCCGGCGTCGCAGCGGACAGCCTGAGCGCGATGATCCCCGGCCTGCTCGGGGCCGGTCAGGCACAAAGCATGTTGAACGGGCAGCGCCAACGCCTGATGGACCAGATCGGTAGCGACCTGAACAACACGCTGTTGTATGTCTATCGTGATCTGTCGGACAACGAGCTGGAGGAGTTTGCGACCTTTGCCGAGTCGGCTGAAGGTCAGGCTTACTATCAGGCGGCGCTGGCGGCGATTCGGGCGGGGTTGGCGGTGGGGCAGAACCCCCAGTGAAAAAAATCGCAGCCTTCGGCAGCTGCGCTCTGTAGGAGCTGCCGAAGGCTGCGATCTTTCGATCTTGACTCATCGATACTGCCGGCTCATCCGCTTGGTCAAAAACCCGAAATACTCCGTTCGCATCACCAGCGTTTCATTCGCCAGATGATGCCGAGCCTCAGGCAGCATTAGCACCTGTGGCCGATCAAACTTGCCGCGCAGCACTTCAAGATTGTGTTCCCAATCGACGGTCATATCTGCCTGCCCCTGCACTATCAATGGCCGTCGACTGCTGATCGGCGCGGCTTCGATGCGTTTGATCCAGCGTGACAACGCCCCGACCCACGCGGTCGGCAGACGCAGTGGCTGCAACGGATCGGCTTGCAGGAACGGCAGGAACGCCGGGTCGTTGGAGTTTTCGCTGAAGCGCCGGGCAATGGCTTTGACGAACGGTTTGAGCAAGTAATAGCTCAATTGCGACCAACCCCACGCCCGTGGTCGCACCAGCGGTGACAACAGAATCACCTGCCCCTGGGCCGGGCTGTTCGCGCCGGCATTCAACACATGATCGATCACGATGGCCCCGCCGGTACTCTGCCCGCACAGATGCCACGGTTGCGGTAAATCAAGGGATTTTGCTTCGGTAAACAGCCCTTGCAAGGTGTCCTGGTACTCGGCGAAATCCTTGATGCTCGCACGCTCGCCACTGGACAACCCATGCCCCGGCAAATCACAGGCAATCACAGCGAACCCCTGGTCCAGCGCCCACTCAATCACATGCCGGTACAGCCCGGTGTGGTCATAAAAACCGTGGAAGACAAACAGCGTCGCCTTCGCCCCTTCGGGCCACCAGAACTGACTCACCAGCTGATACCCATCAATCTCGAAGCGCCCAAGGCCACTGCGCACTCGACGCTGCGCAAAATCCAGCCCGTAGAACCGCTGATAGGCCTGCGCCTGCGTCGACAAAGGCTGCCCATCCGCCAATGGCCGCAGGCTGGCGCGCAAGAGTTCAGGGTCGAAAGTGACAGACATGGACAATTCCAAAGCAGAAACGGACTTTATAGGCCTGCGATATTCATCTGTCGCGGCAAGCATGGCAAGCTAGCCGACCTTCGAGGATTGAACCGATGCGCTCGCCCCTTCGCGCCACCCTGTTTGCCAGCCTGCTCGCCGTGGTGTGTGCCGGCGCATTGTGGGCGGGCTACGACTGGTTTCAAGGGCGTTACCTGCGCGCATTCAGTTCCCACACCGCAATGTTTTCCGGTGATCCGCTGCGTCTTCCCGAGGCCATGGCCGGACCTGGCGCCATCCGCCTCGTGCATTTCTGGGACCCGGCTTGCCCATGCAACGTCGGCAATCAACAACACCTGACGGAACTGGTCGAGCGCTACGTACCGCACGGTGTGGAATTTTATGCGGTGCAAAAACCCGGCAGCCACGGCCAGTTGCCGAGCATCTTGAGCAACCTGAAAACCATCGACGTCCTGCCCGGTTCCGAACAGGTCCCCGCCAGTCCCGCGGTGGCGATCTGGGATCGTTCCGGCAAACTCGCGTACTTCGGCCCGTACAGCGAGGGCCTGACCTGTAATTCGAGCAACAGCTTTATCGAACCGATCCTGCAAGCACTCGACGAAGGCCGTTCGGTGAGTGCTACGCACACACTGGCGGTAGGGTGTTACTGCCCCTGGCCGGTCGATCCGCCGCAAGAGAAAAAAGCCGAGTAAGACGAATCCCTCCTACGGGCGATGCGTCAAATCGGCAGCGCGTGTTAAACAGAGCCCCATGGACCACAATAACAACAAGGAGTCGCCATGAAACGTAGCCTGACCGCTCTCGCTCTGCTGATCGTCGTGCTGGCCGCAGGCGCCAGCTGGTATCTCTACAGCAAGCAGCCGTCACGCCAGGGCATGGTCGAACTGCAACACCTGCAAGGCTCGGTCACCGTGCGCTACGACGAGCGCGGCGTCCCGCATATCCGCGCCGAAAACGAAACCGACCTGTACCGCACTCTCGGCTATGTGCATGCCCAGGACCGGCTGTTCCAGATGGAAGTCCTGCGCCGTCTCGCCCGTGGCGAACTGGCTGAAGTGCTCGGACCGAAACTGCTCGACACCGACAAACTGATGCGCAGTCTGCGCATTCGCGAGCGTGCCGAAACCTATCTGGCGAATCTGGACAAACAGTCTCCCTCGTTCATTGCCCTGCAAGCCTACCTGGACGGTATCAATCAGTATCAGGACAGCCACCCAAAACCCGTGGAATTCGATGTGCTGGGCATTTCCAAGCGCCCGTTCACGGCTCAGGACACCATCAGCATTGCCGGTTACATGGCCTACAGCTTTGCTGCCGCATTTCGCACCGAACCCTTGTTGACGTTTGTCCGTGATCAACTGGGCCCTCAATACCTGAACGTCTTTGATCTCGACTGGCAGCCCAAGGGCGTGCTCAATGGAGCCGCACCGTCGATGACCGGCATCGACTGGAAAGATCTCAACGCTCTCGCCCGCCTCAGCGAACAGGCCCTGGCCGATAATGGCCTGCCGCAATTCGAGGGCAGCAATGCCTGGGTTGTCGCCGGCAGTCGCACCAAAAGCGGCAAGCCACTGCTGGCGGGCGATCCGCATATACGCTTCTCTGCGCCGTCGGTGTGGTACGAAGCTCACCTCTATGCACCGGGCTTCGAGCTCTACGGTCACTATCAGGCCTTGATGCCGTTCGCATCCCTGGGCTTGAACCGCGACTTCGGCTGGAGCATTACCATGTTCCAGAACGATGACCTCGACCTGATCGCCGAGAAGGTCAACCCAGGCAACCCCAACCAGGTCTGGTATCGCGGCAAATGGGTGGACATGACCTCCAGCGAACAACAGATCGCGGTCAAGGGCCAGGCACCGGTGACACTGGTATTGCGCCAATCGCCCCATGGGCCGATCGTCAACGACGCCTTGGGTGCCGGTGTCGGCAAAACGCCGATTGCCATGTGGTGGGCCTTTCTCGAAAGCCAGAATCCGATCATCGACGGTTTCTATCAGCTCAACCGCGCCGACACCCTGGCCAAGGCCCGTGGTGCCGCGGCAAAAATCCAGGCGCCCGGCTTGAACGTTGTCTGGGCCAATACCAAGGGCGATATCGGCTGGTGGGCAGCGGCGCAATTGCCCAAGCGTCCGGCGGGTGTGCGTCCCTGGTTCATCCTCGATGGCAGCACGGCCGAAGCGGACAAGGACGGCTTCTACCCGTTCAGCGCCAACCCCCAGGAAGAAAACCCGGCGCGGGGCTACATCGTCTCGGCCAACTTCCAGCCCGTGTCGTCAACCGGCATGGAGATTCCCGGTTATTACAACCTTGCCGACCGCGGCCAGCAGCTCAATCAGCAGCTCAGCGACAAAAACGTGAAGTGGGATCTGGAGACCAGCCAGAAGCTGCAACTGGGCACCACCACGGCCTACGGTCCGCGTTTGTTGGCACCTCTGTTGCCGGTGTTGCGTGAAGTGGTGAGCGATCCCGACGAACTCAAACTGGTGGAACAACTGGCGCAATGGAAAGGTGATTACCCGCTGGAGTCCACCAGCGCCACGGTGTTCAACCAATTCCTGTTCAGCCTCGCCGACGCGACCATGCACGACGAATTGGGCAACGACTTTTTCGAAACCTTGCTCTCGACCCGCGTGATCGACGCCGCGCTGCCGCGCCTGGCTGAAACCGTCGACTCGCCGTGGTGGGACAACCGCACCACCCTCGGCAAGGAAACCCGCGCAGACACGGTGAAGGCAGCCTGGCAGGCCAGCATCGCGCACCTCAAGGCCACCTTCGGCGCGGACTTCGCGCAGTGGCAGTGGGGCAACGCGCACACGCTGACCCACGGCCATCCACTGGGACAACAGAAGCCATTGGACCGGATCTTCAACGTGGGTCCGTTCGCCGCTCCAGGCAGCCACGAGGTGCCGAACAATCTTTCAGCGAAAATCGGCCCGGCACCGTGGCCCGTCACCTACGGACCCTCGACCCGACGCCTGGTCGACTTTGCCGATCCAGCCCACAGCCTGACCATCAACCCGGTCGGCCAGAGTGGTGTGCTGCTCGACCGTCACTATGAGGATCAATCCGAGGCGTACATCGAAGGCCTCTATTTCCAGGCGCACCTCAATGACGAAGAGGTCACGGCCAATACGCGCGGAACGTTGAAGCTATTGCCGGCGCGAGCTGCGCCATAACTCATTGTCGACAGGACCGGCCCCATCGCGGGCAAGCCCGCTCCCACAGGAATCTTGGTTGAACACAATTGTTGTTAGCAACATAAAACCTGTGGGTGCGGGCTTGCCCGCGATGGGGCTGTGAAGACCATGCCAATACTTCAAACCATCGCCGAAAAATTCAACCTGAACTGCTGCGGCGTCACTCCCAACCGACAATTGAACACACTGCGCATGTGCTGCGCATCGCGAAACCCGCACTGATACGCCACGGTCTTGAGTGGCGCCCGCGTGCTCTCGAGCATCACCCGTGCCGCATCCACCCTCGCTCGCTCGACGAACTCCGCCGGGGTGATTTTCGCCTCCCTGGCAAACACCCGGGAAAAGTTGCGCGCATTCATGTTGGCGGCATTGGCCAGATCAGCGACGGCAAGGTCGCCGGTCAGGTTGGCCAGCACGTAATGCTGAACCATCGCCATGATCGAGGTCGGTTCGGCGTGGGGAGTCAAAAATGGACTGAACTGCGATTGGCCACCCGAACGCTGGGTAAACACCACCAATCGCTTGGCCACATTCAACGCAACGTCGGGCCCATGATCGCGCCCCAGCAGGTACAGCGACAGATCGATCCCCGCCGAGACCCCGGCCGAGGTGAACAGCTCGTCGTCCTCGACGTACAACCGATCCGCTTCCACCCGGGTCGAAGGGCAAAAACTCGCAAGCGCCGCAGCGTCCTGCCAATGCGTGGTGACCGTGCGCCCTTCCAGCAAACCGGCCCGGGCAAGCATAAAGGCACCGTTACAGATCGAACCAAAACGCTCGGCTCGCACGCAGGCATGGCGCAACCAGCCATCGAAGGTCCTGCCGAAATCCATGAAGGGCAACTGCGGCCCACCAGCCACCAGCAACAGGTCATACGGCTCCCGTGCTTCGCTGAAGTGGCGATGAGCGTTGAGTGACAAACCGTTGGAGCACACCATCATCTTGCGCTCGACGCCGATCACCTCCAGACGATAGTGATCCTCGGGGGCAAGAAAACGGTTGGCTTCGGAGAACACGTCCAGCGGACCGGTGACATCCAGCGACTGCACGCCGGAGAAAACAACGATGGCGACGGTTTTACTCATGACGTGAATCGCCTTCTATGAATCGGATTGCGCCATCCCTGTAGGAGCGAGCATGCTCGCGATGGTCGTCAACGATGACGGGGCTACCTGAATGTACGCGGTGCCCTCACGTGCATCGCGAGCATGCTCGCTCCTACAGGGGATTCGGGCTGATCACAAAGAGGTGATCAACCCATCAGGCTCAAGCCGCTTCCGGTGCCTGTGCGCGACGCACATCCGGCTGCTTCCAGGAGTCGGCAGCACTCTCCTCGATGGCTTGCTGGATCGCACGCTTGCGGCTTTCTTCGGCACGGCGGCTGAAGAACCAGACCAGGAAGGTCACAATCGACACTGCCAGCAGGATCAGGCTGGCCACGGCGTTGATCTCGGGTTTGACACCCAGACGCACCGCCGAGAACACTTCCATCGGCAGGGTCGTGGAACCCGGCCCGGACACGAAGCTCGCCAATACCAGATCATCCAGGGACAGCGCGAAGGACATCATGCCCCCCGCTGCCAGCGATGGCGCGATCATCGGAATGGTGATCAGGAAGAACACCTTCCACGGCCGAGCACCGAGGTCCATGGCTGCCTCTTCGATGGACAGGTCCAGCTCACGCAAGCGCGCCGAGACCACCACCGCCACATACGCCGCACAGAACGTCGTGTGGGCGATCCAGATGGTGACGATGCCGCGTTCCTGTGGCCAGCCGATCATCTGCGCCATCGCCACGAACAGCAGCAACAGAGACAGACCGGTGATCACTTCGGGCATCACCAGCGGCGCGGTGACCAGGCCACCGAACAGCGTGCGGCCCTTGAAGTGAGTGATACGGGTCAGGACGAACGCGGCCAGGGTACCCAGTGCCACCGCCGCAATCGCCGTGTAGCAGGCGATTTCCAGCGAGCGCACCACCGAACCCATCAGTTGCGAGTTGTCGAGCAGGCCGACGTACCACTTGATCGACCAACCGCCCCATACCGTTACCAGCTTCGAGGCGTTGAACGAGTAGATGACCAGGATCAGCATTGGCAGGTAGATGAACAACAGACCCACGACCAGCATCAAGCTGGAGAAACGGAAGCGCTTCATTCTTTACCCTCCATTTCCTTGGCCTGACTGCGGTTGAACAGGATGATCGGCACAATCAGGATCGCCAGCATCACCACCGCCAGAGCGGACGCCACCGGCCAGTCACGGTTGTTGAAGAACTCTTGCCACAGCACCTTACCGATCATCAGGGTTTCCGGACCGCCGAGCAGTTCCGGAATCACGAACTCACCCACCACCGGGATGAACACCAGCATGCAGCCGGCGATGATGCCGTTCTTGGACAGCGGGATGGTGATTTTCCAGAAGCTGTTGAACGTGCTCGAACCCAGGTCGGAAGCGGCTTCCAGCAAGCTGTTGTCGTGCTTCACCAGGTTGGCGTACAGCGGCAGGATCATGAACGGCAGGTACGAATAGACAACACCGATGTAGACCGCCAGGTTGGTGTTGAGGATCTGCAGCGGTTCGTCGATCCAGCCCATGCTCATCAGGAAACCGTTGAGCAAACCGTTGTTGCTGAGGATGCCCATCCACGCGTAGACGCGGATCAGGATCGCGGTCCAGGTCGGCATCATGATCAGCAGCACCAGCACCGTTTGCATCTCTTTACGGGCGCTGGCGATGGCGTAGGCCATCGGGTAGCCAATCACGAGGCAGAGGATGGTGCTGATCAGCGCCATCTTCAACGAGCCCAGGTACGCGGCGATGTACAACTCATCGTCGCCGAGCATCGCGTAGTTGCCCAGGTTCAGCAGCAACTGCAACTTCTGTTCGGCGAAGCTGTAGATTTCGGTGTACGGCGGAATGGCCACGTCGGCTTCGGCGAAGCTGATCTTCAACACAATGAAGAACGGCAACATGAAGAACAGGAACAGCCAGATGAACGGAACCCCGATGACCAGTTGGCGGCCACCGGGAATTATTCGATTGAGTCGGCGTTTGAATTTGCGCATGTTCATGAGCGAAGTACCACGCCGCTATCGTCTTCCCAGTACACGTAAACCTGATCGCCCCAGGTCGGACGCGCGCCACGACGTTCGGCGTTGGCCACGAACGACTGCACCAGCTTGCCGCTTGGCAGCTCGACGTAGAACACCGAGTGCCCGCCCAGGTACGCAATGTCGTGGACCTTGCCGCTGGACCAGTTGTACTGGCAGGTCGGCATGTCGGCGGTGACCAGCAGTTTTTCCGGACGGATCGCGTAGGTAACCGATTTGTCCTGCACCGAGGTGCTGATGCCGTGGCCCACGTAGATCTGGTGGTCCATGTCTTTGCAGGTAATGATCGCGTGGCCTTCGGCGTCGTCGATCACTTCGCCTTCGAAGATGTTCACGTTACCGATGAATTCGCAGACCAGGCGGCTGGTCGGGGTTTCGTAGATGTCGATCGGGCTGCCGATCTGGGCAATCCATCCCAGGTGCATGATCGCGATGCGCTCGGCCATGGTCATGGCCTCTTCCTGGTCGTGGGTCACCATGACGCAGGTCACGCCGACGCGCTCGATGATCTCGACCAGTTCCAGCTGCATTTGCGAGCGCAGCTTTTTATCCAGCGCGCCCATCGGTTCGTCGAGCAGCAACAGCTTCGGGCGCTTGGCCAAGGAACGGGCCAGGGCCACGCGCTGACGCTGGCCGCCGGACAACTGGTGCGGCTTGCGCTTGGCGTACTGGCTCATCTGCACCAGCTTGAGCATGTCCGCCACGCGGGCATCGACTTCAGCGGCCGGCAATTTGTCCTGCTTGAGGCCGAAGGCGATGTTCTGCGCCACGGTCATGTGCGGGAACAGGGCGTACGACTGGAACATCATGTTGATCGGCCGCTCGTACGGCGGCATGTCGGTGATGTCTACGCCATCGAGGAAAATCCGCCCTTCCGTGGGCCGTTCGAAACCGGCGAGCATGCGCAGCAACGTGGATTTGCCCGATCCCGAACCGCCGAGCAGGGCGAAAATCTCGCCTTTCTTGATTTCCAGGGACACGTCGTCCACGGCAATCGTCTCGTCGAACTTCTTCGTGACCCGGTCGATTTTGACCAGCACCTGTTTAGGTGACTGGTCGCCCTCGAGGGCTTTCTTATAGGCGCCGGAGGCAACTGCCATTTACGAAACTCCCAGAAAAAAAGAGTGCAGTTCGCTCAAGGTGAGCCAACCTGGATAGTTTGAGCCTTGAAACTATTTACCCGACTTGACCTTGGTCCAGCTGCGGGTCATCAAACGTTGAATGTTCGGCGGTAACTCGACGGACACGTAGGTCTTGTCGAGCACCGCTTGCGGTGGGTACACCGCTTCGTCGGTGCGAATGGACTGTTCCATCAGTTTGTCCGACGCCGGGTTAGGGTTGGCGTAGCCGACGTAATCGCTGACCTGCGCAATCACCTCAGGTTTCAGCAAGTAGTTGATGAACGCGTTGGCCTGTTTGACGTTGGTCGAGTCCTTCGGAATCGCCAGCATGTCGAACCAGAGCGCGCCGCCTTCTTTGGGAATCGAGTAAGCGATGTTCACGCCTTTCTTGGCTTCATCGGCGCGATTTTTCGCCTGGAAGATGTCGCCGGAGAAACCGATCGCCACGCAGATATCGCCGTTGGCCAGGTCTGCGATGTATTTCGAAGAGTGGAAGTACGTCACGTAAGGCCGCACCGCCAGCAACTTGGCTTCGGCTTTTTTGTAGTCTTCAGGGTCGGTGCTGTTGGCGTTCAGGCCCATGTAGTTGAGCACGGTCGGCATCATTTCATCAGCCGAATCGAGGAACGCTACACCGCAGCTTTGCAGCTTCTTGATGTTCTCCGGCTCGAACAGCACGCCCCACGAATCAATCGTATCGACGCCCAGCACAGCCTTGATCTTGTCGACGTTATAACCGATGCCGTTGGTGCCCCACAGGTACGGCACGGCGTACAGGTTGCCGGGATCGTTCTGTTCCAGGCGCTTGAGCAACACAGGATCGAGATTCGAATAATTCGGCAGTTGCGACTTGTCGAGCTTCTGGAAAGCCCCGGCCTTGATCTGCTTGCCGAGGAAATGGTTCGACGGCACGACCACGTCGTAACCGGTACGCCCGGCCAGCAACTTGCCTTCCAGGGTTTCGTTGGAATCGAAAACGTCATACACCGGCTTGATGCCGGTCTCTTTCTGGAAGTCGGCCAACGTGCTCTCGCCGATGTAATCCGACCAGTTATAAATATGCACGGTACCGGCGGCCTGGACACTGACAGCCAGTGTCAATCCGGCGCCAACCAGCATGGCATTGCGCAACAAAGAAAAAATAGGCAAGTGAAGGTCCTCTAAAATTAGTTGGGCCCAAGTTGCCCCGTGTTACATGACAACCGTGGTTGCCCGGCAACAAAACCGGCGCGCAACTTACCCTCGAAAAACCGTTCCAGCAAAACTTTTATGCAGTTACACCTGTAGGAGCGAGCCTGCTCGCGATGGTCGTCAACGATAACGATGGGTGCCTGACACCCCGTGGCGCTCTCAGGTTCATCGCGAGCATGCTCGCTCCTACAGGGCTATTACTTATTTACCGGATTTGATCTTGGTCCAGCTGCGGGTCATGATCCGCTGGGTCGCGGCCGGCAAGTCGGCAATCGCGTACAGCTTGGCCAGGACGTCCGCTGGCGGGTAAACGCCCGGGTCGCTGGTGATGTCTTTATCCACCAGCGGCGTGGCAGCCGCGTTACCGTTCGGGAAACGCACGGCGTTGGTGATTTCAGCCATGATTTCCGGCTTCTGCAGGAAGGTCATGAATTTGTAGGCGCCTTCGACGTTTTCGGCATCTTTAGGGATGGCGACCATGTCGTAGAAGCTGCCTGCACCTTCTTTCGGAATGTTGTAGCTGACTTTCACCTTGTCGCCGGCTTCTTCTGCGCGGGACTTGGCCTGGTAAATGTCACCCGAGTAACCCACGGCCACGCAGATGTTGCCGTTGGCCAGGTCGGAGATGTACTTGGACGAGTGGAAGTAACCTACCGAAGGACGGATTTTCAGGAACAGCGCTTCGGCTTCGGCCAGTTGTTTTTTGTCCTGGCTGTCGGTTGGATAGCCCAGGTAGTGCAACGCCACCGGAATCATCTCGGTTGGCGAATCGAGGAAACTGATACCGCACGATTTCAACTTCGCGGCGTTTTCAGGTTTGAACAACAGGTCCCAGGAGTTGGTCGGTGCATCGGCACCCAGTGCAGCCTTGACCTTCTCGGCGTTGAAGCCAATGCCGATCGAACCCCACATGTACGGGAAAGCGTGTTCGTTGCCCGGGTCGCTGACCGATACGGCCTTGAGCAGGTCAGGGTTCAGGTTTTTCCAGTTAGGCAGCTTGGACTTGTCCAGCTTCTGGTACACGCCGGCCTTGATCTGCTTGGCCAGGAAATTGTTCGACGGCACAACGATGTCATAACCGGACTTGCCGGCCAGCAACTTGGCTTCGAGGGTTTCGTTGCTGTCGAAGACGTCGTAGACCACTTTGATGCCCGACTCGTCTTCGAACTTCTTGACGGTATCCGGGGCGATGTAATCGGACCAGTTATACACGTGCAGAACTTTGTCATCGGCGTGAACCGCGCCCGCCATCAACCCCATCATGGACATGGCAAGGAGTGTTTTGCCAGCGAGCTTTTTACCTAGTGCCTTCATGCGTAATGCTCCAAATTTTTCTTTTTTGAACCACTTGTTCAGCGACCGAACCCGGGTAACTGGAACCGCGGCTAGTCTGGCAAGATCCACATCGGTCTTTCAAGGAAAGGCCACGCTTTCTGACAGCTCTGAGCGCAAGTTCCTGTTTTCTACAGAACCTCGGACTTTGCGCTCAGAGCCTAGCACTTAGCCCTGCAATGCACTCAGGGTCAGGTCAAGACACTTGCGAGCCTTGGCCACCAGCTCATCGATTTCCGCCGGTGTAATCACCAGGGGTGGCGCGATGATCATGGTATCGCCGACGGCGCGCATGATCAGGCCGTTGTCGAAGCAGAATTGACGGCAGATCATGCCGACGCCCTTGCCTTCATAACGCTTGCGTGTGGCCTTGTCCTGAACCAGTTCGATGGCCCCCAACAGACCTACCCCACGAACTTCCCCCACCAGCGGATGATCGTTGAGTTCCCGCAGACGTTTCTGCAAATACGGTGCCGTTTCTGCATGGACGCGCTCGATAATTTTCTCGTCGCGCATGATGCGGATGTTTTCCAGCGCCACCGCAGCGGCCACCGGGTGCCCGGAGTAAGTGAAACCGTGGTTGAAGTCGCCGCCCTCGTTGAGCACGTCCACCACTTCATCACGCACAATCAGGCCACCCATCGGGATGTAGCCGGACGTCAGGCCTTTGGCGATGGTCATCATGTCGGGCTTGAGACCGTAGAAATCGCTACCGAACCACTCACCGGTACGACCGAAACCGCAAATCACTTCATCGGCCACGAACAGGATGTCGTACTTGGCGAGGATTTCCTTGATGCGCGGCCAGTAGCTGTCTGGCGGAATGATCACGCCGCCCGCACCCTGGATCGGCTCGGCAATGAAGGCACCGACGTTGTCGACGCCGACTTCGAGAATTTTCTCTTCCAGCTGATTGGCCGCCCAGATCCCGAACTCTTCCGGGGTCATGTCGCCGCCTTCGGCGAACCAGTACGGCTGGGCAATGTGGACGATGCCCGGGATCGGCAAGTCGCCCTGTTCGTGCATGTAAGTCATGCCGCCCAGGCTCGCGCCGGCCACGGTGGAACCGTGATAGCCGTTCTTGCGGCTGATGATGACTTTCTTGTTCGGCTGGCCTTTGATCGCCCAATAATGGCGAACCATACGCAACATGGTGTCGTTGCCTTCGGAACCGGACCCGGTGAAGAACACGTGGTTCATGCCTTCGGGCGCGATATCGGAGATGGCCTTGGCCAGTTCCAGCACCGGCGGGTGGGCGGTCTGGAAGAACAGGTTGTAGTAAGGCAATTCGCGCATCTGCTTGCTGGCCGCGTCGGCCAGTTCATCGCGACCGTAACCAATCGCCACGCACCACAAACCGGCCATGCCGTCGAGGATCTGGTTGCCTTCGCTATCCCACAGGTAAACACCCTTGGCATTGGTGATGATCCGCGGGCCTTTCTCTTTCAGCTGCTTGAAGTCGCTGAACGGAGCCAGGTGGTGATCGTTGCTCAGGGTTTGCCATTCACGGGTTTGCGGATTGTTGCTGGTCATACGAATCTCCTAAAAAAATCAGGTAAAAGCGCCGCCCGAAAACGACGGCGCCCGGCGTATCAAACGGCAAAGAGCAGGAATTCCCTTTCCCACGAACTGATGACGCGCTTGAAGTTTTCATGCTCGGCCCGCTTGACCGCGACGTAGCCAGTGATGAAATTTTTGCCCAGATAACGCTCGATGGTCGCGCTGTTTTCCATGCGTTCCAGCGCATCTTCGATGGTCAGTGGCAGGCGCAGGTTGCGGCGTTCATAGCCACGCCCCACCACCGGCGCACTCGGGTTCAGGCCTTCGACCATGCCGATGTAGCCGCAGAGCAGGCTCGCGGCAATTGCCAGGTAAGGGTTGGCGTCGGCGCCCGGCAGGCGGTTTTCCACCCGACGGTTCTGTGGTCCGGCATCCGGAACCCGCAGGCCCACGGTGCGGTTCTCTTCGCCCCACTCCACGTTCACCGGTGCCGAGGTGTCCGGCAGGAAGCGGCGGAACGAGTTGACGTTGGGCGCGAACAGCGGCAACAGCTCGGGGATGAGTTTCTGCAAGCCGCCAATGTGGTGCAGGAACAGCTGGCTCATGGTCCCGTCTTCATTGGAGAAGATGTTCTTGCCGGTCTCCATGTCGATGATGCTCTGGTGCAAGTGCATTGCACTGCCCGGCTCGCCGGTCATCGGCTTGGCCATGAAGGTCGCGGCCACGTCGTGCTTGAGCGCGGCTTCGCGCATGGTGCGCTTGAACACCAGGATCTGGTCGGCCAGGGACAGGGCATCGCCGTGACGGAAGTTGATTTCCATCTGCGCCGTGCCGTCCTCGTGGATCAATGTGTCGAGATCCAGCTCCTGCAATTCGCACCAGTCGTAGACGTCTTCAAACAGTGGATCGAATTCGTTCGCCGCTTCGATGGAAAACGACTGGCGACCGGTCTCCGGACGACCGGAGCGACCGATCGGCGGCTGCAACGGGTAATCCGGGTCGTCGCTGCGCTTGGTCAGGTAGAACTCCATTTCCGGCGCCACAATCGGCTGCCAGCCCTTGTCGGTATAGAGTTTCAGAACCTTCTTGAGCACGTTGCGCGGCGACAGCTCGATCGGGTTGCCTTGTTTGTCGTAGGTGTCGTGGATAACGATGGCGGTCGGCTCGATGGCCCAAGGCACCACGTACACCGCGCTCTGGTCTGGACGGCAGATCATGTCGATGTCGGCCGGATCGAGCAGTTCGTAATAGATGTCGTCTTCGACGTAATCGCCGGTCACGGTCTGCAGCAGAACGCTTTCTGGCAGGCGCATGCCTTTTTCGGCGATGAATTTGTTGGTCGGCGAAATCTTGCCCCGGGTAATCCCGGTCAAGTCGGCGATCATGCATTCGACTTCTGTGATCTTGTGGTCTTTCAACCAATCGGTGAGCTGGTCGAGGTTGTTACTCATAAATGCCTCTAGGCTTTGAGTTCCCTGACTCTTGCATGAGTCAGGCGATAGTTGACGCATCGGCGTCGCGTTGGAATGCAAGTCTGCGGCAGGCGCCCGTGCTTGTGGGCACTTGCGTCGAAGCCAGGCGTGCAGAATCGCGAGCGGTATCCTGCACGATGGTTGAGCCACTATTGTGAATCGGTTCTATATTGAATGGAGTAACCGTAATGGGGGTGCCATTGCGACCGTCCAGAATATCGGACGGGGACGGTCGAACCGTCAAGGACGAGAGAATCATCCGAGCTGCTGAGCCCATGGCGCGGACGAACCTGTCACCACTGATGTGGTAAACATGTCGACCGACCTGTCTTGAGCAGTCGGTGACGCCGATTAACGGCAGGCGAGACATGAAGCACCCCGGTATTATTGCTGTTATGGGTTTGATTCGAGCTTAGCCTTGTTCATTTTTTTACACAACACCCCCGTAAAAAATACAACACGGTCCGCTCAAGCCCGCGGTAGCCAACACGCCAAAGGGTATAAAAACGCCCCAAAGTGCCTCAAAAAAGCCATGCGAGCGCTTTTTTAGGGCAAAAAAGGCCTCGCTTGACTTCGGCATGCCGTTCGGGTTGACTGAAACCAGAAAAGATCAATGATTGATATTTTTAACAACAAAGGTGTTGCATCATGTCGGTACCCCCGCGTGCCGTTCAGCTTAACGAAGCGAACGCGTTCCTTAAGGAACATCCTGAGGTTCTGTACGTTGACCTTCTGATTGCGGATATGAATGGTGTGGTGCGCGGCAAGCGCATTGAACGCACCAGCCTCCACAAGGTTTACGAGAAAGGCATCAACCTGCCGGCCTCCCTATTTGCTCTGGACATCAACGGTTCGACGGTGGAAAGCACCGGCCTGGGCCTGGATATCGGTGATGCTGACCGAATCTGTTATCCAATTCCCGATACCCTGTGCAACGAGCCATGGCAGAAGCGTCCGACCGCGCAACTGTTGATGACCATGCACGAACTCGAAGGCGAACCTTTCTTCGCCGACCCGCGCGAAGTGCTGGCCAACGTGGTGCGCAAGTTCGACGAAATGGGCCTGACCATCTGCGCCGCGTTCGAACTGGAGTTCTACCTGATTGACCAGGAGAACGTGAACGGTCGACCGCAACCACCTCGTTCTCCGGTGTCCGGCAAACGTCCCCACTCGACACAGGTCTACCTGATCGACGACCTCGACGAATACGTGGACTGCCTCCAGGACATTCTGGAAGGTGCAAAAGAACAAGGCATTCCGGCCGACGCCATCGTCAAGGAAAGTGCCCCGGCGCAGTTCGAAGTGAACCTGCACCACGTGGCCGACCCGATCAAGGCCTGCGACTATGCAGTCCTGCTCAAGCGCCTGATCAAGAACATCGCCTACGACCATGAAATGGACACCACCTTCATGGCCAAACCTTACCCGGGTCAGGCGGGCAATGGTTTGCATGTCCATATTTCGATTCTCGACAAAGACGGCAAAAACATTTTTGCCAGTGAGGATCCCGAGCAGAACGCCGCACTGCGTCACGCGATCGGCGGTGTGCTCGAGACCCTACCGGCGCAGATGGCTTTCCTCTGCCCGAACGTCAACTCGTATCGCCGTTTCGGCGCACAGTTCTACGTGCCGAACTCGCCGTGCTGGGGCCTGGACAACCGTACCGTAGCGATTCGCGTACCGACCGGCTCTGCCGATGCCGTGCGCATCGAGCACCGCGTTGCCGGTGCCGACGCCAACCCATACCTGCTGATGGCTTCGGTTCTGGCCGGTGTGCATCACGGTCTGACCAACAAGATCGAGCCGGGGGCTCCGGTTGAAGGCAACAGCTACGAGCAGAACGAGCAGAGCCTGCCGAACAACCTGCGCGATGCACTGCGCGAACTGGACGACAGCGAAGTCATGGCCAAGTATATCGATCCGAAATACATCGATATCTTCGTCGCGTGCAAAGAGAGCGAGCTGGAGGAGTTCGAACATTCCATCTCCGACCTCGAGTACAACTGGTACCTGCATACCGTGTAAGCGGTTGCTGTTGTAAAAAAACGCCGCCGGCCTCAAAGCTGCGGCGTTTTTTTTTGGACTCATTGCGGGCCGGATGATGTCTGGCACTTTCCGGGATAACTCCTACACAACCCTCAGACAGTGATTACATCGATTGCCTTCGCGCAAGTTCAGACTTCAGGGTCCCGGGTTTTGATCCGGCCACCTCTGCGAGTGTTGAGTTTTGCATCGATGATTAAGATTCTATTGAGTACAGCCATTACCTTGATCGCCGCTGGTTTTTGCACCACTGCCTGGGCCAAAGCCGCCGATACCGCCCCGTGGCGTTACGCCGGCCCCTCTGGCCCGGAAAACTGGGGCGAACTGAAAAGCGAATATGGCCTTTGCAAATCCGGGAAAGAACAGTCACCGATCGACATTCAAAACGCGATGAAGTACCCCTTCGAACCAGTGTCCTTCTCCTATCACCCAAACAAGGTCAGCGTACTGAACAACGGCCATACGATTCAGGTATCTGCACCCGATTCAGGTAGTGTCTCGCTGCCCACCGGAGCATTCTCTCTGGTGCAAATACACTTTCATGCACCTGCCGAAGAAAAGATCGAGGGCCGCACTTATCCATTGGGCGCGCATCTGGTTCACCGTAATGACGCAGGCGAACTCGCGATTGTTGCCCTGATGTTTGAAGAGGGCGCACACAACACGGCACTGGAGCCGATCTTCGCCGCCATGCCCAGGAAAGCAGGTGGCAGGGCCACCCTGGGCAGCGCGAACATTGCCGACTTGTTACCTGTGAACCACAACGCCTATGCCTTTATGGGTTCGCTTACAAAGCCCCCCTGTACTGAGGGTGTGCGATGGAACGTGCTGACGACTGCGGTGCAATTGTCCCCGGCACAGTTGGAGGCTTTTCGAGCGATATACCCAATGAATGCTCGCCCGGTCCAACCCTTGAACAGTCGTAGCGTGGTGGTCGGTCACTGAGTCAGTGGACGACCAGCCCAGGCGGCGAGTCAATACAGACAATAGGCGAGTCGACTCGTACAATGCCTGCTGCCCCGCAGGAGACCTCAATGACACGCGTAGCCGCACCTCGCAAACCCCGCGCACGCAGCCAGGCCCGGATCGATTCGATACTCGATGCCGCCCGCACGCTGCTGGCCACCGAGGGCGTGGCCAGTCTGTCGATCTACAGCGTCGCCGAGCGCGCGCAGATCCCGCCCTCCTCCGTCTACCACTTTTTCGCCAGCGTCCCGGCCCTGCTTGAAGCGCTGACCGCCGACGTGCACGCGGCATTCCGTGCCTGTCTGCAAGCGCCCATCGACCACGACGCGTTGAGGAGTTGGCGTGACCTGTCGCGGTTGGTGGAACAGCGCATGCTGGCGATCTACAGCGAGGACGCCGCCGCCCGCCAACTCATTCTGGCGCAGCACGGCCTGACCGAAGTCACCCAGGCCGACCGCCAGCACGACATCGAACTGGGCGACCTGATGCACAAGCTTTTCGACCACCACTTCGAATTGCCTAAGCTTCCGATGGATGTGGACGTGTTTGCCCTGGCCATGGAACTGGGCGACCGCGTCTATGCACGCTCGGTGCAACAACACGGGCAGATTACACCGCGCATGGCCGAGGAAGCGATGCGCGTGTTTGATGCCTATATCGGGTTGTACCTGCCGCCGTTCCTGCCCAAGCGTAGCCTCGGCGACTGATGTTTCAAACCTCTTCGCAATCGTAGAGCGCCAGGCGCCTGATCACTGTTCCCGGTCGCAACAATCCACCCGGTGCGACCACCGCGTTGGCACCGAGTCGCGCGCCGTCGCCCAGCAGCGCACCGAACTTTTCGCACCCGGTCGACACCAGTCCATCAACGATCCGCACATTCACGGTTTTGTCCGCACGCTCGTTACGATAGTTGGCAATGAGGCTGCCCGCCTCCAGATTGACCCCGGCGCCCAGCACCGAATCACCGACAAAATTGAAGTGAGCGAGTTTGCTGCCGGCAAACATGAAAGATGATTTGAGTTCCGCACCGGGGCCGATGATGCAGTGCTCATCCAGCCAACACCCGCCACGCAAGTAAGCACCGGCGGCGATGAAACAGCCAGGGCCGATAATCAACGGCCCCTTGAGGATCGCACCCTCTTCGACCTGCGCCGTGCGGTGCACGGCAACATCGCCCGACACCTGGTAATGCTCATCCGGCAACTGCCGTAGCAGCTCACGCACGCGCTCGGGTGCATCGCTCACCAGCTCCCAGGGCGTTGAGTCTGCCCACGGGGCCAGCGCTGACTGGATCGCACCATGAATGTAATCCGAAATCCTGACTGTCACCTTGATCTCCTTTGCGTCGCAAAAAATTCACGTCGGACTCTACCACCGTCAGCGCAGGCAATAAAAAACCCCGAAGGGCTCAAACCCTCCGGGGTTGTGGTTTACGCACACGGCTTACAACTTGGCGATCGACACCTCGGTGGATTTCACGAATGCGATCACTTCACTGCCGACGGCCAGTTCCAGCTCCTTGACCGAACGCGTGGTGATCACCGAAGTGACAATACCGGAAGCAGTCTGTACGTCGATTTCCGACAGCACGTCGCCGAGGACGATTTCCTTGATGGAGCCTTTGAACTGGTTGCGAACGTTGATGGCTTTGATAGTCATGATGGTGATTCCTGTCGTTGGATAAGGCTTGAGTTATTGAGCCCAGCGCAACTGCGTGGGCAAGGGTGAAACAGGTTCCGGTTCCGGCGGCTGGCCGGGCAGCGCCAATACGCGATTGAGTACTTCGGTTTCCAGCGCCGCGAGCCGATGGGAGCCGCGCACCCGAGGTCGCGGCAATTCCACGTGCAGATCGAGGCCGACTTCGCCGTCTTCGATCAGGATCACCCGATCGGCAATTGCCACCGCTTCGCTGACATCGTGAGTCACCAGCAATACGGTGAAGCCGTGTTGCTGCCAGAGCCGTTCAATCAGTTGTTGCATCTCGATCCGGGTCAAGGCATCCAGTGCGCCCAACGGCTCGTCCAGCAACAGCAAGCGCGGCTGATGAATCAGAGCGCGAGCCAATGCCACGCGTTGTTTCTGTCCGCCCGACAGCGCTGCCGGCCACTCGTGGGCACGATCGGCCAAACCCACCGCTTCCAGCGCTTCCAAGGCCTTTGGACGCCAGTTGCCCTTGAGGCCGAGACCGACGTTGTCGATAATCTTTTTCCACGGCAGCAAACGCGCTTCCTGGAACATCAGCCGCGTGTCTTCCCGGGCTTCACTGAGTGGCGCGGCACCCGCAAGCAAATCACCGCCCGTGGGTTGATCGAGCCCGGCGAGCAAGCGCAGCAAAGTACTTTTGCCACAACCACTACGCCCCACCACGGCGACAAACTGGCCCGCCGGAATGTGCAGGTCGATCTCGCGCAGCACCTGTCGCGCACCAAAGGTTTTTTGCAGTTTGCGCACTGCCAGCGGAATCCCGCGCAGCAGTCGCGGAGGCTGTTGAGCCGTCATGCCGCACCTCCCTTGGCAACCTGATAGGCCGGATGCCAGCGCAGCCAGACACGCTCAAGTCCGCGAGCTGCGAGGTCGGCCAATTTGCCGAGCACCGCGTACAACAGAATCGCCAGGACCACCACGTCGGTCTGCAAGAACTCCCGGGCATTCATCGCCAGATAGCCAATGCCGGAACTGGCGGAAATGGTTTCCGCGACGATCAACGTCAGCCACATGAAGCCCAGGGCGAAACGCACGCCCACCAGAATCGAAGGCAGCGCACCCGGCAGAATCACCTGCCGGAACAGGCTGAAACCGGACAGGCCATAACTGCGCGCCATCTCCACCAGCGCCGGATCGACGTTGCGGATGCCGTGATACGTGTTGAGGTAAATCGGGAACAACGTGCCCAACGCCACCAGGAAAATCTTCGCCGACTCGTCGATGCCGAACCACAGGATCACCAGCGGAATCAGCGCCAGGTGCGGCACGTTGCGGATCATTTGCACCGAGCTGTCGAGCAGGCGCTCACCCCACTTCGACAGGCCGGTGATGAATCCCAGCGCCAGGCCGATACCGCCACCAATGGTGAAACCCAAGGCCGCACGCCAGCCACTGATGGCCAGGTGCGTCCAGATTTCGCCACTGCTGACCAGATTGACACCGGCTTCTATCACGGCGCTGGGCGCCGGCAGAATCCGTGTCGACAACCAGCCGGCCGACACCGACAACTGCCACACCGCCAGCAGCAACACCGGCAACGCCCAGGGCGCGAGACTGTGGATGAACTTCTTCATGGCGCGCCTCAGCTCTGGGACGCGGCTTTGGGAAGAATGTCGTTGGCGACCATCTCGCCGAACGGGCTGACATAACCGGCACTTTTCGGCAACTCGGGACGCTCGACATCGAGGTGCGGGAACAGCAATTCCGCCACTCGGTACGACTCTTCCAGGTGTGGATAACCGGAGAAAATGAAGGTGTCGATGCCCAGGTCTGCGTACTCCTTCACCCGTGCTGCCACGGTCGGACCGTCGCCCACCAGCGCCGTACCGGCACCACCGCGCACCAGGCCGACACCGGCCCACAGGTTAGGGCTGACTTCGAGGTTGTCGCGGTTTCCGCCATGCAGCGCAGCCATGCGTTGCTGGCCGACCGAATCGAAACGCGCCAGCGATGCCTGGGCACGGGCGATGGTCTCGTTGTCCAGATGCGAGATCAATTTGTCCGCCGCTTGCCAGGCTTCGGCGTTGGTCTCACGCACGATTACATGCAGACGAATACCGAACCGCACGGTACGACCAAGCTTCGCGGCCTTGGCACGGACCTGTTCAATTTTCTCCGCGACAGCGGCCGGTGGCTCGCCCCAGGTCAGGACCATTTCCACTTGCTCGGCGGCCAGGTCTTGCGCCGCTTCCGAGGAACCGCCGAAGTACAAAGGCGGTCGCGGTTGCTGGATCGGCGGATAGAGCAATTTCGCGCCCTTCACGCTGATGTGCTGGCCGTCGTAATCGACGGTTTCGCCTTCCAGCACGCGGCGCCAGATGCGGGTGAATTCGACCGAAGCCTGATAACGCTCTTCGTGGCTGAGAAACAGACCATCGCCGGCCAACTCTTCCGGGTCACCACCGGTGACCAGATTGAACAACGCACGCCCACCGGACAGACGATCCAGGGTCGCCGCCTGCCGCGCTGCCACCGTCGGGGAAATGATCCCGGGGCGCAGGGCGACCAGAAACTTCAGACGCTGGGTCACCGGAATCAGCGACGCCGCCACCAGCCACGAGTCTTCGCAGGAGCGACCGGTGGGAATCAGCACACCGCCGAAGCCCAGGCGATCTGCCGCTTGCGCGACCTGTTGCAGATAACCGTGGTCAACGGCGCGAGCGCCTTCAGCGGTGCCAAGGTAATGGCCGTCGCCGTGGGTAGGCAGGAACCAGAAGATATTGAGGCTCATGGAGTGGTCTCCTTTGGATTCGAATTATTGGGCTTTGGTTACTGAGCTTTGGGCAACGGCTGCCGGCGGCGTCCAGATCACGTCTTTGATGCTTAAAGGCTTGGGAATCAACTTGAGCTGATAGAAGCTGTCGGCGATTTTCTGCTGCGCGGCGACCACTTCAGGCGTGAGGAACAGCGCGCCGTAGCCTTGGCGCTTCACCGAGGTCAGGGTGATGTCTGCTGGTAGGCCCAGCAGCGGTGAGACCTGTGCAGTCACATCCTCAGGATTGGCTTTGGACCACTCGCCCACCGCACGTACTTCTTCCACGAGGGTCTTGATCACCTCGGGATTTTTCTGCGCATAAGGTTTGGTGGCGAGATAGAACTGATGGTTGTCGACGATGCCTTGGCCATCGCGCAGAGTGCGTGCTTGCAACTGTTGTTCGGCGGCGGCCTGGTACGGGTCCCAGATCACCCAGGCGTCGACACTGCCACGCTCGAACGCGGCGCGGGCATCGGCCGGAGGCAGGAAAACAGTCTGGATGTCGGTGTATTTGAGGCCGGCATCTTCCAGCGCGCGCACCAGCAGGTAGTGCACGTTGGAGCCTTTGTTCAGGACGACTTTCTTGCCCTTGAGGTCCGCCACCGATTTGATCGCCGAGTCCTTCGGCACCAGGATCGCTTCACTGTGGGGCGCGGGCGGTTCATAGGCCACGTAGAGCAAATCAGCACCCGCTGCCTGGGCAAATACGGGCGGTGTTTCGCCGGTCACGCCGAAATCGATGGAGCCGACGTTCAGGCCCTCGAGCAGTTGTGGGCCACCGGGGAATTCAGTCCATTGCACATCCACGCCTTGTGCGGCGAGGCGTTTTTCCAAAGTGCCTTTGGCTTTGAGCAGCACCAGGGTGCCGTATTTCTGATAGCCGATTCGAAGAGTTTCAGCTTGAGCTTGAGTAATGGCGCCGAAGGTGACAGCCGCAGCAAACAGAGCGACCAGACCACGACGCAAAATGACAGGGCGCATGGCGCTCTCCTTTTTGCAGTTGGGTTTTGGCTGCACCTGCTTGCCCGTTAGCGGGCGAGTAAGGCCAGTACATCAATGTTTTTCGGTGAGACTCAAATGCTCCAGCGAGCATTCAACAAACGATCGTTCAACAGGCTCGGATCGAGCGGCTTGGGCCGTCGCGCCATGGCGCTGAAAAACAGCTCCAGTGATTCACTCAGTCGTTGTTCCAGCTCCGGTGCCAACTGCGCCAGCGCACTGCCTTCGCCGTAGGCAATCTGGCTGTCGACAGCGAAAATCCCTTGCAGCAATTCCTGGGCTTTCAAGGCCGACAACACCGGCTTGAGCGCGTAATCCACCGCCAGCATGTGGGCGATGCTGCCGCCCGTGGCCATTGGCAAAACCACTTTGTGACTCAGGGCTCGTTCGGGCAGCAGGTCCAGCACGACTTTCAGTGCGCCGGAAAACGATGCCTTGTAAACCGGTGTCGCAATCAGCAGGCCATCGGCGTTTTCAATCTGTTGCAACAGGTCGATCACCTTGGGGCTGTCGAAGCGTGCGTGCAGCAAGTCCTCGGCCGGGAAGTCCCGTACCTGATAACTCACCACCTCTACACCCTGCGCTTGTAACCATTGCCGGGAGCGATCCAGCAGCACCCCGGAACGGGAGCGCTGGCTGGGACTGCCACCGAGTGAGACAACCAACATTCAGACGATTCCTTGAACGGTGTTGGCGATTCGCAGTACGCGATCTCGCTTCGATAGAGTGACCTTAACAGGTGATTTATATATCTATAAATCATATTTATTCATTTGGTTATGCATTATAGAAATATGAAAGCCGTTTTCTTCCGGGCAAAAAAACAGGCCGTCGAAACGACCTGAAAGCCCCTGCTGAGAGAATGAAGGTACCCATAACCCGCAGGAGCTGGCTGCCGGCGATAGCGGTGTGCCTGAATCACCGCGTCGCCTGGTTCGCCGGCAAGCCAGCTCCTACAAAAGCAATTAGCGGTTGGGCTGCGGCGTCAGGCGCAGGTAAGGTTTGACCGCCCGATAACCCTTGGGAAAGCGCTGCTTGATTTCATCCTCATCCTTGAGCGACGGCACGATCACCACCTCATCACCGTCCTGCCAGTTGGCCGGGGTGGCCACCTTGTAGTTATCGGTGAGTTGCAGTGAGTCGATAACCCGCAGGATTTCATTGAAGTTGCGACCGGTGCTCGCCGGGTAGGTAATCGTCAGCCGGACCTTTTTCTTCGGGTCGATCACGAACAGACTGCGCACGGTCAGGGTGTCGTTGGCGTTAGGGTGGATCAGGTCGTAGAGGTCCGAGACCTTGCGGTCTGCGTCGTCGAGGATCGGGAAATTGACTACCGTGCTCTGGGTCTCGTTGATGTCTTCGATCCACTTGTGATGCGACTCCACTGAATCCACGGACAAGGCAATGGCCTTGACGCCACGCTGGGCGAATTCATCCTTGAGCCTGGCAGTGAGACCCAACTCAGTTGTGCACACGGGCGTGAAATCCGCCGGATGGGAAAACAGCACGCCCCAGCTATCGCCCAGCCATTGATGGAAACGGATGGTGCCAGCGCTGGAATTCTGTTCGAAGTCGGGTGCGATGTCGCCGAGTCTGAGGCTCATGATGCTGCTCCTTGTGAGTGCTTGATGAACTCAACTGTGCCTGCATTTTTTATCTATTAAAAAGAATAAATATCGATTTATTTAGATCATAAATGAATATTAAAATTCTGTTCACTGGACCTCGATGCGCATCGCGCCCACCATCGTCGGCAAGGTTCGAGAAGGCCTTGAGTTGCAGCGAAAGAGGGAAAGTTCAAGGCGGGGTTACGGGGGTGAGCCCGCCTTGAAAACACAGAAACCCCGCTCGGCGCGATGCCGGGCGGGGCTTTTTTTGTTTCGGTTATGCGAGCGCTATTACAGCAGCGGGAGCGAGTAGCTGAGGATCAGGCGGTTTTCGTCCTGCGAACGGGTGTTCGGCAGGTCGGTGCGCCAGGTAGCGTTTTTCCACGCCAGACCCAGGTTCTTCAACGGGCCTTCCTGAACGACGTAGGCAACGCTCAGATCGCGTTCCCACTCGGAAGCACCGTTGGCTGCCTCGGCACCGCGAAGGTTCACGGTGTCGATGTTGTCGCCACGCAGGTAGACCAGACCCGCAGTCAGACCAGGGACGCCGACCTTGGCGAAGTCATACGCATAGCGTGCCTGCCAGGTGCGCTCGCCGGCACGGCCGAACTTCTGGATCTGCATATCGGTAATGGTGTAGTTCGACGAACCGTCACCCTGGTTCAGCCAAGGGAAGTCACTGCTGCCGTTGCTGACCTGATAACCGCCACCGAAGGTGTGACCGGCAACGGAGTACAGGAACAGGCCGCTGTACAGGTTGTTGTCGACTTTGCCTTTTCCGTTTGGCGCATTGTAATTGCCAGTGGTGTAGTACAGGGGATCGTGACCGTTGGCACCATCATCAGAGCTGTTGAAGTAACGCAGATCCGATTTCAAGACGCCCGGGCCGATAGCCCAGTTATGTACCAGCCCCAGGAAGTGTTGCTTGTAGAAGTCTTCCAGATTGCCGAAGTAGTACTGGGCAGTCAGGTCCTTGGTGAGCTTGTAGTCACCGCCGGCATAGATGAACTTGTTGCTGTCGCGGCCTGTAGCGGAACGGCTGTTTGCACCAGAGATCGACAACTGTTCGTTGTTGCTCGAGTTACGACCCTTTACCTGTTCGATCTGACCGCCGATCAGCGTCAGGTCCTTGATGTCGTTCGATGTGATCTGGCCTCCCTGCCAGGTTTGCGGCAGCAAACGACCGTCGTTGGTCACGATCACCGGCAGCTTTGGCTGCAAGGTTCCCAACTTCAGCTCGGTCTGGGAAATCTTGGCCTTGGCCGTCAACCCCAGGCTGGAGAAGTCATCAACCGATTCGCCGTTGGACTTGCTTGGGAACACAGTGCCGCCGTACGAGTTGCCGCTCGCGCCGTTGGTGCCGCCGCCGGAATCGAGCTTGACGCCCAACAGGCCGATCGCATCCACACCAAATCCAACAGGGCCCTGGGTATAACCGGAGATAAAACGCAGATCGAAGCCTTGGCCCCACTCTTCGTTCTTGTTCGGGACGTTGCCGGTGCCGTCACGGTAATCGGTGTTGATGTAGAAGTTGCGCAGCCCCAATGTTGCCTTGCTGTCTTCGATAAAACCGGCGGCGCCTGCTTGCTGCGCCAAAACCCCTGTGGCCACAGCCAGGGCCAAGGTGGATTTGTTCATGTTTCGCTCCTCGTTTCTAATTCTTCTGTTTCTGGTCCCGGATCTGATGCCCGGGATCCTAAACGCGTAATTTCGCGGCAAACCGTCTAAACCGGTCGTTTGGCGGCCGCAGGATACATTGCTATAAACCCAAAATGAATCGTTTGGTGTTTTTTAATATCTTTGTGGAATATGCCTTCCCGCGGCGGATCCGAGGTATCGGCGGCAGGCCAATTCCTGGAGGCGATCATTTGTCGAGGGATGTAGCTGCCAAATCCGAGGGTGTACAGCGACGGTCGGACGCGCTCACTGTAGGCGGGACAAATAAAAACCAAAAAGAATAAAAAATGATTAGGTTAAGCATTTATGGAATATAAAAAACAACGCAAAAAAAACCCCGCCAGTGGGCAGGGTCTTTTTCGAGCAGCTACTTACAGGAAGCTGTAGGTGTAGTTGAAGATCAGGCGAGTCTGATCCTGGTCGGCGATGTCAATCTGGCTGCCACGGTAAACACCATTACGCAGCGTTACGCCAAAACCTTTGAGCGCACCTTGCTGAATGGTGTAGTCAATACGCATGTCGCGCTCCCACTCGGACATATCGCTGCCAACACCGTTTCTGGCTTTGATGTTGTCGCCGTGCAGGTAGGCGATCGAAGTTTTCAGGCCCGGCACACCCAGTGCAGCGAAGTCATAGGAGTATTGGCCGAACGTGGTGTTCTCGCCGGCGCGGACGAAGCCGTTGATCATCGAATCGGTGAACAGGTAGAAACTGGCGCCACCGTTGGATTCGGGACGACCATTGCCATCCACTACGTTGCCCTGGTTCAGATAGACGAAACCACCATCATCGTTGACGCGCTGATGACCCAGCAGGAATGCGTTGCCACCCAGGGTGTAGGTGAACATGGCGCTCCAGGTCTTGTTATCGACCTCGCCCGGATTGCTGGCGTAACCACCGTTGTTGTTGAAAACGTAACCGATCTGGCCATTTTTGCCATCGGAGCCACTGTCAAAATAACGGATGTCCGTCTTGAAGGACTGGTTGGCATCGATCGGGAGGACGTGGATCAAGCCGAAGAAGTCCTGCTTGTAGTAGTCCTTCAGATTCGAATGGTAGTACTGCAGGGTCAGGTCTTTGGTGACCTTCCAGTCAGCGCCACCGTAATAGAACTTGTTGCTGTCCTGAGTACCGCCCGCCACGGCCAGGCCGGTGGAGTTCGAAGAGGCGCGACCCGCCGAGTGCTCCAGTTGGCCGAGGTTGAAGGTCACGTTGTCGATTTCCTTCGAGGTGATGGTGCCACCGTCAAAGGTTTGCGGCAGCAGACGGCTGTCGTTCGCGACCAGAATCGGCATGTTGGGCTGCAACGCTCCACCCAGGTGCGCTTCGGTCTTCGAGAAGCGTGCCTTGACGTTGGCAGCCGCACGGCTCCACTCGTCCACGGCCGAATGATCGGTGTCGCTTGGGAAGAAGGTGTTTGGGTCTGGGTGATGGCCTTTGCCACCGTCCAGGTGGATACCCAAAAGAGCCTGGGCGTCGATACCGAAACCGACTGGGCCCTGGGTGAACCCGGACAGATAATCGAACTTCAGGCCTTCACCGCTTTCGCGCTGATCCGCGCCGCCGTCCCGATTATCGTTGTTGAAATACATGGTGCGAGAACTGATGGAAGCCTTGCTGTCTTCGATGAAACCTGCGGCGCCTGCCTGCTGCGCCAAAACCCCTACGGCCACGGCGATAGCCAAGGTGGACTTGTTCATGGTGAAGCTCCTCTCGTTTCTAATTCTTGTATTCCTGGTTTCGGATCGATGCCCGAAATCCTAAGATGCGCGATTAGCGCCAGACCGTGACTCACAAGTCAATCGTAACCATGTGTGTCTACGACCATGGTCTAATCCCCCGATTTTTGGTCCATGCAGCGTCATGAGCTCGTCATGAACCTGAAAAGAAATAGGTGATTCTTTTCTAATACCATTTAGGCATTTAGCTCGCGGCCCACCATCGCCTTGATACAGCGTGGCCGTGCTCATAAGCTAATTCCAAATTGGTATTTATTAGCTGTTTTTTAGATCGTTTAGCGTTGACGCAAATCGGAAATAATTCCTTTACCGAAAGGCGACCCCATGACGATCAAGCGCGCACTATCCGGCTCATTTGTTACAGTTTGTGTATCGCTGGCCGTTTCTTTCTCAGCCCATGCGGCAAACCTCACCGTTGGCTATCAAACCGGCATCGATCCCAGCAAGGTGCCTCAGGCGGACGGGCTCTATGAGAAGTCCATCGGTCAGCCGATCGACTGGCGACGTTTCAACAGCGGCCCGGAAGTGGTCACGGCCATCGCTTCGGGGGACGTGCAGATCGGCAACCTGGGTTCAAGTCCGCTGGCGGCTGCCGCATCACGCAACTTGCCAATTGTCGCGTTCATCGTCTCGGCCCAGATCAATGCGGCCGAAGCGCTGGTGGTGCGCAATGGTAGCGGCATCAACAATCCGCAAGATCTGATCGGAAAGACCATTGCCACGCCGTTCGTTTCAACCTCCCACTACAGCCTGCTCGGCGCGCTGAAGCACTGGGGCCTGGATGCCTCGAAAGTCAAAGTGGTGAACCTGCAACCGGCAGAGATTGCAGCCGCCTGGAAGCGTGGCGACATTGATGGCGCGTTCGTCTGGTCGCCAGCCCTGGGAGAGATCCGCAAGACCGGCAAGACCCTGACCGACGCCGCGCAAGTGGGTCAATGGGGAGCACCGACGTTTGAGGTGTGGGTGGCGCGCAAGGATTACGCGGAGAAACACCCGGACGTCGTGGCCAAATTTGCCAAGGTCACCCTGGACTCCTTCGCCGACTATGCCGCGCATAAGGCCGACTGGACCGCCGACTCGGTGCCCGTGCAGAAAATCGCCAAATTGACCGGCGCCAATGCTGCCGATGTGCCGGAGTTGCTGGCCGGTTCTACATTCCCGGATGCCAAGGCGCAGCAAACCTCCGCGCTGCTGGAGGGCGGCACGGCCAAAGCGATTGGCGAGACGGCGAAATTCTTGAAGGAGCAAGGAAAGGTGGAGACAGTGCTGCTCGACTATTCGCCGTATGTCAGCGCGAAGTTCGTAACCGAGTAATTATTGCGGTTGCTTCGCAACCGATCGCTGGCAAGCCAGCTCCTACAGGTCGGCGCAAATCATGTAGGAGCTGGCTTGCCAGCGATGAGGCTATTCGGTCAAAGGGCTTTTTCAAAGATCTTCGAGTTACGCTGGTAGTTGTACAGCGACGCCCGTGCCGACGGCAGCCGGTCAACGCTGCTCGGCACAAATCCACGCTCGCGGAACCAGTGAGCGGTACGGGTAGTGAGGACGAACAAGGTTTTCAACCCCTGAGCCCGGGCACGAGTTTCAATACGTTCCAGCAATTCATCGCCGCGACCGCCATGGCGATACTCCGGGTTCACTGCCAGGCACGCCAGCTCGCCGGTATCCGAATCGGCGATCTGATACAGCGCCGCACAGGCGATGATCATGCCTTCACGTTCGACCACGCTGAACTGCTCGATCTCGCGCTCCAGCACCTCGCGGGAACGGCGCACCAGGATGCCCTGTTCTTCCAGCGGACTGATCAAGTCCAGCAAGCCGCCGACGTCTTCGATGGCCGCCTCACGCACCACTTCGAATTGTTCCTGTGCCACCAGCGTGCCGCCGCCGTCACGGGTGAACAGCTCGGTCAGCAGTGCACCGTTTTCGGCGTAGCTGACGATATGGCTGCGAGCCACACCGCCACGGCAAGCTTCGGCAGCGGCATCCAGCAATTCGGCCTGATAGTTACTGCCAAGACGCTGCAGATGTGCCGGCACCTGCTGCGGACGCAACTCGCGCACCAGACGCCCGTTTTCGTCGATCAAACCCAGTTCAGCGCCAAACAACAGCAGCTTGTCCGCCCCCAACTCGATGGCCGCGCGCGTGGCCACGTCTTCACAGGCCAGGTTGAAAATCTCACCGGTCGGCGAGTAGCCCAACGGCGACAGCAGCACGATGGAGCGCTCGTCCAGCAGACGGTTGATGCCCTTGCGATCGACCCGGCGCACTTCGCCGGTGTGGTGGTAGTCGACGCCTTCGAGCACGCCGATCGGCCGTGCCGTCACCAGGTTGCCGCTGGCTACCCGCAGGCGCGAGCCCTGCATCGGCGACGAGGCCATGTCCATCGACAGGCGCGCTTCAATGGCGATGCGCAACTGGCCGACTGCGTCGATCACGCACTCCAGGGTTGCTGCGTCGGTGATGCGCATGCCGTGGTGGTAATGCGGAGTCAGGCCTCGGGCCGCGAGGCGCGCTTCGATTTGCGGGCGGGAACCGTGAACCAGCACCAGACGCACACCCAGGCTGTGCAACAGCACCAGGTCGTGGACGATATTGCCGAAATTCGGATGCTCAACGCCGTCGCCGGGCAGCATGACGACAAAGGTGCAATCGCGGTGGGCGTTGATGTAAGGCGAAGCGTGACGAAGCCAATTAACGTATTCGGGCATGAACCTGGGCCTGTAATAAATAGCAGCCGAAAAAAGGGCGAAACTGAAAAAAAGCACAGCGGGCTGATGGTTATCGTCGGAACAGGCTTGGCGACACGCGCGCTCTCCTCATGAATACGGGTTCGAACATCGGCAATTTATACATGAAACCTGTAGGAGCCGGCTTGCTGGGGATGCAAGCGCTGCGGTCCATCAGATGAACCGCGTCATTGTTCATCGCCAGCAAGCCGGCTCCTACAGGTCGTGTTGCGTTTGGGCCGGTGTCAGGCAGTAATGTTCGATCAGTTGACGTAATAGATGCACCGTAGGCTGCAAACGTGACATTTCGAGGTATTCCCCCGGTTGATGCGCACAGGCGATATCACCCGGGCCCAGTACCAGCGTTTCGCAGCCAAGACGCTGAAGATAAGGCGCTTCGGTGCCGAACGCCACTGCTTCAGCGCTGTGGCCGGTGAGCTTTTCGGCGATTCGCACCAGTTCCGTGTCCTCGGCCTGCTCGAAGGACGGCACTTCGGGGAACAACGGCGCGTAGGTGATCTTCACCTGATGCCGCTCGGCAACCGGCTTGAGTTTCTGCAGGATCTCGGCACGCAAGACTTTGGGGTCCATGCCGGGCAGCGGACGCAAATCGAACTCCAGCGAACACTGGCCGCAGATGCGATTGGGATTGTCGCCACCATGGATGCAGCCGAAATTCATCGTGGGTGTCGGCACGCCAAATTGTGGATTGCGAAACTCACGCTGCCACAACAGGCGCAGGCCACGCAGCTCACCGATGGCATCGTGCATGGCTTCCAGGGCGCTGTGACCAAGGCGCGGGTCAGACGAATGACCGCTCTGCCCGAGGATGTCGATACGTTCCATCATGATGCCTTTGTGCATGCGAATCGGCTTGAGCCCGGTCGGCTCGCCGATCACCGCGGCACGCCCCAGTGGCCGTCCCGCTGCCGCCAACGCGCGGGCGCCGGACATCGAGCTTTCTTCATCGCAGGTGGCGAGGATCAGCAGTGGTTGCTTGAACGGCTGGTCGAGCAGTGGCTTGACGGCTTCGATGGCCAAGGCGAAAAAGCCTTTCATGTCACAACTGCCCAAGCCAACCCAGCGACCGTCGACTTCGGTCAGTTTCAACGGATCGGTCTGCCACAGTGCGCCATCGAACGGCACTGTGTCACTGTGACCGGCCAGCACCAGCCCGCCGGGACCTGAACCAAAACTGGCCAGCAGATTGAATTTGCCGGGGCTGACTTGCTGGATGTCACAGGCAAAACCCAGGTCGCCAAGCCACGCAGCCAGCAGGTCGATCACATGGCGGTTGGTCTGATCGAGGCTCGCCTGAGTGCAGCTGACAGACGGTGCGGCGATCAGTGCAGCGAACTGATCTTTCATGGACGGCAAAGGCATCGCAGACTCCAACCCCCGAATTGAAGTCCATCATAGAACCATCTGGCGACAGGAATAAACCGTTGCGCGGCGTAGGCAGGTTGAGTCCTGTACACTGCACGACCTTGGCAGCCACATATTCCCCGGCTGCGCTCCCGATCCTGGATTTTCCGGCCATGCAGAAAGAAACCGAAATCAAACTCCGCGTCAGCCGCGAAACCCTCGCCGCCCTGCGCGAGCACCCGTTACTGAAAAAACGCAACAAAAGTGGCTGGGAACGCCGTGAGTTGATGAATCAGTACTTCGACACGCCTGAGCGCGATCTGGCCCAGGCCAAAGTCGCCCTGCGCCTGCGCAAGGATGGCGAAGAAGTCATTCAGACCCTCAAGACCCGTGGCCAGAGCATTGCCGGTCTATCGGTTCGTAACGAGTACGACTGGAACCTGCCCAAAGCAAAGCTCGACCTGAAGAAACTCGACGGCGAATGCTGGCCCGAGGAACTGGCCGAACTGGACAAGAAAACCCTGAAGCCGATCTTCACCACCGATTTCGTCCGTGAGCGCGCCGAAATCGCCTGGGGCCGCGGCAAGACCAAAGTGGTCATCGAAGCCGCGCTGGACCTGGGCCACGTGGTGGTCGGCAAGCAGAAAGAAGAAATCTGCGAGCTGGAACTGGAACTGCGCGAAGGCGAGCCGGCAGCCCTGCTGGAACTGGCTGCCGAGCTGGCTGAAAAACTGGCGCTGATGCCATGCGACATCAGCAAGGCCGAGCGCGGCTATCGCCTGTATGACGCCCACAGTTACTCGTTGAGCCTGCCGGCGCCGCAGATCACCGCCGAAACGCAGTTGGACGACGCTTTTTCTGCGCTGAGCTGGCATTTGCTGAGCAGCAGCCAGCGTTTGGCCGAACAATATCGCTTCAATGGTCACTGGCGCCTGCTGCAGGATTGGGTCGAGTGCCTCGCTGAAATGCGTGCGCTGATCAGCAGCCTCGGCCAGGCCGCTCCGCGTCAATCGACCCACGACCTGCGCGTCGCGCTCGACGCGTTGCTGGAAGACTGGCGCCCGCTGGTTCAGGCCGGCCTGGACGATGAAGACGTGCGCAAAGCCGCGCCGGAGCAGTTCCTCGAAGAACTGGAAGACCCGCGCTGGGGCCTGTTCTCTCTGACCACATCGCGCTGGTTGCTGGCCCGCACCTGGGCTGCCGACCGCAACACCCGTGGCAATCGCCAGGGTGCTGCGCAACTGGGCAGTTGGTTGCCGCGCCTATTGGGCGAGGAAGCCACTTCGTTGCAATTGCAGCGTTATCAGCAACAGCCGGAAGACCTGGCCGAGCAATTGCCGCGTATCGAACGCATCCAGGTGTGGCTGCACCATGCGCGCAACGTGCTGGAGGTCCCGGAAATGGATCGCCTGTATGGCGAGCTGAACAAGCTGGCGCAACTGGCCAACGAATCGATCACCGACGAAGTCCTCGATGCGCGCAAGCAGCAGGCGATTGCGGTGTATCAGAACCGCGCGTGGAAAATGCTGTTGCGCATGTAATACCGCCATCGCCAGCAGGCTGGCTCCCACAGGGGATTTGTGACGTACACAAAACCAATGTGGGAGCCAGCCTGCTGGCGATGGGGCCCGCACAATTACCTCAGTATTTCAGACCGGCAAACTCGTCGTCGACTTGATCTCCGACAACGCCACAATCGAATTCACTTCCTGAATCCCCGGCACCATCGACAGTTTCTCGAAGAAGAATCGCTCGTACGCCTCGATGTCCGCCGTGACAATGCGCAGCAAAAAATCCACCGCCCCCATCAGCACATAACACTCCAGCACCTCCGGAAAGCCGCGAATCGCCTCGGTGAACTCAGTGAAGTTCGAGCGGCCGTGGGCGTTGAGTTTTACTTCGGCGAAGATCTGCGTGTTCAGACCGATTTTCTTGCGGTCGAGCAAGGTCACCTGGGCCCGGATGATCCCTTCCTCTTTCATCCGCTGAATCCGCCGCCAGCACGGCGACTGCGACAGACCAACCTGCTCGGCGATCTGAGCACTGGACAGAGAAGCATCCTCTTGCAGCAAAACGAGGATCTTGCGGTCATAACTGTCCAGTTCGATCGGCATAAATAAACCTTTTAATTGATGATCAGCGAATTGTTTTATTCAACAAGCGCACTAAACGCCTCATCATAGACAAGAAATACCCGGCTTCGGATGTAAATATTTCTCCAATGATTCTGGAGCCCAACCATGCCATTTCTTGAAGCCGTAAACACCCCGCCCACTCGCGCCGATGTCTGGCATGTCAGCAATGCTCACTGCCGCGTGCGTTACCAAATGCTGGCCGAAGCCGAACCGGATATTTTGTGTCGAGCGCTCAACCTGTTTGCCTTGCAGTTTCTGACACCGGAACAGGTCAACGTACAGCGCCAGGATGACCTGCTGCTCATCGACATCGTCATGGACGGACTGAGCTTCCACCGCGCTCAAGTGATCGCGGAAAAACTCAGGAACCTGATCAGCGTCTGCTCCGTCGATCTGCAAACGGCTGATTTCATGTGGGCCGAAGCAACTCAAGCCACGGGCTGAAAAACCCTGACACGGCTTCGTCGAGTAGTGGCCCAACAGTCTGCAACGCCCCGGCTATCCTTTGCGCACTTGTTCAAAAGGAGCCCGCATGTCCGTTCAACTCGCCACTCAGGACCGCTGGCTGGATCTCAACGAGGTACTGCGTGAACTGGTCGCGCAGGGTTTTGTCAGCCAGGACTGCGCCGAACACGCACTCAATGCCCGACGCCGTCACGCCGCCAATGACCAGGTGCACCCGCTGGAATTTATCGCCGATCAACATCTGGACGACCTGAGCCGGACAGGCAAACACCTGGACCTCGAAAACCTCACCCTGTGGCTGTCCCGGCAGGCCGGTCAGCCCTACCTTCGAATCGACCCGTTGAAAATCAACGTTGCGGCCGTGACCCCGCTGATGTCCTACGCCTTCGCCCAGCGCCACAAGATTCTCGTAGTCGCCATCGACCGTGACGCGGTGACAGTGGCCAGCGCCCAACCATACGTCAGCGGCTGGGAGGCTGACCTGACCCACGTGCTCAAGCTGCCGATCAAACGCGTAGTAGCAAATCCGGTGGACATACAGCGCTTCAGCGTCGAGTTCTTCAGGCTGGCCAGATCGGTCACCGGGGCGAACAACTCTGATCAGCAGGTCAATGCCCTGGGCAACTTCGAGCAGTTGCTCAACCTCGGCGCCAGCGATCAGGAGCCGGACGCCAATGACGCGCACATCGTCAACATCGTCGACTGGCTGTTCCAGTACGCATTCCAGCAACGCGCCAGCGATATCCATATCGAGCCTCGGCGCGAACAGGGCACGGTGCGGTTTCGCATCGACGGCGTGTTGCACAATGTCTATCAATTTCCGCCGCAGGTCACCATGGCGATTGTCAGCCGCCTGAAGAGTCTGGGGCGCATGAACGTTGCGGAAAAACGCAAACCCCAGGACGGCCGAGTGAAAACCAAGACGCCAGTCGGCGGCGAGGTCGAATTGCGTCTGTCGACCCTTCCGACGGCGTTTGGCGAAAAAATGGTCATGCGGATTTTCGACCCCGAAGTGCTGCTCAAGGACTTCGATCAGCTTGGGTTTTCCACCGATGACTTGCGCCGCTGGCAAGATATGACCCGCCAGCCCAACGGCATCATCCTGGTCACCGGCCCGACCGGTTCGGGCAAGACCACCACCCTCTACACCACGCTGAAAAAACTGGCGACGCCGGAGGTCAACCTCTGCACCATCGAAGACCCGATTGAAATGGTGGAGTCGTCGTTCAACCAGATGCAGGTCCAGCACAACATCGACCTGACCTTCGCTGCCGGCGTGCGGGCGCTGATGCGGCAAGACCCGGACATCATCATGATCGGCGAAATCCGCGATCTGGAGACGGCGGAAATGGCAATCCAGGCCGCGCTCACCGGCCACCTCGTGCTGTCGACGCTGCACACCAACGACGCCCCCAGCGCCATCAGCCGCCTGCTTGAACTCGGCGTGCCGCATTACCTGATCAAAGCCACAGTGCTCGGTGTCATGGCCCAGCGTCTGGTGCGAACCCTGTGCCCGCACTGCAAGGCGCCGATAAAACTGGGAGACGACGACTGGCAAACCCTGACCCGTCCCTGGCAAGCGCCATTGCCGCTCAATGCCCAACGCGCCGTGGGTTGTGCGGAGTGTCGCGATACCGGCTATCACGGCCGCGCCGGAGTCTACGAAATCATGCAGCTCAGCGACGGCATGAAAGCGCTGATCCGTCCCGACGCCGACCTGCTGGCCGTGCGACGGCAAGCGTTCAAGGAAGGCATGCGCAGCCTGCGCCTGTCGGGAGCGCAAAAAGTCGCGGCCGGTTTGACCACGGTTGAAGAGGTATTGCGGGTGACGCCCCAGAGCGAACAACTTTAGATAAGGTGATGATTGAACTCGATGGGGGGGAAGGCAATCCAACGGCGGATTTTATCCATTGGAGTCACCTTTTCATGCGTTTCAAACTTGCTGTTGCAACCGTCGCTCTGCTGTCTCTGCCTGTCGGTTCGGCAATGGCCGATACGTTTTGGCGTAACGTTCTGACGTCCGGCGCAACCACCGGTTCGTCTTACCTGACATCCAAGGATCACAAGCTGGTCGTTGCAACCCAGGATGACGCCAGCAGCTTCGTTGCCAGCGATGGCGGCATCCGCGGGCCTTACCTGGAAGCCGCCATGCAAGAAGTCCGCGCCGAAAACCCGGGCCTGCAAGCCACGGACATGGAACTGGCGAACGCGATTCTGGCGAGGAATGCCGTGGCTGCTGCGAAGTAAGCTTCGCTGCCGGACTAAAAATGCCGCTCACATGAGCGGCATTTTTATGTCTGAAAGATCGCAGCCTTCGGCAGCTCCTACAGGAGATCGCCATTCAATCGTAGGAGCTGGCGAAGGCTCGGGCCGCGTTCGGAAGATCTTTTGATCTTGCCTAACGGTAATCATCCACCGGCACACACGCACAAAAAAGGTTCCGGTCCCCGTACACGTTGTCCACCCGATTCACCGCCGGCCAGTATTTATGAGCCTTGGTGTGTGCATCCGGGGTGATTGCCTGTTCGACGCTGTACGGCCGTTCCCAGATGCCGGTGATATCGGCGAGGGTATGCGGCGCCCCTTTCAACGGATTTTCTTCGGCGGGCCAGTTGCCGTTTTGCACCTCGTTGATTTCCGCACGAATACTCAGCATCGCCCCGATAAAGCGATCCAGTTCGGCCTTCGATTCACTTTCGGTCGGTTCAACCATTAGCGTTCCCGGCACCGGAAACGACATGGTCGGCGCATGGAATCCGTAGTCCATCAAACGCTTGGCCACATCCTCTTCGGTAATGCCGGTCAGCGCCTTGAGCGGTCGCAAATCGAGAATGCATTCGTGGGCCACACGCTCGTTGCGCCCGGTGTAGAGCACCGGGAATGCGCCGGACAAATGCCGCGCCAGGTAATTCGCGGCGAGGATCGCCACTTCGCTGGCATCCGCCAGTTGCGGCCCCATCATGGCGATGTACATCCAGCTGATCGGCAAAATGCTCGCACTGCCCCAAGGCGCAGCGCTGACCGCACCGTTCTGCGGTTGCGGCCCATCGATCGGCACCACCGGGTGATTGGCCACGAACGGCGCCAGATGCGCGCGCACACCAATCGGCCCCATGCCTGGCCCGCCACCGCCGTGGGGAATGCAAAACGTTTTGTGCAGGTTCATGTGCGACACATCGGCACCGATGTCCGCCGGTCGCGCCAGACCGACCTGGGCATTGAGGTTGGCGCCGTCCATGTACACCTGGCCGCCGTGCTGGTGGATCACTTCGCAAATCTCGCTGATGCCTTCCTCGTACACACCGTGGGTCGATGGGTAGGTCGCCATCAGACAGGCGAGCTTGTCAGAGGCAGCTGCCGCTTTTCCCTTTAGATCGTCGAGGTCGACGTTACCCGCCTCATCGCATTCGACGATCACCACGCGCATACCGGCCATTTGTGCCGACGCCGGATTGGTGCCATGGGCCGATGATGGAATCAGGCAAATATCCCGACCGCCCTGTTGGCGACTCTCGTGGTATTTGCGGATTGCCAGCAGCCCGGCGTATTCACCCTGCGCACCCGAGTTGGGCTGCATGCAAATGGCATCGAATCCGGTAATCGCGCACAGCCAGCGCTCCAGTTCTTCGATCATCAACGTGTAACCCACGGCCTGCTCTTTGGGCACAAACGGGTGCAGGTTGGCGAACTGCGGCCAGGTGATGGGGATCATCTCACTGGTGGCATTGAGCTTCATGGTGCATGAGCCCAGCGGGATCATCGATTGGTTGAGCGCCAGATCCTTGTTTTCCAGTTGCTTGAGGTAACGCAGCATCTCGGTTTCGCTGTGATGGGCGCTGAACACCGGGTGGCGCAGATAAGGCGAAGTTCGCAGCAGCCCTTCGGGAATGCCGCCCGGCAAGGTTTCAGCATCGAGACTCTCAATGCTGAGCCCGTGATCGGCCCCGAGAAAAACATCGAACAGTTTGGCGACGGTGGTTTCATCGCAGGTCTCATCCAGGCTCAGGCCCAGTTGCCCGCGCCCGAGAATACGCAGGTTGATCTGCGCCGCCCGGGCACTTTCGATGATAGCGGTCTGGGTTCCCCCGACATCGAGGGTCAGGGTGTCGAAAAAGTGCTGATTGACGTGGTTGATTCCGTTTCGCGCCAGGCCTTCGGCGAGGATGCAGGTCAGGCGATGGACGCGCTGGGCGATGCGCTTGAGCCCTTCGGGGCCGTGATAAACCGCATAAAAACTGGCGATATTGGCCAGCAACACCTGGGCAGTACAGATGTTCGAGTTGGCCTTTTCCCGACGGATATGTTGCTCGCGGGTTTGCAGGGCCATGCGCAGGGCAATGTTGCCGCGCGCATCCTTGGAAACACCAATGATCCGCCCCGGAATCGCTCGTTTGTATTCGTCTCGACTGGCAAAGAAGGCCGCATGGGGGCCGCCATAGCCCATTGGCACGCCGAAACGCTGGGAGGAACCGAAAACCACATCCGCACCCAATTCCCCGGGAGGCGTCAGCAGCAGCAGACTCAACAGATCCGTGGCGACACAGGCAATCGCTTGCTGGGCATGCAGGTGATCGATCAAGGGTCGCAGATCGCGGATCTCGCCGTGGGTATCTGGGTACTGCATCAGCGCGCCGAACACCTGGTGCTGTTTCAAGTTATCCACAGCGTCGACGACCAGCTCGAATCCGAACCCTTCGGCGCGGGTCTGCACCACGGAAATGGTCTGCGGATGACAGTTCTCATCGACGAAGAACACATTGCTTTTCGACTTGGCGACCCGCTTGGCCAAGGCCATGGCTTCCGCCGCCGCAGTGGCTTCATCCAGCAACGACGCGTTGGCCAGTTCCAGGCCGGTGAGATCGATGGTCAGTTGCTGGAAATTCAACAATGCTTCGAGTCGCCCCTGGGCAATCTCCGGCTGATAGGGCGTGTACGCGGTGTACCAGCCGGGATTTTCCAGCACGTTGCGCAAGATGACAGCCGGTGTGAGGGTGCCGTGGTAGCCCATCCCGATCAGGCTGGTCCAGACCTGGTTCTGTTCGGCGTAACCGCGCAACTTGGCCAGTGCGGCTTCTTCGTCGAGTGCCGGGGGCAGGTCCAGCGCACGGTTCAGGCGGATGCCAGGCGGCACTGTTTGCTCGATCAGCTCAACCCGGCTGCCAAGGCCGAGACTGTCGAGCATCGCCTGCTGCTCGGCGGCATCAGGCCCCAGGTGGCGGCGGAGAAAGGCATTGGGATCGCGTAACTGGCTCAGGGACGGCAACTGGGACATGACGGGCTCTCTCTTGACTGGCGCTCAACGTCGATGCAATACGGTCAAACCAGCATAGCAGCCACCCTTGTAGGAGCGAGCTTGCTCGCGATGACAGCGAGCGCGCCGCGGGGGGCCTGGGTTGTAGCGTTTTCGTTAACGATCCATCGCGAGCAAGCTCGCTCCTACAAGGGAAAATCGCCAGACAACAAAAAGCCCCGACGGGTCGGGGCTTTGGGGTGACGCTTAAGCTTATTCGCCGATGGCGGCCTGGTAACCGGCGGCATCGAGCAGCTTGTCCAGATCAGTGGCATTGCTTGGCTTGATCTTGAAGATCCACGCTCCGTACGGGTCGGAGTTGAGCAATTCCGGGTTGGCGCCCAGCTCTTCGTTGACTGCGATCACTTCACCGGCAATCGGCGAGTAGATGTCGGAAGCGGCTTTAACCGATTCAACGACACCCGCCTGATCTTGAGCAGCAAATACGTTGCCGACTTCGGTCAACTCAACAAATACCACATCACCCAGCGCTTCCTGCGCGTGATCGCTGATGCCCACGGTGACGGTGCCATCGGCTTCCAGACGTGCCCATTCGTGACTTTCGGCAAAACGCAGGTCGGCAGGGATATCGCTCATGTTCTGTGTCCTCAGGAAATGTCAGCGGTCGTTAACCGCTGGAAAAGATTAGATCAAGGTTTTGCCGTGGCGAACGAAGGTCGGTTTGACCACTCGGACCGGGTACCACTTGCCACGGATTTCCACTTCGGCGCGGTCGGCTGTTGCCATCGGCACGCGCGCCAGTGCAATCGACTTGCTAAGCGTAGGAGAGAAACTACCACTGGTGATCTCCCCTTCGCCAACATCGGCTATGCGGACCACCTGATGAGCGCGCAAAACTCCGCGTTCTTCAAGGACCAGCCCTACCAGTTTGTGCTGGATCCCGGCAGCCTTTTCCGCTTCCAGTGCCGAGCGGCCGATGAACTGGCGCGAGGCCGGTTCCCAGGCGATGCTCCAGGCCATGTTGGAGGCCAAAGGCGAAACGTCTTGTTGAATGTCTTGACCGTAGAGGTTCATGCCGGCCTCGACGCGCAAGGTATCCCGGGCACCGAGGCCTATCGGAGAGATTCCGGCACCAACCAGGTCGTTGAAAAATCCCGGCGCCTGATCGGCGGGAAGAATGATTTCCAGCCCATCCTCACCGGTATAACCGGTGCGAGCGATAAACCAGTCCCCGTCGGGCTGCCCTTCGAAAGGCTTGAGTAGCTGGATCAGGTTGCTGCGGGACTGGCTCACCAGTTCCGCAATTTTCTGGCGGGCGTGGGGGCCTTGAATGGCCAGCATCGCCATTTCGGAGCGCTCGCTCAGCTGCACATCAAAGCCGTCGCGATGGGATGATATCCACGCCATGTCCTGATCGCGAGTGGACGCATTGACCACCAGGCGATAACCCTCGTCGAGGCGATAGACGATCATGTCGTCGACGATACCGCCCTGCTCGTTGAGCATGGCGCTGTACAACGCACGGCCAGGGCTGTGCAGGCGCTCGACATCATTGGCCAGCAAATGCTGAAGCCAGGCTTTGGCCTGGAGGCCGCCGACATCGATCACGGTCATGTGGGATACATCGAAGACACCGCAATCGCGGCGCACCTGATGGTGCTCCTCGACCTGCGATCCATAATGCAGAGGCATGTCCCAACCGCCAAAATCGACCATCTTCGCGCCGAGGGCGAGATGAAGGTCATACAGAGGCGTACGCTGTCCCATGGGTTTCTCCTTCCGGGCGTGGCGAAGGTGCGGACAAGTGCTGCGGCTTGAATACCTTGAAAAAAAGGCTTTCAGCCGATTTCAGCTACCTGGTCTGTCAGACGGACCGCACCGAATGCCGCGCATTGTAGCCGCAAGGTGTAGGACTGGCACCTAGGTGTTTCGATGCGCCGAACGTCGGATCAATCCGATGACCGGTAACAAGCCTACCAACACCAGTGTCAGCGCCGGCAAAGACGCCCTCGCCCACTCGCCTTCGCTGGTCATTTCAAAGATCCGCACAGCCAGCGTGTCCCAGCCAAACGGACGCATCAGCAAGGTCGCGGGCATTTCCTTGAGTACATCGACAAAAACCAGCAAGGCTGCGCTCAAGGTGCCGGGTAGCAACAACGGCAGATACACTTTGAAAAACAGTCGCGGCCCACTAACACCAAGACTACGTGCCGCTTCGGGCAAAGAGGGCCGTATACGCGCCAGACTGCTTTCAAGCGGTCCGTATGCCACGGCGATAAAACGCACCAGATACGCCAGCAATAGCGCCGCCAGGCTGCCGAGCAGCAACGGCTTGCCGGCTGCGCCAAGCCAACCGGAGAGCGGAACCACCAGCTCACGATCCAGGTAACTGAACGCCAGCATGATCGAGACAGCCAGCACCGAGCCGGGCAAGGCGTACCCCAGATTAGCCAGGCTGACCCCCGCCCGGATCCCTCGGGTCGGTGCCAGGCGCCGGGCAAACGCAAGAACCAGGGCGACGCTCACGGTAATCAACGCGGCCATCGCTCCCAGATACAAGGTGTGCACGATCAACCCGGTGTAACGCTCATCAAGATCCAGGCGCCCGCGCTGCCAGAACCAGACAACCAGTTGCAGCATCGGAATGACGAAGGCGCAGGCAAACACCAGTGCGCACCAGGTCATGGCCGCCAGCGCCTTGAATCCTCGCAAGTGATACAACGCCTTGACCCGTGGACGCTCGTTGCTCGCCCGGTTGGCTCCGCGAGCACGGCGTTCGCCGTACAGCACGACCATCACCACCAGGAGCAACAAGCTGGCCAATTGCGCGGCAGAGGACAGGCTGAAAAATCCGTACCAGGTCTTGTAGATAGCCGTGGTGAAGGTGTCGAAGTTGAACACCGACACAGCCCCGAAGTCCGCCAGGGTTTCCATCAGCGCCAACGCAACACCCGCGCCAATGGCCGGCCGCGCCATCGGCAATGCCACACGCCAGAACGCCTGCCACGGCGACTGTCCCAGGACCCGCGCCGCTTCCATCAGGCCTTTGCCTTGGGCGAGGAACGCGGTGCGCGCCAGCAGATATACGTAGGGATAGAACACCAGCACGAGCACGACAATTACGCCGCCCGTGGAGCGCACACGTGGCAGACGCAGCCCAGTACCAAACCATTCGCGCAGCAGAGACTGCACCGGCCCGGCGAAATCCAGCAGGCCGACGAAGACGAAGGCCAGCACGTAGGCAGGAATGGCGAACGGCAGCATCAACGCCCAATCAAGCCAGCGTCGACCGGGGAACTCGCAAAGGCTGGTCAGCCAGGCAAGGCTCACGCCTAGAAGCGTCACACCCACACCGACGCCCAACACCAGCGTCAGCGTATTGCCCAACAACCGTGGCATCTGCGTGTCCCAGAGGTGGGACCAGATCTGTTGATCGATGGTTTGCCAGGACAGCAGCAGCACGCTCAGGGGCAGCAGAACCAACGCAGCGATGGCGAAGACCAGGGGATACCAGCGGCGTTGGGCGGGGTGGGCCAAGGACAAAGCTCTCTAAACGATGAAATGGTCAGAATTGGAAGTGGATAGATTTTGTAGGAGCTGGCTTGCCAGCGAAGACGGCCGAAAGATCGCTGCAACACGCAAGAACGCCTTCGCCAGCAAGCCGGCTCCTACAGGAGCAAAACGCGGGGCGCACAAACAAAACGCCCCGCATAGGCGGGGCGCAGTATAACGGGCGACTCAGTTCCAGCCAGCGCGATCCATCAGGCGAATCGCTTCGGCTTGGCGCTTGCCGGCGATTTCCACAGGCAAGGTATCGGCAATGAACTTGCCCCAGGCCGCGACTTCAGCCGATGGCTGCACAGCCGGGTTGGCCGGGAACTCCTGGTTCACATCGGCGAAGATTTTCTGCGCCTCAGGCGTAGTCATCCACTCCACCAGCGCCTTGGCCGCTTCCGGGTGCGGGGCGTACTTGGTCAGGCCGATACCCGACAAGTTGACGTGCACGCCCCGGTCGGCCTGGTTTGGCCAGAACAGTTTTACCGGCAGGTCCGGTTTCTGCTTGTGCAGGCGGCCGTAGTAGTAGGTGTTGACGATGCCGACGTCGCACTGACCGGCATTGATCGCCTCCAGTACCGCGACGTCGTCGGAGAACACGTCGGTCGACAGGTTGTTGACCCAACCCTTGAGAATTTTCTCGGTCTTCTCGGCGCCGTGCACTTCGATCATGGTAGCGGTCAGGGACTGGTTGTAGACCTTCTTCGCCGTGCGCAGGCACAAGCGACCTTCCCAGTTTTTGTCGGCCAGCGCTTCGTAGGTGGTCAGTTCGCCCGGTTTCACGCGGTCAGTGGAATAGGCGATGGTCCGTGCCCGCAGGCTCAAACCGGTCCAGGCGTGGGAAGCGGCGCGATATTGCAGCGGTATGTTGGTGTCGATGGTCTTCGAGGTGAACGGCTGGAGGATGCCCATCTGCTCGGCCTGCCAGAGGTTACCGGCATCGACGGTCAGCAGCAGGTCGGCCGTGGCATTCTCGCCCTCGGCCTTGATGCGCTGCATCAGCGGCGCTTCCTTGTCGGTGATGAACTTCACCTTTACACCGGTCTTGGCGGTGTAGGCATCGAAGACTGGCTTGATCAGCTCGTCGATCCGCGAGGAATAGACCACCACCTCGTCAGCAGCCTGAGCGGCGGTGCTGCCGATCAGGGTCAGGGCGATTGCGGTCAGTAGACGCTTCGGTGCCAACATGGGAGCGGTCTCTCGATTGAAAAAATGAGGCCAAATGATAAGGACTCACATTTCCCTTCTCAATCGAACAGTTTGCGGAGGAGTTACCAGATGTTGCACAACCGCAAATCCCACCGCACTCGCTGTAGGGGAACCTCAGGCTTTGGCGAGCGCTGGCAAATCGCCGATCAGCCCTAACGCCTCACGCACAAACAACGCCTTGGCCTCGGGCATCTGGTCAACCATCTTCAACCCGGTATTGCGCAACCAGCGCACCGGCAGCGGATCGGCCTGGAACAACCGCTCGAAGCCTTCCATCGCGGCCATCAACGCCAGGTTGTGCGGCATGCGACGACGCTCAAACCGGCTGAGCACCTTTACATCCGCAAGCCGCTCGCCTCTGGCAGCGGCTTGCAACAGCACTTCAGCCAACACCGCAGCATCGAGAAATCCAAGGTTCACACCTTGCCCGGCCAGTGGGTGAATGGTGTGGGCCGCATCGCCGATCAACGCCAGGCCTTCAGCCACATAGCGCTTGGCATGGCGTTGACGCAGCGGCACACACAATCGTGGATCGGCACTGAGGACTTCACCGAGCCGCCCTTCGAAGGCCCGCTCAAGCGCCTTGCAGAACCCCTCGTCGTCCATTGCCATCAGGCGATCAGCCTCGCCTGGCGTGGTCGACCAGACAATTGAACACCAATCCTGTTGACCATCCCGCCCCAGCGGCAGGAAGGCCAAAGGACCGTCGTCGGTAAATCGCTGCCAGGCCGTCATTTGATGAGGTTTCGAGCAACGCACACTGGTGACGATCGCGTGGTGCAGGTAATCCCACTCGCGCGTCGCGACACCGGTCAGGCGTCGCACCGCCGAATTGGCGCCGTCCGCCGCGATCACCAGCGGCGCGCGCAAGGTGCGGCCATCGGCCAGGGTCAGCAGCCAGTCGTCACCGGAGCGGCGCATCTGCTCCAGGCGCGCGTTGGCCAGCATCCCCAGGTCGCCATCGTGCAATCGATCAAGCAAGGCATCCTGAACAACGCGGTTCTCGACGATATGCCCCAGCACGTCGGCATGCACGCTGGCGGCCGAGAAGTGGATCTGCCCGGTGCCGCTGCCGTCCCAGACGTGCATGTCGGTGTAAGGGGCACTGCGGCGTTTGACGATACCGTCCCATACGCCCAGGCGCTCGAGAATCCGCTGGCTTGCCGCCGACAAGGCGCTCACCCGCGGTTCAAACGGCGCCTGGTCGTCGAAGCGCTTGACGCTCAACGGGCTGCCGTCCAGCAGCAGCACTTCCAGCCCGCTGTCCTGCAACGCCAGCGCCAGGGCGCTACCAACCATTCCTGCCCCGACAATCACCAGATCTGCGCGCATTTCCATGCTTTAAGCCTGTCTCTCTTGCGGCTTGAGCCGCACGTAAAGGGTTTTCCCGACCCGGGCCACGAGGTGGCCAGCGCCGTCGTGAATATCGACTTGCAATTGCGGCAGGTATTTTTCGCCATTGGCCGTCTGCCGGCGGATCTCATCGAGCAAGGTGTCGTCGATGGTGAAGCGGGCGAAGACCGGACCTTTGCCCGGCGAGATGAAATCGATGTCGGCGGCTTTGTCCCAGACGATGTATTGGCGTCCGAGGTTTTCCATCAGCATCAACATGAAAAACGGATCGACCATCGAGTACAGGCTGCCCCCGAACTGGGTACCGACGTAATTGCGGTTGTACCAGGTCAGGCCCATGCTCACCCGGACATCCCGGAAGTCATCGCTGATGTGTTGCACCCGCACGCCCGCGCCCAGGTATGGCGGATAGAAGCTCATGAAGCGGCGCATCAATCGCGCCTTGCCGATTTTGCGAGTCAGCCACTTAAGCATCAGGACGAGTACCCAAACCCATGGCCTGGCGAGCGAACCAGCGCTTGGCCGGGGGCAGCAGGTCGAGACCGAGCAAGCCAATGTTGCGCCCCAGGGACACCAGCGGCTGGGTGCTGCCGAACAGCCGCGTGACCTGATCGGAGAAGCCCACGGTGAGGTCCTGATCGAGGCGCTGATGTTCGCGGTACGCCTGCAACGTGGCGAAATCGCCCAGTGGTTTTTCACTGGCGAGCAAGGCATCGGCCAACGCCTGAGCATCACGCAGGGACAGGTTGAAACCCTGGCCGGCAATCGGGTGCAGGCTGTGAGCGGCGTTGCCGAGCACGGCCAGATGCGCACGCACCTGCTCCTCGGCCTCCACCAGCGTCAACGGATACAGATGCCGCGCTCCGACCTGTTTCAACGTGCCGAGGCGATAGCCGAACACGCCCTGCAACTCGCTGAGAAAACTGCGTTCATCGAGGGCCGCGAGCCGTTGCGCGTCCATCCCCAGACGGGTCCAGACCAGCGCACAGCGATTGTCCGGCAGCGGCAGCAATGCCATTGGACCGTCATCGGTGAAGCGCTCGAACGCCATGCCGTTGTGGGATTCGCTCGGGGTGATGTTGGCAATCAGCGCGCTCTGGTTGTACGGGCGCTTCTTGATGCCGATCCCCAGTTGCTCGCGCAGACCGGAACGACCGCCATCGGCGAGCACCGCGAGGTCGCACTCCAGAGTGGTTTCATCGTTGAGGGTCAGGCGATAGCCATCGGTCAGCGGCTCCATGCGCGTAACTTCCGCCGGGCAACGCCAGCTGATCACATCCTTGTCCAGGCCTTGCCACAGGCATTGGCCCAGCCAAGCGTTTTCAACCACATAACCCAGCGCGGGAACGCCCTCTTCCATGGCCGACAGCCGCGCAGTGGAAAAACGGCCACGGTCGGACACATGAATCTGCTTGATCGGTTCGGCGCGACGGGAAATTTCCTGCCAGATGCCCAACCGCTGGTAAATCTGCCGAGAACCGAAGGACAACGCCGAAGAACGGGCGTCGTAACTCGGTTGATACGTGTCGCCAGGGGCAAACGGTTCGATCAGCACGATCTTCCAGCCCCGGGCCTTGGCCCCGGCCTGTAAAGCCAACGCCAGGCTCGCACCGACCAGACCGCCACCGATAATTGCCAGATTGACTCGACTCATGCGGCTTGCGTCCGCGCTTGAGCCATCAGGGCCTCGATCTCGGCAACCGTTTTCGGCACGCCACGGGTCAAGATTTCACAGCCGGTTTTAGTGACCACTACGTCGTCCTCGATGCGCACGCCAATGCCACGCCATTTTTTTGCGACTTTCTGATTGTCCGTAGCAATGTAAATGCCCGGCTCCACGGTCAGCGCCATGCCGACTTCCAGAACGCGCCATTCGCCACCGACCTTGTATTCGCCGACATCATGCACGTCCATCCCCAGCCAATGCCCGGCCCGGTGCATGTAAAAGGCCTTGTAGGCTTCGCTGGCGATCAACTCGTCGATGTCACCCTCAAGCAGGCCGAGTTTGACCAGACCGGCCGTGATGACCCGGACCGTCGCTTCGTGCGCCTGATTCCAGTGCTTGTTCGGTGCGATTTCGGCGAAGGCCGCTTCCTGGGAAGCCAGTACCAACTCGTAAATCGCTTTCTGTTCCGCTGAATACTTGCCGCTGACAGGAAAGGTGCGGGTGATATCACTGGCGTAGCAATCGATCTCGCAACCGGCGTCGATCAACACCAGGTCACCGTCCTTGAGCACCGCATCATTCTGCTGGTAATGCAGGATGCAGCTGTTGCGTCCCGCCGCGACGATCGAACCATAGGCCGGCATTTTCGCTCCGCCCTTGCGGAATTCGTAATCAAGCTCCGCTTCCAGACTGAATTCGTGCAGCCCGGCGCGGCAAGCCTGCATGGCCCGAATGTGCGCTTGGGCGGAAATCCGCGCGGCCTCGCGCATCACCTTCACTTCTGTCGTCGATTTATACAGGCGCATGTCGTGAAGCAGATGATCCAGGGCAACGTATTCGTTCGGTGGCTGGGCGCCGAGGTTGGCCTTGGAGCGGATCACGTTGATCCAGTCCATCAGGTGACGGTCGAATTCGGGGTTGCTGCCCATCGCCGAATACACCCGGTCGCGACCTTCGATCAGGCCCGGCAGGATGTCGTCGATATCGGTGATAGGGAATGCGTCGTCAGCGCCGAAATCGCGAATAGCGCCCTCTTGCCCCGCACGCAGACCATCCCACAACTCGCGTTCGGCGTTGCGTTCGCGGCAGAACAGGATGTATTCGCCATGCACGCGCCCCGGCATTAACACCAGCACAGCCTGAGGCTCGGGAAAACCGCTGAGGTATTGGAAATCACTGTCCTGGCGGTAGACGTGCTCGACATCGCGGTTGCGGATGGCAACTGCGGCGGCGGGCAGAATGGCGATGCTGTTGGGTTCCATCTGCGCCATCAAGGCCTTGCGGCGACGGCTGTATTCCGATTTCGGGATATGGATCATGGGCAGATGGTTTTCCCTTTCTTACGATTAATGCAAAGACGGTTTGGCAGCGGCCGGTACGTCTTTTTTGGTCTCGGAGAACAACAGCAGCGGCGCGACGCGCAGGTACTCCATGACTTCCATATAGTCGTTTTCACCGTCGTCGGACTCCTCCAGGGCGTCTTGCACCTGGGAAATGGCCGCCAGATCCTGCAGAACCTCAGTGGCCTCAGTGCTCAGGGCGCTGCTGTCACGGCAGTTCAGGCCGAAGCCACTGAGGAAACCCTGGCACCATTGGCCCAGGGCGGCGGCACGCTCCGTGAGCGGCGCATCGTCGGTCGGCAGCAACAAAACGACAGTTACGTCATCGCCGGTGAGCTCTCCCTTTACCATCTCTTGCAAACCGATCAAGGCGCTGCGAACGTTGTCCTGCGGCTCGTTTTCGAGCAGTTCGGCCGCATCGATCAGCCAGCCTTCTGGCTCGAAACCAGCGCCGGCGCAGCTGCGGCCGAGCAGCAGTCCATGCAATTCGGCAGGTGAGACGTTATGGCCGCTGGAAGTCAGCAGGGTGGCGAAGGCTTGGTACGGGGAATTCTGAATGGTCATGGGCAGCTAGGCGCCAGACGGCGCTATGTCTAGAATGAAGGCCTTGTATCCTACATCGACTACCCCGTAGGAGCGAGCACGCTCGCGATGGTCGCAAACGATTACGCTGGGTACCTGACACCCCGCAACGTTCTCAGGTTCATCGCCAACACGTTCGCTCACGCAGTCCAACACCCATCAGACAGTGAAGACAATGGAAGACACCGATCTGCAAGCACTGATGGCCAGACTCGAGTTGCTGATTACCCGAGTCGAGCAACTTAAGAGCCAAAACGGACTCTTACTAGCTCAGGAAAAGACCTGGCGCGAGGAACGCGCGCACCTCATTGAAAAAAACGAAATCGCCCGGCGTAAGGTCGAATCGATGATTTCGCGCCTCAAGGCCCTGGAGCAAGACTCATGAGTTCAAGCAATAGCGTCACCGTGCAGATCCTCGACAAAGAGTATTCGATCATCTGCCCCCAGGAAGAACGCAGCAATCTGGTGAGCGCCGCCCGCTACCTGGACGGCAAGATGCGCGAGATCCGCAGCAGCGGCAAAGTCATCGGCGCCGATCGCATCGCCGTAATGGCTGCGCTGAACATCACGCATGACCTGCTGCACAAGGAAGAACGCCCGGATGCACAGGCAAGCGGTTCGACCCGCGAGCAGGTTCGCGACTTGCTCGATCGTGTCGATCTGGTGCTCGCCACCGATCCGGACGTCACCAAAGGCTGATTCGCGCGATCGCTTGAGTTATACTCGCATCACTCCCTGGGGTGCTTGCCAGTTGACCACGTCCCTGAGCCGATTCGCACTACCCTGGAGGTTGCACGTTGGGCTGGTGTGCATGTCCGCTAGACGGAAAGCCTTAAAGCCTACTGCATCTTCCACCTTGAACTTTCGGGTTCAAGGGCTAAGTCAGCAGCGGTCCATCCGGGGAGCCTGATTCCAGTCCGATGCCGGTTCAAATACCGGCATCGGCTTTTTTACGGGTACGATTTACGTATCCGTCCTGCCGAAGCCCGATTCCATGACCGAACCTGCGCTGCTTCCCCGCCCGCAACTTCGACGCATGCTGCGCAAGGCCCGCCGCGCACTGACACCCAGTCAGCAGCGCCAGGCCGCTCGCGGGCTGTATAGACAATTGGCTCAACAGCCATTGTTTCGCCGCGCCAAACACATCTCGCTCTACCTGCCCACCGACGGTGAAATCGACCCGCGCCTGCTGTTGCGTGCCGCCCAACGCCGAGGCAAGGCCACTTACCTTCCGGTGCTGAGCGCCTGGCCGCGAACCAAAATGGCCTTCCAGCGAGTTCGCCCTGGGGAAAAACTCAAGCCCAACCGCTTCCGAATCCTCGAACCACGAGCCAACATCGCCCGCCAGCGCAAAATCTGGGCGCTGGACCTGGTACTGCTTCCGCTGGTGGGTTTTGACGACGTCGGTGGACGACTGGGCATGGGTGGCGGCTTCTATGATCGAAGCCTGGCCTACCTGGCGCGTCGCAATGACTGGCGCAAGCCGACGTTGTTGGGGCTGGCCCATGAATGCCAGAAAGTCGAGCGATTGGCTCAGGCGAGCTGGGATGTGCCGCTGCAAGGGACGGTTACGGACAAGGCCTGGTATTACGCGGATTAGGCGCCACTGGAATCAGCGGCGCCGAAAAGACAGGATCAGCGCTTGAAGGCTGTCGACTGTTGTTGCAGCTCTGCGAGTTCGACCGGCGCATCGGTCTTGTTGGCCCACAGGCTTTGGGCATAGCCAGTGGTCACGACGCCAAGGCCGAACAAAATGACCAAAATCCATAGTAAATCCGGTTTGCGTTTCATCGATTGCCCCCCAAAGGCATATCAACACGATGACAGCAGCGGTTTCCGTTTGTAGGCCGTGCAGCAGCGTCAAGCTTTAAAGGCCGGCATTTTGCGTCAACGTGAACCGCTGCGCAAATGATGGCGTCAACCGACTGTCGGTTTGTCATAAAATCGCCTGACAACCTGCCCATTCACCTCGCAAGGAGCCAAGACCATGGCCTATTGGCTGATGAAATCCGAGCCCGACGAACTCTCGATAAAGGGGCTGGAAAAGCTCGGCAAAGCGCGCTGGGACGGAGTTCGCAACTATCAGGCGCGCAACTTCCTGCGGGCGATGACGGTGGGGGACGAGTTTTTCTTTTATCACTCAAGCTGCCCCGAGCCAGGTATTGCCGGGATCGGCAAGATTGTCGAAGCCGCGTATCCGGACCCTACGGCGCTGGATCCGGAAAGCCATTACTACGACCCAAAGGCCACAGCAGAGAAAAACGCCTGGAGTGCGATCGATGTCGCACACGTCGAAACGTTTGCTCGGGTGCTGAAGTTGGACTATCTGAAGCAGCAGGCTGCGTTGGCCGAGATGCCATTGGTGCAGAAGGGTTCGCGGCTTTCGGTGATGCCAGTGACTGAAGATCAGTGGGCGGCAGTGATTGCACTGCGCTGATATGCCTTCGTAGGAGCCGGCTTGCTGGCGATGGCGGTCTCGAGGGCGCTATCGCCAGCAAGCCGGCTCCTACGGATCCAGCATTACTGGATGATCAGGTTGTTGAACAACAAATCCTCAACCACCGGCTTGCCGGTTTCATCATTCATGATCTGCTGGGTCTGTTTCAGCGCTTCCTGACGCAGCTTTTCCTTGGCCTCAACGTTATTCATCGTCTCGGTGGTCTGTTGGGCAAACAGCGCCACCAGCTGGTTACGAATCAACGGCTCATTGGCCTTCACTGCTTTGGTCGCCTCGTCACCGGTCACACGCAACGCCACATCAGCCTTGTAGACCTTGAGCTTCGGCGTACCGTCCAGTCCGTAGTTACCCACGAACGGCGGGCTCAACGTGATGTAGTTGACCTTCGGCGCTGTTTCTTCTTTGGCTTCTTCGGCCACCGCTGCCACAGGCAGAGACAGGGCCAGCATCAACATGATCCACGCTTTCACAATTCGCTCCTTATCCGGTTTGCGGCCTAGCATAACGACCCGCCACGCCAGCACAAGCTTATGGCTGACTATCAGGGCCGGGCATGCTCGTTGACCCGTCGACTCACACACCTACACTTATCGGCCATCACTCCCAAAGGAATAGCCCTGATGAAAGCCGTGCTGTGCAAAGCCTTCGGCCCCGCCGAATCGCTGGTGCTGGAAGAAGTCGCCAGTCCTGTCGCAAAGAAGAACGAAGTCCTGCTGGAGGTGCACGCCGCCGGGGTTAATTTCCCCGACACGCTGATCATCGAGGGCAAGTACCAGTTCAAACCGCCCTTCCCGTTTTCCCCGGGCGGTGAAGCGGCCGGGATCGTCAGCGAAGTGGGCGAAAAGGTCAGCCACCTGAAAGTCGGCGACCGGGTCATGGCCCTGACCGGCTGGGGTAGTTTCGCCGAACAGGTCGCGGTGCCAGGCTACAACGTGCTGCCTATCCCGCCGTCGATGGACTTCAACACCGCCGCCGCGTTCAGCATGACCTACGGCACCTCGATGCACGCCCTCAAGCAGCGCGCCAACCTGCAACCCGGTGAAACCCTGCTGGTGCTCGGCGCTTCCGGCGGCGTCGGCCTGGCAGCGGTGGAAATCGGCAAAGCCATGGGCGCCCGCGTCATCGCCGCCGCCAGCAGCGCAGAGAAACTCGCCGTGGCCAAGGCTGCTGGCGCCGATGAGTTGATCAACTACAGCGAAACCAGCCTCAAGGATGAAATCAAGCGCCTCACCGACGGCCAGGGCGCCGACGTGATCTACGACCCGGTCGGTGGCGACCTGTTCGATCAGGCCATCCGCGCCATCGCCTGGAACGGCCGCCTGCTGGTGGTCGGCTTCGCCAGCGGACGCATTCCCGAATTGCCGGTCAACCTGGCCCTGCTCAAGGGCGCCGCTGTGCTCGGCGTGTTCTGGGGCTCATTTGCCCAACGCCAGCCGCAGGACAATGCGGCGAATTTCCAGCAGTTGTTTGGCTGGTTTGCCGAAGGCAAGTTGAAACCGCTGGTGTCACAGGTGTATCCGCTGAGCAATGCAGCGCAGGCGATCAATGACCTTGGACAGCGCAAGGCGGTCGGGAAAGTGGTGGTGCAGGTTCGCTGAATCTCCGCCTGCCAATAAGCGCGGCCTTGAGTCGCGCTTATTTTTGAGATTCAGAGCAACACCCGAATCTCCTCCGGCAAAAACCGTACATACCGACTCGCCGGGTAGGAATTACAGCGCATGACTATCGTAGGGATGCTTTTGTTGAGCTTGGCAATCAGCGCCAGACGCTTCTCTTCCGGCAGTTGCGTCGGTGAAAGCGAGTGGGTCCCATGCTGATACGCACCATGCCGGTGATGCCCGCCCGATGCAGCGCCATCGGATAAATCGGCTTGGGATTGTTCTCTGGAATCAGGAATACCTCCCCAGCCCTGATACCCACAGAAGTCAGCAACAACACTCCACACAACCACCACCGCATATCCCTACTCCCTTCGCCTGCAACGCCAGACCTGGCAACAGCACAAAAGGTTACGGACCAAGGTCGTTGCGCATAACGCCATGACTTCCGTTTTGAGCGAAGGACCTTTCCCAAAGGCCTGCCCTCTTTCAGGCAGCTCGAATGTCCCTCAACGAAAACAGGTAACGCTTCTTACAACGCCCTTCACACAAGGAAATCTTCGTCAAATACGTGCTGCGCAACAAAATGCTCTGGTACATCGCCCTGGCCAACGTCTTCGTTTACCTGCTGCGCTACGGCGTGCTGGACTGGGCGCCGACCTACCTCAAGGAAGCCAAGGGCTTCACCGTGGATAAAACCTCGTGGGCATACTTCTTCTACGAGTGGGCAGGCATTCCGGGCACGCTGCTGTGCGGCTGGATGTCGGACAAGATCTTCCGTGGCAACCGTGGCCTGACCGGCATGGTGTTCATGGCACTGGTGACAGTTGCGACGCTGGTTTACTGGCTCAATCCGGCCGGCAACCCGATGGTCGACATGATCGCGCTGCTGTCCATCGGCTTCCTGATCTACGGCCCGGTGATGCTGATCGGCCTGCAGGCACTGGAACTGGCACCGAAGAAAGCGGCCGGTACGGCAGCAGGATTCACGGGGCTGTTCGGGTATCTGGGGGGGTCGGTCGCGGCCAGTGCAGCGATGGGCTACACCGTGGACCATTTCGGCTGGGATGGCGGTTTCGTGCTGCTGGTCGGCGCCTGCCTGCTGGCGATGGCCTTCCTGGCCCCGACGCTACGTCACAAACAAGTCGCCAGTCAGGGCCGCGAAGCACTCGCTTGATCGGCTTTTGACTTACAACGCTTGAGCCGCGCCTCCAGATTCCGGTCTGGCATGGCGTGGCTGCGCAGGGCGTGCGCGGTCTGCTCGACATAATCACGAGTGGTGCCGTAACGCCCGCAAGCGTTTTCAAACACGTGGCTCAGCACATGATCCGGCAGGTTGCCGGCATAGCTCGGTAGATGCCGCTCCAGAACAAATCCCAAGGCCTGAACCTGACTACCGTCTTCGAGACGGCAGTTGAGCCAGTGCGGGCGATAGGAAGGGAACGGCATCTCACGCTGCCAAAGCGCATACAGCGAGGCTTCCAGTTGCTCTTCGGGCAAGCGATAGGCGAAACCACTGCACGAGCCGCCGCGATCCAGGCCAAACACCAGGCCGGGCATTTCCGGGGTGCCGCGATGTTCGTGGGACCACAGGTACAGCCCGCGATGGTACCCATGCACCCGGCCGCGAACCCGCTCGACCGCCGTGCATTCCGGCCGCCAGATCAGCGATCCATACGCGAACAGCCACACCGGCCCGCCCTTGTGGCGTGCCATGGTCGATTGCATTGAGCCGAGCAATTGTTCGTGCGTGAGCTGCGGCCCCAGATCGAGCCGCGGAGGGTAAGCCAGATTCAAAAAAGCGGATTCAATGGCGCTCATGGCGAATAGCGTTCAGCTCCCCGCGAGTGAAGGAATTACTTAATAGAACGCACCGTTGTAACAATAAGGCACATAAGTTTTAAGGCAATTTAAATGCCATTGCACAGTTCTTAATTAATAGCCTGGACGACATATAACCTACCGACATTTATAAATTTGTATAAATACCGATAAGCTATATAGAGAGTTATAACCTGTAGGAGCGAGCAGGCTCGCGATGGTCGTTAACGATTACGCGGGGAGTCTGGCTGCCCGCGGCGCTCTTGAGTTCATCGCGAGCATGCTCGCTCCTACAGTTTGGAGGGGCGTAATCAAGATCGAGGATCAAGATCGAGGCGCATACGCAAAAACGTCGGCGCGCATTTGGTGAGCGTCCATGCCCGCCTCCACCAGCGCGTCCAGTGTGCCGTAGACCATCGCCGGAGAGCCGCTGGCGTACACATGCAGAGGCTTCAGGTTCGGGAAGTCCTCGCAAACCGCTTCATGCAGCATGCCGCAGCGCCCCCCCCATCCGCATTGGTCGCTGACGACTTTGTGCAGGAACAGATTGGGTAACTTCAGCCATTCGTCCCAATGTTCGATCTGATAAAAATCTTCAGGGCGGCGCACTCCCCAATACAGGTGCACCGGGTATTTGAAACCAGAGGCCCGGCAATGTTCGATCAGGCTGTGGATCTGGCCCATGCCAGTACCTGCTGCGATCAGCACCAAGGGGCCGTCCGGCAGTTCCGCGAGATGGGTATCGCCGAATGGCAGCTCGACCCGCACCATGGGGCGGCGCTGGAGCTGCTCGATGAGACTCAGCGCACTGGTTTCGCGCGCCAGGACGTGAATCTCGAGGTCGCGCCCCCCGTGCGGTGCCGAGGCCAGGGAGAAAGCGGATTTCTCGCCACTCTCCCGTTCGATCATCAAGTATTGCCCGGCATGGTAACGCGGCGGTTTCCCGGCTGGAGCCCGCAGACGCACGCGCCAGGTATCGCCACCCACTTCCTTGCACTCAAGGACCTGACACGACACGCTGCGCACCGGCAGTTCTCCCAGCGCGAGCACGCCATCCCACAGCACGATGCAGTCTTCCAGCGGCTCCGCTATGCAAGTGTAGAACTCGCCATGGTCCCGCACATTGCCGGCCTGTTCGACCCGGCCTTCCACCAACAGCGCCGCGCACACGTGGCAATTGCCGTTGCGGCAGCTTTGCGGGCATTCATAGCCCAGGCGTCGTGCGCCATCGAGAATCCGCTCGCCGGGCAATATCTCAAGCACTGCTCCGGAGGGCTGCAAGGTTACACGCATCAATCTATTCCTAACTGATTCCAGATGGCATCGATCCGTTGTGTGACGGCATCGTCCTTGACGATCACCCGGCCCCACTCGCGGGTGGTTTCACCAGGCCATTTATGCGTGGCATCGAGGCCCATTTTCGAACCCAGGCCAGACACCGGTGAAGCGAAGTCCAGGTAGTCGATCGGCGTGTTTTCGATCATCACCGTGTCGCGCTTGGGGTCCATGCGCGTAGTGATGGCCCAGATCACATCGTTCCAGTCCCGGGCGTTGATATCGTCGTCGGTGACGATAACGAACTTGGTGTACATGAACTGTCGCAAAAACGACCAGACACCGAGCATTACCCGCTTGGCGTGGCCGGGATAGGACTTCTTCATGGTCACGATGGCCATGCGATAGGAACAGCCCTCAGGCGGCAGATAGAAATCGGTGATCTCCGGGAACTGCTTCTGCAGGATCGGCACGAACACTTCGTTCAACGCAACGCCGAGGATCGCCGGCTCATCCGGCGGACGGCCGGTGTAGGTGCTGTGGTAGATCGGCTTGATCCGGTGGGTGATGCGCTCAACGGTGAACACCGGGAAGCTGTCGACTTCGTTGTAGTAACCGGTGTGGTCGCCGTAAGGGCCTTCATCGGCCATCTCGCCCGGATGGATCACGCCTTCGAGGATGATCTCGGCGGTGGCCGGCACTTGCAGGTCGTTGCCCCGGCACTTCACCAGTTCGGTGCGATTACCGCGCAAGAGGCCAGCGAAGGCGTACTCGGAAAGGCTGTCGGGGACAGGCGTCACTGCACCAAGGATGGTCGCAGGGTCGGCGCCCAGCGCCACGGCCACGGGGAACGGCTGGCCCGGATGCTTCTCGCACCACTCTCGGTAGTCCAGCGCGCCGCCGCGGTGGCTCAGCCAGCGCATGATGACCTTGTTGCGGCCAATCACTTGCTGACGATAGATGCCGAGGTTCTGGCGATCCTTGTTCGGGCCTTTGGTGACGGTCAGGCCCCAAGTGATCAGCGGCGCAACATCGCCCGGCCAGCAGGTCTGTACTGGCAGTGTCGAGAGGTCGACGTCGTCGCCTTCGATGACCACTTCCTGGCAGACCGCATCTTTGACGACCTTGGGTGCCATCGAAATGATCTTGCGGAAAATCGGCAGTTTGGACCAGGCATCTTTCAGCCCCTTCGGCGGCTCGGGTTCCTTGAGGAACGCCAGCAACTTGCCGATCTCGCGCAGTTCGCTGACCGCTTCGGCGCCCATGCCCAACGCCACACGCTCGGGGGTGCCGAACAGATTGCCGAGCACCGGTATGTCGTAACCGGTTGGCTTTTCGAATAGCAGGGCCGGGCCTTTTGCGCGCAATGTGCGGTCGCAGACCTCGGTCATTTCGAGCACTGGGGACACCGGGATCTGGATGCGCTTGAGTTCGCCGCGCTGTTCCAGCCCGCTGATAAAGTCGCGCAAGTCGCGATACTGCATGCGTGAGCCTCGTGTTGGCCGTGGCGTTCGGGGCAGGCAGTTTAGCGCCGAACCCTTCGGTTCAGAACCACGAACTGCCTGTTGATCAAAAAACAGATAGCAAAAAGCCGGGTTTCCCCGGCTTTTTGGCCTGCTCGACTTACTTGCGTTTCATCGACAGGAAGAACTCATCGTTGGTCTTGGTCGTTTTCAGCTTGTCGACCAGGAACTCGATGGCAGCGACTTCGTCCATCGGGTGCAGCAGCTTGCGCAGAATCCACATGCGCTGCAACTCGTCGTCGGCGGTCAGCAACTCTTCGCGGCGGGTACCGGAACGGTTGATGTTGATGGCCGGGAAGACGCGTTTTTCAGCGATACGGCGATCCAGAGGCAGCTCCATGTTGCCGGTACCTTTGAACTCCTCGTAGATCACTTCGTCCATCTTCGAGCCGGTTTCAACCAGCGCGGTGGCGATGATGGTCAGCGAGCCGCCTTCTTCGATGTTTCGCGCGGCGCCGAAGAAACGTTTCGGTTTCTCCAGGGCGTGGGCATCGACACCACCGGTCAGTACCTTGCCGGAGCTCGGGATCACGGTGTTGTAGGCACGGGCCAGACGGGTGATGGAGTCGAGCAGGATCACCACGTCCTTTTTGTGCTCGACCAGGCGCTTGGCCTTCTCGATCACCATTTCGGCAACCTGCACGTGGCGGGTTGGCGGCTCGTCGAACGTCGAGGCAACCACTTCGCCGCGCACGGTGCGCTGCATTTCGGTCACTTCTTCCGGACGTTCGTCGATCAGCAGCACGATCAGGTGAACTTCAGGGTTGTTACGCGCGATATTCGCGGCAATGTTTTGCAGCATGATCGTCTTGCCGGCTTTCGGCGGTGCAACGATCAGACCGCGCTGGCCTTTACCGATCGGGGCGCACAGGTCGATGACACGACCGGTCAAGTCTTCGGTGGAACCGTTACCGGCTTCCATCTTCATGCGCACGGTCGGGAACAGCGGGGTCAGGTTCTCGAAGAGAATCTTGTTTTTCGCGTTTTCCGGACGGTCGAAGTTGATCGTATCGACCTTGAGCAACGCGAAATAACGCTCGCCTTCCTTCGGAGGGCGGATCTTGCCAACGATGGTGTCACCGGTGCGCAAGTTGAAACGACGGATCTGGCTCGGCGAGACGTAGATATCGTCTGGACCTGCGAGATAGGAAGCGTCAGCGGAGCGCAGGAAGCCGAAGCCGTCCTGGAGAATCTCCAGCACGCCATCACCGGAGATTTCCTCGCCGCTTTTCGCGTGCTTTTTCAGCAGGGAGAAAATCACGTCCTGCTTGCGCGAACGGGCCATATTTTCTATGCCCATCTGTTCGGCCAATTCGAGCAGTTCGGTAATCGGCTTTTGCTTGAGTTCAGTCAGATTCATATAGGAATGACGTAATCATTTATGGAGGGGGGAAATTAAGCTTTTGGCTTAATGAGGCCGCGCCGCAGAGAAGGCGACAGGATCGCGTACTTATTCGAAAAGGAGTGCGTCGGCGACGGCTAGCAGGGGGCACTGGAGAAACCAGCGCGGGGCCGAATGTAACACCTGAGTTTCGGAGCGTCTAGCCCTCTATAACGAAAAAGCCCCGCTATTTGCGGGGCTTTTTTCTGACACGCTGCAACGACGCTTAGATGTTGGCGTCGAGGAAAGCGGCCAGTTGCGACTTCGACAGTGCGCCGACCTTGGTCGCTTCAACGTTGCCGTTCTTGAACAGCATCAGGGTCGGGATACCGCGCACGCCGTGCTTGGCCGGGGTTTCCTGGTTTTCGTCGATGTTCAGTTTGGCAACGGTCAGCTTGCCTTTGTAGGTTTCGGCAATTTCGTCCAGAACCGGAGCGATCATTTTGCAAGGGCCACACCACTCAGCCCAGTAGTCGACCAGTACAGCGCCTTCGGCCTTGAGTACGTCGGCCTCGAAGCTAGCGTCGCTAACGTGTTTGATAAGATCGCTGCTCATGGAATTCTCCAGGTTGTAAGCAAAAAAACGTGGCCCATCATAGCCGCCCTTCCTACGTTCAGGAAGGTGCAGATGATTGAGTCTCGCTATGGTGGCTCATGAATTTGGGTATAGCCCATGTCCGCAAGCCGTGCGCTGGATCAAGGCATTGAACCATGCGCGTTGGCGTCAGCCGTTGATCGTGGCACGATGTCGAGGTTATCGACCGAGACCCCTGACCATGCCGCAATCCAAAGCCAAGAATCTGTCCCTGATCGCCGCAATCGACCTGGGCTCCAACAGCTTTCACATGGTCGTGGCCAAAGCCCAGAACGGTGAAATCCGCATTCTCGAGCGCCTCGGGGAGAAAGTTCAGCTGGCGGCCGGCATCGACGAAGAGCGCCGCCTCAGCGAAGAGTCGATGCAGCGCGGGCTCGACTGTCTCAAGCGCTTTGCCCAACTGATCAACGGTATGCCAACAGGCGCCGTGCGGATCGTTGGCACCAACGCCCTGCGCGAAGCCCGTAACCGTGCCGAATTTATCCATCGCGCCGAAGAAATCCTCGGTCACCCCGTGGAAGTCATTTCCGGCCGTGAAGAGGCGCGCCTGATTTACCTCGGCGTCTCCCACACCCTCGCCGACACACCGGGCAAGCGCCTGGTGGCCGACATTGGCGGCGGCAGTACTGAATTCATCATCGGCCAGCGCTTCGAACCGCTGCTGCGCGAAAGCCTGCAGATGGGTTGCGTCAGCTTCACCCAGCGTTATTTCAAGGACGGAAAGATCACCCCAGCCCGCTACGCCCAGGCGTACACCGCAGCGCGGCTGGAAATCATGAGCATCGAACACGCCCTGCACCGCCTGACCTGGGATGAAGCCATTGGCTCCTCGGGCACCATCCGCGCCATCGGCCTGGCCCTCAAGGCTGGCGGCCATGGCACCGGCGAGGTCAACGCCGAAGGGCTGGCGTGGCTCAAGCGCAAGCTGATCAAGCTCGGCGATGTCGAGAAGATCGACTTCGAAGGCATCAAACCGGACCGCCGGGCGATTTTCCCGGCAGGCCTGGCGATTCTCGAAGCCATCTTCGATGCTCTGGAACTGCAACGCATGGATCACTGCGAAGGCGCCCTGCGTGAAGGCGTGCTCTATGACCTGCTCGGCCGCCATCATCATGAAGACGTGCGCGAACGTACCCTCACCTCGCTGATGGAGCGTTATCACGTCGACCTGGAGCAGGCGGTGCGCGTCGAGCGCAAGGCTCTGCATGCCTTCGATCAGGTGGCTGCAGACTGGGATCTGGAAGACGGCGTCTGGCGCGAACTGCTCGGCTGGGCTGCCAAGGTCCATGAAGTGGGCCTGGACATCGCCCACTATCAGTACCACAAGCACGGCGCTTACCTGATCGAGCATTCGGATCTGGCCGGGTTCTCCCGCGAAGATCAATTGATGCTCGCACTGTTGGTGCGCGGCCACCGCCGCAACATTCCCAAGGACAAGTTTGCCGATATCGAAGTTGACGGCATCAAGCTGATCCGCCTGTGCGTACTGCTGCGCTTTGCGATCCTGTTCCACCACATCCGCGGCACCCAGCAAATGCCTCAGGTGGAACTGAACGCCAATGGCAACAGCCTGGAAGTGGTATTCCCGGAAAACTGGCTGGATGAAAACCAGTTGACCCAGGCCGACTTCGAAATTGAAGCGCAATGGCTGACCCGGGTCGATATCGTCCTCAGTGTTCGCTGACGTCCCTGTAGGAGCCGGCTTGCCGGCGATGCGTTATCACGCCATGCGGTGACTGAACGTACGCCATCGCTGGCAAGCCAGCTCCTACAGAATTCGGTGAAAACAAAAATGGCGATCCCTTGGGATCGCCATTTTTTTACTCCCGGCCGGCGTTACCGCACAGTCAGGATCGGGCTGCCCAATCGCTCCAGCAAAGTAGCCTGGGCGCTGCGCGGGTTCTGGTTGCCGGTCGGCGTGTTACGGATGTAACGACCGTCCGACTGCAGGCTCCAGCTGTGCGTATTGTCGGTGAGATACAACTCCAGCTCTTTCTTGACCCGCATGATCAGCTTCTTGCCTTCGACCGGGAAGCAAGTCTCGACGCGCTTGTCGAGGTTGCGCTCCATCCAGTCGGCGCTGGAGAGGAACATTTGCTCGTCGCCGCCATTTAGGAAGTAGAAGACCCGGGTGTGTTCCAGGAAACGTCCGATGATCGAACGCACGTGGATATTGTGCGACACCCCGGCGATGCCCGGTCGCAGGCAGCACATGCCACGTACCACCAGATCGATGCGCACGCCCGACTGGCTGGCCTTGTATAGCGCGCGGATGATCTTCGGATCGGTCAGCGAGTTGAACTTGGCAATGATGTGCGCCGGCTTGCCGTCGACGGCGAACTGGGTTTCGCGGGCAATCATGTCGAGCATGCCCTTCTTCAGGGTGAACGGCGCGTGCAGCAACTTCTTCATGCGCAGGGTTTTACCCATGCCGATCAACTGGCTGAACAATTTGCCAACGTCTTCACACAAGGCATCGTCAGAGGTCAGCAGGCTGTAGTCGGTATACAGGCGGGCGTTGCCGGCGTGGTAGTTACCGGTGCCGAGGTGCGCGTAACGCACGATCTCACCGGCCTCGCGGCGCAGGATGAGCATCATCTTGGCGTGGGTCTTGAAGCCGACCACACCGTAGATCACCACCGCACCGGCCGCTTGCAGACGGCTGGCCAGTTGCAGGTTGGACTCTTCGTCGAAGCGCGCACGCAGTTCGATCACCGCAGTGACTTCCTTGCCGTTGCGCGCTGCATCCACCAGCGCATCGACGATTTCCGAGTTGGCGCCCGACCGGTACAAGGTCTGACGCACCGCCAGCACGTGCGGATCCTTGGCGGCCTGGCGCAGCAAGTCGACCACCGGGGTGAACGACTCGAACGGGTGCAGCAGCAGAATGTCCTGCTTGCTGATCACGCTGAAGATGTTCTCGCTGTTTTGCAGCAGCTTCGGGATCTGTGGGGTGAAGGGCAGATATTGCAGCTCGCGCTGACTGTCCAGGCCGGTGATGCTGAACAGACGCGTCAGGTTCACCGGACCATTGACTTGATACAGCTCCGACTCGCTCAAGTTGAATTGCTTGAGCAGGTAATCGGACAGATGTTTCGGGCAGGTGTCGGCCACTTCCAGACGCACCGCATCACCGTAACGACGCGAGAACAACTCACCACGCAGGGCGCGGGCAAGGTCTTCGACATCTTCGGAGTCCAGCGCCAGGTCGGCGTTGCGGGTCAGGCGGAACTGATAGCAGCCCTTCACCTTCATGCCCTGGAACAGGTCATCGGCGTGAGCGTGAATCATCGACGACAGGAAGACATAATTGTCGCCAGCGCCGCCGACTTCTTCCGGCACCTTGATGATGCGCGGCAACAGACGAGGCGCAGGAATGATCGCCAGGCCAGAGTCGCGGCCGAAGGCATCGATGCCTTCAAGTTCGACGATGAAGTTGAGGCTCTTGTTCACCAGCAACGGAAACGGGTGCGTCGGGTCGAGGCCGATCGGAGTGATGATCGGCGCGATTTCGTCACGGAAGTAGCGACGTACCCAGGTCTTGAGCTTGGTCGTCCAGTTACGGCGCCGGATGAAGCGGACCTGATGTTTCTCCAGCTCCGGCAACAGAATGTCATTGAGAATGGCGTACTGACGATCAACGTGACCGTGCACCAGTTCGCTGATGCGCGCCAGCGCCTGATGCGGTTGCAGGCCATCGGCGCCCGCCTGCTCACGGGCAAAGGTGATCTGCTTCTTCAGGCCGGCAACGCGAATCTCGAAGAACTCGTCCAGGTTACTGGAGAAGATCAGCAAAAACTTCAGCCGCTCCAGCAACGGGTAGGACTCATCCAGTGCCTGCTCCAGCACGCGGATATTGAACTGCAGTTGCGACAGCTCACGGTGGATGTACAGGCTGCTGTCATCCAGACCGGGAATCGCAATCGCCGGCGCTGCCACAGCAGCCTCGACGACCACGGCAGGCGGAGCAGGCTCCAGCTCCGGCGGGGTCTCGTCGATTTGCTCCACCACCGGTTGAGCGTCTTTTACGGCAACTTCAGTGAGTACTTCGGTATTCATCGAATGTTCCTGGGAGGGCTATTTTTGCTCTCGTAACAATTGAGCAGCACGAACGGCAAAGTACGTCAGGATGCCATCAGCCCCTGCACGTTTGAAAGCGGTCAGGGACTCTAGAATAACCCCTTCGCTCAACCAGCCATTCTGTATTGCCGCCATGTGCATGGCGTATTCGCCGCTGACTTGATAAACAAACGTCGGCACTTTGAATTCTTCTTTGACCCGGCACAGGATGTCCAGATACGGCATGCCTGGCTTGACCATGACCATGTCTGCGCCTTCTGACAAGTCCGCCGCCACTTCGTGCAGGGCTTCGTTGCTGTTGGCCGGGTCCATCTGATAGGAGGCCTTGTTGGCCTTGCCCAGGTTAAGCGCCGAACCGACCGCATCGCGGAACGGGCCGTAATAAGCACTGGCGTACTTCGCCGAGTAGGCCATGATCCGCACGTTGACGTGACCGGCCACTTCGAGCGCTTCACGGATCGCCTGGATGCGGCCGTCCATCATGTCCGACGGGGCCACCACCTGAGCGCCAGCTTCGGCGTGGGACAGCGCTTGCCTGACCAGCGCGTCGACGGTGATGTCGTTCTGCACATAGCCCTCCTCGTCGAGGATGCCGTCCTGACCGTGGGTGGTGAACGGGTCGAGTGCAACGTCGGTAATCACCCCCAGCTCAGGGAACTGCGCGCGCAAGGCACGGGTGGCGCGTTGCGCGATGCCTTCGGGGTTCCAGGCTTCGGCGGCATCCAGCGACTTGAGCTCCGCAGGGGTCACCGGGAACAGCGCCAGTGCCGGAATCCCCAGTTCGACCCACTTGGCCGCTTCTTCGAGCAACAGGTCGATGGTCAGGCGCTCCACGCCCGGCATCGAAGCCACCGCTTCACGACGGTTTTCGCCATCGAGCACAAACACCGGCAGGATCAGATCATCGACGCTCAGGACATTTTCACGAACCAGACGACGCGAAAAATCGTCTCGACGATTACGGCGCAGGCGGGTGGCGGGGAACAGACGGTTGGCGGGGGTAAAACTCACGGCAGACTCCTGAGCCCGCGCAGACGGGCGAGCGTGACAGTTATAAGCGGCCATTATGACGAACACATGACAGTTGTGCGCACCCTGTGACAGGTAGCCGCATTCCATTGTCCTTGTAGGAAATGTTCACGTCGAGACACATTTGGACACTTTCCTGAATGTGCCCGAAGGGTTAGGCTGCGCGTTCATTTCGCCAGCACCCAGACAATGCTCCAACAATTTCTGCATGACTTCGGCTATTTTGCCCTGTTCCTTGGCACGTTTTTCGAAGGCGAAACCATTCTCGTGCTCGCGGGCTTCCTCGCGTTCCGTGGATACATGGACATCAACCTGGTGGTGGTCGTGGCTTTTTGCGGCAGTTATGCCGGCGATCAGCTGTGGTACTTCCTGGGACGCAAGCATGGCCGCAAATTACTGGCCCGCAAACCTCGTTGGCAAATGATGGGTGACCGGGCGCTGGAGCATATCCGCAGACACCCGGATATCTGGGTCCTGAGTTTCCGCTTCGTTTACGGATTGCGCACCGTCATGCCGGTGGCCATCGGTCTGTCGGGTTATCCGCCGGGACGTTACCTGTTGCTGAACGGGATTGGTGCGGCAATCTGGGCCACTGCCCTCGCGGCAGCGGCCTATCACTTTGGCGCGGTGCTCGAAGGCATGCTCGGCAGCGTGAAGAAGTATGAACTGTGGGTACTCGGCGCCTTGCTGGTCCTGGGCGTGGTGCTATGGCTGCGTCGGCGCTTCAAGAATGCCCGCCTGGCCAAAAAGATCTACGCCGACGAACAGGCCCTGAAAGCCGAACGAGCCAAAACCGAAGGCCCTACGACGCCAGCCGAGTGAAGCGGTTTCTACAGCAGTAGAGGCCGATTCCACTCAACAGGCTGTAACTGAGCAAGCCGACCCAACCCACGGCACTGGCTGGCCATAGTCCCACCATCGGCGCCAGCCACACCAGCGGCAGGTTCGATGCCAGTCGCAATAGCTCCAGCTTCAACGCCCACGGGCGATTCTCCAGGGCCACGCCCAGTACAAACAAGCCGAACGCCACCGCTCCCCAGCCCAACAGGAGGGCGGCGGCCGGCAAGCGCGGCTCCAGATTCATCAGGTAACTGCCCAACGCAATGTAGGCGCAGAACTGCAACAGCACGTAGACCTGTTGACGCCCGTCCAGCGCCACTTCGAACTTGCGGAACTGGCTCAGGTCCGGCTTGTTCATGGGATATTTGGCCGCCACATCAGCCGGCCGCCAACCGGTGCGCATGAACCAGATTCGCAGCTTGTCCCAGGTATTTTCGGCACGCCGGGCGTCTGCCCATAGTTGCGCATAGAACTGCACATTCGCCCACACCGGATTCCAGCTCGCCAAGGGCGTGGTCACGCCGAAAATCACTGGTTCGTTGTCGTCTTCTTCCTGGAACGAGCCGAATAGACGGTCCCAAATAATGAACACCCCGCCGTAGTTGCGATCCATGTAGAGAGCGTTCTGTGCATGGTGAGCCCGATGATTGGATGGCGTGACGAAAAACCACTCGAACCAGCCGAGCTTGGGAATGTGCCGCGTGTGCACCCAGAACTGGTACAGCAAATTGAGCGCTGCGACACTGACGAACACAATCAACGGCACACCAACGACCGCCATCGGCAGATAGAAAATCCAGCTCAACAGAAAACCGGTGCTGGTTTGGCGCAAGGCGGTGGACAGGTTGTAGTCCTCGCTCTGGTGATGCACCGAATGGGCGGCCCAGAGGATATTGCGCTCGTGCCCCATGCGGTGCAGCCAGTAGTAGCAGAAGTCATAAAAGACGAAGGCCAATACCCAGACCCAGACGCTGTCGGCGGGCAGCTCGAACAGCGCCAGATGCTTGAGAGCGAAGGCGTAGGTCACCAACCCCACACCCTTGGTCAAAAGGCCCGTGGTGGTCGACAACACACCGGTGCTGATGCTGTTGATCGCGTCCGCCATCCGATAGTTGCTGACCCCGCGCCAACGATCGGCCAGCAATTCGACGGCAATCAGCACAAAGAAAAACGGCACCGCATACAGAATGAAGTCCATGACGCGCCCTGATCGGAATCTTGAGGACAGATGCTAGGTGTAGCCGCGAATTAACCCTATGGCAACGAGTGACAAATTAGTGGACATTTAACGCCATGAATCTGGAGAAAAGCCCATGAGCAAAAAAGTTGCAGTGATCCTTTCCGGTTGTGGCGTATACGACGGCGCCGAGATTTACGAAAGTGTGATTACCTTGTTGCGCCTGGACCAGCGTGGCGCGCAGGTGCAGTGTTTCGCACCCGATATCGCGCAATTGCATGTGATCAACCACCTGACCGGGCAAGAAATGCCCGAGTCGCGCAATGTACTGGTGGAGTCGGCGCGCATTGCCCGTGGCGAGGTCAAGGACATCCGTGAGGCAAACGCCGAAGAGTTCGACGCACTGATCGTTCCCGGCGGTTTCGGTTCGGCCAAGAACCTTTCCAATTTCGCCATCGAAGGCACCGGCTGCAGCGTTCAACCGGATGTACTGACGCTGACCGAAGCCTTTGCCGAGGCAGGCAAGCCGGTCGGCCTGATCTGCATTTCTCCGGCCCTGGCCGCAAAAATCTACGGCCCCGGTGTGACCTGTACGATCGGCAACGACACCGACACAGCCGCCGCGCTGAACAAGATGGGTGCGACCCACAAGGAATGCGCAGTGAACGACATCGTCGAGGACAAGGCGCGCAAACTGGTGACGACTCCGGCTTACATGCTGGCGCAATCGATCAGTGAAGCGGCGTCCGGGATCAACAAGCTCGTGGATCGCGTGCTGGAACTGACCCACGAAAACGACGCGTAAAAGCAAAATCAAAAGATCGCAGCCTGCGGCAGCTCCTACGGATACGCACCGATCCATTGTAGGAGCTGCCGCAGGCTGCGATCTTTTCAGATCTTACGGGTGAGCCGGGTCAGGATCCGATCCAGCGCGTTGGCAAACGCCTGCTTCTCACGCTCGCCAAACGGTGCCGGGCCACCGCTCACTTGGCCCTGTTCGCGCAGATCGGTAAACAGATTACGCACCGCCAACCGATCACCCATGTTCTGCGCGTCAAACTCCTTGCCACGCGGATCCAGCGCGGCCACACCCTTCTTCACCAAACGATCGGCCAGCGGCACGTCGCTGCAAATCACCAGCTCGCCGGGAACCGCGTGTTCCACCAGATAATCATCTGCGGCATCCGGGCCGCTCGGCACTACGATCAACTTGACCAGCGCCAGACCCGGTTTGATCTGCGGTTGCCCGGCCACCAGCACCACTTCGAACTGACGCTTGAGGGCGAACTTCACTACCAGGTCCTTGGCCGCCCGGGGGCAGGCGTCGGCATCGATCCATACGCGCATCATGTTTTCCTCTGTTGAAAAGCATCGCGGGCAGACTCGCTCCCACAAGGTTAACGCTAATCCTGTGGGCGAGCCTGCTCGCGATTATGAGCGTAGCGAATGCTGTTAAGCCGTAACCCGCCGCTTCTCGGCCACCCAGCTACGACCATACAACACAACGATCGCTACGATCGCCACAGCCTGCGCACTCAGCGAATACGCATCCGCGTGAATCCCCAGCCAGTCGAACTCAATGAACGGCACCGGCCGCGTGCCGAAGATTCCGGCCTCTTGCAACGCCTTCACGCCATGCCCGGCGAACACCACCGACAACGCGCACAACAGGCCGGCGTTGATGCTGAAGAACAACGACAGCGGCAGCTTGGCCGATCCGCGCAAAATCACCCACGCCAGACCGATCAGCAGCACCAGCGCCGTAGCGCCACCGGCCAATACCGCGTTATGCCCCGCCGGACCTGCCTGCAACCACAGGGTTTCGTAGAACAGAATCACTTCAAACAACTCGCGGTACACCGAAAAAAACGCCAGGGTCGCAAAGCCGAACCGTCCGCCGCCGCCCACCAGGCTGCTCTTGATGTAGTCTTGCCAGGCCGCTGCGTGGCGACGGTCGTGCATCCACACGCCCAACCACAGCACCATGACGGCGGCGAACAATGCCGTCGCGCCTTCCAGCAACTCACGCTGTGAACCGCTGACATCGATCACATAGGCTGCCACCGCCCAGGTCGCCAAACCTGCGACCAACGCCAGGCCCCAGCCGACGTTGACGCTGCGTACCGCCGATTGTTGGCCGGTGTTGCGCAGGAACGCCAGTATCGCCGCCAGCACCAGGATCGCTTCCAGCCCTTCACGCAACAGGATCAGCAGACCGGAGATGTAGCTCAGGGACCAGCTCAAGCCATCGCCACCCAACAATCCGGCTGAGGTTTTCAGTTTTGCCTTGGCCGCATCCAGTCGCTGCTCGACTTCGTTCACCGACAAACCGTCCTGCAACGACTGACGGTAAGCCATCAAGGATTTTTCGGTGTCTTTGCGCACATTGGCATCGACATTGTCGAGAGAGCTCTCAACCAGTTCGAAGCCTTCCAGGTAAGCCGCTACCGACAGGTCATAGGCCTGATCGTGATCACCGGCACGATACGCCGCGATACTCTTGTCCAGGGTAGCGGCGGTGTAATCGAGCAATTGCGCCGGTCCACGTTTGACCTGTGGAGGCTGCGCTCTTTGGGCACGGAATGTCGCCGCTGCTTGCGGCCCTTCGGCGGCCTGCACTTCAACCGGCGTCTGACGGGACAGGTCGGCGATGTTGTAGATTTTGTCACCGTTGACCGCAGCCACTTCGGCACTGAAGCTGGCGATATAGGTCGCCAGGTCCCAGCGTTGACGATCGTCAAGCTGATCAGCAAAAGCCGGCATATCCGTCCCCTCCACGCCCTGGCCCACAGCACTGTAGATCGCGTAGAGGCTCAGGCGATCCAGACGCGTGGCATCGCGCAGATTGGATGGCGGCGGGGTCAGGCCGACACCCGCCGGGCCGTCGCCGGCACCGGTGTCACCGTGGCAGACCGAACAGTGCTGGGCATATAGCGGCGCACCGCGGGCGGGATCAGGCGTAATGATCGGGGCTTGGCTGACCTCATAGGCCACGGCCAGCTTTGCGCCCAGTTGCCGAGACTGCCGGGCTACTTCGGCGCCCTCCTGACGAGCGGCGACTGCATTTCGCAGAATGACCACGCCCTGCTCCAGAGCGGCTTTCTCCGGCTTGGCCGGCATGGCCTCGACCAAGGCCTGCAATGCCTTGATCGACTCTTGTTGGGCGCGGTAATCGGCCTCATTAATGATGCTTCCAGCCTGCACCGTGTCCGGGTAGTCCGCGCCGATGTAATCAAGCAAGTGCAACGCCTGCGGCGCGCCATCAACGGGATCGGCCAGCAATTGAAAGCTGCATGACGCAAACAGCGGCAGCAGCAGCCAGGCCAGTAAACGGGACGGCGCAATCATGAATGAATCTCAATTGGAAATACGAAGTTACATATTGTTAACGCCTGCCGGGTTTCGCTCAAGCTTTGTTAGCGATTCATCCTCACCAGGGTGCTGATTTCCAAACAAAAAAGGCGACCGTCAGGGTCGCCTTTTTTACTTGGATGTTTTTACACGGCGGCTTTTCGCAAAGTTGCCATGAAGGCCGCCGCACCGATGAACAACCCGGCGAACGTCCGGTTCATGCGCTTTTGCTGTTTCGGTGTGCGCAATAGACGTAATACTTTGGAGGCCAGGCCGGTGTAGCCGGCCATGACGATCAAGTCGACGCAGATCATGGTGACGCCGATGATCACGTACTGAATCAGCAGCGGTGCATGCGGATCGATGAACTGCGGCAGTACCGCGAGCATGAACACCAGCGCCTTGGGGTTACTGATGTTCACCAGAAAACCACGGAACACCAGGGCCAAGGGCTTGCCGATCTGGCGAACCGCTGCGTCATCGCTCATATCGCTGGGCAGCGCGCGCCATTGCTTGATCGCGAGATAGACCAGGTACGCCACGCCGAACCATTTGATCGCATGGAAGGCCGTCGCCGACGCCGTGAGAATCGCCCCGACACCGGCACCGACAATCGCAATTTGTACCGCTAGACCCAATTGCAGGCCCAAGGCGTTCCAGTAACCGCGCCAGAACCCGTATTGCAGACCGCTGGACATCGACGCAATGGCGCCGGCACCAGGGGAAAGACTGATCACCCAGCAGGCGGCAAAGAACGCCAGCCACGTTTGAAGCTCCATTGCACACCTCGACTCAGACTCGTGACAGATGTCTAAGCTAATGCGGCTTTGGGCCCATGACTACCGATTTTTTGTAGGAAAAGGGAATGCTGATGGTCGAAAACAAAGATTGCAGCCTTCGGCAGCTCCTACGGGAAAACACGTTCCAATGTAGGAGCTGCCGAAGGCTGCGATCTTGAGGGCTACTTCTCAAATCCGCTGGAAGGAAACACATCCGTCCCGCGCCAACGCCTGACCGAACGCTGAAAGAACAAGCTGTTGGGCACTTGCACCATGGCGCTGCCGGTGCCGAGTTCCTCGGCCTCGATCAATGTGGTGTAGAGCAGATTGATCGCAATCACGCGCCCTTTCACGCCCGGCTTGTCAGTGGTATCCACCAGTTCGACCACGTCGCCCAGCCGGAACGGGCCGACGGTGAAAATCAGGATCGCGCACAGTAAATTGGAGAGCACGCTCCACATGGCGAAAAACGCCACCGCCGCGACTGCGACAAACCCCGACAACGCCGTCCAAAGCACCGTGGCCGAAACCCCGAGACGCTCCAGCACCAAAATCAATGCGCTGCCCATGATCAGCCAGCGCAGGCCACCGCGCAGCGGCATCAGCAACTGCGGCGGAAACGGATAGCGCTCGCCGAGACGGGTCAGGCATTTGGCGACGAAACGCTGGGCAACGTAGCCGGCCAGCAGGATCAACAGGATTTGTACGCCGAGCCAGATCGGCTCCACCCACATGGCGGGCAGGGGCAGCTTGAAGGCGTCCATCAGGACAGCGCCTCCAGCTCCGCCTGCATGCTTTCCAGCAGTTCGAGCGCTTCCATCCAAGACTCTTCCAACTGCGCCTCACGTACCTTCAGCCTGGCTTGTTCGGCCAGCAGGTCACGCAATTCGTTTTTGCGCGCCGGCTCGTAGATATCGCTGTCGCCGAGACTGGCATCGATCTTCGCCAGTTTTTCGTGAAGCTTGCCCAGCTCGACTTCAAGCTTGTCGGCCTCGCGCTTGTGCGGCGCCAGTTGCTGACGCAACGCAGCAGCGGCCTGACGCTGGGCTTTCTTGTCAGTCTTGTCCGGGTTGACCGGCGTGTTGCTGACCGGCGCATTGCGCTGGCGATACTCCACCAGCCAGCGGGTGTAGTCCTCCAGGTCGCCGTCGAATTCCTCAACCTTGCCGTCTGCCACCAGATAGAAATTGTCGGTGGTGCTTTTGAGCAAGTGGCGATCGTGAGAGACCACCAACACAGCACCACTGAACTCCTGCAGGGCCATGGTCAGCGCCAGGCGCATTTCCAGGTCCAGGTGGTTCGTCGGTTCGTCGAGCAGCAGCAGGTTCGGCCGGTCCCAGGCAATCAACGCCAAGGCCAGACGCGCCTTCTCGCCACCGGAGAAATTCAGCACCGGCTCATCGATCCGCGCGCCACGGAAGTCGAAACCGCCGAGGAAGTCGCGCAGGGTCTGTTCGCGCTCGGTCGGCGCCAGACGTTGCAAGTGCAGCAACGGGCTGGCCTTGGAGTCCAGAGAGTCGAGTTGATGCTGGGCGAAATAACCGACCACAGTGTTCTCGCCACGGGTCAAGCGCCCGGCCAGAGGCGAAAGCTCACCGGCAAGGTTCTTGATCAGGGTCGATTTACCGGCGCCGTTCGGACCAAGCAAACCGATCCGAGCGCCCGGCGTCAGTTGCAGCTTGACCTTTTCCAATACGGCTTTGTCGCCGTAGCCCAGGCGAGCATCGGACAGATCAATCAGCGGGCTGGAAATTTTCTGTGATTCACGGAAGACGAAATCGAACGGCGAGTCGACGTGGGCAGCGGTCAACTCTTCCATCCGCTCCAGCGCCTTGATCCGGCTCTGGGCCTGACGGGCCTTGGTGGCCTGGGCCTTGAAGCGGGCGATGTAGCTTTCCATGTGCGCACGTTGCACCTGCTGCTTCTCGTACGCCTGTTGTTGCTGGGCCAGACGTTCGGCACGGGCACGCTCGAAAGCGCTGTAGCCACCGCGGTACAAGGTGATCTTGCGCTGATCGACGTGGGCCACATGATCGACCACGGCATCGAGGAAATCCCGGTCGTGGGAAATCAGCATCAAGGTGCCGGGATAGCTCTTGAGCCACTCTTCGAGCCAGATGATGGCGTCGAGGTCCAAGTGGTTGGTCGGTTCGTCGAGGAGCAGCAGGTCCGAAGGACACATCAAGGCCTGCGCCAGGTTCAGACGCATCCTCCAGCCACCGGAGAAATCTCCTACCTGGCGATCCATCTGCTCGTTGGTGAACCCCAAACCGGCCAGCAACTTGCGGGCACGGGCATCGGCGGTGTAACCGTCGGCGCTATCGAGCTCGGAGTGCAGGCGGGCCTGAGCGGCACCGTCGTGGGCCGCTTCGGCTACTGCCAGGTCACGTTGCACCTGACGCAGGCGCAGGTCGCCATCAAGCACGTAGTCGACCGCCAGGCGTTCGAGCGTGTCGACCTCCTGGCGCATGTGGGCGATACGCCAGTCGGCCGGCAGGAAGCAATCACCAGAGTCCGGGTGCAGTTCACCCCGAAGCAGGGCGAACAGGCTCGATTTGCCGGCGCCGTTGGCACCGATGAGGCCGGCTTTCTGGCCGGCGTGCAGCGTCAGCTCGGCGTCTTCTAGCAGACGTTGCGGGCCACGCTGTAAAGTCAGGTTCTGAAGTCGAATCATAATGGCGGCGGAGTCTACCAGCTTCGCTCGCAACTGGCGCGAGTAGCACTATGTCCTCTGACCTGTGGAGCTTTTCCCTGAGCAGTTACGCCCGACCGGGCGTTGAACAGGCCTGCCTGCAATTGCAGTCGGCGGGCGTTAACGTCTGCCTGCTGCTGTGCGCTGCATGGCTGAGCCGGCGAGGAGTCGCCTGCAATGAACAGCGCTTGCAGCAACTTCGCACTGTGGCCGAGTCCTGGGACGCCGACGTGGTTCGGCCGTTACGAGCCTTGCGCACGCAGTGGAAAGCAGCGGCGTCGGAAGACGTCGATTTGCATACTTTGCGTGAACAAGTGAAGGCGCTGGAGCTGGAAGCCGAGCGACATCTGCTATTGCGACTGGAACGATCGGCACACAATTGGCCGCAGGATGAGGCGACCGATCTCTCGGCCTGGCTTGAAGGTGTGGCGGCTGGCGCCGCCCACCTGGACCGCGACGCGCTGCATCAACTGCGCGTCGCGGTAACCGGCACTTAGGAAGCGCTGGTCGGGGAGGTCACTGCTGCACTCGGAGCAGACGCCGGCGTTGGTGCTGGCGTAGCTGTCGATGGGGTGGATGCCGAGGCAGGTGCTGCGGCTGGAGCCGGAGTAGCAGGCTTGGCCACAGGTGCTGTGGCTGGCTTGGCGGCAACCGGCTTTCTCACTGCCGGTTTGGCAGCTGGTTTTGCAGCAGGCTTGGCGGCAGGTTTAGCAGCGGCGGGTTTCGCAGTAGCTGTTTTAGCGGCTGGTTTTGCCGGTGCTTTGGCAGCAGGTTTGGCCGCTGGCTTGGCAGCGGTTTTGGCCGCAACAGGTTTGGCGGCAGGCTTCGCTGCAGGTTTAGCGGCAGCGGTTCGTGCTGCTGGTTTGGCAGCAGGTTTGGCGGCCGGTTTTGCAGCAGGTTTCGCAGCGGCAGTTCGAGCAGCGGCTGGCTTGGCGGCAGAACGAGCAGCGGCAGGTTTTGCGGCCGTGGTTTTAGCCGCAGGTTTGGCGGTGCTGGCAGCGGCAGGTTTTCTTGCTGCCGGTTTTGCAGCGGGCTTGGCGGCGGCAGTTTTCGCTGCTGGTTTGGCAGCAGCAGTTTTTGCAGCGGCAGGCTTGGCCGGTGCTTTTGCAGCAGCCGGTTTGGCGGCGGCTTTCTTCGCAGGGGCCGCAGCAGGTTTGGCTGCACGCAGGGACAACGCCTTGCCGACAGCTTCTTGTACACGACCAACGCCCTGGGCCAGTTTCAGGCTTTCCTGAGCATCGCGCTTGAGTTGCAGAATGTAGGTGCGAGTTTCCGATTGACGATCCTTGAGCGCATCAAGCAACTCCTCGAGATCGCCTACTGCGCCTTTGGCCTTGGCTTGCGCCTTGGCTTTTCCAGCGGTTGCAGCGTCCTGCAATTTGGTGCGGGACTTGTGCAGTTTTTCTTGGGCTTTACCGCGTTGCTTTTCCAGTTTGGCGAGCAATTTCTCAGCATCAGCCAAGGCTTCGGAACAAGCGGTTTCCAGATGCTCGAGCAGGCTGCCCGAGAGTTGTTGGAGCAGGTGCAATGGAGTATTTACTGGCTTCTTGGTGGCCGACATGGTTTACCTCCTGGCTGAAGTGAGTGCGGCTCATACTAGACCTCTGCAGCAACCGCCGCTAGGGCATGTTGACACTATCGAAAGCGCTGTGTTGCAAAGGACGGAAAAACTTCTGCGTCGACGTAAAAGCAGTTCACCGCTGCGCGCAATCTCACTGGCATAATCGCGCGCAATTCAGGTCGGAGAGAGCCCATGTCGCGCTACTTTTTTTTATCGCTGTGCGTGTTCTTTTCTGTGGCACATGCCGCCGAAACCACGCGAGAAAATGAGGCTCACGATCTTGCTTACAGCCTGGGGGCGAGCCTGGGTGAACGCTTGCGCCAGGAGGTTCCCGACCTGCAACTTCAGGCGCTGATCGAAGGCCTGCAACAAGCCTATCAAGGCAAACCTCTGGCACTGAAAGACGAACAGATCGAACAGATCCTGACCGAGCACGAAGCCCGGATTGCCATGCAATCAGCCGAACCGCGCAGCGAGGCGGCCATGGAAAAAGAACAACGTTTTCTCGCTGAAGAAAAAGCCAGGCCGGGCGTTCATGAACTGGCGGATGGTGTATTGCTGACCGAGCTTACGGCGGGCAATGGTGCGACGGCCGGACCCAATGGCAAGGTGCAAGTGTTGTACATCGGTCGCTTGCCCGACGGCACGGTATTCGACCAGAACAACCAACCACAATGGTTCAGTCTCGACAGCGTCATTGCCGGATGGCGGAGCGCGCTGCAAAACATGCCCGTCGGTGCAAAGTGGCGACTTGTGATTCCTTCGTCTCAAGCCTACGGCGCCGACGGTGCCGGTGACGTGATCGCACCGTTCACACCACTGGTGTTCGAAGTCGAGCTTCGTGGCGCTACCAGCTGAGCGGGCATAAAAAACGGCGCGCCCTGGCGCACCGTTTTTGAGTCTCGCGTGAAGCGATTCAGGCTTGAACCGAATCGACTTCCTTGTGTGCGGTATGCAGCACTTCGATCAGGCAGTCTTCCAGTTCAAAGCGCTCGTGCAACAGTCCGCCCAGCTCCTTGAACTTCTCGGCGACACATTTGCCTTCATCGCAAAGGTCATTGAACGCGAGAAGCTTCTCGGTGATGACATCGATACGGGGATAGATCGTCTCGGCGAGTTCCAGCCCACGTTTGTCGTTGAAGGCCTTGGCCTCCCCCGTCAACTGTTCATAAATTTCGAAATGCCCGGCTGACACGTAGTCGACCAGCACGCCGCAGAACTCCTGCAAGGGCTTTCGGTTCTCGCCCAGCGCCTCAGGCTCTGCACCGAGCTTGTCGTATGCATCGATCAGCTCTTTGCGCTCCTGCAGCCAACGGTCGATCAGCAGGTGCACTCCACCCCAGCGTTCCTGAGCATTCTGACAACTTTCGAGCATGGTGATCTCTCTTCCCTTGTGGGTCAGCTGCTCTATGCCCGCTCGCCTCTTGTAACGTCGGTGGGCGGTCAGGCAGAGCGTCATCGAGCAACATAATTCCAATGACACGTGCGGGCCAGATTATGCCCGCACGACACTGGCTTCAAGGTACGCAGACGATAATGTTCATACAAGTGTTTAATCACTGATAAGCGTTCGGCGCGACGAGTCGCCGCTAAGCGGTCGTTGACAGCGGATCCGAACTCCGCGCCACACCTGCGAAACAGCCAGAATCATCATCGCAATAAACAACAGCAGGCTCCATTCCGTGATGCTTAAATCGAACAGCGTCCAGGAAATTTCCACACAGTCAGACGTACCATCGAACATCTTGCGCACAAATGACACCCAGGATGTATTGGCGTACAGGTCATTCAAATTGGTTGAGCATGCCGTTAAATGATTCAGAGGATTGCTTTGCAGCAACACCTGTCGCCATGCCGTGACAGTTCCCGCCAGGCTGCAAACAAGCGTAAGCAGCCAGTAGAGGCCATTCCCTACACGACCGGCACCATGAATTGAAGCCATCAGACAGCAGCCGGTAAAGAGTGCCAGGCAAAAGCGTTGTAACAGACACAAGCCGCAAGGCCGCAGACCAACGACATATTCCAGATAATAGGAACCGCCCAACGCCAGAGCACCGGCGATGAAAGCCATGAAAAACAAGGAGCGTGAGCGGGCCAAAATCATGGCTTTTCCGTAAAAGTTGAGACAGACAGTTACGGTAGAGGAAAGCGTGAACGCGTTTCAAGGCTGGTTGCCAGAGACACTTCACCACAGGTGTAGGGAAATCCCGACGCAGGTGAGGGGATTAAACGTAGTCCTTTGTAGGATTTTGCTGAAGACCACCCAGAAAAAGGAAACTGCCTGCATTTTGCACTTCTACAGCAGCTGGCGCGTGCCTCGCCAGTTGCTGCAAAAAGACGCGCTTCAGACGCGAACCGGCAATGGTAGCGGAGCCGCCAACAGACGCTCATCCAACAAACCGAGACCTTCCTGAAAAAGCTGATTGCTACGTTCGGCGTCACCCATTTGCGCCAGCAGGCGCGCCAATTCCGCGCAGGCTTCGGGATTGCGCTCCACGCGCAAGCTGCTTTCCAGATAGTCCCGAGCCTTGCCCCACAAACTGTTTTGCAAGCATAGCCGGCCCAAGGTCAACAGAAGGCTGGGATCCGCCGGATGATCCTTGAGCCAACCTTCGGCGGTTTGAAGCTGACGAGCCGGATCGCTGCCGCGAACCAATCCATAGAGACGCGCCAAGTGACTGTTGTAGTTGCGTTTGAGCGCGGTACGCAGGACTTCCTCGGCTTCAACCTGGGCTCCCAGTTGGCGCAACTGCTCGGCATAGGCCAGCACCAGCTGCGGCTCTTGTCGTTGTGCCGAAGTCAGCTGTTTCCAGGCACGATCGAGTGACTGTTGACCAACCGTTCCGTCCTCGTCCGTTTGCGCTGCCAGAGACAGGTTCGCACCCCAGGCCCGACGCTCCAGCTCGGCAAGTTCGGCGGCCGGCAGGACCTTATCCTTGCGCAGCTCCGGCAACAGGCGAATCACTGCCGACCAGTCGCCGCGCTGCTGGTGCAGGCGCTGCAACTGACGCAGGGCCTGCGCGTTATGCGGATGGCGTTCGCGCATCGCTTGAAGGGTGGCCAGAGCGCCTTCGGTATCGCCGCGATCAGTCTGCAATTGTGCGTGATTCAACGCGATGGCCAGTTCGGCCTGGGGTTGACGCTCAAGTGCGCGCTCCAACAGATTGTCGCTTTCCTCGTAATGCCCTTGTTCGTTTGCGGCCCGGGCAGCACCGAGATAATAAAGCAGCGGCTGGCGCTCGGCTTCAGCAGCCCGGTAGAGATGACGTTGCGCGCTGGCCCAGCGACCTTCAGCCAGATCCAGTTGACCGTGCTCAATCGCCACCTGCACCCGACGGCTGCGATTACGCCGAGACCATGGGTTGACCACGCCACTGGAGGTCATTACCAGTTCGATCAGTGCCTTTATGCCCCAGATGACCAGCCACAGCACGGCCACCAGTGCCAGGGTCGCCCACAGGCTGGACTCAAATCGGAAAGACTTGTAGGCCACCAGCACGTAGCCGGCGTGCTCGGCAATCGCCAACCCCAACGCCGCTGCGACAGCAATGGCGAGGAACACGATCACATAGAGGCGTTTCATGGCGTGGCCTCCTGCGCGGCGCTCGCGGCTGGTTTTGGCAGCGGCTTGATGGAATCCTCGGCATTCACATTGCGCCGCTCCAGATACCCTTGAACCGCACTGAGCGTGCCCGTCAGGTCAGGCGTGACCACAGTGACCGGCTGCTTGCTCAACTCAGCCACCTGCTCCAGCATGACTTTGCTTTGCGGGTTATCCGGATTGAAGTTGCCCTTGAGTACGTCCCGCGCTTCATCCAGCGCCTGGGTGTAGACTGCGGCCTGACCATTGAGCGCAGCCCATTGTGCCTGCTCCATCGCCAGGCTCAGCGCCAGGCGAACCTGACTCAGGCTCTGGCCCGCCAGCAGAGGTCGGACATTCTTGTCGGCGTTGAAGTCGATGCGGATGTAGCGCGAGATCTGATCCCACCATTGAGCCCAGCGACTGGCTCCGTCGCCATCGGCGGTCAGGCCGAGCAACGAATCGCCACGGTCTTTATATTCCGGAGCCAGCTCAGTGAGACTGATCACCTGATCACGCAGTGCCCCGATGCGCAGGAACAACCCGGTGCGATCCGGCTGTTCGGTGCTGCGCAAAGCCACCAGGGTTTTGGCCACTTGCTCGCGTGCGGCGAAGGAGCCCGGGTCATTCTGCTCGCGCAGAATTTCATCAGCGCCCTGTACCAGCGCCTGGGCGCTGCTGATGTCTTGCAAGGCGGACAGTCGCAGGCTGGCCAGACGCAACAAGTGCTCGGCCTCGGCCAGACGCCAGTCCTTGCGGCTGGCGCCCAGGACAGTTTCCAGACGCTGGTTCAAGCGCTGTTGATCGCCCTGCAGCTGAGCGACAAGTCGGCTACGCGCTTCCAGCTCATCGGCCTGAGGCAGCTCCGCCAGCCGCGCAGTCAAACGCTCTTCATTGAGTTTCAGGCTTTGCGCCTGATCGTTCAAAGCCTGAACCTGACTCAACTGCTGCTGATTATTGGCTTGCAGGTGCCGCACCTGCCAGACACCCCAGCCACCCACCGCGACACCGGCGGCGCCCAGCAGCAGCGCGACGATTGCCAGCCCATTGCCTCGGTGCTGCACTGCAGCAGGCGGCGGCATGTCATCGCCAGGTACATCAACCGGTGCATCGAGCACTGGCTGCACGTCATCTTTAGGCAAGGCTGTTTCGCTCACGTATCCATCCTTTGCATTAAAAAACGGGTACGGGATGCTCCCGTAACGCCGTCAGCAAAGCCGCGGCACTCGCGCCGCGACAATCCACAACTGTTTTGGCCCCGGCGGCACGCGCCAGCTCGGCAACCCTGGGACTTGGTACAAACAATGGCAATCGCGCCAACTGCGGCCAGGCATCGCCTGCCAATTGGTACAGGTGCTCAAAACCTTGTCCACTGCTGACCACCAGCCCGTTCAGGCGTTCCGCCTCGATCCTTGCAGGGAGTGCTGCTGGCGGATATTTCGGCAGGTCGCGGCGGTACACTTCCAGATACTCGACACTAGCACCAAGCTCACGCATACGCTCAGCCAGCAATTCGCGCCCGCCTTCCCCACGCATGATCAACACTCGCGGATCCGGGCCGGCGATAGCCTCGCGCAATTGCGCCAGCGTCAGCAAGGCCTCACTGTCATCACCTTCTGCCGGAAAGCTCACATCCAGGCCGCGGTCTTGAAGCATTTGCGCCGTCGCTGCACCCACACTGAACCACTTGATGCGCGGAAGTTGTGGCCAATGCCGATTCAATAATTCGACACCGATTCTCGCCGCCGGCTTGCTGACCACAATGACCGCACAGTATTGATCCAGCGCCTGAACCCTCAGGAGCATTGTGTCAGTGACCGCCATCGGCACGATGTCCAAAAGCGGCAGACTGCTGCTGAAAACCCCCTGCCCGGCCAGCAAGTTGCTCAGCGCCATCGATTCATCGACGGGCCGCGTCAGCAGCAAGCGCCAACCGGTCACTCGTGACCTGCCTCGCCGTAAACCGCTTTGAGGATGTCGTCGGCACCCTGACTCAGCAAGTCTTCTGCCACTTGCACACCCAGCGCCTCGGCATCGCCACGCGGAGCACGCGCTTGAGCACTGAGCAGCAGGCCACCGCCCGGATCGCCCACCAGGCCACGCAACCACACTTGCTCACCCTCAAGTACGGCGTAGCAGGCAATCGGCACCTGGCAGCCGCCATTCAAATGTTTATTGAGGGCACGTTCGGCAGTGACGCGGGTGGCAGTGTCCTGATGATGCAGCGGCGCAAGCAGCGCATGAATTGCGCTGTCAGCGCTGCGGCATTCAATGCCCACTGCGCCTTGGCCACCGGCCGGCAGGCTGTCATCGACACTGATGGTCGCGGTGATGCGGTCTTCGAAGCCCAGGCGAATCAGGCCGGCAGCCGCCAGAATGATCGCGTCGTATTCACCGGCGTCGAGCTTGGCCAGGCGAGTGTTGACATTGCCCCGCAGGAAGCGGATTTCCAGGTCCGGGCGGCGGGTCAGCAACTGAGCCTGACGGCGCAGGCTCGATGTGCCGACAATACTGCCTTGCGGCAAATCATCCAGACTGGCGTAGGTATTGGAGACAAAGGCATCGCGCGGGTCTTCACGCTCACAGATACAGAACAGACCCAGGCCTTCAGGGAAGTCCATCGGCACGTCTTTCATCGAATGCACGGCAATATCGGCTTCGTTTTCCAGGAGCGCGGTTTCCAGCTCCTTGACGAACAAACCCTTGCCGCCAATTTTCGACAGCGGCGAGTCGAGCAGCTTGTCGCCGCGACTGACCATGGGCACCAGCGTCACGAGCAGGCCCGGATGGGCCGCTTCAAGACGGGCTTTGACGTATTCGGCCTGCCACAGGGCAAGCGCACTTTTGCGGGTGGCGATGCGGATCTCGCGAGAGGACATGGATCAATCCGTACTGAATAAATGCGACGGATAATAACAGCTCAGCCAAATCCACTTTGACTTGTATCAGATACTGCGCGGCCTCCCTGGCCCCGGATGTCCGGAAATCGGGTGTTAAATACGCCTGCGGCCGGCGAATTAAAGCTGCTGCATCATTTTTCGCACGCCGGCCACATGACGCCGACTGACGATCAATGCATCGCCGTTCAGGCCTTTGAGAAACAGCTGAAAATGCCCGAGCGGTGTGCGTTGCAATCGCTCGATACGTTCACGCGCCACCAATGCATTGCGATGGATTCGCACGAAACGGTCGCCGAATTCGTCTTCGAGCGCCTTGAGCGGTTCGTCGAGCAGGACTTCGCCGGCCTCGTGACGCAAAGTCACGTACTTGTGATCGGCAATGAAGTACACCACCTGATCCAGAGGAATCAGTTCTATCCCTTTACGGGTTCTGGCGCTGATATGGCTGCGCGGGCCGCTGCCACTTTCGGCAGCAGGGCGGGTCAGGGCCGCGAGCTGGGCGCGATTGGGACGCTCGGCTCTCTTCAACGCATCATGCAATTGTTCAGTTCGCACAGGTTTCACCAGATAGCCTACGGCGCTGGCCTGTAAGGCTTCCACGGCAAATTCATCGGGGCCCGTGCAAAACACCACGGCGGGCGGGGTTTCGCGTTCGCACAGTCGCGCAGCCACTTGCAGGCCATCGAGGCCTGGCATACGAATATCGAGCAAAACGATATCCGGTTTGTGGCTGTCGATCAGTGCCAACGCCTCTTCACCATTCGTGGCGCTTGGCTCCAGGACATTGTATCCCTCCAGCTCGCCGACCATTCGGCTCAGGCGCTCGCGGGCCAAGGGTTCGTCATCAACGATCAGGACATTCATATTGCGCTGGATTCCTGCGTGAGTCTCGCACAAGGATAGCGTAGACAGGTGGAGTGACGTCCGTCACCGCGATCCACGCTAAGACTAGCGCGAGCGTCAAAAAGTGCCGCTGGTCCGGCGGCTAAATTTTCGTCTGCCGGGCAAATGGCGGCCCAGGCCCGCATCGGCGATGCACCGCCACAGGGTTTGCTGATACGCAATATGAACCCCCTCTTCTTATAGTAGTAGTCAGCCTCCGCACCGAAAAGTGCGCTGATCCCTACTGTCCAACTGTAGACGGTTGCAGGAGTGATATTGCTCAAATGAAAAATATCGTCTGGCAAAATTGCGCAGGCTCATGGTTACAACCCGAAAAAAACGTGTCGACCAGTGTCAGCGACAGGATTGGCAACCCTGTTATTATCCGCGCCAGCGTTCCACGCCTTCTTACTTCAAGCCGAAACGAGCGAATTCATGAGCACTGACAAGACCAATCAGTCCTGGGGCGGCCGCTTCAGTGAACCCGTCGACGCCTTCGTCGCCCGCTTCACCGCCTCCGTCACTTTCGACCAGCGCCTGTATCGCCACGACATCATGGGCTCGATCGCCCACGCCACCATGCTGGCCAAGGTTGGCGTGCTGACCGATGCCGAGCGCGACAGCATCATCGATGGCCTGAACACCATCCAGGGTGAAATCGAGGCCGGCCAGTTCGACTGGCGCATCGACCTCGAAGACGTGCATATGAACATCGAGGCGCGCCTGACCGACCGCATCGGCGTGACCGGCAAAAAGCTGCACACCGGCCGCAGCCGCAACGATCAGGTTGCCACCGATATCCGCCTGTGGCTGCGTGACGAAATCGACCTGATCCTGAGCGAAATCACCCGCCTGCAAAAAGGTCTGCTCGAGCAAGCCGAGCGCGAAGCCGCCAGCATCATGCCCGGTTTCACTCACCTGCAAACCGCGCAACCGGTGACCTTCGGCCACCATATGCTGGCCTGGTTCGAAATGCTCAGCCGCGACTATGAGCGCCTGGTCGACTGCCGCAAGCGCACCAACCGCATGCCACTGGGCAGCGCTGCACTGGCCGGCACCACCTACCCGATCGACCGTGAGTTCACCGCGCAGCTGCTGGGTTTCGACGCAGTCGGCGGCAATTCGCTGGATAACGTCTCCGATCGCGACTTCGCTATCGAATTCTGCTCGGCCGCCAGCATCGCGATGATGCACCTGTCGCGCTTCTCGGAAGAACTGGTGCTATGGACCAGCGCGCAGTTCCAGTTCATTGATCTGCCAGACCGCTTCTGCACCGGCAGTTCGATCATGCCGCAAAAGAAAAACCCGGACGTGCCTGAGCTGGTTCGTGGCAAGACAGGCCGCGTATTTGGAGCGCTGATGGGCCTGCTGACCCTGATGAAAGGCCAGCCTCTTGCTTACAACAAGGACAACCAGGAAGACAAGGAACCGCTGTTCGACGCCGCCGACACCCTGCGCGACTCGCTGCGCGCCTTTGCCGATATGGTCCCGGCGATCAAGCCCAAGCACGCCATGATGCGCGAAGCGGCCCTGCGGGGTTTTTCAACCGCCACAGATCTGGCTGACTATCTGGTGCGACGCGGCCTGCCGTTCCGCGACTGCCACGAAATCGTTGGACATGCCGTGAAATACGGCGTGGACAGCGGCAAGGATCTGGCAGAAATGAGCCTGGAGGAACTGCGCAAGTTCAGCGACCAGATCGATCAGGACGTGTTTGCCGTGCTGACCCTGGAAGGTTCGGTCAATGCCCGCAACCACATCGGCGGTACTGCGCCAGCGCAGGTGAAGGCTGCGGTAGCCCGCGGCCAGGCATTACTCGTCAGCCGCTGAAGCTTGGCAGGGGCGTCGCACCGCACACTCCCCGGGTTTGATTCAAGCCCGTAGGAGCAAGCGGTGCGGCGATTCAACTTGCCCGCGAATGTGTTATTGACGCGCTACAAGACCTATTTCTTCCCCGCAATCATCGCCATGAACGCGGGCATCCCCGCCTCCTTGTCCGCCGCCACTCGCTGCACGTTCGGGTTTTGCCCCAGACGCTCCAGCAACGCCTTGGCTGCCGGCAAGTCGGCCAACAGGTCGATGCCAAACAGCTTCTTGGCGACCCCACACGCCAACGGCACGCTGTACAGGAAATACAGATCCGCCACGCTCAGGCTGTCGCCCGCCACGTAGGGGCTGAATTTTCCGTGCCTGCCCAATGCTGCCATGCCGAGCTGCAACTCAGCCTTGGTCTTTTCCTTGATCGCCTCGGGTACCTTCGCGCCAAAAAACGCTTCGGGGTAGCAAGCCCGACCCGGCAGTTCGATATACAACTCGATTTCCCTGGCCAACGCGAGAACCTGTGCGCGTTCGAACGGATCACTCGGCAGCAGCGGCGTACCTTTCTGGCTCTGCTCGATGTATTCCAGTATTACGCTGGTTTCGTTGATGAAACCCTGTTCGACGTGCAAAACCGGGACCTTCCCGCGCGGGCTGATCGCCAGCGCTTCGGGGCTGGTGCCTGCATAAAACGGCACCTCTTCAAACGGCAGGCCTTTTTCCAGCAGAGCCAGTTTGACCATGTTGTAGTAGTTACTGACAGAAAAACCGTAGAGCTTGAGCATCACATAGCCTCCAGGCCGTGCGGGGGTGGGCAGTGGCTGTTTATAGAACGCTTCAGGGTTTCTTGCCAGCAGCATCACGCGCCTGAATGCGGGTAGACTGGCCGTCTTTCTCCAAGGAGCCTGCCATGAGCGAGCCAACCGATATCGACAACGACGAAGAAGAGTTCGCCGAGAGCACCCTGATCCAGGCCATCGAAAACCAGATTGAAAGCGACAATCCGCCAGCGGCCAAGGCGACGTTCAACAAGCTGACCCTGGTGGGTTACGAGCGCGAAGAAATCCTCAATCTGATGGCTCATGTACTGGCAGTAGAAATCGACGCGATTCTCGAAGAAGACCGCGCGTTCAATACCGAATGGTACGAAGCAGCGCTGCGCGCATTGCCCGAATTGCCGCCGGAAAAGAAGTAAGCATCGACGCCGATCACTGTGGCGAGGGAGCTTGCTCCCGCTCGACTGGGAAGCAGTCGTAAAGCTCTTGGGGCCGCTCCGCGACCCAGCGGGGTCAAGCTCCCTCGCCACAAAATGCCTATCCCACACAATTTGTTGCCAATCCGTCCGGTTGCCAGTCAGCCCGCGACTACACTGATCCCACCCCAGTGAATTACGTTCCGCCGGGGAACGTTGCCCCCATCGAAAAAACCCTGTCGCGAGCACTGGACATGCCGCGCAAGTGGGCTCACCTTAGGGGCGCTGTCGTCCAATTCCTAGAAAGTCTGGAGTCCTTATGTCGCTTACCCCTGAGTTGGTTGCCGAACTGGAAGTCCTCGCACTCTTCAACCTGGACAGTTCCCAGGAAGGTCTGAAGATTCATCAGACCGCTGCCCCGAAACACATTGCCGCCGCCAAACGCCTTTTTGAAAAAGAACTGACCGACCAGCCTGATGGCGGTTATCTAACCAGCCTGGGTCGTGACGCCGCGCAAAATGTGCAAACCGTGCTGACCATTCTTAACGCCGAAGAAACAGCCTGAATTCTGCCCCATCGCCCACGGAGACCCCGATCCTGGGATTTCCGCGGGCATACGTTCTGATTTTTGTCGCCTGACGATAGAAATCTGACGCCAGAAAAACAAAATCAGCTTAAAAGTCCTCGGCTCAAGGCGCTAAACTGCGCCTCATCCGAAGAGTCCCATGCCCGGGCCCTGCGAGCCGGTTTGAGCTGACATGACCCGCAACCATGAAATCCGCCCCGATCTGGACGAGGGAATCGACCGCAAGGTTCTGAACCAGCTGCGCGCACGCTTTCTGAAACTCAACGAAGGCCGTCTGGGCCGGGCCATGGAAGGGTTATCGACCCGCCAACAATCGGTCCTGACCCTGCTGCCTCTGTTTTTCCACGTCAATCATCCGTTATTGCCAGGTTACGTTTCGGGCAGCACGCCGGCCGGGCTGTCGAATTTCGAGCCGGACACCAATCTCCTGGCCGAAGCACAGCGCCTGACCCGCTCTTTTTCCTACAAGCCACGCCATGGCAGCAATCCGCCGCGGCCGATTCATGGCCTGTTCCTGATGGGTAGCCTTGGCACTTTGGCGCAAGCCGATCAGAGCGACATGGATGTGTGGGTCTGTCATGGGCCTGACCTGACCGAGAACGAACTCGCCGAATTGCGCAAAAAATGTCAGTTGCTGGAAACCTGGGCGGCGAGCCAGGGCGCCGAGGCGCACTTTTTCCTGATCGAGCCGGTGAGTTTCGTTCGCGGCGAGCGCGATACCCAACTGAGCTCTGAAGATTGCGGCACCACCCAGCACTATCTGTTGCTGGACGAGTTTTATCGCACCGCGATCTGGCTGGCCGGGCGAACACCGATCTGGTGGCTGGTACCGGTCTACGAAGAGTCGAGTTACGAGCGCTATACACACGCCCTGATTTCAAAACGTTTCATCCGCGCTGACGAAACTCTCGATCTTGGCCACCTGGCCTACATTCCACCGGGTGAATTTATCGGTGCCGGGCTCTGGCAGTTGTTCAAGGGCATCGAGTCACCTTACAAATCGGTTCTCAAGCTTTTGCTGACCGAAGTTTATGCCAGCGAACACCCAAGGGTTCATTGCCTGAGCCTGCGCTTCAAGCAAGCGGTATTCGCCAATCACCTGGACCTCGACGAGCTCGATCCGTACATGGTGGTTTACCGGCGCATCGAGGAATACCTCACTGCTCGCAACGAACCGCAACGATTGGAACTGGTCCGCCGCGCCCTGTATCTGAAGGTCAATCGCAAACTGACCGGCACCAGCAGCCGAACCCAGAGCTGGCAACGCTGCTTGCTTGAACGGCTGGCCCGGGAATGGCATTGGGATCAGCGACAACTGGCATTGCTTGATAGTCGCAGCCAATGGAAAGTCCGCCAGGTCGGCTCGGAAAGGCGAGCCCTGGTCAGCGAATTGAATTACAGCTACCGCTTCCTGACCCAGTTCGCCCGCGACGAACAAACCGTCAGCCGGATCAACAAACGCGATCTCAGTGTCCTGGGCCGTCGCCTGTACGCCGCGTTCGAGCGCAAGGCCGGCAAAGTAGAGGTCATTAACCCCGGCATTGCCCCGGACCTGGCCGAAGACACCCTCACGCTGGTGCACGCCCCAAACAAAAAAGAGCCGGGGCAAGGTCAATGGGGTTTGTACAACGGCAGCCTGACTGCACTGGAGTGGGAGCATTTCGCGCCGATCAAACGCGGTCGCCATTTGCTGGAACTGCTCGGTTGGTGCCACCGCAACGGCGTGATCGACAGCAGCACCCGCCTGGCCCTGCACCCTGGCAGCAGCGACTTGAGCGAGTTCGAACTGTTCAACCTGCTCGGCAGCCTCCAGCAGACCATTGCTCTGCCGCTGCCCACCGTCGCAGAAGAAACACTGCTGCGAGCGAGCGTGCCAAGCGAAGTGCTGATTTTGGTAAACGTCGGGATCGATCCGCTCAAGCACCACCGCGACTTGAACATTCTGATGACCACCGAGCGCACCGATTCCTTGAGTTATGCCGGCGTCAGGGAAAACCTCGTACTGACCCTGGATCAGGTCACGCTCAATAGCTGGAACGAAGTGCTGGTCAGCCGCTACGACGGCCCCCACGCCCTGCTCGACTGCTTGCGCGATCACCTCAACAACCTGCCTACAGGTTCGCAGCAACCGAGGCTGCGGGTGCGTTGCTTCTGCCATAACCGCGCGCAATTCATCGCGCAACGCGTGGAAGAAATCTTCGATAACGCGCAGAACCTGCTGCTCAGCCAGCTCAATCATCGCTACCTGATCCAGGTCCAGCAGCATTACCACGTGCTGGAGCTGGTGCCCGGCCAGGTCCGTCACATAGCCCTGGCCACGCTGCCAGCGCTGATCGACTACCTGGGCGAAGAACGACCGAGCTTCAGTCCCCTGCACCTGGACCCCAATGCACTGGAAGACCACGCCCTCGCGCTGTTCCTGCCAATGGGCCAGCCGGAGTGCATTCAAGTGTTCTACCGGGTCAATGAAGATCAGGTTGATGTGTACGTGCTCGATGAGCTCAATGCCTTGTGGCAGCAATGTTTGCCCTGGCACGACGAGCAAAGCCTGTTGATGCCGTTGCAACGCTTCCTGCAATCGATCCAGTATCGGCGCGAAGCCTCGCTGCCAATGGAAGCGACCCAGCCCCTGAGCCTGGAGACCCGGTATTGCCAACTGTTGCCATCAGGTCCGGGACGGGCTCGTCGAATCGAAGCGCGACCGACCCCGCAAACCCCGGTCAAGAAACCGTTCTACGACGTCCAGGCGATCATCGGCAAAGCCGCGCCAGGTCAGGTGCAAGTCACGTTGTACTGCAATCAGCGGGAGTTCTCGGAGCTGGAGCATGGCGACCAGCTGTTCAGCGTGGTCGCCCGGGAAATCGTTGGGCAGCGGCGCAAAACCGAGCGCTACCGCTGCTACATCACCGACCTGGACCTGTCCGGCCTGCTCGGTGACGGGCCGAGCTCCACTCATTTGTATCTGCGCTACAAGGCTGACCTGGAGCGCGCTTTGAACGAGGCGCTCGATCAGGTCTGACGGGGTCACTCGGGAAAGGCGCCACCATTGGCCGGTTGCGACTCAACTTCCAGCAAGGTCAGCTTCAATGTCTTGCCACCCGGAGCCGGCCAGTCGATGTGTTGGCCGACCTTCAGTCCCAGCAGCGCGCTGCCAACAGGCGCCAGGATGGAAATCTTGCCTTCGTCGGCGTTGGCGTCCTTCGGGTAGACCAGCGTCAGGTGATAGTCCTTGCCGCTGCCTTCTTCACGGCAATGCACCCGGGAGTTCATGGTCACGACATCGGCGGGCACTTCATCGTGGCCGACCACCGTATCGGCGCGATCCAGTTCGGTTTGCAACGCGATAACGCCCGGCAGCGTGTCGTCCAGGCTGTCGATCAGGCGCTCCAGACGCTGGACGTCCAGACGGGTAAGGGTGATGGAAGGTGCGGTCATGATCAGGGCAGACTCCTTTCTTCTGCACGAAAAAAGCAAAACCCCGCCAGAAGAAGGCGGGGTTTTCACGAGCCTCGATGGGTTGAGGCGTATCCGGACACTATCACAGCTCAAAAAATATACAAGCCAGGGGCGACCATGGTGCTGAAACCGAGGAACCTTGTGGGAGCTAGCCTGCTAGCGAAGCGGTTTATCAATCAATCAGAGGTCGACTGATTGAACGCATTCGCTAGCAGGCTAGCTCCCACAGGATTTTAGGTCAGACGCAGGATTTGCGTTGAGTAGCCTGCGCACAGATCACTCTGCGCCGTTCGTCATCCGCCGAGCGCCATTCGCGAATGTCTTCAACGTGGCGAAAGCAGCCCAGGCAGACTTTCTGCTCATCCAGCCGACACACACCGCTGCACGGCGAAGGGACTGCCGGGCTGACATTGCTGTAGAGCGGCTTGGGCGGACGGACGGGCGCTGGCTGGGTCACGATCTCACAGGCCTTCGAAGTCGAGTTCGACACCGGCCTGCTGCTGGACGATACGCTCAAGCATTTCACCCAGCTGCTCTTCGCTCTTGTCGCACATCCAGCGCTCGCTTTCTTCGTCGTAGTCGAAGTGGAAACCACCGGACACCGCCGCCAGCCACAGCTGACGCAGCGGCTCCTGGCGACTGAAAATCAGCTGGCTGCCGTTCTCGAACTTGACGGTCAGCACACCGGCCGAGCTTTCGAGGTCGATATCCAGGTCGCTGTCGTCAAAGATGTCCTCCAGGATTTGCTGGGTGGCATCGACAAGGTCATGGAAACGCGCTTCGGACAAACTCATTACGGCAACCTCAAAAAGTGTCTGATCAGGCTCAAGCGCCGCAAGATACGACCGAGCCCCGCTGATTGCAAAGGATAATGACCAGCTACCTAACTGTGGGAGCGAGCTTGCTCGCGATCGGGGCCTTACATTCAACATTAATGCGCCTGATATGGCCTCATCGCGGGCAAGCCCGCTCCCACAGGGCTCGATGTGCTTGCAGCCAAGCCCCGCCGGACGGGCGGGCCGTTGCATAGGCAAGCTGTCGGGTGGCCGGTATACTCCGGCGCAATTAATGCATTTTCAAGGATTTCGCCATGAAGCGCCTGATCTCTTCCCTTGCTGCGCTCGTCGCGGTTGCCTGTCTCGTGTCGGCTTGTGGTCAAAAAGGCCCGCTGTACCTGCCCGACGAGAACATGGACCCTGTCGAGCAGGCCAAATCGTCGCAACAGCAGCCTGCTTCCAAGGCACACAAGCACGACGTCTACCAATAAGGGAACATCATGGACGCTTTTAACTACCGTGACGGTGAATTGTTCGCGGAAGGTGTTGCCCTGTCTGCCATCGCCGAGCGCTTTGGTACACCGACCTACGTTTACTCGCGCGCGCACATCGAAGCCCAATACCTGGCTTACGCCGATGCGCTGGCCGGCATGCCGCACCTGGTGTGCTTTGCGGTCAAGGCCAACTCCAACCTGGGCGTACTGAATGTCCTCGCGCGCCTGGGCGCCGGTTTTGACATCGTCTCCCGTGGCGAGCTGGAACGTGTACTGGCCGCTGGCGGCAGCGCCGACAAGATCGTGTTCTCCGGTGTCGGCAAGACCCGTGACGACATGCGTCGCGCCCTGGAAGTCGGCGTGCACTGCTTCAACGTCGAATCCACCGACGAGCTGGAGCGTCTGCAAGTGGTCGCTGCCGAACTGGGTGTTCGTGCGCCGATTTCGCTGCGCGTGAACCCGGACGTCGATGCCGGCACCCACCCGTACATTTCCACCGGTCTCAAAGAGAACAAGTTCGGCATCGCCATCGCCGACGCCGAAGACGTGTACGTGCGTGCCGCGCAATTGCCGAACCTGGAAGTGGTCGGTGTCGATTGCCACATCGGTTCGCAACTGACCACCCTGCCGCCGTTCATCGATGCTCTGGACCGCCTGCTGGGCCTGGTCGATCGCCTTGGCGACTGTGGCATTTACCTGCGTCACATCGATCTCGGTGGCGGCCTGGGCGTGCGATACAAAGACGAAGAGCCGCCACTGGCTGCCGACTACATCAAAGCCGTGCGCGAACGTCTCGACGGTCGCGACCTGGCGCTGGTGTTCGAGCCGGGCCGCTTCATCGTCGCCAATGCCGGCGTGCTGCTGACCCAGGTCGAGTACCTCAAGCACACCGAGCACAAAGACTTCGCCATCGTCGACGCTGCCATGAACGACCTGATCCGCCCGGCGCTGTATCAAGCCTGGATGGACGTGACTGCCGTACGCCCGCGCACTTCGGCTGCCCGCGCTTACGACATCGTCGGCCCAATCTGCGAGACCGGCGATTTCCTGGCCAAGGATCGTGAGCTTGCGCTGGAAGAAGGCGACCTGCTGGCCGTTCATTCGGCCGGTGCCTATGGGTTTGTCATGAGTTCCAACTACAACACCCGCGGCCGCGCCGCCGAAGTGTTGGTGGACGGTGATCAGGCATTTGAAGTGCGTCGCCGTGAAACGGTAGCCGAGTTGTTTGCTGGCGAAAGCCTGCTGCCGGAGTAAGCCATGCTGCTGCGTTTTACCAAAATGCACGGCCTGGGCAATGACTTCATGGTCCTCGACCTGGTCAGCCAGCACGCGCATATTCTGCCCAAGCACGCCAAGCAATGGGGCGATCGGCATACCGGCATCGGTTTCGACCAGTTGCTGATCGTCGAGGCGCCGAGCAACCCGGACGTGGATTTCCGTTATCGGATTTTCAACTCCGATGGCTCCGAAGTGGAACAGTGCGGCAATGGTGCGCGCTGTTTCGCCCGCTTCGTGCTCGACAAGCGCCTGACTGCAAAAAGGCAGATCCGCGTCGAGACCAAAAGCGGCGTCATCGAACTGGACGTGCGAAACGACGGCCAGATCAGCGTCAACATGGGCGCCCCACGCCTGGTGCCAGCGGATATTCCGTTCCAGGCACCTGAGCAGGCCTTGAGTTATCAGGTCGACGTCGCGGGTACATCAGTCGATCTGGCCGCCGTGTCCATGGGCAACCCCCATGCCGTGGTGCGTGTCAGCGATATCAACAATGCACCGGTGCATGAACTGGGGCCGAAAATCGAACATCACCCGCGCTTCCCGGCGAGGGTCAATGTCGGATTTCTCCAGGTCATCGACCGCAACCGTGCGCAGTTGCGTGTCTGGGAACGCGGAGCCGGGGAAACCCAGGCCTGCGGAACCGGGGCCTGCGCCGCTGCAGTGGCTGCGATCAGCCAGGGGTGGATGGATTCGCCGCTGTTGATCGACCTGCCTGGCGGGCGTCTGTCCATCGAATGGGCGGGCCCTGGCCAACCGGTGATGATGACCGGCCCGGCAGTGCGCGTATATGAAGGACAAGTGCGTCTTTGAGCGAGCGAAATCCATGACCGATAAGCCTCAGGCACCCACACAACAAGCCGACGAATCAGCGTCCGAGACTCTGGAGGCGGCGGCCGTTGCCGCGTACCTGGAGGCTCATCCGGACTTTTTCGTCGAGCACGAAGAACTGCTTCCGGCAATGCGCATCCCCCATCGACGCGGTGACACCGTATCGCTGGTCGAGCGCCAGATGACCATACTGCGCGACCGCAACATCGAGATGCGTCATCGCCTCTCGCAGTTGATGGACGTCGCCCGGGACAACGACCGGTTGTTCGACAAGACCCGTCGCCTGATCCTCGCGTTGATGGACGCCGCCAGCCTGGAAGACGTGGTGATGTCGGTCGAAGACAGCCTGCGCCAGGATTTCCAGGTGCCCTTCGTCAGCCTCATCCTGCTTGGCGAAAACGCCATGCCGGTGGGCCGCTGGGCCACCCACGCCGAAGCACAGGTAGCCATCGGCGGCTTGCTTACCGAAGACAAAAGCGTCAGCGGCAGCCTGCGCGAGCATGAACTGGACTTCCTGTTCGGTGAAGAACAACGCAAGCAGATCGGCTCCACCGCCGTTGTCGCCATCAGCCATCAAGGCATCCACGGCATCCTGGCCATCGCCAGCCGTGACCCACAGCATTACAAAAGCTCGGTCGGCACCTTGTTCCTGAGTTACATCGCCGAAGTCATGGGCCGCGTACTGCCACGGGTCAACAGCTCCCTGCGCTCGGTACGCTGAGCATGGAACGGCAACTGGACGCTTACTGCGAACACCTGCGCAGTGAGCGGCAGGTGTCGCCGCACACGCTGTCGGCCTACCGCCGCGACCTCGACAAAGTGCTGGGATGGTGCACCAAACAGAACATTGACAGCTGGACAGCGCTCGACATCCAGCGCCTGCGCAGCCTGATCGCCCGTCTGCATGCTCAGGGTCAATCGTCTCGCAGCCTGGCGCGTTTGCTGTCGGCCGTTCGCGGGCTCTATCACTATCTGAACCGCGAAGGCCTGTGCGACCACGACCCGGCCAATGGCCTCTCGCCGCCGAAAGGCGAACGGCGCTTGCCGAAAACCCTGGACACCGACCGCGCACTGCAACTGCTGGAAGGTGGGGTGGAGGATGACTTTCTGGCGCGCCGGGATCAGGCGATCCTGGAGCTGTTCTACTCCTCAGGCTTGCGACTGTCAGAACTGACGGGGCTGAATCTCGATCAGCTCGATCTGGCCGACGGCATGGTCCAGGTGCTCGGCAAGGGCAGCAAGACCCGGTTGCTGCCCGTCGGCAAAAAAGCCCGCGAAGCGCTGGAACAATGGTTACCACTGCGGGCAATGGCCAATCCGGCAGACGATGCGGTGTTCATCAGCCAGCAAGGCCGGCGCCTCGGCCCGAGAACTATTCAGGTGCGGGTCAAGGCTGCCGGCGAGCGCGAACTGGGTCAGAACCTGCATCCGCACATGTTGCGACACTCCTTCGCCAGCCATTTACTGGAATCCTCCCAGGACCTGCGCGCGGTGCAGGAACTGCTCGGACACTCGGACATCAAGACCACGCAGATCTACACCCACCTGGACTTCCAGCACCTGGCCACGGTCTACGACAGCGCCCACCCACGGGCCAAACGCATTAAGGGCGACGATTCATGAGCATTCAATTGATCACCTTCGACCTCGACGACACCCTGTGGGACACCGCCCCGGTGATCATCAGCGCCGAAGCCGTTTTGCGGGAATGGCTAACCCAGCACGCGCCGAACCTGGGGTCTGTCCCGGTGGAGCATCTCTGGTCGATCCGCGAACGGGTGCTGGCTAACGAACCGGAACTCAAGCATCGCATCAGTGCATTGCGTCGCCGGGTCCTGTTTCACGCGCTGGAAGAAGCTGGCTATGGGCATGGCGAGGCGTCGGATCTTGCGGACAAGAGCTTTGAAGTATTCCTGCACGCCAGGCACCAACTGGACATCTTCCCGGAGGTGCATCCGACCCTCGAAGTGCTGGCCAACCATTACGCCCTCGGCGTGGTCACCAATGGCAACGCCGATGTGCGTAGGCTGGGCCTGGCGGATTACTTCAAGTTTGCGTTGTGTGCCGAAGACATAGGCATCGCCAAGCCCGATGCGCGACTGTTCCACGAGGCTTTGCAACGCGGCGGTGCGGCGGCCGACACAGCGGTGCACATCGGCGATCATCCGGGCGATGACATTGCCGGTGCGCAACAGGCTGGATTGCGGGCGATCTGGTTCAACCCGGCGGGGAAGGTCTGGGAAGCCGAGCGATTGCCCAATGCGCAGATTCGCAGCCTGACCGAGTTGCCGGCATTGTTGGCGCGGTGGAATACCGACGCAACATCGAATCTGTAGGAGCCGGCTTGCTGGCGATTGCGCTTTATCATTCAACATCGATATTGACTGACTTGTTGCCATCGCCAGCAAGCCGGCTCCTACAGAATTTGCATCAGGCCTGAGGGTTTTGTTTCAGGCACGAAAAAGCCCGCAGCGACGGCGGGCTTTTTCAGCAAGCGGGAAGCAGGCTCAGATAGGCCGGCTGCCGTACTTGTTGTCAGGCTTCTTGGGCGGATCGGCGACCACATTGGCCTCCACTTCCTGCACCTTGCCGCCCTTGGCCAAAAACTCCTCCATGGCCCGCGCGAGAGCATCGCGCTCCTTGTTCTTGGCTTCGACACTCGGCAACTCATCGACCGATACCGCCGCCTTGGCTTTGCCTTTGGCAGCCGGGGCCGGTGTATCGTCACCGCCATCGTCGTCAGCAACGTCTTCCGCCGCTGCTTCCAGACCTTCTTCGGTTTCGTCTTCGTCGCCTACTTCGAGGTCGTCGTTTTCCAGATCATCGTCGCTCATGTTCTACCTCATGACTTGCGAAAAGCAGATTAGTTATAGCCCAGCTTTGCCTTCTGTCGAAGGTTGCCGGAAAAAAATCAACAGCCGCTGGTGACCAGCGGTTACGCCCCGTCACCGTATACGGTGGCGAGGACTTTACGGGCACCGCCATGGTCGCGGTGCTCGCCCAGATAAACGCCTTGCCAGGTCCCTAACGCCAATCGACCTGCCGAAATCGGCAAACTCAGCTGACAACCAAGCACGCTGGCCTTGAAGTGCGCCGGGAGGTCGTCCAGGCCTTCGTCGTTGTGCTCATAGCCGTCCGCTCCTTGTGGGATCAGACGATTGAAAAATCGTTCGAAGTCTCGACGTACCGCCGGATCGGCGTTCTCGTTGATGGTCAACGAAGCCGAGGTATGCTGTAGCCACAAGTGCAACAGACCGACCCGACAAACCTTGAGTTCAGGCAAGCCGGCGAGTAACTCGTCCGTTACCAGATGAAAGCCCCGGGGCCTCGCCCGCAAGGTAATCAGAGTCTGTTGCCACATACAGTTCTCCGCACGTTCGGGGCGCATTCTAGCGCGCTCTGGGAAAAAACAAAGACCCTAATATTCCTTCAATCCTGTAAGCCTTTGGCTGCACAAAAACACCCGACGCAAACAACATCAAACCGGAAGGAAAAATCCTTTCAGCTCTGCCTTCAATGACAAATTCCAGACAAAAAAATGCCCGGCAAGCCGGGCAATTTTTTTCGCGTGCCTACACGTTGTAGCCGCGTTCGTTGTGAAGCGCCAGATCGATGCCGACTGCCTCTTCTTCTTCGGTGATGCGCAGGCCCATGACCGCATCCAGGACCTTGAGGATGACGAAAGTTGCGATCGCGGTGTAGATCACTGTGAAGCCTACGCCTTTGCACTGAATCCATACTTGCGCGGCGATGTCGGTCACAGTGCCGAAGCCACCCATCGATGGTGCAGCAAACACACCGGTCAGGATCGCACCGAGGATACCGCCGATACCATGCACGCCGAAGGCGTCCAGGGAATCGTCGTAGCCGAGTTTGCGTTTAAGGGTAGTGGCGCAGAAGAAGCACACCACGCCCGCAGCCAGGCCGATCACCAGTGCGCCCATCGGGCCGACAGTGCCGGCAGCCGGCGTGACGGCAACCAGACCGGCAACCACACCCGAAGCAATACCCAGCGCGCTAGGTTTACCATGGGTGAGCCACTCGGCGAGCATCCAGCCCAGCGCAGCGGCGGCGGTTGCGATTTGGGTCACCAGCATCGCCATGCCAGCGGTGCCGTTGGCTGCCGCAGCGGAACCGGCGTTGAAGCCGAACCAGCCGATCCACAGCATGGCCGCCCCCATCAGGGTGTAACCAAGGTTGTGCGGCGCCATCGGGGTGCTTGGGAAACCTTTGCGCTTGCCCAGTACCAGGCAGGCCACCAGACCGGCGATACCGGCGTTGATGTGCACCACGGTGCCGCCAGCAAAGTCCAGCACGCCCCAGTCCCACATCAGGCCGCCGTTACCGGACCAGACCATGTGCGCGATCGGCGCATACACCAGGGTGAACCAGACGCCCATGAAGACCAGCATTGCGGAGAATTTCATCCGCTCGGCGAACGCACCGACGATCAGCGCCGGAGTGATGATCGCGAAGGTCATCTGGAAGGTAATGAACACAGCTTCAGGGAACAGCGCCGCCGGGCCGGTCAGGCTGGCTGGTGTGACACCAGCGAGGAACGCCTTGCCCATGCCGCCGAAGAACGAGTTGAAGTTGACGACGCCCTGCTCCATGCCGGTGGTGTCGAACGCGATACTGTAGCCATAAATGACCCACAAAACGCTGATCAGACCGGTAATGGCGAAGCACTGCATCATCACGGAAAGAATGTTTTTCGACCGAACCATGCCGCCATAGAACAGCGCGAGGCCGGGAATGGTCATGAACAGCACGAGAGCTGTCGAGGTCAACATCCAGGCGGTATCGCCGGAGTTGAGGACTGGGGCCGCCACTTCGTCTGCCGCCAGAGCAAGGCTGGGCATTACGATGGACAACAGGGCTCCTAGCCCTGCGAATTTACGCAGAGTCATATTGTTTTCTCCTGGGGCGTTGGGTTTGTGGCGGCTTAGATCGCGTCGGTATCGGTTTCGCCGGTGCGGATGCGAATTGCCTGTTCCAGATTGACCACGAAGATCTTGCCGTCACCGATCTTGCCGGTGTTGGCCGCCTTGGTTATCGCCTCGATAACCCGATCCAGATCCTTGTCGTCGATGGCGACATCAATCTTCACCTTAGGCAGGAAATCGACCACGTACTCCGCGCCGCGATACAGCTCGGTGTGACCCTTCTGCCGGCCGAAGCCTTTGACTTCAGTAACGGTAATGCCCTGCACGCCGATCTCGGACAACGATTCGCGCACGTCGTCCAACTTGAACGGCTTGATGATGGCAGTGACTAGCTTCATGAAAACTCTCTCCCGAATAGGTGGACTTGCCCCAGGAAAACAAACCCGTCTCAAGTCTAAGCGCAGTGCCTGGCTTTGTAACGCATCGTCGGCCCTGACCTGCCCGTACGACGCCCCTTACGAAACACTCCCCCGTCTCGCTTGGCGCACTGCATTCGTCACAGCGACTGCATCAGTGCATGGGTCACTAGCGTCTAAGCAGAAACCTTGCCATCTCTACAAAAACGATTGTTTTCAAGCCCTTGCCCGCAGATGACTGCAATTTCACCGCAACACCCGGCGCGATACGCACAACAACAGTGCGCGACCGTCCGTCCGCATGCGCGAAAACCGTGCATCCCTTACCCGCGAAATTCACTATAGACACTGCGTGATACACTGCCCGCCATCGTTACCAGGACATCGCCCATGCTCGCGCCCAAAGACTTCCTCGACGCCCTCACCGGCACCGCCTCCCGCCTTTTCAGCGGCGACACTCCGCTGCCTAAAGCTGAAATCGAAAGTCAGTTCAAAATGTTGCTACAGAGTGGCTTCAGCAAACTGGATCTGGTGAGTCGGGAAGAGTTTGATAGTCAGATGGTTGTGTTGGCGCGCACGCGGGCTCGGCTGGAAAGCCTTGAAGCAAAGGTCGCTGAGCTTGAAGCGAAGCTCAATCCACCGACCGAGTAACATCCGCGACCTTCGCCGGCCACTACGCATCCGCCTCAACGACCGCCAACCTGGCTTGCTCGGGGCGGAGTTCCGACGATCGACTCAAGAACGCCGCGTTGAACCTGTCGACGCACGCTTTCGTTAACGATCATCGCGAGCATCCTCGCTCCGGCAATGGATCACGTTCGAAGAAACATCCTGCGAAAATTCGCCCTCTTTGACGCGTCGCCAAATCCTCACCTCATGTCTACCCTTGAAAAACCCGCAGGAAGCGGCTCCCCGTCATTTCAAGGAACGACCAATGTCCCTCTCCATCGTCCACAGCCGCGCCCAGGTGGGTGTGGAAGCGCCTGCCGTTACTGTAGAGGTCCATCTGGCCAATGGCCTGCCGTCACTGACCATGGTCGGCCTGCCTGAAGCGGCGGTGAAAGAAAGCAAGGACCGGGTACGCAGCGCAATCATCAACTCGGGACTGCAATTTCCGGCGCGGCGAATCACGCTCAATCTCGCTCCGGCAGACTTACCCAAAGACGGTGGACGATTCGATCTGGCGATTGCCTTGGGGATTCTTTCCGCCAGTGTGCAGGTGCCGACATTGACACTCGATGATGTGGAATGTCTTGGAGAATTGGCGTTATCCGGCGCAGTGCGGGCGGTTCGCGGGGTGTTGCCGGCGGCATTGGCGGCCCGCAAGGCCGGGCGGTCGCTGATGGTGCCGCGGGCGAATGCCGAAGAGGCGTGTCTGGCATCGGGATTGAAGGTGATTGCGGTGGATCATCTGCTGGAGGCTGTCGCTCATTTCAATGGGCATACGCCCGTTGAACCCTATGTTTCAGATGGGTTGATACATGCCAGTAAACCCTACCCCGACCTGAGTGAAGTGCAAGGTCAGTTGGCAGCCAAACGTGCATTGCTGATTGCGGCAGCGGGCGCTCACAACCTGTTGTTCAGCGGACCACCTGGAACAGGCAAGACACTGCTGGCGAGTCGCTTGCCCGGCTTGCTGCCTCCGCTGGCCGAGTGTGAAGCGCTGGAAGTCGCGGCGATTCAATCGGTCACCAGTTGCATGCCGCTGAGCCATTGGCCGCAGCGGCCGTTTCGCCAACCCCACCACTCGGCTTCCGGTCCGGCGCTGGTCGGCGGCGGCTCGAAACCGCAACCCGGCGAAATCACGCTCGCGCATCACGGTGTGTTGTTCCTGGATGAGCTGCCGGAGTTTGATCGCAAAGTATTGGAGGTTCTGAGGGAGCCGCTGGAGTCCGGACAAATCGTGATTTCCCGGGCGAAAGATCGCGTACGGTTTCCGGCGCGATTCCAGTTGGTGGCGGCGATGAATCCGTGTCCCTGTGGATATCTTGGCGAGCCCACGGGCCGCTGCTCCTGCACGCCCGACATGGTGCAGCGCTATCGCAACAAACTCTCCGGGCCGTTGCTCGACCGCATCGACCTGCACCTGACGGTCGCCCGGGAAGTCACAGCGTTGAACCCGACTGTGAAGCCAGGTGAGAACAGCGCCTGCGCTGCGGCGCTTGTCGCCGAGGCTCGTGAGCGCCAGCAGAAACGTCAGGGCTGTGCCAATGCGTTTCTGGATTTGCCGGGGCTACGTCGGCATTGCGCGTTATCCACAGCCGATGAAAACTGGCTGGAGTCGGCATGTGAACGGTTGACCCTGTCACTGCGCTCGGCGCACCGATTACTGAAGGTGGCGCGGACGCTGGCGGACCTGGAGCAGGTTGATGTGATCCGTCGAGAGCATCTGGCTGAAGCGCTGCAGTATCGGCCGGCGACCCAGTAAGTGCTGAACCCGGGCAGACCATTTCAGCTCAAGCGCTCGACATCCGGCAATTCCATGGCCCGGACTTCATTTTGCAGAAAATCGCTGAGCCGGCGCATGCGCTCGCCGCCCGGTCGGGTTTTCGGCCACACCAGGTAGTAACATTCGCCACTGGCAACCGCGGTCGGCCACGGCAGACTCAAACGGCCCTGCGCGACATCCTCCGCCACCATCAGCAAATCGCCCATGGACACTCCATAACCCCGAGCCGCAGCGATCATGCCCAACTCCAGCGTATCGAACACCTGCCCACCCTTGAGCGAAACCTGCTCAGCCAGACCCATGCGTTCCAGCCAGTTGCGCCAGTCACGCCGGTCCGGGGTCGGGTGCAACAGTTCAGTGTTGGCCAGACGCGTGACATCCCAAGGCTGATCGTTCAGCAGGTTGGGGGCGCCCACAGGAATCAATTCTTCGGGGAACAGGTAACTCGCCTCCCAGTCCGGCGGGAAATGTCCGTTGCCGAGCAACACCGCACAGTCGAATGGCTCGTCGTTGAAGTCCACGGAATCGATGTCCATCCAGGCGCTGGTCAATTGCACTTCGTTACCGGGCTGCAGATGGCGAAAGCGGCTGAGACGCGCCAGCAACCAGCGCATGGTCAGGGTCGACGGGGCTTTCATGCGCAGGATGTCGTCCTCGGCGCGCAAGGTATTGCAGGCACGCTCAAGGGCAGTGAAACCCTCGCGTATGCCCGGCAACAGCAAACGGGCCGACTCGGTCAGTTGCAGGTTGCGGCCACTGCGGTGAAACAAGCGGCAGGCAAAATGATCTTCCAGCGTACGAATATGCCGGCTGACCGCACTTTGGGTGATCGACAGTTCTTCGGCCGCACGGGTAAACGAACTGTGCCGCGCCGCCGCTTCGAATGCGCGCAGGGCATACAAGGGAGGAAGACGACGTGACATCAGGAATGCTCCTACAGTGGGGTTGGGCAACCCTAGCAGAAACTCTCCAGCATGAGTTTGAATCATGCCATCCATCCTTTTTATCCCTTTGTGCAAACCCCGCAAAGCGCAGAGAATCGACGCTTTCCTGTTCTCTCTGATATTCGAGCGTGATGACCATGCAGCATCCAGCGCGTATTGAACTCTGGGCCATCCTGCGGCTGGCGGGGCCGTTGATTGCCTCGCAGTTGGCGCACATGTTGATGGTCCTCACCGACACCTTGATGATGGCGCGCCTGAGTCCCGAGGCGCTGGCCGGTGGCGGGCTCGGAGCGGCGACCTACTCGTTCGTGTCGATTTTCTGCATCGGCGTGATTGCCGCGGTCGGCACCCTGGTGGCGATCCGTCAGGGTGCCGGCGATATCGTCGGAGCAACCCGGCTGACCCAGGCCGGGTTATGGCTGGCGTGGCTGATGGCGCTCGTTGCCGGTTTGCTGCTGTGGAACCTCAAACCGGTTCTGCTGCTGTTCGGCCAGACCGAAAGCAACGTCAACGCGGCCGGTCAGTTTTTGATCTTCCTGCCGTTCGCACTGCCCGGTTACCTGAGTTTCATGGCCCTGCGCGGATTCACCAGCGCCATTGGCCGTGCAACGCCGGTGATGGTCATCAGTGTGGGCGGGACGATTGCCAACTTTTTGCTCAACTATGCGCTAATCACCGGCATGTTCGGCCTGCCGAAGCTGGGGCTGATGGGGATCGGGCTCGTAACGGCGATTGTCGCCAATCTCATGGCGCTGGCGCTGGCGTGGCACATTCGTCGGCATTCGGCGTATGACGCCTATCCGCTGCGTCAGGGGCTGTCGCGGTTGAACCGGCAGTATCTGAAGGAATTGTGGCGCCTGGGCCTGCCGATTGGCGGCACCTACGCAGTGGAAGTCGGGCTGTTCGCCTTTGCCGCGCTGTGCATGGGGACCATGGGCAGCACGCAACTGGGTGCGCACCAGATCGCCCTGCAAATCGTGTCGGTGGCGTTCATGGTGCCTGCGGGGATTTCCTACGCGATCACCATGCGTATCGGGCAGCACTTCGGCGCCGGGCAATTACTGGATGCACGGCTGGCCGGGCGAGTCGGTATCGTTTTCGGCGCGGCGGCGATGCTGTGTTTCGCGATGGTGTTCTGGCTGTTGCCAAACCAGTTGGTCGGCCTGTTCCTCGATCACAGCGACCCGGCCTTCCGAGCAGTCATAAACCTCGCCGTAAGCCTTTTGGCGGTGGCGGCGTGGTTCGAGCTGTTTGACGGTGTGCAAACCATCGCGATGGGCTGTATTCGTGGCCTAAAGGATGCGAAGACTACCTTTCTGGTCGGCCTGGGTTGCTACTGGCTGATTGGCGCACCGGCCGCGTGGTGGATGGCGTTCCACTTGCAGTGGGGGCCGACGGGCGTGTGGTGGGGGTTGGCGCTGGGCCTGGCGTGTGCGGCGGTGAGCCTGACGCTTGGATTTGAGTGGAAGATGAAGCGGATGATCGAGCGCGAGCCAGCGCAACGGAACGGTTTCACAGTCGCTCAGCCAGACTGAGATCCCTGTAGGAGCTGGCTTGCCAGCGATAGCGATCTGACCGTCACATCATCGCTGGCTGTCAGGCCATCATCGCCGGCAAGCCGGCTCCTACAGGTGACTTGTGGCGCCTTAACTAACGATTTCCATCATCGGCTGCTGGCTGGCGTCGAACGTCAGGTACTCCACCAACTCCGCCAGCGGCAACGGCTTGCTGATCAAATACCCTTGCACCTGATCGCAATCAAACCCGCGCAACAAATCCAGCTGCTCTGGCGTTTCCACACCTTCTGCCACGACCTCGAGGTTGAGGTTGTGCGCCAGGTTGATCATCGCGTGGACCAGTTTGCGATTCTCTTCGCGCAGCTCCATGCCGCCGACGAAGCTTTTGTCGATCTTCAATAATGTGATCGGCAGACTGTTGAGGTGCACGAACGAAGAGAACCCGGTGCCGAAGTCGTCAAGTGAGAATCGCACACCGAGGCGCCCGAGGGCGTCCATGGTCTGCTTGACCAGATCGCTGCGGCGCATGACGGCGGTTTCGGTCAGTTCGAATTCCAGCCATTGCGCCTCGATGCCACGCTCGGCAATCAATCGGCTCAGGGTCGACAGCAGCTGGCTATCCTGAAACTGGCGAAACGACAGGTTGATTGCCATGTGCAAAGGAGGCAACCCAAGCTCAAGCAACGCCTGCATGTCGCGCAAGGCGCGGGAAATCACCCAGTATCCCAACGGCACGATCAGGCCGCTTTGCTCAGCCAGCGGCACGAATTCGCTCGGCGGCAGCAAGCCGCGGTCGGCATGGCGCCAGCGCACCAGGGCTTCGAGGCCGACAATCTGCCCGTCCTCAAGGTTCATTCGTGGCTGGTAATGCAGTTCCAGTTCGTCGCGACGCAATGCTCGACGCAGCTCGGTTTCGAGATCGGCGACGCTTCGGGCATTGCGGTTGATGCGTTGGTTGAAAATGTGAAAAGTGCAGCCCTGGGTGCTTTTGGCCTGCTGCATGGCGATGTGTGCGTGCCACATCAGCGGGTCGGCACCGGCCTGTGCCCGGGCGTGAGCGATGCCCAGGCTAGAGCCGATCAACAGGCTTTCACCGTCGACCCAGTAAGGTTCGGCCAGCGCCTCGCTGATGCGCTCGGCCATCCATTCGGCACGCTGCGGTGCGCGACGGGTGTCAATCAGCAACGCGAACTCGTCACTGCCCAGTCGAGCCAGTTGATCGCCGGCCTCCAGCTGGCTTTTCAGTCGCGCCACCACTTGCAGGATCAAGCGATCGCCCGCCTGATGACCCAGGGCATCGTTGGCGTGGCGAAAGTTGTCGAGGTCGAGGTGACCAAGGGCCAGACCGCGCCCGTCGTTTTCCGCCAGTCGTGCGGTCAGCAGAGTCTGGAAACCCTGGCGGTTGGCGATGCCGGTCAGCGGGTCTTGCTCGGCCAGGCGTTGCAAGGTGTTTTCCAGCACGCCTCGCTCACGCACATGGCGCAGGCAGCGGCGCAACATGCCGGAATCGAGCAGATCGCGAACCAGCCAGTCACTTACGCCATCGGGTGGGGTCAGGGGTTCGTAATCAAGCAGCAACACCGTCGGCAGACTGCAACGACCTGGCGCCGGCTGAAGTTTCGGGATCGTCAATAACACCGCGCTGCGGTTGTCATCGAACAGGCTGCTGACTGACTCCCAGCTCGGCGCACTGATGAGCACGACCAAGCTCCCCATCGGAGCCAGACACTCGCGCAACAACGCTGCCCACGCTGGCTCTTCGGCCAGTAGCAGCAAACGCAAGGGTTCGACAGGCGTAGACAAGCTAGCTCCCTAGACTCTGCAAAAATGTAGGCGACCGGCATTATGCCGTGCCAATAACCAATGGCAATGACATCAATTATCAAAACGCGGTCTTTGTATCTGGAATCACGAACATTTGCCGCAAATTTGTTGCACCTCCTGCGTGAAAGTATCAAAACAGGCAAATACGCAAGGCGTTGTACGTCACAAGTCGGACAAAGCAGCACAATTCGCTGAGCCTGTTAAAATGCCGGCCCATTTCGTGACTGACTCCTGAATTTACGTATGTCCCGACTCAATCCCCGGCAGCAAGAAGCCGTGAACTACGTCGGCGGCCCTCTATTGGTGCTCGCCGGTGCAGGTTCCGGCAAGACCAGCGTGATCACGCGCAAAATCGCGCACTTGATCCAGAACTGCGGCATCCGCGCCCAGTACATCGTCGCCATGACCTTCACCAACAAGGCCGCGCGCGAGATGAAGGAACGGGTCGGTACCCTGCTGCGCGCCGGCGAAGGCCGTGGGCTGACCGTCTGCACCTTCCACAACCTGGGCCTGAACATCATCCGCAAGGAACACGTGCGGCTGGGCTACAAACCGGGCTTCTCGATCTTCGACGAGACCGACGTCAAAGCCCTGATGACCGACATCATGCAGAAGGAATACTCGGGCGACGACGGCGTCGACGAGATCAAGAACATGATCGGTGCCTGGAAAAACGACCTGATCCTGCCGCCCCAGGCCCTGGAAAACGCACGCAACCCCAAGGAACAGACCGCTGCCATCGTCTACACCCACTACCAGCGCACGCTCAAGGCGTTCAATGCGGTGGACTTTGACGACCTGATCCTGCTGCCAGTGAAGCTGTTCGAAGAACACGCCGACATCCTCGAAAAGTGGCAGAACAAGGTGCGTTATCTGCTGGTCGACGAATATCAGGACACCAACGCCAGCCAGTATTTGCTGGTGAAAATGCTCATCGGCAAACGCAATCAGTTCACCGTGGTTGGCGATGACGATCAGTCGATTTACGCCTGGCGTGGAGCGCGGCCGGAGAACCTGATGTTGCTCAAGGACGACTATCCGTCCCTGAAAGTGGTGATGCTGGAGCAGAACTACCGCTCCACCAGCCGCATCCTGCGTTGCGCCAACGTGCTGATTTCGAACAACCCGCACGAATTCGAAAAGCAGCTATGGAGCGAGATGGGGCACGGCGACGAGATCCGCGTGATCCGTTGCCGCAACGAAGACGCCGAAGCCGAGCGCGTGGCGGTGGAAATCCTCAGCCTGCACTTGCGCACCGACCGCCCGTACAGCGATTTTGCGATCCTCTATCGCGGTAACTACCAGGCCAAGCTGATCGAGCTGAAGTTGCAGCATCACCAGGTGCCGTATCGCCTGTCCGGTGGCAACAGCTTTTTCGGACGTCAGGAAGTGAAAGACCTGATGGCCTACTTCCGCCTGATTGTGAACCCGGACGACGACAACGCCTTCCTGCGGGTGATCAACGTGCCGCGCCGTGAAATCGGTTCGACCACGCTTGAGAAGCTCGGCAACTACGCCACCGAGCGCAAGATTTCGATGTACGCCGCCACCGATGAAATCGGCCTGGGCGAGCATCTGGATTCGCGCTTCACCGATCGCCTGTCGCGCTTCAAGCGCTTCATGGACCGGGTGCGCGAGCAGTGCGCTGGCGAAGACCCGATCTCGGCCCTGCGCAGCATGGTCATGGACATCGACTACGAGAACTGGCTGCGCACCAACAGCTCCAGCGACAAAGCCGCCGATTACCGCATGGGTAACGTCTGGTTCCTGATCGAGGCGCTGAAGAACACCCTGGAAAAAGACGAAGACGGCGAAATGACCGTCGAAGATGCCATCGGAAAACTCGTCCTGCGCGACATGCTCGAACGTCAGCAGGAAGAAGAAGACGGCGCCGAAGGCGTGCAGATGATGACCTTGCATGCGTCCAAGGGACTGGAATTCCCCTATGTGTTCATCATGGGCATGGAAGAGGAAATCCTCCCACACCGCTCCAGCATCGAAGCCGACACCATCGAAGAAGAGCGCCGCTTGGCCTACGTGGGCATTACTCGCGCACGTCAGACGCTGGCGTTCACCTTCGCCGCCAAGCGTAAACAGTATGGCGAGATCATCGATTGCGCGCCTAGCCGCTTCCTTGATGAACTGCCGCCAGACGACCTGGCGTGGGAAGGCAACGACGACACACCGACCGAAGTCAAAGCCGTACGCGGAAACAACGCATTGGCGGATATACGCGCGATGTTAAAGCGCTAGAATTGACCACTTTTTTAAAACCTTAGGGCGCACAAGGCGCCAACAGAGGACAGCTTCATGGAAGCCCTGCACCAGAAAATCCGCGAACAAGGCATCGTGCTTTCCGACCAGGTCCTGAAGGTCGACGCCTTTTTGAACCACCAGATCGACCCGGCCCTGATGAAGCTGATCGGCGACGAATTCGCCACGCTGTTCAAGGATTCGGGCATCACCAAGATCGTCACCATCGAAGCCTCGGGTATCGCGCCGGCGATCATGACTGGCCTGAACCTTGGCGTGCCGGTGATTTTCGCCCGTAAACACCAGTCCCTGACCCTGACCGAAAACCTGCTGTCGGCGACCGTTTACTCGTTCACCAAGCAGACCGAAAGCACCGTGGCGATCTCCCCGCGCCACCTGACCAGCAGCGACCGCGTGCTGATCATTGATGACTTTTTGGCCAACGGCAAGGCGTCCCAGGCGCTGATTTCGATTATCAAACAGGCTGGCGCGACCGTCGCAGGCTTGGGGATCGTGATCGAGAAGTCGTTCCAGGGTGGCCGTGCGGAACTGGATTCACAGGGTTATCGCGTTGAGTCACTGGCCCGGGTGAAGTCGCTGGCCGGTGGCGTTGTGACCTTCATCGAGTAAGGCCACACCGCAATCCCCCTGTAGGAGCTGGCTTGCCAGCGAAGAGGCCCTGACATCCAACATCTTTGTTGTTTGTCACGCCGCCTTCGCTGGCAAGCCAGCTCCTACAAGGACTCGGTGGCTTTCAGGCCCGAGAGCAGCAACCGCTGATACAAGTCTTCCTTCAGCCCTTGCGGTTTGGCCAACTGCATGCGATCCAGATGTTCAGAAAACGCCCCAGGTTCTGGCGCATCCAGCGCTGCCTTGCCCAACTCCAGCACCTCACTAAGCCTGAACTTGCTCTTGAGCCAGCTCAGCGCCCGCAATACATCCCGTTCCACCTCGGTGAAATCACACCCCAGTGGGTATTCCGCAAACAGCTGCGGATGCCGGGCCTGTATCGCCTGCAAACGCTCCGGACGGTTATCGCTGAAACGTGGATCTAGCTGGAAGTCCTTCGGCAATTTGCCGACTTTCTGCGCCTGCTCGATCAACCCCGGCTGAAAGCGCGAGTCACTGATATTGAGCAACGCCTCGATCACCGCCGCATCGGTCTTGCCGCGCAGGTCGGCGATGCCGTACTCGCTCACCACGATATCGCGCAGGTGCCGGGGGATCGTGCAGTGGCCGTATTCCCAGACGATGTTCGAGCTCACGTCGCCGCCCGATTCACGCCAGCTTCGTAACAGCAGTATCGAGCGTGCGCCTTCCAGCGCATGCCCCTGCACCACGAAGTTGTACTGCCCTCCCACGCCGCTGAGCACACGGCCGTCTTCCAGCTGATCCGCCACGGCGGCGCCGAGCAAGGTGACGGTAAACGCCGTGTTGATGAACCGCGCATCAAGCCGCTGCAAACGCTTGAGCGCTTCCTGACCGTAGAGCTCGTTGATGTAGCTGATACGGGTCATGTTGAATTCGAGCCGCTTACTGTGCGGCAACTCACGCAAGCGTTCGTAGAAGCTGCGCGGCCCGAGGAAAAAGCCTCCGTGCACCGAGATGCCATCGGTTTGCGCCGCTTCGTCGAGGGTGCCGGCATTCGCCTGCTGTTGCGTGTCAATATCCGGATAGACCTTGCGCCGAACGATCCCGGCGTCGGCCAGCACCAACAGGCCGTTGACGAACATTTCGCTGCAACCATACAAGCCCTTGGCGAAAGGTTTGAGGCCTCCTTCGCGCTCGATCAGCTGCGCCCAAGGGCTGAGATTTATGTCCGACAGCAAAGCCGTGTAACCGTCGTTTTCCGCTTGCCTGACGAGCAGCGCCGCGGTCAGCGCATCGCCCATCGAGCCGATGCCAATTTGCAACGTGCCGCCATCGCGCACCAGGGCACTGGCGTGAAGCCCGATAAAGTGGTCCTGAAACCCTACCGGCATGTTCGGCGTGGAAAACAACGTGGTGCTGTCTTTTTCGTCGATCAACAGGTCGAAGGTATCGATACCGACCTCTGCATCACCCGGCATGTAAGGCAGATCTTTGTGGACCTGGCCGACCAGCAGGATGGTTTCCCCTGCGACACGGCGCTTGGTGATCATCGGCAGCAGGTCGAGGGTAATGTCCGGGTTGCAGCTCAGGCTCAGGCGATCAGGATGCTCGGCATCGCTGGCCACCAACTGCGCCACCAGGTTCAGCCCGGCCGCGTTGATGTCCCGGGCAGCGTGGCTGTAGTTGCTGCTGACGTAATACTGCTGGGCTGCCGAACTGTTGAGCAAACTGCCGGGTTGCATGAAGAATTGCTGGATGTGGATGTTGCCCGGCAGGTTATCGCGGCGCAGATCGGCGAGGAAATCCAGCTCCGGATAATCGCCAAAAACCCGTTCGGAGAAGGGTTCGAGGAAGCGTTTTTGCAAACCATCGCCCAAGGACGGGCGACCCAGGCACAGCGCGGTATAGATCGTCAGCCGCCGCTCGGGCAGCTGCACGATACGTCGATACAGCGCGTTGACGAAATGATTGGGCTTGCCCAGCCCCAACGGCAGGCCCAAGTGAATATGCGCCGGCAACCGTGCCAGGACGTCGTCCACTGCCTGTTCGATAGCAACCAGCTGAACCATTTGATCCTCCCTTGCATTCCATGGTTTGGGGTTGGACCGAGCTTGCCGGGTCTTTGCTGCAATGACCAGCCTGTAAAAACCATCGCCCCACACAAAAACCGTGTAGGAGCGAGCATGCTCGCGAAGGATTCTCAGACGCCGCGGGGTTTCAGGTTCGCCAAGTTATCGTTAACGACCATCGCGAGCAGGCTCGCTCCTACAGTAAGCAACAAAAATCGCAGGCACAAAAAAGCCGCTCGAAAGCGGCTTTGTTGCGAAAGAGGCGGCTGCTTACAGACCGGACATCTCTTTGATAGCGCCCTTCAGCTCGTCATCGGAGCAGTCAGCGCAGGTGCCTTTAGGCGGCATCGCGTTGATGCCGGTAATGGCTTTGGCGAGGATGCCGTCGAGGCCGCCCTGGTGATCAGCACGTTCTTTCCAGGCTGCCTTGTCGCCGATTTTCGGTGCGCCCAGCAGGCCGGTGCCGTGGCAAGCGTTGCAATGTTTGGCAATAACATCTTTAGGCGCCTTGGCACCGCCACCGCCGCCCGCCGAAGCGGCGACTTCCATGCCCTTGCACTCTTTGCCCGTCACACAGACCTGGCCGACTGGCTCAAGGCGTTTGGCAATTTCGTCGTTGGTCGCAGCTTGAGCGCTGGCAGCCCATAGGGCCAATACGGTTGCTGGTACAGCCAGCATTTTCATAATTAGATTCACGCGTTCACCCTCAATGGTGGCTAGTCACGCCTACGGCCACGGTTCGCAGGCGGGCGCAAGTATAGCGGTAAGCCCGCCGCACTGAAACAACCCCAAAGTCGAAGGGGTCTTAGCTGCGGCGGAAAAACAGCGCGGGCACCTCTGCAATGCTGGCAGGGCGCCTCTTTTCTTAGAAATTCGCCGGTGTGGCTGCGCTGATTAGTCGCGCAGGCGCATCGAACGGATTCCGGAAACGGTGTGGCTTGGTACTTTCAAAGTAGTAGCTATCGCCGGCTTCGAGCACAAAAGTTTCCTGCCCGACCACCAACTCCAGCTTGCCTTCGACCAAAATTCCGGTTTCCTCGCCCTCGTGGGTGAGCATCTCGTCACCGGTGTCGGCGCCTGGCGGGTAGATTTCATTGAGGAACGCGATAGCCCGGCTCGGGTGCGCCCGACCGACCAGTTTCATGGTCACCGCGCCGTCGGAAATATCGATCAGCTCGTTAGCCTTGTAGACAATCTGAGTCGGTTTTTCCTGCAGGATTTCTTCGGAAAAGAACTCGACCATGGACATGGGAATTCCGCCCAGCACTTTGCGCAACGAACTGATGGAAGGGCTGACGCTGTTCTTCTCGATCATCGAAATCGTGCTGTTGGTGACCCCCGCCCGTTTGGCGAGTTCACGCTGGGAAAGGCCTTTGAGCCTACGGATGGATTGCAGTCGTTCACCGACGTCCAAAGCTTGCGCCTCCAGGATTCAATTGTTGGAATAGTGAGCGTTATCATGGCGACAGCGTTCAGTATTTACAACACTTGGACCTGAATCCTGTTCAGCGAGGCGACTTTCGGTCCGTCGCGTTTTTCACTAAGCCCCGGAATAGAGCAGTGGCACCCGGCGCAGGTTGCAGAAAATCTGGTAAGGAATGGTGCCGGCAGCAATGGCCACGTCACTGGCGAGAATGTTTTTACCCCATAACTCGACGGTCGAACCCAGACCGGCTTGCGGCACATCGGTCAGGTCGATGCAGAGCATGTCCATCGACACCCGACCAATCAGCTGGCTACGCTGCCCCGCCACCAGCACTGGCGTGCCGGTCGGTGCCAGACGCGGGTAGCCGTCGGCGTACCCCATGGCCACGACGCCAATACGCATCGGTTTTGGAGTGATGAATTTGGCGCCGTAACCCACAGGCTCGCCGGCCGGCAGTTCACGCACGCTGATTACCTTCGATTCCAGCGTCATCACCGGTTGCAGACGCGCAGCCACTTCGTTGGCTTCTTCGAATGGCGTGGCACCGTAGAGCATGATGCCGGGACGCACCCAATCGCTGTGAATCTGTGGCCAACCCAGCACCGCCGGCGAGTTACGCAGGCTGACCTCGGCGGACAAGCCCTTGCGCGCCGTTTCGAACACCGCCACTTGATCAGTGCTGGCCTGTTCGTGCAGCTCATCGGCACGGGCGAAGTGACTCATCAACACTACTTTCGCGACATTGCCGCTGGCCTGCAGTTTTTGATAGGCCACCTGATAGTCCGCTGGGTGCAGCCCGACACGGTGCATGCCCGAATCAAGCTTCAGCCACACGGTGATCGGTTTGCTCAACACCGCTTTCTCGATGGCTTCGAGTTGCCACAGCGAGTGCACCACGCACCAGAAATCATGCTCGACGATCAGCGCCAGCTCATCGGCTTCGAAAAAACCTTCCAGCAGCAGGATCGGTGCACGAATGCCCGCCGCCCGCAGCTCCAATGCCTCTTCGATACAGGCCACAGCAAAACCATCTGCCTCGGCTTCCAGCGCCTGGGCACAGCGCACCGCGCCATGGCCATAGGCATCGGCCTTGATCACGGCGAGGGCTTTGGCCCCCGTGAGTTCACGGGCAACCTGGTAGTTGTGGCGCAGGGCTTGAAGGTCGATCAGGGCACGGGCAGGACGCATGGCGGCAGACTTCTGGTCGGGTTATCGGGAAGAAAAACCGGTGCTGGCTGGTAGCGCAGCACCGGGAGAGGGATCTGTATGAAAGCTTATGGCAGAGCGGCTACAACCGACAGCTCAACCAGGATTTCCGGCTCGCACAGTTTCGATTCGACAGTGGCACGGGCCGGGGCGACGCCTTTTGGCAGCCACTTGTCCCACACCGCGTTCATGCCTTCGAAATGCGCGTCGATGTCTTTCAGGTAAATCGTTACCGACAACAGATTGGTTTTGTCGGTACCGGCCAGATCGAGCAAGCGCTCGATGTTGGCCAGCGTTTCGCGGGTCTGCTGCTCAATCCCGGCGTTCATGTCGTCGCCGACCTGCCCGGCCAGGTACACCGTGCCGTTATGGGTGACGATCTGACTCATACGCTCATTGGTGAGCTGGCGCTGGACTGACATGTTTCGCAGACTCCTGGATTTTTTTGCCATAACGGGAAATATCGAGGCCTTCGGCGCTGATCTGCGGCTTTTTCTTCGCCATCAGGTCAGCCAGCAAGCGACCGGAGCCGCACGCCATGGTCCAGCCGAGTGTGCCGTGACCGGTGTTCAGGAACAGGTTCTTGAACGGGGTGGCGCCAACAATCGGGGTGCCGTCCGGAGTGGTCGGGCGCAGGCCGGTCCAGAAATCGGCCTGGGCCAGATCGCCGCCCTGAGGATAAAGATCGTTGACGATCATCTCCAGGGTTTCGCGGCGACGCGGGTTCAGCGACAGGTCAAAACCGGCAATCTCGGCCATGCCGCCAACGCGAATGCGATTGTCGAAACGGGTGATCGCGACCTTGTAGGTCTCGTCGAGAATGGTCGAAGTCGGGGCCATCGCCGGGTTGGTGATCGGCACGGTCAGTGAGTAGCCCTTGAGCGGGTACACCGGAGCCTTGATCCCCAGTGGCTTGAGCAGTTGCGGCGAGTAGCTGCCGAGGGCCAGCACGTAGCGGTCGGCGGTTTCCAGCTTGCCGTCGATCCACACGCCGTTGATGCGATCACCGGCGAAGTCGAGGCGCTGAATGTCCTGACCGAAACGGAATTGCACGCCCAGGTTCGCAGCCATCTCGGCGAGCTTGGTGGTGAACATCTGGCAGTCGCCAGTCTGATCGTTCGGCAGGCGCAGGGCACCGGCGAGGATGTCGGTGACGCTGGCCAGCGCCGGCTCAACACGGGCAATACCGTCGCGGTCGAGCAGCTCGAACGGCACGCCGGACTCTTTCAGTACGGCGATGTCTTTTGCGGCGCCGTCCAGTTGAGCCTGGGTGCGGAACAGTTGGGTGGTGCCCAGGCTACGGCCTTCGTAGGCAATGCCAGTTTCGGCACGCAGTTCGTCGAGGCAGTCACGGCTGTACTCGGACAGACGGACCATGCGCTCCTTGTTCACCGCGTAACGGCTGGCGGTGCAGTTGCGCAGCATCTGTGCCATCCACAGGTATTGGTCGATGTCGGCAGTTGCCTTGATCGCCAGCGGGGCGTGGCGCTGCAACAGCCACTTGATGGCCTTGAGCGGGACGCCCGGCGCGGCCCACGGCGAGGCATAGCCCGGCGACACCTGGCCGGCGTTGGCGAAACTGGTCTCCATGGCAGCAGCTGGCTGCCGGTCCACAACCACCACTTCAAACCCGGCACGGGCCAGATAGTAAGCACTGGTGGTACCGATGACGCCGCTACCCAAGACCATGACGCGCATTTTCATATCCCTCATCGCGGCTGACCGCTGACGTTTGTTATTCAGAGCTTTAGATGCGCGCAGTGTAAAAAAGATTTGCCAGTGCTTTTCACTATATAAGCGCCTATATTTGGCGACAATTCTCGGCAAAAACCCTTTTCACGGAGGCGCATCCCCTATGCGTACCAACACTCAGACCAAACGTGAGCTGGACAAGATCGACCGCAACATCCTGCGGATCCTGCAAGCGGACGGGCGTATCTCATTTACGGAGCTGGGGGAAAAGGTCGGGCTCTCGACCACGCCCTGTACCGAGCGGGTCCGGCGCCTGGAGCGCGAAGGAATCATCATGGGCTACAACGCCCGGCTCAATCCGCAGCACCTGAAGGGTAGTTTGCTGGTGTTCGTCGAGATCAGCCTGGACTACAAGTCCGGCGATACTTTCGAAGAATTTCGCCGCGCGGTGCTGAAATTGCCCCACGTACTGGAATGCCACTTGGTGTCTGGGGATTTCGATTATCTGGTGAAGGCGCGGATTTCCGAGATGGCGTCCTACCGCAAGCTACTGGGCGACATTCTGCTCAAGCTGCCGCATGTGCGCGAATCCAAGAGCTATATCGTGATGGAAGAGGTGAAGGAGAGCCTGACGCTGCCGATTCCGGACTGAAGATCAAAAGATCGCAGCCTGCGGCAGCTCCTACCGAGAAATGCGATCCCATGTAGGAGCTGTCGCAGGCTGCGATCTTTTAAACCAACACCTGTCGGTTCGAGGCCATGTACTCAAACACTTGCTTCTCCGCCCGCGGGTGAATCAGTTCCACCGGCCCGCGCCCATTCGGGCATGGCAAGGTCTTGGTCGTACCAAACAATCGGCAGATCAGCGGCCGCTCTTCATACACCGTGCAACCGTTCGGCCCCAGATGAACGCAATTGAGTTCATCCATCGCCGCATCCTGCTCGGCGCGAGTCTTGCGCGGCAGGCGCGACATTTCTTCCGGCGAAGTGGTCACCGGTCCGCAGCAGTCATGGCAGCCGGGGACGCATTCAAACGAAGGAATTTGCTGGCGCAGAGTGCGAATTGTCTGACTGTTGCAGCTCATTGAAGCGGTGACCGAATGTGGAATAGACCGGGATTCTGACGTAAAACCCGCGTTCCAGACAGCGCCACCCGACCAATGTTGCCCGCCTGGGAAAGTCCGGCTTATGCTCCGGCAAATTTTCTAAACGCAAAAACCAGGAACATGCACATGACCGCCCGTGCGCAACAGCCTGTCCCAAGCCATCAGCACACCGCTTCTTACTACGCTGCCAGCAGTCTGCCGCAGCCGGAATATCCGGCGCTCAATGGCGAAGTCCTGGCCGACTGTCTGGCAG